>JAWLGJ010000024.1:0-51002 GCA_041685145.1 Magnetospirillaceae bacterium | reverse complement strand
CGCCGAATAATGGATGATGTCGCCGTCGCGGTTGACCACCACATGCGGCGGGGCATAGCGCTCCAGCATCCGGATTTCGGCGCTGCGGCGGGGCGCCGTCGGCGCCATGACGTTGACCTGCGGCTTGAGCGGGCCGCGAAGGCCCGGCGGCGCCGGGCCCAGGCTGGGAAGCACGTCCCGGTAGCTGGGCGCCGGCATGGCGTCGCCGCGGCGCTGAAAGATGCGGTTGGACTTGTCGATGCTGGCGAACAGGTCGCCGTGCTGGGTGAGGTTCTCGGAACTGCCCAGGAACACATACCCCCCCGCGCGCAGCGCAAAGTGGAACATGGGGATGAGGCGCTTCTGCAACTCGCTGCCCATGTAGATCAGCAAGTTCCGGCACGAGACCAGGTCGATGCGCGAGAACGGCGGATCGCGGATCAGGCTGTGGGCGGAAAAGGTGCACAGCCCCCGCACCCGCCGGTTGACGGTATAGGTGTCGTCCTCGCGGGTGAAATAGCGCCGCCGGCGCTCCTCCGACACGCCCTCCAGCAGGGCGGCCGGGTAGCGCCCGGCGCGCGCCACCTGCAACGCCGCGTCATCGATATCGGTGGCGAACACGTTGATGCGGGGCACGGCGGGCAGGTTTTCGGCGTATTCGGCCAGCAGGATGGCGATGGAGTAGACCTCCTCGCCGGTCGAGCATCCCGGCACCCAGACCCGAATGTCGTCGGCGGCGCCCTTGCCTTCGAACAGGCGGGGGACGACCCGCTGGCGCAGGGCCTTGAAGGCCTGGCCGTCGCGGAAAAAACCCGTGACGCCGATCAGCAGGTCGCGGAACAACAGGTCGGCTTCCTCCGGCTCCGCGCGCAGGCGCTGAACGTAGTCGGCCAGCGTCTCGACCTGCACCACCTTCATGCGCCGGCGCACGCGGCGCAGGAAGGTCTGGCGCTTGTAGCCGCTGAAATCGTGGCCGACATGGTTGCGCAGCAGCGTGTAGATCTCGGGCAGCCATCGGTCCGGCTCGCCCTCGGCGTCGCCGGGAGCCTCCAGCGCCTGGCAATAGCGCAGCAGGCTCTCGGTCATCGCGTCCGCCGGCAGCACCAGATCGACAAGCCCGGTGGCGATGGCGCTTTGCGGCATGGCCGAATGCCGCGGCTGGGTGTGATTCGAGCCCTGCGCGATCACAAGGCCGCCGTTTTCCTTCAACGCCCGCGCCCCCAGCGTGCCGTCGCTGCCGCCGCCGGAAAGAATGATGCCGATGGCGCGCTCGCCCGCCGCGGCGGCCAGGGACACGAAGAAGCTATCGACGGGATTGCGCAACCCGTGGCCGTCCGTCGGTTCCTCGACACAGAGGCGCTCGCCGGCCATCCGCAACGCGCCGCCGGACGGGGCGGTGTAGACGTGATCCGGTTCCAGCGCCATGCCGTCCTGCGCCTCCGCCACCGGCATGGCGGTGTAGTGGCGCAAGATGTCGCTCATCGCGCTCTTGTGCTGGGCCGGGAGATGCGTGATCACCACGAAGGCCAGGCCGGTGTCACTTGGGATGGCCCGAAAGAAGCTCTCCAGGGCTTCGATGCCGCCGGCGGAGGCCCCGAGGCCGACCACCGGGAAGGAGACTGCACGATCCAGAATGTCACCGTCGGGCTTATGTCGAAGGAAGCCAATCACACTAGAATATCTGCAATTCGGAAGAAACCCCACTGCGGACAGGGGCGGCCAGAACCTTCGGGGTAAGCCCTTTGGGTCATGCTTCGACGCTGCCGATGTTCATGCCGACGCGCAGGACCACCTGGAAATGCGCCACGCGGCCGTTCTCGATGTGGCCGCGGGTCTCGGCCAACTCGAACCAGCGCAGCGACTCCCCGCCCTCGGAGGCCTTGGCGACGGCCTTGCGGATGGCGTCCTCGATGCTTTCGGTGGAACTGCCGGCGATGGTGATGACCCGATAGACGTGATCGCCCATGATGACCCCCGGCTGTGGTTGCGTCCTGCCCCACATGTGGGCGCCGCCGCCGCCGCCGTCATCCCCCGCAGGAAGCGCCGCCCAGGACGCAGAACTGGGCGCAGTGCGGGTGGTTGAGCGCCACCTCGCCCCTCGCCTCGGCCAGGGTGGCGCCCATCTCGAAGCGCGGGTCATAGGGCAGCAGCGTGCAGGCCACCACCGCCGGGCGGGGGGCGCCCTTGCGCCGCACCACCATGCGGGCGCCGGCGCACATCACCGCCCCCGGCGCCACCCCCAGCAGACCCCAGCAGGCCTCGGTGATCTCGGGCGCGTCGGCGGCGGCGTCCATTTCCGGGAACACCACCAGACGGGCGGCGTCGGCGGCGTCGATGCCCAGGCCGCGCGCCGCAAACAACCGCGCGAAGCCGCGGCGAAGATCGGCCTCTGCCTCGCCACCCAGACGCCGCGCCGCCACCGCCGGCGCAAAGCCGTTGGCGTCCAGCCACGCCAGCCCCGCCATCGTGACCGCCCAGCTTCCGGCGCCGCGCTCGGCGTCGTGCACGGCCGGGTCGGGGTGGTCCAGCGACACCCGCAGTTCCAGCCGCGCCCCGAAGCGGCGCCGCAGGTCCAGCAGCGCCTCCTGCCGCCGGGCCATCGGCCGCATGGCGTTGGTCAGCACCAACGCCCGAAAGCCGCGCGCCAGCGCGTCCTCCAGCATCGCCATGAACTGCGGGTTGACGAAGGGCTCGCCGCCGGTAAAGCCGATGCAGCCGGTGCCCAGGCCGTCGCGCTCGATCTCGTCCAGATAGGCCGCGACCTCGGCGGCGGTGAGGTAGACGAGGCGGTCGTTGCGCGGGCTGGATTCGATGTAGCAGTGCGCGCAACTCAGGTTGCATTGCGTGCCGGTGTTGATCCACAGCGTCTCCAACCGCCGCAGCGCCACTTTCGCCCGCCGCTGGCCGTCGGCGGTGACGTCGGGGTCGCGGAACTTGCGGGGATCGCGGCGCGAATGAACCGTCATGCGCTTTCCTTCTCTCTCAACCCAGCCGCGCCAGCAGCCGCACCAGGCCGCGCGCCCGCGTCCCGGTCAGCTTGGGCACGAAATACGCCGCCGCCGCCGCCTTGCCGGCCTCCGACAGGGTCGGATAGGGCACGATGGCGCCGGCGATCTCGGCGATGCGCGCCCGCCGCCGCACCGCCAGCACCCAGGGCAGGATCATCTCCCCGGCATGGCGGGCGACGACGGTGGCGCCCAGCACGCGGCCGCCGGGGGTGGTGACGACCTTGACGACGCCCTCGGGCGCGCGGTCGGTGCGGGCGCGGTCGGTCGCGGCGATGGGCGCCCGCCACACCCGCGCCGGCCGCCCCGCCGCGGCGGCATCGGCCTCGGACAGCCCGACATGGGCCAGTTCGGGGTCGGTGTAGGTCACCCACGGCACCGCCCGCGCCTCCACCCGCGCCGGCAGCCGGAACAGCGCCTGGCGCAGCACCACGGCGGCGTGGTGGGCGGCGACATGGGTGAAGCGCAGCGCCCCCACCCCGGCCACCGCCGCCGCGTCGCCGACCGCGAACACCCGCCGGTTGGCGGTGCGCAGGCGCCGGTCCACGGGGATGCCCTTGGGCGCGGCGGCGATGCCGGCCGCCTCCAGCCCCAGGCCCTCGACCTCCACCCGGCGGCCGGTGGCCAGCAGCAGATGGCTGCCGTCGGGGCGCCGGCCGTCGGCCAGCGTCACCCCCACGCCGCCAGGCGCGGCCGCCACCGCCGCCGCCGCGACGCCCTCGTGCACCTCGACGCCCTCGGCGCGCAGACGCCCAGCGACCACCGCCGCCGCCTCGGCGTCGTCGCGGGGCAGCAGCCGCGAGTCGCTGAGCAGCGCCACCTCGGTCCCCAGGCGGCGAAACGCCTGGGCCAGTTCGCAGCCCACCGGGCCGCCGCCCAGCACCAGCAGCCGGGCCGGGCGCTGGTCCAAGGCGAAGACGTTTTCGTTGGTCAGGAAGGGCACCGACTCCAGCCCCGCCAGCGGCGGCAGCGCCGGCGCCGCGCCGGTGGCGACGACGAGGAAGCGCGCCCGCACCCGCACGCCGCCGCCCTCGACCTCGCGGCGGCCGACGAAGCGCGCCCGCGCCCGCACCACCCGCACCCCCAGCCCGGTCAGGCGTTCCTCGGAGTCATGGGGGGCGATGGCGGCGATGGCGCCGTCGACATGCGCCCGCACCGCCGCCCAGTCGACCGCCGGCGCCTCCACTCGGATGCCGAAGGCGGGCGCCGCGCGCACCGCCTGCGCCGCCTGCGCCGCCGCCAGCAGCGCTTTGGAGGGCACGCAGCCGGTGTTGAGGCATTCCCCGCCCATGCGGCCGGCCTCGAACAGCACCACCCGCGCCCCCAATTGCGCGGCCCCGGCCGCCACCGACAGCCCGGCCGCCCCGGCGCCGACGACGCAGATGTCGGCGGCGGCACGCTCAGACATCGGCGTCGCCCCGCCGGCGCCGGCGCCATTCGCGCCAGGCCACCGGCAACAACGCCAGCACCGCCAGCGCCAGCAGCGGCAGCAGAACCTTGGGCGCCAGGAGAACCTCCGGGCCCGGCGGTTCGCCGCCGGCAAGCACATGCGACAGGCCGTTCCCCAGCCCCGCGAACACCAACGAGCCGGGCAACACCCCCAGCAGCGTGCCCAGCACATAGATCCGCAACGGCACGTTCAGGAAGGCCGGGACGATATTGACCAGCCAGAACGGAAACAGCGGGATCAGCCGCAGCACCAGCAGGTAGGACAGCGCGTTGCGGCGGAAGCCCGCCTCCATGCGCCGCACCGCCGGCCCCGCCCGCCGCAGCAGGGCGTCGCCCACCGCCAGGCGCGCGGCCAGAAACACCACCGTTGCGCCGATGGTGGCGGCAAGGCCCGACAGCAGCGCCCCCGCCCAGGTGCCGAACAGGACGCCGGCGGTGATTGTGGCCACCGCCGCGCCCGGCACCCCCACGGCGACCATCGTCACATAGGCGGCCACGAAGCTGAGGGCCGCCAGCGGCCAGTCCCGCGCCACCCATGCCTTCAGTTCTTCGCGATAGGCGGCGATGGTCTCGAAGGTGACGTAGTCGTCCAGCCCCAGCAGCCAGAAGGCGGCGAATCCGGCGGCAATGACGGCCACCGGCAGCAGGCGCAACAGCATGACGCGGCGGCCCCGTCCCGCGAGCGGGCCGCCGCCGTCGCGGGCCTCGGGCGCGGAGCGGGCGTCGTGCATGACCTTGAATCTAACGCAGCCGGCCGGCACCGCCAGTCACCATCGCGTGACCGCTACCGCGCATGGCGAGGATGGACACACGCGCCGGGCGGCATCATCCTGGTGGCGGTTCGCGGCAAAGGAGAGTGATGCGATGCGGCCCCTGCGGGCAATCCTGGTGCCGGTTTTCCTGCTGTTGGCCGCCCCCGGCGCGGCCCAGACGCCCCCCGCCCCGCATGGCGACGCCACCGCAACCGGCACGTTCAGCGATAAGCTGTTCATCGCCGGCGACCGCGTGCTGGTGCGCGCCCGGACCCCAGACAAGGTCTTCGCCGCCGGGCGCCGGGTCCGCGTCGAGGGGACGCAGGCGCAGGACGTCTTCATGGCCGGCGCCTCGCTCTTGCTGGCCGACAGCGCGGTCGCCGTGGTGGTCGCGGCGGGCGTCCGCGTCGCCGCCGGCGGCGACGTCGCCGGCGACCTGATCGCCGCCGGCGCCAGCATCACCCAGCCGGCGGCGGGCACCGTGGCCGGCGACGCCATCCTCGCCGGGTTCGACCTCGACCTGCAGGGCCACATCGGCGGCTTCGTTCGCGCCGCCGGCGGCACCCTGCGCATCAGCGGCCAGGTGGACGGCGACGTCGAATTCACCGGCGGCGATCTGGAACTGGCGGCCGGGGCGCAAATCGGCGGCGACGTCCGGGCGCGCGGCGCCGAGGTGACGGTGGCGCCCGGCGCCCGGGTGGGCGGCGAGCTTCTGCGCCTGCCGGGACCGGAGCGGCACGCGGCGCGGCGCGGCTTCGAGGGGCGGGAGCGCGTCGGCGTGGCCATCGTCCTCACCGGGCTGGCGGCGGTGGCGGCCGCCTTGGTCGCCGCCGCCATCCTGGCCGCGGTCCTGCACGGCGCGGCGCCGCGCCTGATGCAGGGCGCGGTGCTTGCGGGCCGCCGCCGCCCCTGGGCCAGCCTCGCCCTCGGCTTCGCGGTGCTGGTGGCGGTGCCGGTGGGGGCCGGGCTGCTGATCGCCACCCTGTTCGGTAGCCTGGTGGGCCTTTTCGCCCTGGCCGCCTACGCCGCGGCGCTGCTGGCGGCGGGCGCGGTGGCGGGCGGCTGGGTGGGGGCCGGGCTGCGCCGCCTGCTGCGCCGCCGGGCGCCGCCGAGCGACGAGGCCCGCCTGGGCTGGACGCTGCTGGGGTTGCTGCTGTTGGCGCTGGTGGCGCTGGTGCCGGTGGCGGGCGCGCTGGCCGTCTTCCTGGCGCTGCTGGTGGGGCTGGGCGCCACCGCCATGCATCTGTGGGGCGCGGCGCGGCGCCCGGCGGCGCCGGAATGAACGCCCGCGCCCCTCAGGACAGGGCGTATTTCTTGAGGCGATAGAGCAGCGTGTCGCGGCTGATGCCCAGCAGGCGCGCCGCCTGGCTGCGGTTGCCGGCCGTCTTGGCCAGCGCCTGGCCGATGAGGCTGCGTTCCACCTCGTCGAGGCGCAGGCCGCCGTCGGGCAGGCTCAGGCCCAGTCGCGCCGGTTCCGGCGCCGCGCCGGAGCGGATCTCCACCGGCAAGGCGGCGACGTCGACGACCCCGCCGGCGTGCAGAATCACCAACCGCTCGCAGACATTGCGCAATTCCCGCACATTGCCCGGCCAGCGATAGGCCTTCAGGCGCCGCAGCGCCTCGGGCGACAGCCGCGGCGGCGCCAGGTCGTGGACGCGGGCGAGGCGGCGCAGGAAATGCTCCAGCAGCACCGGCACGTCGCCGGCGCGCTCGCGCAGGGGCGGCAGGTCGATGGGAACGACGTTGAGGCGGTAGAACAGATCCTGGCGGAAGCGGCCATCGGCCACCAGGGCGGTGAGATCGCGGTTGGTGGCGGCGACGACGCGGGCCGACACCCGGCGCGGGCGCGCCTGCCCCACCGGCTGCACCTCGCCGCTTTCCAGGAAGCGCAGCAGCTTCGCCTGCGCCGCCAGCGGCAGTTCGCCGACCTCGTCCAGGAACAGCGTGCCGCCGTCGGCGGCGACCACCTTCCCGGGCTGGTCGCTGACCGCGCCGGTGAAGGCGCCGCGGCGGCAGCCGAACAGTTCGCTTTCGACCAGCGCCTCGGGCAGGGCGGCGCAATTGACCGGCAGGAAGGGCCCCTGGTGCCGCCGGCTCCAGGCGTGCAGAACCTCCGCCAGCAGTTCCTTTCCGGTGCCGGTTTCGCCCACCAGCAGCACGGTGGCGTCGGCCGCCGCCACAACGCGGGCGGTGCGCAGCAGGCTGGCCATCTCGGGCGAGGCGCCGATGAGGCGGGTGTCGATGACGTCCATGCTCAGCCCGCCATCATGGGTACGCCGGGATTGGGCAGGAAGGGCGGCGCCAGCACGGTGAAGAAGCCCAGGGCGATCAGCCCCAGCCCCAGCCCGAAGCGCAGCCGCGGCAGGCGCACCAGCCGCACCATCGCCCGCGTCAGCATTCCGGCCGCCAGCAGCGTCGGCAGCGAGCCCAGCCAGAACACCCCCATCACCGCCGCCCCCGCCTGGGCGCCGCCCGCCGACAGCGCCACCAACAGCATCCCGTAGACGAGGCCGCAGGGCAAAAAGCCCCACACGACGCCGTAGGCCAGCGCCTGTACGGGCCGGGTCACCGGCAGCAGGCTGCGCCCCAGCGGCTCCACCAGCCGCCACACCAGCGCGCCCAGGCTTTCGAACCGCGCCAGGCGGGGCAGCGCGCCAATCAGGTGCAGGCCGACGACGACACAGACCAGCGCCAGGGAGCCCTGGAACAGCCAGTGCGCCCATTGCGGCGGCAACACCCCCAGCAGGCCGCGCCCCAGCACGCCGACGGCCGCCCCCAAGCCGGCATAGGTGACGAGGCGGCCGAGGTTGAACAGCAGCACATAGACGGCGAACAGCCCCGACCGCTCGCGCGCCTCCGCCGGCAGGCTGAGGCTGAGCGCGCCCATGATGCCGCCGCACATCGCCGAACAGTGCAGCGTGCTGACCAGCCCGATGGCCAGGATGTTGGAGAGAACGGTGCCGTCCATAACCTTCCCGCGCTAGAAGGTCTCCGGCATAACCCCTTCGGATAGGGTGGACATTGATCCGGATCAAGGCCGGCGCGCGCGCCTACAGCGCGCCCAGCCCCCCGGCCACCGCCCGCAGGCCGATGACCGCCAGCACCGCCGCCCCCCCAAGGCGCAGCCAGCGCCCCAGCCAGGGTTGCTGGCGCCGCATCGCCCCGGCGAAGCCGCCCAACGCCGGCAGCACCACCAGCAGCGGCGTCACCGCCGCCCCCAGCCCGAAGGCCAGCCCCAGGGCGGCGCCATGCGCGAGGCTGCCGCTGGCGGCGGCGGCGGCGACCAGGGTGGTCAGCGGCGGGCACGGCACCAGCGCCAGCGCCGCGCCCATCAGCGCCGGCGGCAGCCGCGGCCGGCGTGGGGACGCGCAGTCGCGGCCGCCGGCCTCGGGGCGCAGCAGCAACCCGGCGGCGAGGATCGCCCCCAGGCCCAGCGCCACGGCGCCGTAGCCCTCCAGCCCGTCGGCCAGCCAGGCGCCGGCCACGCCGGCGGCGGCGGCCAGCGCCGCGTAGCCGCCGACGCGGCCGAGCACGAAGGCGCCGGCGTCGGCGAACGCCGCCCCGGCGCCGGCGGCGCGCCCCAGCACCCAGGTGCCCATATAGGGCAGGCAGGAGACGGTGCAGGCCGTCAGCCCCACCGACAGCCCCAGCAGCGCCGCCCCCAGGAGGCCGAACGTGGCGATGACCTCGGGCATCAGGCGCCCTCCACCGGCCCCGGCGCCTTGCGCGGCAGGCGCGCCGCCACCGGGGTGCCGTCGGGGCGCTCGGTGCGCACGCGGGCGCGGAAATAGTCCGCCCGCGAGGTGAACAGCGGCACCGGCCCCCATTTCAGCGCCAGGGTGCCGTCCTCGGGGCAGAACTCGACGCAGCGCCCGCACAGGGTGCAGTCGGCGTGGAAGGCCTTGGGCCCCTGCTCGCGCGCCACCTCGACGATGTCCATCGGACAGGCCTTGACGCAGATGCCGCAGCGCGCGCAGCGGTCGCTGGGCCGCTTGACCAGCCGCATCGGCGACAGCCGCCGGAAGACGGCGTGCAGCGCCAGCAGCGGACAGACGCGGCAGAAGGGCTGGCGCAGCGCCACCGCCGCCACCAGCACGAAGCCGAAGATGGTGTTGCGCAGCGCCGCGAAGCCCATCTCCGCCCAGCCCGACGTCGGCACCGCCACCTGCTCGGCGTCGCCGGTCAGCAGCGTGGTGGCGATGCGCGAGGGGCAAATCTGGCAGAAGGCGTCGCCGGCGGCGTGGGGCGCCGCCCCCAGCCCGGCCAGCATCGGCAGCAGGAAGATCAGCCCCGCCAGCATCAGCCACTTCACCGGCCGCAGCCGCCGCACGGTGGCGGCGTCCAACGCCCGCAGCGGCGCCGACAGCCAGCGCCCCGCCTTGTACAGAAGCTCCTGGAGCGTCCCCAGCGGGCAGATCCAGCCGCAGAAGGCCTTGTTGAGCACCACGAAGAACGCGAAGAAGGTCAGGAAGGTGAACAGCATGGGCAGGAACAGCTCGAAGGTCACTGCCCCCAGGGCGACGAGGCCCTCGCCCACCCGGTGGTGCATCTGGTGCTGGAAGGGAATCAGCACGCAATAGGCGCCGTTCTGCTGGTCATAGGCGCAGGACAACGCCGGCAGCGCGTTGCTGATCTTCTGGGCCATGTAATAGCCGACGACGTTGCCGCCGTAGACGGTCAGCGCCAGCATCAGCAGTTGCACCCCCAGGCGCACGCGGCTCAGGGTCATCGTCATCACCGTGCCTCCTTCCGCTTGCGGCGCCACAGGGGCGCGGCCGCCAGCATTCCCAGGCCCATGAACGCCACCCCCGGCCACAGCGCGCGGTCGGCGAAGGCGTTGGGGCGATAGCCGGCGCTGAAGCTGGCGACGTAGCGGATGCCGTCGGCCTCGTGCTCGACCGCCACCACCAGCGGCGCCTTGGGCGGGCGGCCGTGGGCGTTCTTGCCGCCCGCCACCGCCGCCGGCATGTCGTCGGGAATGGGCAGGACGACGCGGCCGTCGCCGCCGGTGACGGCGCTGATGCGGCTGCCATAGCCGGTGTGCAGGCGCACGCGGGCGTCGGCCAGCGGCTGGCCCCGGAAGCGCACCAGGAAGGGCCATTTTTCGCCGGCGCGGTAATGGGCGTGCTCGCGGGGGATGGGGTCGGGCACGACCTCAAGCTCCGCCATCGGCTTCGCCAGCAGCGCCGCCGGCGCCGTGCCCGGGCCGGAAAAATACTGCGCGGCGGTGGCGATGCGCACCAGACCCTCGCCCTCCTCGCGCACCACCAGCCAATGATAGTTGCCGCCGCCGCGCGCCTCGAAGCGGCCCTCGCCGCCGTCGAGGGTGATCTCCCAGGGCGCGCCCTCGGGCGGCAGCACGGCGGCCGCCTCCGCCGCCACGCCGCTGACCAGCACCCGGGCCCCCGCGCGCCCGGCGCGGACGGTGCGCAGGGTGGGATAACCGGTCCAGTGGCCGATGGCGGCGGCGCTGGCGGGGGTGCCGCCGGCGTCGTGGCCGCGGTGCTGTGCCGCCGCCGGAGCCACCCCGGCGCAGACCGCCGCCAGGAGAATCAGGATTGCTCGCATGGAACCGTCTCCTTACCAGCGGTAGCGGTAGGTGAGCATCCAGGTGCGCGGTGGTGCCACCCGGTAGCGCTTGTCGCCGTTGAGATCCTTGGTGGCCTCGACGGCGAAATATTTGTCGAAGACGTTGTCGACGTTGAGTTGCAGGCTGTGGGCGCCGCGCTCGTAGCCGACCATGACGTCGGTGACGAGATCGTAGCCGCCGTGCTTCTCGGTGTTGGCGTTGTCCAGCCAGTAGTCGCCCCAGCTTCGCGTCTCGACGCGCGCCCGCAGGCCGCTGTCGTGGGCGTAGCTGGCGAAAAGGGAATACTGGTGCCGCGGCACATAGGGCAGCGTATTGCCGGCGCGGTCCTGGTTGGTGGCCACCATGCCGACGCCGGGGACGAAGGTGCGGACGATTTCGGTGAAGTCCTCGAACTGGTAATCGCTGTAGGCGTAGCCGCCGCCGAGGTTGAGGCCGTCGAGGATTTCGTAGGCGCCGCCCAGTTCGATGCCGCGCTTGCGGGTCTCGCCGGCGTTGCGATAGACGGACTGGCCGCTTTGGTACTGCTGCACGATCTCGTCCTCGACGGTGCCGTAATAGGCGGCGACGTCGAAGCTGAGGCCCCGAAAGCGTCCCTTGGCGCCCAGCTCGAAATTGGTGGCGACGGCGCTGTCGAGGCCCGGATTGCTGGTGATCTCGCTGCTGGACGGCACCTGGCCGCCCTGGGCGACGCTGCCGTAGAGGTTGAGGCCCTCGCGCACCGCCCAGGACACGCCCAGCTTGGGCGAGAACAGGGTGAAGCCGGGCGTCGAGCTCGTCACCACCGGCGCCGGGTTCACGACGTAATTGTTGAGGCCGTAGTTGAAGCCGATGTGCTCGGTCTCGGTGATGTCGAACTCGGAGCGGTCGAGCCGGAAGCCGACATCGAGGAGGATGTCGTCGGTGACGTGCAGCGATTCCTGCGCGAAGACGCCGTAGAGGGTGTTGTAGGTGTCCTGCACCTGCGCCAGCGCGCCGGTGCGGTCGGACAGGGTGGCAACGATGCTGGGGCCGGCGGTGAGAACGTCGCGATAGGTGTATTTCTCGGCGTCGGCGCTGATGTCACGGCGCACGGTGCCGCCGACGACCAGGGTCGCGCCCATCCCGGCCAGCGTGTGCCGCCACTGCCCCTCCAGATCGCCGCCGAAGACGTAGTTGTTCTCGCTGACATTGATGAAGCCGGTGACGGGGTGGAAGTGCTCCCACCAGGTGCCGTAGAGGCGCGGCTTGATGGTCCAGTCGCCGACCTCCTGCTCATAGCGCAGATTGGCGAACAGGATCTTGGAATAGCGGCCGCTGTGCTTCCAGGGGTCGGCGGTGCCCTCCTGGGTGCCGGTGGCGCGGAACTCGGCATAGCCGGCGGGGTCGAGGCGGCCGGGAAGCTGGAGGTCGGCCTCGGTGTAGGCGATCTCGCTTTCCAGCACGCCCTCGCCGATGAAGGCGCCGTGCTTCAGCGCCGCGTTGCTGCTGTCGAACTCGTTCCACGCCCGCCAGTCGTTGTCGGTGCGCTTGTGGGTGGCGGTCAGCGACAGCGCCTGGGTGTCGGAGACCATGCCGCCGATGCGCCCGTGCGCCAGGGCCTGCCCCTGGTCGCCGCCGCCCACGCGCAGGCGGTTGTCGAGGTCGAAGACCGATTTCGAGATGACGTGGATGGTGCCGCCGGCCGAGCCGCCGGCATAGATGCCGCCCGGCCCCTTCACCACCTCGATCTGTTCGATGTCCTGGGTGTCGACGAAATCCAGGCGCGTGAACGAATCGGGGTCGGTCATGGGCACGCCGTCGCGCAGCAGCATGATCTCGCGGATGCCGTAGCGGGCCTTCAGCCCGGCGCCGCGGATGATCAGGCGGGCGTCATAGCCGGCGTGGCTGCTCTCGATGAGGACGCCGGGGGTGGTGTCGAGCCCTTCCTTGACGTTCAGCATCTTCTGGGCGTCGATTTCGTCCGCGCCGATGACGGCGATGGACTGCGGCACGTCCTTGGTGGCGCGGGCGGCGCGGGTGGCGGTGACGCTGACCTCGTCAAGCACGACGGGTTCCTCGGCCACCGCCGCCGACGCCGCCAACACGGCGGCCGAAACGCTGGCGGTCAGAGCACGCTTGCAAGTCATGGGGGGGACGATTCCTTTTTCTTGGGGGTCAGGGGGCCTGGGTGGCGAAGGCCAGGCGCTCGACCCCGGCCTTGCGCAAGAGGGCGATCACCTCGGCCACCTGCTGGTAGGAGGCCTCGCCGTCGGCGGCGAAGCGGGTGACGATCTTGGGCTTGGCGGCCAGCCGCTCGCGCAGCGCCGCCCGCAGCGCCGCCCGCCCCATGCTGTGATCGTCGAGCATCAGCGCGCCGTCGGCGGTCAGGGTGACGGTGAGGGTCTCGGGCTCGCCGCTGGGCTCGGCCTCGGCGCGCGGCACGTCCACCCGCAGCGCCTGCGCCAGCAGCGGCGCGGTGAGGATGAAGATCACCAGCAGCACCAGCATCACGTCGACCAGCGGCGTGACGTTGATCTCCGACATGGGCGAATCGCCGCCGCCGCCACCGATGCCGCCGGCCATCACGGCGCCTCCGTCGCCAGCAGGCGGCGGCCGTTGCCCTCCACCACCACCATCAGGCGCGCCAGCCGGCGCAGCAGCAGGTTGTAGCCCATCACCGCCGGTATGGCGGCGAACAGGCCGGCTGCGGTGGCCACCAGCGCCTCGGCGACGGGGCCGCCGACCATCGCCAGGGTCAGCGCCGTCTCGCCGCCCAGGGTCTGCAGGGCGTGCATGATGCCCCACACCGTCCCCAGAAGGCCGATGAAGGGGGCGGTGTTGCCGATGGTGGCCAGGATGACGAGGCCGTTCTCCATCTCGGTGCGCAACTCCCGCACCACCTGGGCGAACAGCGATTCCGGCACATGGGCGCGGCGCAGCAGCGGCGCGAAACCGGCCGAGGGGCCGCCCTGCGTCCCCAGGTCCGGCGCCGCGTCCGGCTGGCGCAGACTCTGGGCCAGGGCGGTCTCACGCCGGAAGAAGCGGCCGAACTGCCACGCCTTGAACAGAATGGCCGTCCACGAGACCAGCGACATCGCCGTGAGGACGACGAACACGCCCCGCACCACCCAGTCGGCCTCGCCCCACCATCCGAACCACTGCTGTTCCACGTCAACGTCTCCCATCGTTCAAGGCAAAGCGGATCGGCACCTCCACCGTCGCCGCCACCGCGCGCCCACCATGGCGCGCCGGCTGAAAGCGCCAATCCTCGACGGCGGCCACCGCGGCGCGGTCGAGCACGGCGTGGCCCGAGCTGTCGCGGACGACGACGCGGCGCGGACGGCCGCCGGCGTCCAGGTCCACCTCCAGCACCACCACCCCCTGCAGGCCGCGCCGGCGGGCCGGCAGCGGGTAGGCCGGCGGCGGGTTGTGGCGGTAGGCGGCGTGCAGGTCCGGTGCCACATAGTCCAGCGGCGCCCCCTGCAACGCCGGAGCGGGGGCGGCCGCGGCCGGAGCGTCGGCGGCGACGGCGGCGGGCGGCGGCGCCGGTTCGGGCGGGGCGGCCACCGGCGGCGGCTCTGCCGGCGGCGGTCGCACGGCCGGCGGCTTGGACGGCGGCTTGGGCGGCGGCGGCTTCGGGGCCGGCGGCGGCGCGACGACGGGCGCGGGCTCGACCACCGGTTCCGGTTCCGGTTCGGGTTCGGGTTCGGGTTCCGGCTCCGGTTCCGGTTCGGGCTCCGGTTCGGGTTCGGGCTCCGGTTCCGGTTCGGGTTCCGGTTCGGGTTCCGGTTCCGGTTCGGGTTCTGGTTCGGGTTCCGGTTCGGGTTCCGGTTCGGGGACCACCGGCCGTGGCGGCGCCGCCGGCGGGAGCGGCTGCGGGGGCAGGTCGACGACCTGAAAGACGTGCTCGTGACCGGGCGGCGGCTGCGGCGGCGACCCCAGCAGCAGCGCGCCGCCGACGACGCCGCCATGCATGGCGGCCGCGACGGCGCCCCAGCCCAGGATCGCGGCGGGCGTGGCCCTGATGGTCGTGATCGTCATTGTCCCCCACCTGTCGGCGCCGATGCCGGCAGCAAGGATCGTGCCTGACCGGAAACCGGCGGGGGGGGGGGGGGGGGCGCCCCCCCCCCCCCCCGCCCGCCGGGTGTGGCAAATGACTCACCCGACTGCGGCATCTGACTCACTCCGGCCGCGACGCGGCCCCTGGAAATCCACCGCCCCGCATGTTCAAATGCGGGCGGGGATTTGATTGGGGGATGGGGGATGACGCTCGACAGCGATGCCGTGGAACGGCAGCACTACGACGAGTTCCTGGACGAGGCGCGCGACGTCGCCAGCGGCCTGCAGGTGCTGGTCGAGAACGTCCGCTCCGGCGCCGCCGCCGCCGAACAGGCGATCGAGACCCTGCGGCGCCAGGCCCTCAGCCTGCGCACCGCCTGCCTGGCGGTGAACTCGCCGCTCATCAAGCTGGTCGGCTTTCGGTTGACCGAATACCTGGACGGGCTCGACGCCCTGGGCGCGGTGGAGCTGGACGACATCCAGGTCTTCCTGGAGCGCATCCAGGGCGTCGCCGACGGCACCCTCGCCGACACCGCCGACGCCTTCGAGGTGGTGCGCTCGCTGCCGGCCAAGAAGCAGCCCGACGTGGATTTCGGCAGCGTCGAGCAGAAGGACGTCGAGATTCTGCTGGTGGTGCCGGAAAAGGCGCTGTCGCGCATTGTCGAGCGCGAACTCGCCGCCTGCGGCTATCGGGTGTCCAATGTCCGCGACCCCTTCGCGGCGCTGGAGACGGCGGTGCGCACCCGCCCCGACATGGTGCTGGCGGCGATGGAGCTGGAGGGGATGAGCGGCATCGACCTGGCCGCCGCCCTGGCCGTCATCCAGCGCACCCAATCCATCCCCTTCGCGCTGCTGACCAGCTATGCCTGGGGGCACCCGAAGCTGAAGGGGCTGCCGCCGCGGGCGGCGCTGATCCACAAGGGCCCGCGCTTCGGCGACGACCTCGCCGAAACCCTGGCGCGCTTCGACATCACCTGAATGCGCCCGCCGGTCGGCCGGCGAACGCGAAAAGGTGTCGGGCGTATACGCGGAGGGCCCGATTCACCCCACCACCCGACCTTGATAACGCCTGGTTCACTCTTGCCCGCCACTGTGGCGTCGAGAAAGCGGGGGCGTGTTCGTCCACGCTTTCTCAGTAACCTGCATGGGAGAATGAATCGTGGCGCTGGATCGAAGCAATCTTGATCTTACGTTCAGCGACGAGTTCGACGGCCTCGACCTTTGGTATCCTGACGATACCGACGGCACATGGAAGACCTTTTACCATTGGGGCGCTCGGACTATCGGAAACAACGGGGAAGCCCAGTTTTACATTGATCCGGAATACCAGGATCTGGGTTACAGCCCCTTCAGCATCGACGACGGCATCCTCACCATTTCCGGCGAGCGTTCCCCGGATTGGCTGCGCCCGCACATCGACAACATGGACTACACCTCGGGGCTGCTGACCACCGAGGAGACCTTCAGCCAGCAGTACGGCTATTTCGAGATGCGCGCGCAGTTGCCGGCTGGGCAGGGCCTGTGGCCGGCCTTCTGGCTGCTGCCCAGCGACCTGAGCTGGCCGCCCGAGATCGACGTCATGGAAGTGCTGGGCCACGAGCCCCACGTCCTGCACAACGCCCTGCACAGCGACGCCGGGCCGCGCAGCCAGGGCAACACCGAATACGGCCCCGACCTGAGCCAGGACTTCCACACCTTCGGCGTCGACTGGCAGGCGGACACCATCACCTTCTATCTCGACGACGAGGCGGTGGCGACCTTCGACACCCCCGGCGACATGCACCAGCCCTTCTACATGCTGGCCAATCTGGCCATCGGCGGGCACTGGCCGGGCTATCCCGACGGCAGCACCGAATTCCCGGCCGAGATGAAGATCGACTACATCCGGGCCTGGGCCAACGAGGACACGGTCAATCCGCAGCCGATCGACCCGCCCTCGGGCTATGAGCCCACCCCGGAGCCGGAGCCGGAACCCCAGCCCGAGCCCGAGCCCGAGCCCGAGCCCGAGCCCGAGCCGGAGCCCGAGCCGGAACCCGAGCCCGAGGGCCCGGACCGCAGCAGCAAGCCCGACACCGTGGCCGATCCCGAGCCGCAGCCCGGCGACCCGCTGCCCAGCGGCGAGGCCACCAACGACGTCTTCGGCACCGATGACGCCCCGGACGAGTTGGACGGCACCGACGGCAACGACTACATCTGGGGCCGCGGCGGCGAGGACGTCTTCCGGGGCGGCGCCGGCGACGACACCTACATCGTCGGCAGTGTCGAGCAGGTGATCGAGAACGCCGACGAAGGCATCGACACCGTCGAGTCCTGGGCGGCGAGCTACACCCTGCCCGAGAACGTCGAGAACCTGAAGGCCCTCAACATGAACGCCGAGGGCATCGGCAACGACCTCGACAACCGCATCCAGGCCGGCTGGATGGGCAGCCGCCTCGACGGCCGCGGCGGCAATGACCTGCTGATCGGCGGCGAGGGCACCGACGTCTTCACCGTGCGCCGTGGCGAAGGCGACGACACCATCGCCAATTTCGGCGACGGCGACAGCATCGTGCTGACGGGCAGCCACGCCGACTTCGCCTCGTTGAGCGGCGCGGCCACGCAGGCGGATGCGGACATCGTCATCCACCTTGGCGACGGCCAGACCCTCACCCTGCGCGGCGTCGACATGGCGGCGCTGAACGAAACCCTGTTCAGCTTCGTCGATCCCGCCGACGTCACCCCGGCCCCCGAGCCGGAACCCGAGCCCGAGCCCGAGCCCGAGCCGGAACCCGAGCCCGAGCCCGAGCCGGAACCCGAGCCCGAGCCCGAGCCCGAGCCCGAGCCGGAGCCGGAGCCGGAGCCGGAGCCCGAGCCCGAGCCGGAGCCCGAGCGGCCGATGCCGGAGGCGTTCGATCTGCCGGAGAGCGGCGCCCCCACCAACGCCGTCGACGGCGGCCGTGGCGCCGAGACCCTGACGGGCACCGACGGCAACGACCGCCTGTGGGGCGACAGCGGGGCCGACCAGCTCCACGGGCTGGAGGGTGACGACACCTACATCGTCACCAACCCCGCCGACAGCGTCTTCGAGATGGCCGGCCAGGGCATCGACACCGTGGTGAGTTGGGTGAAGTCCTTCACCCTGCCCGACCATGTGGAGAACCTGAGCGTCCGCAACGACAAGGCTGTGGGCGAAGGCAACGCCCTCGACAACCTGATCACCGGCGATGTCGGCACCCAGGTTCTGTTCGGCGGCGAGGGCAACGACATCCTCGCGGGCGGCGCCGGCGAGGACACCCTGTGGGGCGGGGCGGGCAGCGACATCTTCCGCTTCGACTCCCTGGCCGACGGCGGCGACATGATCATGGACTTCGCCCTCGGCGAGGACATCATCGACCTGCGGGGCCTGATGGCCGACAGCGGCTACGAGGGCAGCGACCCGCTGGCCGATGGCTGGCTGCGGCTGGACGACGACGCCGGCGCGACCACGATTCATGCCGGCGAGGGCGCCGGCACCGAGGTCGCCACGGTGTTCAACGTCGAGGCCGGTGACCTGCTGCTGCAGACCGACGTTCTGTGGTCGTAGACTAAGCCGGTAACGGCACCACGACGGGCGGGCGCCTGGGGCTGGACCTCAGGCGCCCGTTCCGTTGCGGGCCTGGGCCTGGCGTCGCAGGGTGGCGATTTCCGCCCAGGCCAGCCGCAGGCGCAGCAGCGCGGCGCTGTCGGCGTCACCGATGCTGACGCAGGGCAGGGCGAAGCGGTCGTCGCCTATGCCGGCCAGGCCCTCCTGGCCCGCCGTGCGCGCCAGCGTATAGCCCGCCGCCGCCACCGCCGCGCGCTCGCGCGGGCCGGCTTGGCCATAGGGATAGGCGAAGGCATAGACCGGCCGGCCGGTCAGCGCCTCCAGGTCATGCTTCGACTCCGTCACCTCCCGCGCCAGTTCCTCCTCGCTGCAGCGGGGGAGCAGCGGGTGAAACAGGCCGTGGGACTGGAAGTCCACCCACGCCGCCATCTCGGCCATCTCCTCGTGCGACAGCATGGTGCGCGCCGCGCGCCCCTGCAGCGGCCGGACCCCATAGACGTCCCGCAGGGTCGCCAGGCGGCGCCCGTTGCTCATCGCCTTCAGCGCCGCGTTCAGCCGCGGCTGGTCCGCGGGGGGAATGAAGTCCCACACCGTCCGGCGCGTGCCCACAAGGCCCATGCAGACGAAAATGGTGGCGGGGCAGCGGTGCTGGCGCAGCACCGGCACGAGGCGGGCATTGCCCCGCCAGCCATCGTCGAAGGTAACGACAAGGCTTTGCGGCGGCAGGCAGGAGGAATCGCCGCCACGGACCGCCTCGGCCAGCGCGCGCAGCGGCACGAAGCGGTAACCCTGCGCCCGCAGCCAGCTCAGGTGCCGGTCGAGCACCTGCGGCGACGGGTCATGGTACAGCACCACGCTCACCGCCTCGCGCCGCAAGTGACGCCGCCACGGCCCCAGCGCCGTCCCCAGGCTGGCGGCCACGGACAGCCGCACCGGCGGGCGCAGACGGTGCCGCAGCAACCGAAGCCGATTGGGGATGGCAATGCCGGCCGCCTCCGCCGTGTCCATGTCCAGCCCCGCTGTTGGTGGCCTCCTGCGCCCGAATTGGGCCCGCCGCCGCCGCTTTTCCAGATGCCGTTCGAGGGCCGTCGCGCGCTGATGCGCGCGAGGGGCGCCGCCGAACGGCGACCCCCGATGCGCCCCCACGCCCTCCGGATGAACGGACGGCATGGCGGCGGCGGCGCCACCAATATGATCCACGGCGGCCAACCGCTTCGGAGATGGCTTCGGCGATGGCATGGCAGGACAGGCGGGGCGGCGACGCCGCCGGCCCCGGCGAAACGCTTTTCTACGGCCTGGCGGTGCTGCTGGCGGCGGCGCCGCTGGACCTGCTGGCCGCCACCAGCGACGCCGCCGGGCTGCTGCGCGCCGCCTGCTGGGCGATGGTGTACGCCATTTTCGCCGTCCTGCTGCTGGTTCACGCCCGCCCGCTGGGGGCGCTGCTGTGGCGCAACGCGCTGCTGCTGACGCTGCCGTTGCTGGGGCTGGCCTCGGTGGCGTGGTCGTCCGACCCCGCCCGCACCGCCGTCGCCAGCCTTCAGGTTCTCAGCGTCGTCCTCTTCGGCACCCTGATCGGCCTGCGCCTCGGCCGCGGCGCCATCCCGGCGCTGGTGCTGCTGGCGCTGCTGCCGGTGGCGATGGCCGCCGCCGTCATGAGCGCGATGCACCCGCTGGGGGTGGACATCAACGGTGACGCGGTGGGCGTCTTCAGCCACAAGAACACCCTCGGCAACCGCGCGGCGATCATGGGCCTGGCCGCCGCGGCGCTGCTGCTGGCCGGCCGGCTGCGGCTGGCGGCGGCGGTGGGGCTGGTGCTGGCGCTGGGGCTGCTGGCGGCCTCCGGGTCGCGCACCGCCTGGGTGGCGGCGGCAACCGCCGCCCCGGCGCTGCTGGCGGCGCGGGTGGTGCGGCTGTCGCCGGGGGCGGCGACGCTGGCGGTGGCGGCGGCTGGCGTCGCCGCCTGCGCGCTGGCGGCGCTGCTGGTGTCGGGCCTCTTCGACCCCATGCGGCTGTTCTTCCAGACCCTGGACCGCGACCCCACCCTCACCGGGCGCACGGTGCTGTGGGAAATGGCCCTGGCCTATATCCGCGAGGCGCCGCTGGCGGGTCACGGCTTCGACGCCTTCTGGGACCATGACAGCCTCACCTCCGACGCCGCCTATGTGGCGGTGACCATGCGACAGGAGCTGCCGCACTTCCACAACGCCTATCTGGAGATGGCGGTGCAGCTGGGCTGGACCGGGGCGCTGCTGATGGCGGCGGTGACGGTGCTGCTGTTCCAGCGCACCCTGCGGCTGGCGCACACCGCCGTCGCCGCCGACGGCGCCTTCGCGCTGGGCCTGATGGCGCTGGTGGCGGTCTCGGACATGGTGGAGGTGGCGCTGATCCAACGGCACGGGCTGGCCCTGATGATCCTGTCGGCGCTGGCCGCCCAGGCGGTGCGCGAGGCCCCGCAGGCGGCAGCGGCCAAGGCCCCGCTCGCGCAAGGGGCGACATGAAGCTCTATTACTACCGCCACCCCGAGGGCAATTTCGGCGACGAGCTGAATCGCTGGCTCTGGCCCCGCCTGCTGCCGGGTCTCCTCGACGGCGTCTGCGCCCACGAACCGGCGCTGCGGGCGGCGAACGACCGCGAGCCGGCGCTGTTCCTGGGCATCGGCACCATCCTCAACGACGACGTGCCGCCCACCCCGCGCAAGGTGGTCTTCGGCGCCGGCACCGGCTATGGGCCGCCGCCGCGGCTGGACGGGCGCTGGCATGTCTACGGCGTTCGCGGGCCGCTCAGCGCCCGGGTGCTGGGGCTGCCCAGCCGCCTGGCGATCGGCGATCCGGCCATGCTGGTGCCGCTGGCCGCGCCGCCGCCGCCGGCGGCGCCGGCCGGCGTCGCCTATCTGCCCCATGTCTCGGTCGCCGACCCGTGGCGGGACTTGTGCGCCGAGCAGGGGGTGCACTTTCTCGACCCGCGGGCGCCGGTGGAGGAAATCATCGCCGGCATTCGCGGGTGCGACCTGCTGCTGACCGAGGCCATGCACGGCGCCATCGTTGCCGACGTTCTGCGGGTGCCCTGGGTGGCGCTGCGCAGCTATCGCCACATCAATGCCTTCAAGTGGCGCGACTGGTGCCTCAGCGTCGGCCTGGCCTACCGGCCGCAATTCCTGGCCCCCATCTGGCGTGCGGCCGACCCGCGCCCGACGCGGCGCATCGCCCTGTCGCTGCGCCGGGCGGCGGCGGCGAGCGCACTCCGGCGCCTGACGCGGCACGCGCGCCCCCAACTCAGCGACGGCCTGCTGCTGGCCGAGGCACGCGACCGCCTGCGGCAGCGGCTGGAGGATCTGCGCCGCGACCACCGGGAGGGGCTGTTCGAGGCATGGCATTCGACTTCACAGAACTGAAGCAGAAGACCGCGCGCGCCTTCGCCTGGTCGCTGCTGCGCAGCGCCTTCGAACAGGGTTTCGCCTTCGTGGTCTTCCTGGTGCTGGCACGCCTGCTGGCGCCCGACGACTTCGGCCTCATCGCCATCGCTGCGGCGATCATCGAGCTCCTGCGCCTGCTGTCGTGGTCGGGAATGCCCGAAGTTGTGATTCGCGCCCCGCATCTCAGCGAGGAGATGGCCGACACCGCCTTCTGGACCAATGTCGGCGTCGCCCTGGTGCTGGCCGGGGGCACCCTGCTGGCCGTCGACGGCATCGCCGCCGCCTTCGGCCAGCCGGCGCTGGCGCCGGTGATGCAGGCGATGGCGCTGATCGTCGTCGTCTCGGCGCTGGGGGGCATCCACAACGCCCGGCTGATTCGCAATTTCGGCCATAAGGCCCTGGCGATGCGGGCCCTGGCCGCCAATCTCGCCGGCGGCGTCGCCGGCATTTCCGTCGCCCTGGCCGGCGGCGGCGTCTGGGCGCTGGTGGCCCAGCGGCTGGCGGCCGAGGTGGTGCAGACCCTGGCGATGTGGGTGGCGCTGCGCTGGGTGCCGCGGCTGCGCTTCCGGCCCGCCGAGTTGCCGGCGATGATCCGCTTCGGCGCCGGCATGACCATCACCAATGTCACCAACATCATGACCGTGCGCGTGCAGGAGGCCCTGGTCGGCCTGCACATGCCGGTGGCGGCCACCGGCTATTTCCGTGTCGCCAACCGGGTCATCGAGCTGATCACCCAGATGGCCTTCATGCCCGCCCACCAGGCGGCGCTGCCCAGTTTCGCCCGCCTTCAGGACCAGCGCGACGATCTGGGGCACGCCTTCCTGGGCGCCATCCGCCTGGGGGCGCTGGTGGCGTTTCCGGCCTTCCTGGGCCTGGCGGCGGCGGCGCCCCATCTGGTGCCCTTTGCCCTTGGCGAGCAGTGGCGCCCCAGCGTGCCGGTGTTGCAGGCGCTGGCGCTGATCGGCGTCCCCCTGGTGGTGGACCTGTTTCTCAACCCTGTCCTGGTGGCGGTGGGGCATTCGCGCTCCCTGGCGGTCTACAGCGTGCTCAAGATCGCCCTGGCCACCGCCCTGACGCTGGCGGCGCTGCCCTTCGGGGTGGTGGCGGTGGCGGCGGGCCTGGCGCTGCGCGGCTGGGTGATGCTGCCGATGGCGATGATGCTGCTGCACCGCGCCTGCGGCCTGCCGCGCGAGGCGGTGCTGGGGGCGATGTGGCCGCCATTGCTGGCGGCGCTGAGCATGGCGGCGGCGACCTACGCCCTGGGGCAGCAGCTCGGCGCGCTGATGCCGGACGGCGCGGTGGTGGCGACGCAGGTGGCCTTCGGCGCCGGGCTCTATGTGCTGCTGATGTTGACCGCGGCGCGGGCCTTCGTGCTGGAATCGGCGCGCCAGGTGATGCCGGTGATGCCGGTGGGGATGCGCGAATGGGTGCGCCGCGCCGTCGAGCGTTAGGCGGCGGCCAAGCGAGCGGAGCGAGCGCCCCGGCCCTAGGCCGCCCTACTCCGCTGGCGCGGCGTATTCGCGCACCGCATGGCCCAGGGCCACCGCCAGCATCCCCAGTCCGCGCGCCGGGGTGTACAGGCGCGCCACCACCCGATGCCGCCGCCCCATCCCGCCGACCAGCGCCACCCCGGCCAGCACCGCGCCGCCCGCCGCCAGGCGCAGCGCCCCCCGCGCGGCGGCGCCGAGGCGCCCGCCAAGGCCGGGATGGCTGTCCATGTAGACGAAGGCGTCCGAGCCGCCGGTGCGCATCCACCGCCGCAGCAACCAGCGCAGGGTGGCGCGGCTGGGGGGGACCGATTCCCGCACCACCGCCCCGTCGGCCCAGTGCAACCGCGCCCCCGCCCGCCGCAGGCGGTCGAAGAAGTGGATGTCCTCGCCGCCGATGAAGGACAGGCGCTCGTCGAAGCGGGCGCCGGCGCGCCGCACCGCCGCCATGCGCACCAGCACGTTGCCGGTGAACGCCGTCTCCACGGCCGCCCCATCCGGCCAGCGGCGCGGCTCCAGAAAGCGGCCCTCGCGCAGCCAGTCCGGCGGCGGACGCTCGTAGCGCGGCAGCGTGGGCCCCGTGACCACGTCGGCATCGCGGGCGGCCTGAACCGCCAGCAGTTGCGCCAGCCAGTCCGGCGACGGCACCTCGTCGTCGTCGAGGAAGGCGAGGAAATCAGCGTCCGCCGCCGCCGCCAGGGCGGCGTTGCGCGCCGGCGACAGCCCCGGCCGCGTCTCGTGGACATAGGCCAGCGGCCACGGGAAGCCGGCGGCGGTTGCGGCGACCAGCGCATGGGCGCGGCCGTCGGGGTTGTTGTCGACGACCACCACCGACACCTCCGCCGCCGCTGGCGGCAGCCGCTGCGCCGCCAGCCCCGCCAGCGCGGCGGCAAGGCCGTCGTTGCGCCGGAAGGTGGCTATGCCGACGCGCACCCGCATCACCCCGGCCCGCATCACCCCAGATAATACCGGTTCAGCGACTCCTGATAGAGTTCGGAGTCGAGATAGCCGTAGGCGCTGTGGCGGCGGATATCGACCTGCGAGAGCACGACGCCGACGCGCTTGGGGTCCATGTGGGCGTAGCGCGACAGCGCCGCCAGCAGCGTCGTGCGGCGGGTGTCGCCCCACCGGACGACGTGGACGATACGGTCGGCCAGCGGCGCCAGCGCCAGCGCCTCGCTGACCGCCAGGATGGGCGGCGTGTCGATGATGATCTGGTCATGGGACATCGACAGCTCGTGGATCAGCCGGTCCAGGCGCTCGGCCTGCAACAGGTCGGAAAGATTGTCGCCGCAGCCGGCGGTGATCACCGACAAATTGGCGCGCACCGGCCGCACCACCTCCTCGGCGGCGGCGTCACCGCGCAGATACTCCAGCAGGCCGGGCCCCAGCGGCATCCGGAAGATGCGGTGCAGGCTGGGGTGGCGGGCATCCACCTCCACCAGCGCCACCCGCCGCCCCAGCGACGCCCCCACCATGCCCAGCGAGGTGGCGGTGGTGGTCTTGCCCTCGCCCGGCAGCGCCGAGGTCACCAGCACGCGCCGCGCCGCCGAATTGCCGGTCTGGTTAAGGGTGATGTAGACGCCCTTCATCGCCTCGGCGAAGCGGTCGCGGTCGAGGACGTCGACGGTCAGGGCCGGCCCCTTGCGCACCCGCGCGAAGCGCGGCACCAGGCCCAGCGGCTCGTAGTCGGTGAGCGCGGTGATTTCGTCGGCGCTGCGCACGGTCTTGTCCGACAGATCGCGCAGCACCACCAGCCCCAGCGAGACGAATCCCGCCCCCAGCACCGCCAGCACCGACATCGGCACCACCTGCGGGAAAGACGGCGCCGTGGGCGTCGAGACGTTGGACAGCAGATAGGCGTTGGGCGCCTGCAGCGACAATTGCGCCGCCAGTTCCTGTTCGCGGGCCAGCAGGGTCTGCAACAGCTCGCGCCCCGCCGTCACCTCGCGCTCCAGGGCCTGCAGGCCGACGCGCTTCTCGTGGTCGGACAGCAGCTCGCCGCCGGCCTCGTCGATCATCGCCCGCAGCGCCGCCACCCGCGCGGCGGCGTATTCGGCGTCGGCCTCCACCGCCTGTTCGGCCTGGCGCAGTTCCGTGACGATCTCGCCGCGGATCTGCTGGGCCTCGTCGCGCACCCGTTGCACCGGCACGCTGCCCGGCTGATAGCGCTGCATGACGTTGGACAGCTCGATGCGCACCTGCGCCTCGCGCTCGCGCAGGGTGCGGATGGTGGGGCTGTCGACGAAGGACGGCAGGGCGCCGGTCAGGGTGCCGTCGCGCAGCAGCTCGCGCAGGCGGTCGAGCCGGCTTTGCGCCGCGGACTCCTCCGAGCGCGCCTCGGCCAGCCGTTCCTGAAGCTCGCTCAGGGTCTCCTGGGGCAGCAGGTCCGACTGGCGCCCCTGCAGCAGACCGCTGTCGGAGCGGTACTGCTCCAGGGCGTACTCCGCCTCGCGCACATTCTCGCGCACCCGCTCGATCTCGGTCTCGATCCAGCGCTTGGCGGCGGCGCTGGCGTCGGTCTTGCGGCGGTCGCGCCGTTCCAGATAGGCCGCGGCGACGGCGTCGGCGCCGTCGCGCGCCAAGACCGGATCGGGAGCGGTATAGAGAATCTCGATCACCCGCGAGCGCCCGATGGGGTTGACGTCCACGCTGCGCGCCAGAACCGCCGCCGCCTGTTGGGCGGGCGACGGCTCCGGCTGCGGCGTCTCGCCGCGCAGCCGCGTAACGGCGGCGCCCACCGCCTCGGCGGCCTCGCTCCCCAGTTCCTGCAGCCGGGCGAGCATCGGATGCATGTCGGCCTGGCGCTGCTCGGCCGCGGCCTCGCCCTCGTCCAGCAGCCGCGCCACCCCGACCTTCTCGGCGGCGAGCAGCGCGACGCCGTGGGAGCGGACGATCTCGACCTCGCTGGCCAGGGTTTCCAAATCGACGGGCAGGTCGGGCAGCACGCCCTCGATGTCCACCACCCGCTGGCCGCCGTCTTCGAGGACGATATAGGCCGAGGCCGTCCATTTCTGCGGCAGCATCAGGATCCCGACGATCGCCGCCAGCGACAGCAGCATGGTCAGCGCCACGGCGCCCAGCCAATGGCGCCGCGCCGTGCGCGCCAGCAGCGAAAACCGCCCGCCGGAATGGGAACTGGTGAAGGTTTCCTGCATGTTCGACGCACCTTGCTGGATATCGCGGTTCAGTAGGCCCCCGACCGCGCCACCAGGCAGAGCGGGGTGTAGAGGATGATTCGCAGGTCGTTCAGCAGCGACCACTCCGAGACATAGCGGCGGTCGAACTCCACCCGCTCGCCGTAGCCGACGTCCGAGCGGCCGCTGATCTGCCACAGCCCCGTCAGGCCCGGCCGGCACAGCGCGTAAAGGTGGAAGTGCTCGCCATAGCGCACGATCTCGTCGCGGATGATCGGCCGCGGCCCGACCAGGCTCATCTGGCCGGTCACAACGTTCAGAAGCTGGGGAAGTTCATCGAGGCTGCTCTCGCGCAGGAAGCGGCCCAGGCGGGTAATGCGCGGGTCGTGCTTCAGCTTGAAGCGCGCCTCCCATTCGGCGCGGGCCTCGGGATTGGCGGCCAGGTGGCGCCGCAGCATCGCCTCGGCGTCGACGCGCATGGTGCGGAATTTGAGGCACGGGAAGGGGCGGCCCTCGGCGCCGATGCGCCGGTGCGCGAACAGCGCCGGGCCCCCGTCGAGACGGATGAGGGCGGCGAGCAGCAGCATCAGCGGCGCCGCCAGCACCAGCAGCACCAGGGCCCCGACGATGTCCAGCGCCCGCTTCGACCAGCGCGCGTGCAGTGGCACCAGCCCGGGGCCGATCAGCAGCGGAATCAAGTCCTCCCTGACGACGGCAATCCTGCGATCGGACATCCCGACTACCCCCGCGTCCATTGTTGATCAGATGTCGGCCTTGCCGGGCTGCGAGACGCGCCCGCCCGGCGGGGTCCAGGTCTGGAAACGCTCGCCGCGGAGGGAGCGCGCGACCCCCAGCGTCGTTGCCGCCAGGGCCAGCAGCACCTCCCGGCCGCGCCGCGCCAGCGGGCGGCGCGACACCGCCAGCGCCGCCAGCGCCGCCATGCCCGCCGCCGCCACGCCCGCCGCCGCCGCCGCGCCCCACGCCAGCCACACCGCCGCCAGCGCACAGGCGGCGCCGAGGGCGGCGCTGGGCAGCGCCAGCCACCGCAGCAGCTTGTGGGCGGCGTATTTGTAGCGCAGCGTCCAGTGCAGGCGGCGCAGGCGCGGCGCCATCAGGCGATGGACGTTCATCGCCTGGCAGGCGATGCGGATCTTGCGGCGGAATTCGTCTGCCGAGTCGGTGGGAGTGTGCTCGAAGGCGCGCACATCCTCGGCCCGCACGACGCGGTGGCCGTCGCATGTCACCGCCAGCGGCAGGTAGAAGTCGTCGATGATGTCGTCGGGCACCGGCCGGTGGCAGGCCCGGCGCAACGCGAACAGCGAGCCGTCGGCGCCGATGACGCCGCCGGTGGCGTCCTCCAGTGCCTTTATCGCCTCCTCGCGGCGCCAATAGGCGCTGCCGACGGCGGCGGTGGCCGAGGCCTCGGCGTTGACATAGCCGAGATGGCCGCAGACGCAGCCGACGGTGGGATCGGCGAAATAGGGCCGCAGCCGCGCCAGGGCGTCGGGGGCCACCGTGACATTGGCGTCGGTGAACACCAGCACGTCGGCCTCGGTCGCCAGCGCCACCAGCCGATTCATGCCGTGGCTCTTGCCGTGACGTTCCTCGGCGACCACCACGCGCACCGCCGGTTCGTAGGCTTGCGCGATGCGGGCGGTGGCGTCGGTGGCGGCGTCGACGTACAGCAGCAGGTCCACCGGCAGCCCCGCTTCCCGCCGCAGCGCCAGCATGTTCTCGATCTTGTCGCGGATCACCGTTTCCTCGTTGTAGGCGCACACGCAGACCGCGAAGCGCCGCACCGCCGGCGCCGCCCCCGGCACCGGCCGCGCCGGCGACACGACGCCCAGCCGCCGCATCAGGCGCAGCGAGGGGGCGTAGAGCACGAAAGGAAAGGCGGCCGCCGACAAGAAGAGGGCGGCCACTGCAAAAAGTATGGCCTGGCCAGACATTTCGTCTCCCAGCACTGCGGAAGGCGTAGCCTGAGATTTGGGAGCGGTGGCCGGCCTAGGCGTCCCTTCGTAAGCGATCGACAGGGACTATTCAGGCTATGACCCTGCCCCACCTCCGGTCTGTCCATGTGAGAACCGGGGCTCCCGCTTGGTTAGTCCCGCCCTCCTTCCGCCGCCGTTGATCGGGGCGGCGCCGAGGCCACATGCCGCCATGCAGGTCGATCGGGAGGCGGTCGTGGCGGTGCGTATAACAATCGTCATGCCGGCCCACAATGTGGGTCCGTGGGTAGAGCGCGGCGTCCGCTCAGCGCTGGAGCAGAGCCTTCCGTCCCTGGAGGTGGTGGCCGTCGAGAACGGTTCCACCGACGACACCGCCGCCCGGCTGGCGGCGCTGGCAGCGGCGGACGCGCGGGTGCGGCTGCTGCGGGTGCCGCGGGCGCTGGGGCCGGGGGCGGCCCGCAACGTCGCCCTCGACGCCGCCCGCGGCGCCTGGGTGACCTTCCTCGACGCCGACGACAGTTTCGCGCCGGACCGCCTGCGACGCCTGTTGGCGGCGACGGAGGACTCCGGCGTCGCGGTGGTCGCCGACAACCAGCGCCTCATCGCCGCCGACGGCACCGTGCTGGGGCCGATGTGGCCGGACCGGCGGCGCGCCGAGCGCGTGGACGCCGCCGCCTTCGTGCGCGGCAACCGCTGGGGCGGCGGTTTCGGCCTCGGCTACGCCAAGCCGCTGATCCGCCGCGACCGCATCGAGACGCCGCGCCTGCGCTTCGACCCGCGCCTGCGCGTCGGCGAGGACTTCCAGTTCCTGCTCGCCCTGCTGGCCCGCGGCGAGGAGATGCTGCTGCTGCCCGAGGCGCTTTATGACTACAGTCTGCGCCCGGCCTCGCTGTCGCGGTCGCTGTCGCTGGCCGACCAGGAGGCGATGCTGGCGGCGGCGGCGGCGGCCCGCGACGGCGCGCCGGGGCCGGTGGCGGCGGCGCTCGACGCGCATCTGCGTGCCCTGGGCCTGGCGGTCGAGCACCGCCGCATCGTCGAGGCCGTCAAGGCCGGCCGGCCGCTGGCGGCGCTGGCGAAGGTGGCGCGGCGGCCGGCGGTGCTGCCGCTGGTGGTGCGCTACGGCCGCGAGAGCATCGCGCGGCGCCTGCCGGGGCGGCGGGCGCCCGCGGCCGACATGGCCGCGCCGCCGGCATCGGCGCCGCCGCTGGCCGCCTATTTCGGCCCCGACTGCACCGACAGCGGCGTCATCCGGCGGGTCGTGTCCCTGCAACAGGAGGGCCTGCGGGTGGTGGGCTTCACCTTCCGGCGCCGGCGCTTCAACCGCGACTATCGGCCCGAATGGGACGACGTGCCGCTGGGACCGGTGCGCGAGGCCGCCTTGGGCCGCCGCGTCCTGGCGCTGCTGCGCGCCCTGCCGGTGGTAACGGCCCGGCGCCGCACCCTGCGCCGGGCCGCCTTCCTGTACGCGCGCAACCTCGACCTTGCCGTCCTGGCGCTGGCGGCGCGGTGGCTGGCGGGGGCACGGGCGCCGCTGGTCTACGAGGTGATGGACGTGCACCGCAGCCTGGTGGGGACCGGCCCCAGGGCACGGATGATGCGGTGGGCCGAACGGCGGGTGCTGGCCCGGACACGGCTGCTGGTGGTGACCTCGCCCGCCTATGTCAGCCGCTATTTCGCCCCCGTCCAGGGCTATCGCGGCCAATGGTTCCTGCTGGAAAACAAGCTCAGCGGCGCGCAGCTTCGCGCCGGCGCGGCCCGCGCCATCGGGGATCGCGCCGCCGCCGAGGTGGCGGCGCTGCGCGGCGAGAACGGGCGCCTGGTCATCGGGTGGTTCGGCACCCTGCGCTGCCCCCACAGCCTGGACATGCTGGCGCAGTTGTGCCGGGCCCTGCCCGACCGGGTGGCGGTGTATCTGCGGGGCTATCCCACCGAGATCGCGCTGGAGACCTTTCTGGCCGAGCTGCGCCGCCACCCCAACATGGCCTATGGCGGCGAATACCGCAGCCCCGACGACCTGGCGGCGATCTACGGCGCCGTCGACCTGGCGTGGTGCTTCGACTATTACGACGCCGGCACCAACTCCCGCTGGCTGCTGCCCAACCGCCTGTACGACGCCGGCTATCACAACGTCCCCATCCTCGCCGAGGCCAGCACCGAGACCGGCCGCGCCGTCGAGCGCCTGGGCCTCGGCTGGACCTTCGCGCCGCCGGTGGTGCCGGCGCTGGCGCGCTTCTTTCGCCGCACCGATGCCGCCGCCGTCCGGCGTTGCCGCCAGCGCATGGCCGCGCTGCCGCGCCGCCTGTTCCGCGACGACGACGACACCGCGCGGCTGCTGCGCACGCTGATCGAGGCACCGCAGCGACCGTCCACCGAGGCCGCCGCCGCCCCCGCCGCCGCCGTCCGGCCGCTGACGGCCGGCGACCACCAGCCGGTCGGTGACGGCACAAGTGGACAGGACGCCTAGAGATAATCGTATTACCGCCGAAGCGACGTTGACGGTTCATTTCATCATAGCAAAATACTGTATATACACGGCCATAAGAAGAGACAATCTCATGAATGATTTCGCCGCCATTGGGACTTCTGGAAGTATACATGTCTCCGTGCGAAATTTCATCGTCGAGAACTTTCTTTTCGGGGACAGTGACGAGCTAACGGACGGCGATTCACTGCTTGCCAACGGCGTTCTCGACTCGACCGGCGTTGTTGAGCTGATCGGCTTTCTTGAAGAGCGCTTCGACATCGTCGTCGACGACCACGAGATGGTTCCCGAGAACCTCGACTCGATCGCACGCATCGCCGGGTTCGTGCAGGAGAAGGTCGGCCCTCGATGATGCTGGTGCAGGATCTGCTGTCGCGGACCGCGGCCGCCCGTCCCGGCCACACCGCCATCATCGCCGGACGGCGCCAAGCCACCTTCGGCGAGGTGGCGGCGGCGGCGCGGGGATTCGCCGCCGCGCTGCAAGCGGCGGGCCTGCGGCGGGGCGAGCGGGTGATCCTGTTCCTCGACAGCTCCGTCGACATGGTGGCGGCGATGTTCGGCACGGCGGCGGCCGGCGGCGTCTTCGTTCCGGTGTACCCCGGCACGCGGCGCGGACGGCTGGCCTATCTGCTGCGCGATTCCGGGGCGGCGGTGCTGGTGGCGGCGGCGGGGCTGCGGGGCGCCGCCCTCGGCGCCCTGGCCGAGACCCCGCAGGTGCGCGCCGTGTTCTGGAGCGGCGAGCCGCCGCCCGGGGCCGCCGGCGACGGCCGCCACCATCGGCGGCTGGCGGAGGCCTTCGCCAGCCGCGACCGCCCCGGCGACCCCGGCCTCATCGACCAGGATCTCGCCACCATCATCTACACCTCGGGCTCCACCGGCGAGCCCAAGGGGGTGATGCTGACCCACCACAATGTCTGCAACACCGCCTGGGCGATTTCGACCTATCTCGGCAACCGCCCCGACGACGTCGTCATCTGTGTGCTGCCACTGTCCTTCGACTACGGGCTTTATCAGGTGCTCACCGGCGCCCGGGTGGGGTTCACGGTCGTGCTGGAGCGCTCCTTCGCCTTCCCGCGCCGGATTCTGGAACGGATGGCGGCGCATCGGGTCACCGGCCTGCCGGGGGTGCCGACGGTGTTCGCGACCCTGCTCCAGCACGCCCCCTTCGCGGGGCTGGACCTGTCGGCGCTGCGCTATCTGACCAACACCGCCGCCGCCCTGCCGCCGGCCCACATCCACGCGCTGCGGCGCGCCTTTCCGGGGGCGAAGCTGTTCTCGATGTACGGGCTGACCGAGTGCACGCGGGTGAGCTGGCTGGACCCCGAGCGCCTGGACGACAAGATCGCCTCGGTCGGCAAGGCGATGCCCAACAGCGAGGCCTACGTCGTCGACGAGCAGGGGCGGCGCCTGCCGCCGGGCGTCGTCGGCGAACTGGTGGTGCGCGGCGCCAATGTCATGCGCGGCTATTGGCGCAAGCCCGAGGCGACGGCGCGCCGGCTGCGCGACGGCGAGATCGCCGGCGAGAAGGTGCTCCACACCGGCGACCTGTTCCGCATCGACGACGAGGGCTTCCTGTATTTCGTCGGCCGCCGCGACGACGTCTTCAAATGCCGGGGCGAGAAGGTGGCGCCGAAGGAGGTCGAACTGGTGCTGTGCGAGATGGATGAGATCGCCGAGGCCGCCGTCCTGGGCGTGCCCGACCGCATCGACGGCACCGCCGTCAAGGCGGTGGTGGTGCCGCGCCCCGGGGTCGAACTCAGCGAATCGGCGGTGCGGCGGCATTGCCGCGCCCGCCTGGAAAGCCATCTGGTGCCCCGCATCATCGAAATTCGCGCCGCCCTGCCGCGCTCGGACAACGGCAAGGTGCGCAAGGCGCTGCTGGCGGCGGCCGACTCGCCCCGCAACCCGGCCGACGCCTGACAGGGAGGCGGCAATGTGCGGTATCGCCGGCGTGCTCAGCGCAGCCTCGACCGGGCGCCCGCCCGAACGGGCGGAACTGGCGCGCATGGCGGCGATGCTGCGCCACCGCGGGCCGGACGGCTGGGGCTATTACCGCGACGGCCCGGTGGGGCTGGCGCACACGCGCCTGGCGGTGGTGGGGCTGGTCAACGGCGACCAGCCGCTGACCAACGAGGACGGCAGCATCTGGATCACCGCCAACGGCGAGGTCTTCAACCATCCGGAACTGCGGCGCGAGCTGACGGCGCGCGGCCACCGCTTCCGCACCGACTCCGACACCGAGGCCATCGTCCACGCCTATGAGGAGTGGGGGCCGGCGGCGTGGGAGCGCCTCAACGGCCAGTTCGCCTTCGCCCTGTGGGACGGGCGCCGGCGGCGCCTGTGGCTGGTGCGCGACCGGCTGGGGATTCTGCCGCTGCACTGGGCGCGGGCCGGCAACGCCGTGGTGTTCGCCTCCGAGGCCAAGGCCATCTTCGCCGGCGGGCGCCTGGCGCCGGCCTTCGACCCCGCCGGCCTCGCCCAGGTGTTCACCCGCTGGTCCGCCACCGCGCCCGCTACCGTCTTCGCCGGCCTGCGCAGCCTGCGCCCCGGCACCGCGATGGCCCTGGCGCCCGACCTGAGCGCCACCGAAACGGTGTATTGGCGCCCGCGCCTGGCGGTGACGGCGGCGACGCGCGATTTGTGGCCGGAGTCGGCCGCCGACGGACTGGGCGAGGCGCTCACCAACGCCGTCGATCTGCGGCTGCGGGCGGACGTGCCGGTGGGCTGTTATGTCAGCGGCGGCCTCGATTCCAGCGTCATCGCCGCCCTGACCGGCAACGCCCGCGCCCAGCCCATCGACAGCTATGCGTTGCGTTTCGCCGACCCCGCCTTCGACGAGACCGCGGAACAGCGGCTGATGGCCGGCTTCGCCGGCACCCGCCACCACGAGGTGATGTGCGACGGTTCCGCCATCGCCGCGGCCCTGCGCGAGGTGATCTGGCACTGCGAGACGCCGCTGCTGCGCACGGCGCCGGTGCCGCTTTACCTGCTGGCGGGGCTGGTGCGCGAGCGCGGGCGCAAGGTGGTGCTGACCGGCGAGGGCGCCGACGAACTGCTGGCCGGCTATCACATCTTCAAGGAGGACCGCGTCCGCCGCTTCTGGGCGCGGCGGCCGGAGTCGACCCTGCGCCCGCAGCTCCTGCGGCGGCTGTACCCGTATGTCGGCGACGGCCGCGCCCAGGAGGGCTCCCTGTGGCGGGGCTTTTTCGGCCACGGCCTGGAGCAGCCCGACCACCCCTTCTTCTCGCACCTCATCCGCTGGCGCAACACCGCCTGGAGCGCCCGGTTCCTGGCGCCCGACATCGCCGCCGCCCTGCGCCCCGAGCCGATGATGGCCAGCCTGGAGGACGCCATGCCGCCGGGCTGGCGGGACTGGGAGCCGCTGGCGCGGGCGCAGGCGGTGGAGATCGTCACCTTCCTGTCCGGCTACCTGCTGTCCTGCCAGGGCGACCGGGTGGCGATGGCCCACGGGGTGGAGGTGCGCTACCCCTTCCTCGACCCGGAGGTGGTGGACTTCTGCGCCGCCCTGCCGGCGCGGGCGAAGCTGCTGGGCCTGCGCGACAAGGTGGCGCTGCGCCGGTTGGGGCGCCGGATGCTGCCCGAGGCCATCGCTGCCCGCCCCAAAAAGCCGTATCGGGCACCGGCGGCGCCGAGCCTGTTCGGCACCGGCGCCCCCGAATGGATCGACGAGGCGCTCGAGGATGGCGCCCTGCGCCGCCTTGGCGTCGTCGCCCCCGACCCGGCGCGGCGGCTGATCGCCAAGGCCCGCCGCCAGCAGGGGCGCATGGGCGGCGAGCGCGAGGAAATGGCGCTGGTCGGCCTGCTGAGCCTGCAGGTGCTGGCGCAGGCCTTCCTGGAGGAGTTCCCCGCCCGCCTGACCGCCGCCCGCGCCGCCCTGGCGACGGTGCCGCCCAGCGTGGCCGTCGACGGAACCGCCGCCTTCGTGACGAAAGGAGAGCCATCATGATGGAGCGTTCGCACGTCGATGTCCTTGACCAGGATCTGGCGCTGGACTGCGAGGACGAGACCCGCCGCATCGCCCGGGCCATGCGCGCGGCGCTTTCGCAGCGCCTGCGCCGACGCGGGGTGGTGGTGGGCATCAGCGGCGGCGTCGATTCCGCCGTCTGCGCCGCCCTGGCCGCCCGCGCCCTGGGCGCCGGCCGGGTGCTGGGCCTGCTGATGCCCGAGCGTGACTGCCCGCCGGACGCCTTCGAGCGGGCCCAGGCGCTGTGCCGGGCGCTGGGCATCGCCTATGAGGTCGAAGAGCTGACCGCGCCGCTGGAGGCGGCGGGCTGCTACCGCCGGCGCGACGCCGCCATCCGGGAGCTGTTTCCCGACTACGGCGCCGGCTGGCGGCAGAAGATCGTCCTGGCCACCAACCCGGTGGAGGACGAACGGCTGTCGCAGTTCGACCTGGTGGTGCGCACCCCCGAGGGCGAAGAGCGCCGGGCGCGAATGCCGGCGGCGGTCTATCTGCAGGTCACCGCCGCCACGAACATGAAGCAGCGGATGCGCAAGCTGATGGAGTACCAGCACGCCGAGCGGCTGAACTACGCCGTGCTGGGCACGCCCAACCGGCTGGAATACGAATTGGGCTTCTTCGTGCGCGGCGGCGACGGCCTCGCCGATATCAAGCCCATCGCCCACCTCTACAAGAGCCAGGTCTACGCGCTGGCCGGGCATCTCGGGGTGCCCAACGAGATCCGGCGCCAGCCGCCGTCGACCGACACCTACAGCCTCGACCAGACCCAGGAGGAGTTCTATTTCGGGCTGCCCTGGCACGCGATGGACCGGCTGCTGTGGGCGCTGTCCAACGGCGTGGCGGCGGCGGATGCCGGTCGCCCGCTGCGGCTGTCGGCCGAGCAGGTGCAGCGGGCCTGGAACGACATCCGCCGCAAGCGCGTCGCCGCGGCGCGCAATCTGGCCGACGCCGCTCTGGTCGAGCCGGTCGCCCTGTCGTGACCGCCGCCCGGCGCCTCGGCCGCGATGTGCGGCGGGTCACGGCGGCGGACCTGCCGGATGTTCTCGCCTTCCAGGCCCACCATTACGGGGCGGGCGCGCGCCAGACCGAGGCCGCCACCGTCGCCTGGCGCGGCACCCGTCATCCGCTGCGCGCCCCCGAGATTCCGGAGATGTGGCTGTGCCACCGCAACGAGGCGGTGGTGGGCGTGCAGGCGGGCCTGCCGTTCGAACTGGAGGCCGGCGGGCAGCGCCTGCGGAGCCTGTGGGCCATCGACCTGATGGTGGCGCCCGAATGGCGGCTGCGGGGCGTGGCCCCGGCCTTGCTGGCGGCGCTGACCGGCAGCCGCCCGGTGACGGTCGCCCTCGGCGTCGCCGAGGCCGCGCAAAAGGCCATGCGCCGCGCCGGCTGGCAAGACCTGGGGGACGCGCCGCGCTGGTGGCGCCTGCTTCGGCCGTTGCCGCCGTCGGTGGGCGGCAAGGCGCGGGCGCTGTCGCGGCTGGCGGCGCCGGCGATGACCGCCGCCGACCGTCTGGCGCTGCCGCCGCTGATCGCCGCGACCGGGGTGGCCTGCGTCCGGCTGGAGCGCTTCGACGCCCGCGCCGACGCCATCTGGGAGGCCTGCCGCCGCGACTATGCCGTGATGGCCCGGCGCGACGGCGCCGCCCTGCGCTGGCGCTTCGACGACGCCCCCGGCGCCGCGGCCTATCGGCGCTATCTGCTGCTGCGCGGCGGCCGGCCGCTGGGCTATTTCGTGCTGCGCGAGAGTGTCGAGGCGCGCCGGGGGCTGCATCGGGCCCTGTTGGTGGATTTCCTGTGCCCGCGCCGCTGGCAGGCGGTGCTGCTGGCCCACGCGGTCGTCGCCGCCCGGCGCACCGGCGCGGTGGTGCTGCAATGCCTGTGCCCAGCCCCCGCCGCCGGCCGCGCCCTGGCCGCCACCGGCTTCGCGCGCCGGCCGGGACAGCGGTTGATGGTGCACATCCGGCCCGACGCCGAGGAGTCGTTCGCCCACCTGCGCGACCCGTCGCGCTGGTTCGTCACCTTCGCCGACAGCGACCTCGACCACCTGCCGGTGCCCGAGGAGGGCGGCTATTTCACCGCCACTTCCCCGCGGCCCGCCGCCGCCTCCACCGACGCCGGGGACGACTGACGGGCGGAGAGCGCGATGCCGTGGCGCAGCCAGATCAGCGCCCCCAGCAGCACCAGCGCGCCGGCCTGGTGGGCCGCCGCCAGCGGCACCGGCACCACCAGCAACAGGGTGGTGATGCCCAGGGCCACCTGGGCCGCCGCGGCCAGCAGCATCAGGTGCAGCCGCCGGCGCAGGACGTCGGCGACGGGCTGGCGCAGGCCGGCGATCCAGGTGGCGACCACCAGCGCCGCCGTCGTCAGCGCCAGCACGCGGTGGTCGAACTGCACGGTGGTGATGTCCTCGAAGGCCGACAGCCACCAGGGCGAGGCGGTGAACAGGCCGTCGGGGATGAGCTTGCCGGCCATCAGCGGGAAGGTGTTGTAGGCGTGCCCGGCCTGCAACCCCGCCACGAAGCCGCCCGAGGTGATGGTGAGGACGCTTAGGACCAGCGAGGCCGTCGCCAGCCGCCGCACCGGCGCCGCCACCGTCCCCGGCAGGGACTTGGGCTCGTAGAGGTCCAGGGCCACCCACAGCATATAGGCGAGGATGAGCACCGCCAGCATCAGATGCGCCGTGAGGCGGTACTGCGAGACATGCGGCACGTCGACCAGGCCGCTCATCACCATGAACCAGCCCATCACCCCCTGCAGCGCACCGAGGACGAACAGCGCCGCCAGCTTCGGCATCGTCCGGCGCGTCAGGCGGCGGCGCACGAAGAAGTAGGCGAAGGGCACGAAAAAGGCGAGGCCGATGATCCGCCCCAGCAGCCGGTGGGCGTATTCATAGGCGAAGATGACCTTGAAGCCCTCCAGCGTCATCCACGGATACTTGACCTGGTATTCCGGGTACTGCTTGTACTTCGCGAAGACGGCGTTCCAGTCGGCGTCGGTCAGCGGCGGGATCACCCCCATCAGCGGATCCCAGTCCACCATCGACAGCCCCGACCCCGTCAGCCGCGTCACGCCCCCCAGCACCACCATGCCGAAGATCAGGGCGCAGCAGACCAGCAGCCAGGCGGCCACCTGCTTTTCGTGTCTCGGTTCGACGTGTTCGGGCAGCATGTCAAGATCACCTCTGAAGGCCGCGCGGACGGGCGGCAGCATACAGCGCCCGCCGGCCGCCGCACCCGCAATTCCGGGCTGCGACGGCCCCTCCCGCATCCGAGCGGACGCCCTAGGGCCGCTTCCACTCACATGGAACCGGCTTTAACCGTTGTGTCCCTCGCCGGGCGCTCGCTCCGCTCGCTTGGCCGCCGCCTCAATGGCGGCTGGCCGCGACCGCGCACGAGCGGATCACGCCCCTAGTCCTTCACCCGCGTCCGTTCCGGGTCCAGGTCGCCGCGCACCAGCCGCACATAGTGGCCCGACGACTTCCAGTCGACGCGGTCGAAGCCGTATTCGAAATCCCACACCCACGCGCCGGTGTAGTGGAAGCGGTAGTTGGTGGCGCTCCAATACGCCCCCGAACGGCTGTTCGGGAAGTAGGCCAGCGGAATGGTCGGCCCCGGCGGGTCGATGGCGGGATCATTGAGGGTGGTCAACTCGCCGATCTCCGGCAACCGCCAGTCGTTGTAGCCGCACATGCCTTCGGCGTTGACCGCCGCGACGTAGGCGGCGACGTCGCAGGCGCTGCCCTCGCAGTCGCCGCCGTCCTGGGCGCCGCGCTCGCGCTCGTCCAGACGCCCTTCGTCGGGCCGGTACCAGCTGTAGGTGTTGTCGGCGTCGCGCAACCCGGGCTCGGCGCTCTTGACCTCCCACACCAGGCCGGTGTTGTGGTCCAGCACGCAGGCCCAGGGCTGCGTCGCGAAGTCGCCGCCGCCGGCATAGGCGTCGCCGTTCTCGGTCAGGCGCTGCAGATCGAAGATCTGACGGTCCTCGCCCTGGCCGCAGCCGGCCAGCAGCAACGCCACGAGGGCAGAGGCGACGGCGCCGCCGCGGATGCGCCCCCCGCCGACGGGTGTGGTGACTTGTCTGTGCATTTCGATATGATCTCGCTCTGGCTTTGCGCTAAGGTAGGTATTCGGTATGGGAGGGCCCTTGACGATCATCAAGGAATGACCCCCTTCCATCGCATAGCGTCCTTTCCGCATAATCCCATAATGGGGGAGGAGCACCTCCCGCAACCTTCGTGCACGGGGAGAATTGGTAATGGCAGAAGAAGACGCGGCCAACGTCGAGAACGACGCGGGCGGGGAGCCCATTCCCGTTATGCAGCGCGTCCTGGACAACCCCTTCCTGCTCCTGTTCCTGGGTGTGGTATCGCCGACGGTGTTCTACATCATCTGGGGAGTCATGGAGATCATTCATATTCCGATCGCTCAATAACGCTTGGGGGAGACGCCATGAGCACGCTCAGCCCGCCCGCCCAAAAAGTCTGGTGGAAACAACCCGTCGACCGCGTCGAGGTGGTGTGGATCGCCATCGCCCTGACCTGGTCGATCATCATGTTCATCATGATGCCGCTGTGGCACGTGTACGGTAAGCAGAACCTCTCCAACGAGGCCTACCGCACGACGCCCGAGGCGTACATGGAGAAGACCGAGGCGATGGTGGCGGATTATCAGGTCCGCACCGAGACGGACATGGCCATTCCGGTCGTCCAGCCGCCCCCCGGCAGCGACGTCTATATGTTCGGACGTCTCTGGCAGTGGTATCCCATCCTGGAGCTGAAGAAGGGCGAAACCTACCGGCTCCACCTGTCGTCGCTGGACTGGCAGCACGGTTTCTCGCTGCAGCCGCAGAACATCAACCTGCAGGTGATTCCCGGCTACGACATGGTCGTGACCATCACGCCCGATACCTCCGGCGAGTTCACCGTCGTGTGCAACGAGTACTGCGGTATCGGTCATCACGAGATGGTCGGCAAGATACACGTGGTGGAATAAAGGGGGGCGCGACCGATGACGGTTACCGCAACTGAAGTCTCGCGGGCCTCCGGCCCGCTTTTCCGAACCTGCCCCAAGACGGGGCTGGTTTACCATAAGTCCGCCGAGACGCTGATGAAGGTCAACGCCGTGGCGGCGGTGGTGGCGCTGCTGGTGGGCGGCGTGCTGGCGCTGCTGGTGGCCTTGACCCGCTGGCCGGCGGTTCACCTGCTGCCGGCGGACACCTTCTATCAGGTGCTGACGGCGCACGGCATCGACATGCTGATCATCTGGGTGATCTTCTTCGAAGTCGCCGTGCTGTATTTCGCATCATCGACGCTGCTGCGCTGCCGGCTGGCAACGCCGCGGATCGCCTGGCTGGCCTTCGCGCTGATGGTGCTGGGCGCGGTCATCAACAACGTCGCCATCCTGAACGGCGACTCCAGCGTGATGATGACGTCCTATGTGCCCATGCCGGCCAACCCCAATTTCTATCTGGGGCTGATCCTGTTCGCGGTGGGCGCGCTGCTGGCGTGCTTCATCTTCCTGGGCACCCTGGTCATCGCCAAGGCCGAGCGCACCTATGAGGGCTCGATCCCGCTGGTGACCTTCGGCGCCCTGACGGCCTGCATCATCGCCATCTTCACCATCGCCTCGGGCGCGATCGTCCTGATCCCGACCTGGCTGTGGTCGATCGGCTATATCAGCGACATCGATCCGCTGATGTACCGCCTGGTGTGGTGGGCCCTGGGCCACTCCTCGCAGCAGATCAACGTCTCGGCGCATGTGGCCATCTGGTACGCCATCGCCGCGATCGTCTTCGGCGCCAAGCCGCTGTCGGAGAAGGTCAGCCGCGGCGCCTTCCTGCTGTACATCCTCTTCCTGCAGCTCGCCTCCGCCCACCACCTGCTGGTGGACCCCGGCGTCAGCTCGGAGTGGAAGATCTTCAACACCAGCTACGCCATGTATCTGGCGGTGCTGGCCAGCATGATCCACGGCCTGACGGTTCCGGGCTCGATCGAGGTCGCCCAGCGTGAGAAGGGCTTCAACAAGGGCCTGTTCGAGTGGATCCGCAAGGCGCCGTGGAGCAACCCGGTGTTCTCGGGCATGTTCCTGTCGCTCATCGGCTTCGGCTTCCTGGGCGGCATCTCCGGCGTGGTGATGGGCACCGAGCAGATCAACCTGATCATCCACAACACCATGTATGTGCCCGGTCACTTCCACGCCACGGTGGTGGTGGGCACGACGCTCGCCTTCATGGCCATCACCTACTTCCTGGTCCCGACCCTGTTCAAGCGGGAGCTGATCCTGCCGAGCTGGGCGAAGTGGCAGCCCTACGTCTTCGGCATCAGCATGTCGGTGGTTTCGCTGGCGCTGATGGGTGCTGGCACCCTGGGCGTCTCGCGGCGCCACTGGGACATGGCCTTCACCGATGCGGCCATCGGCTACGACTACTCGGCCAGTGCCTACATGCTCATGGGCGTGGGCAGCTTCGCCGGCGTGGTCGCGGTCATCGGCGGCGCGATGTTCGTCGTCGTCGTGGTCGGCTCGCTGCTGTTCGGCAAGCGGGTGGACGCCCCGGCGCACAGCGCCGAGCGGCCCCCGATGCTGCGCCGCGCCGAGCCGGGCAAGGCCGATCACAGCGGCCTGGGCGTCGCCGGTTTCTCGGCGCCCGGTACCTTCGTGTTCGCCCTGACCTTCCTGACCATCTTCGTCGTCTACTACTTCCTGAACTGGAAGTATCTGGCGTCGGTGTGGCCGATGAGCTAAGGGCCTCGGCGGGGGGGGGCGCGGGGGCGCCCGCCCCCCCCCCGGCACCCGAGGTACCACCGATGGCGGCGGCCTTGCCGCCGCAAGGTTCGGGGGGCCGGCATCCGCGGTCGCGGGCGTGGCCCCCCATTTTTTTATGTTTTTCCGTACCCGATGAATTTCATTGGTTTCTGGTTCTGGCCCGGCCATCGTCGCGAGGAGCCCTTCCGTGTGCTATGCATTTGGTGTAAGGCTGCCTTGCGCGTCCGGCGCCGCGATGGTGGCGGCGGGCTTTCGCTGCTACACTCCCGGCTACTTGACAAATTAGGTGGGGTAATGCGCCTGTTGTTGAGCCTTCTGGCCTTGGCGGTGCTGCTGACGGCACCGGCCGGCGGTGCGTCGGCCAGCGAAGACGAGGCCTTCGACCGCGACAGCATCCTGGCCCGCAGCCAGGCCGCCGTCGGCAGCGAACTGGGCAGCTTCACGTTGCTCAACCGGCGGGGCGAGCCCGTCGACCTCGCCGACTACCGCGGTCGGCCGCTGCTGATCAGCCCCGTCTACACCAGTTGCCCCTTCGTCTGCCGCGCCAACACCCGCGAGCTGGCCGACGCCGTGCGCAAGGCACGCCAGGCGCTGGGGGCCGACAGCTTCAACGTGATCACGGTGGGCTTCGACACCGCCAACGACACCCCCGGCGCCATGACGGCCTATGCCCGGCACCAGGGGGTCAATTTCGACAACTGGGCCTTTCTGAGCGGCGACCAGGAGACCGTCGACCGCCTCATGGACCGCCTGGGCTTCACCTACCGGGCCTCGCCGCGCGGCTTCGATCATCTGGTGCAGACCACCATCGTCGACGCCAACGGCGTCATCCGCGCCCAGGTCTATGGCGAGCCGCTTCTGCTGCCGCAACTGGTCGAGCCGCTGAAGCGCATCGTGCTGGGGGTCGACCCCAAGCAGGACGACATCATGGACTCGCTGGTCAAGCGGGTGAAGTTCTTCTGCACCAACTATGACCCCGCCGCCGATGCCTACCGTTTCGACTATTCGCTGTTCATCGGCATCGCCATCGGCGCGCTGATTATTCTGGTCACCGGCGGCATTCTCGTGCGCTGGGTGCTGCAGGCCCGCCGCGAGGCCGCCAAGACCAACGGATGAGGTAAGGTAATTTGGCACCCCTTGATATCTGTCAATGTGGCGGGATGCCCGGGCGGCCAATGTCGGCCGCAGTTATGACATTTTGACGGAGTAAAATTCGGTGTTGGGCAGGGCCGCGAAGAGTGGTTGGGACCGGCTGGAGGCTTTCTTCGATGCCCATCTGGGGCGCGACGGGAACCCTCTGAACCAGCTTGGTGCCTTGACCGTATTCTTTTTCTGGGTGGTGCTGGTTTCCGGCATCTATGTGTTCGTGTTCTTCCGCACCAGCGTCGAAGGCGCCTACGACTCGGTGGAGGAACTGACCTACGGCCAGTGGTATCTGGGCGGCGTCATGCGCAGCCTGCACCGCTACGCCTCGGACGCCGCCATCGTCACCATCGCGCTGCACATGGTGCGGGAGTTCGTGCGCGACCGCTACCACGGCGCGCGCTGGTTCTCGTGGTTCACCGGCGTGCCGCAGTTGTGGCTGGTGTTCCCGCTGGGCATCACCGGCTATTGGATGGTGTGGGACCAACTGGCGGCGCATGTGGCCCTGGTCAGCGCCGAGGTGATGGACTGGCTGCCCATCTTCACCGACCCGATGGCGCGCAACTTCCTGACCAACGCCGAGGTCAGCGACCGCTTCTTCACGCTGCTGGCCTTCGTGCACCTCTTGGGGCTGCCGATGCTGCTGCTGTTCGGCATCTGGTTCCATGTGCTGCGCATCACCCAGCCGAAGGTGAATCCCAGCCGCCGGGTGATGATCGGCAGCCTGGCGGCGCTGGTGGTGCTGTCCTTCGTGCTGCCGGCGGAGAGCCAGGGGCGGGCCGATCTCGGCTATGTGCCGGCCAGCTACGACTACGACTGGTTCTATCTGTTCATGTACCCGCTGCACGACAGGTTCTCGCCGGGTCTGGTGTGGGGCCTGCTGTTCGGTTCCAGCCTCTTCATCTCGATGCTGCCCTGGCTGCCGCGACGCAAGCGCGAGCCGGTGCCCGAGGTCGACCCCGACAACTGCAACGGCTGCACCTTCTGCTTCGCCGACTGCCCCTACAGCGCCATCACCATGGTGCCGCATCCCAACGGCAAGCCGGGCGTGCGCATGGCGGCGGTGGATCCGGCCAACTGCGTCTCCTGCGGCATCTGCGTCGGCGCCTGCCCGTCGGCGACACCCTTCCGGCGCGCCGACACGCTGGTCAGCGGCATCGACTTCACCGACACCACCGTCAACGACCTGCGGATGCACATGGAAAAGCGGGCCGACGCCCTGACGGGACGGCCGCGGGTGCTGGTGTTCGGCTGCAATCACGCCGCGTCGCTGGACGGGCTGGCCGACGAGGCCACGGCCACGCAGCAATTCTCCTGCATCGGCACCCTGCCGCCGACCTTCGTCGACTACGCCATCCGCCGCTTGGGGGTGGACGGGGTGCTCATCACCGGCTGCCCGCCCGAGGCTTCGCAGCACCGCCTGGGCAGCCTGTGGGTCGAGGAGCGCTTCAGCGGCAAGCGCGAGCCGCACCTGAAGCGGCACGTCCCCAGCGAGCGCTACAAGATTGTCTGGGCGCGGGCCAGCGAGCCGCACCTCGTCAAGGAAGAACTGGCCAAATTCCGCGAGGAACTGGCCGCGTTGGACACCAAGGACGCCGGCAATGCTTAAATCCTGGATCGGGGCCGTCCCCCTTTACGCGCTGTTCGCCGCCGTTGTCGGGTATTTCTCCATCAATCCCGACTACCAGTACCGCGACCCCGACGAGGCGGTCCTCAAGCTCAGCGTCAACCACCACGGCGACTTCAAGGAACCCTGCCAGGAATTGTCGCCCGAGGAGGTGGCCAAGCTGCCCCCCAACATGCGCCGCACCCGCGACTGCCCGCGCGAACGCTGGCCGGTGGCGGTGGAGTTGTCGGTGGACGGTGCCATCGTCTTCTCGGAGATGGTGGCGCCCACCGGCCTGTCGGGCGACGGCAGCATGTACGCCTATGAACGGATGCCCATCCCCGCCGGCGAGCACGAGATCACCTTCTCCGTTCGCGACTCCCAGGCCGAAGGCGTCGAGCCGCGCGTCCACAGCCAGCGGGTGCGCCTGGAGCCGGGCCAAGTGCTGGTGGTGGAATTCCTCAACAACGCCTTTACCTTCACCACCGGCTGAGAACGCCGCCCGCACCCCGGAAGCGCGCCGCGCGGCTTCCGGGGATGGCGGGGCCGTTCTACTCCTCGCCCTCGTCCTCCGCCCCGGCGACCTGCCGCTGCTCCGGCCGCGGCGCCACCGGCATCATCACATGGGCGAAGGGCGTGCCGCTCCACATCACATAGGGGCCGCCGCCGCCGGGGTCGGTGGGCAGGTGCGACACCATCGCCTCGTCGGGGACGATGAACATCAGGTGCGGGCCCTCGACCACCCAGTCGTTCTCGGCGCTGGGCTGCCCGGCCGCCGGGTCGACGTTGCTGGCGCCGCCCTCGGGCGTGTCGCCGGCCAGCATATAGGCCAGGCCCACCTGCTCAGGCCCCGAATAGTCGCCGCCGCCGACCCAGGCCTCGGCCCAGGGCAGCCAGGTTTCGTCGGCGCACATCGGCGCCAGACCGGTGGGAACCTCGGGCGTCAACATGCAGGTGAAACGGCCGGACCCTTCCCGCAGCACCCGCCCGTCGGGCGCCACCACCGTCGCCGTCTCGCGCATCCCCGGCGGTGCCGCGCCGAGGGCGGCGTCGACGATCTCCTCATCGGTCATCGCCAGGGCCGGGGCCGCAAGGGCCACGGCGGCGGCCGCCATCACAAAGGCCGCCGGCCTCGTGCTGCCTGCGCGCATGGGACTGCCTCCTCTTCCCGCCACGCCCGATCACCGGACGCTGCCCTGGGAACAGCCCCGCACGGCACCGGGTTCCCGGCGTCTTGCCCACAAAGTTCTTATGGATTCAAAAAGAATTGGCGCGCCCGGGAGGATTCGAACCCCCAACCTTCTGATCCGTAGTCAGATGCTCTATCCAGTTGAGCTACGGGCGCCCGCCGACCGGGTGGCCGGTCGCTAGGGAGGGCTGGAACATACTAACCGCGGCGGTCGACTGCAAGCCCCAAAATCGCCGGTGGCGGGCGCCTCAGAGCGCGGCCACGGCGCCGTCGCCGCGCGGGTCGGCGGCGCCCTCCAGCAGCCCCGAGGGGTGGCGCACCACGGCGCCGGCGTGGCCCATGATGGGGTCGAAATCCGCCACCGGCGTCACCTCGTGGCCGGCGGCGCGCAGGGCGTCGAGGACGGCGGCGTCCAGCCGCGCCTCGACCTTCAGATCGGTGGCCGGGCCGGTCCAGCCGCGCCCCAGCGCCCAGCGCGGCGCGTTCACGGCCGCCTGCACGTCCTGGCCGAAGGCGACATGGCGGCTGAACACCGCCGCCTGCGTCTGCGGCTGGCCGTCGGCGCCGGAGGTGCCATAGGCCATCACCCGCCCGTCCCGCAGATGCGCCAGCGCCGGGTTGAGGGTGTGGAAGGGCTTGCGCCTGGGCGACAGCGTCCGCCGCGAGGCCGGGTCGAGCGAGAAGGCGGCGGCGCGGTTGTGCCACAACACCCCGGTGTCGGCCAGCACCACCCCGGAGCCGAAGGGATGGTAATGGCTCTGGATGAAGCTGACCGCCCGCCCCTCGCCGTCGATGGCCCCCAGCCAGACGGTGTCGCCCTCCTGGGCGTCGTAGGGGAACGGCAGCGCGCGGCCGAAGTCGACCCGCGCCGCGTACTGGTCCAGCAGGTGTTCACGCAGGAAGGTGGTGGCGTGCACGGCCATATAGGACGGATCGCAGATGTGGCGGTCGCGGACGTAGTAGGCCAGCTTGGTGGCCTCGACGATCGCGTGGACGTGGGCGAAGCCCTCCGCCTCCGCCACGCCCAGGCGCTCGAACAGCCCCAGGATCATCAGCGACGCCAGCCCCTGGGTGGGCGGCGGCAGGTTGTAGACCGTGCCCCAAGCCGTCGACAGCGACAGCGGGCGGCGTCGCACCGACCGGTGGCGGGCGAGGTCGTCGGAGACCAGCGGGCTGCCCAGGCGCTGCAACTCGGCGGCCACGGCGCGCCCGATCGCGCCGCGATAGAAGGAATCCAGCCCCTCCTCGGCCAGCAGCCCCAGCGTCTGGCCCAGCGCCGGCGCCCGCATCACCGTCCCCGGCGCCGGCACCGCGCCGTCGACGAGGTAATGGGCGGCGAAGCCCGGCACGTCGCGCAGGTCGTCGACCACCCGGCGGGTGGCGGCCGCCTGGTCCGCGGTCACCGCCCAACCTTGGCGGGCGTGGCGGATGGCGTCGGCCAGCAGCCGGGTCAGCGGCAGCCGCCCGCCCCAGCGCGCGCTGACCTCCAGCGCCGCCTGCCAGCCCGACACCGTGCCGGCGACGGTGCCGGCGGCGCCCGGGCCGCAGCGCGGCACCGCCTCGGCGCCGGCGGCGCGATAGAAGTCGGGCGTGACCTGCAGGCCGGAGGCACCGCAGGCGTCGATGCACACCGGCGGCCGCCCCGGCGCCGAGATCAGCCAGAACCCGTCGCCGCCAATGCCGTTGTGGTGGGGATAGACCACCGCCACCGTCGCCGCCGCCGCGATCATCGCCTCGATGGCGTTACCGCCCTCGCGCAGCACGGCGGCGCCGGCCTGCGCGGCGAGATGATGCGGCGCGGTGACCATTCCTCCGGTGGCGGTGACGGCTCTCAGCATACCCCTGTCCCCTTGTGGCGGCCCCAATAGTGCGGCATCCGCCGGGGCGCGTCCAGCCCGCCCCGGCGCATGGGAGGCACGGGGGCGGGGCGGGCGCCGTCGGGGTTCGCGGGGGGGCCGAAGGGAAGCGGTGGCAGGCGTCAATCGGCGCCGACCGGCACGTTGTCGATCAGGCGGGTGCGGCCCAGGCGCGCCGCCGCCAGCAGGCGGGCCGGGCGCGCGGCGCGGTCCAGCGGCGCCAGGGTCTCGGCGTCGCGCAGCTCCAGGTATTCGACATCCCGAAAACCCGCCGCCAGCACCGCCTCCCGCGCCCGCGCCAGCAGCAGCGGCGCCTCCTCGCCGGCGGCCAGCGCCGCCGCCGTCTCGGCGAGGGCACGGTACAGCGCCGGCGCGATGCGGCGTTCCTCGGGGCTCAGATAGGCGTTGCGCGACGACAGGGCGAGGCCGTCGGCCTCGCGCACGGTGGCGCCGCCGACGATCTCCACCGGGATGTCGAGGTCGCGCGTCAGCCGCCGGATGACCATGAGCTGTTGGTAATCCTTCTCGCCGAACACGGCCATGTCGGGCAACGCCTGCAGCAGCAGCTTGGTCACCACCGTCGCCACGCCCTCGAAATGGCCGGGGCGGTGCGCGCCACACAGCCCCTCGCTGACCCCCGCGACGCTGACGGTGGTGGCGAAGCCCGGCGGGTACATCTCCTCGACGGCGGGCGCGAACATCAGATGCGCGCCGGTCTCGCGCAGCCGCGCCGCGTCGTCGGCCTCGCCGCGGGGATAGCTGGCGAAGTCCTCGTTGGGGCCGAATTGGGCGGGATTGACGAAGACGCTGGCCACCACGCGCTCGGCGCGCTCCAGCGCCAGGCGCACCAGCGACAGATGCCCGGCGTGCAGCGCCCCCATCGTCGGCACCAGGGCGACTCGGCGCCCCTGGCGGCGCCACTCCGCCACCACGGCGCGCAGCGCGGCGACGGTGCGCGCCGTGGGCAGGCCGCCGACGCTCTCGTTCACGCCTTGCCCCCTCCGACCTTCTCCTTGCGCTTGGTGCCGAAGCAGTGTTCGGGGCCGGGGAAGGTGCGCGCCCGCACCTCGGCGGCATAGGCGGCGGCGGCGCGCGAAATCTCGGCGCCGAGATCGGCGTAGCGCTTCACGAAACGCGGCACGAAGTCCGAGAACAGGCCGGTCATGTCCTCGGTCACCAGCACCTGGCCGTCGCAGGCCGGCGAGGCGCCGATGCCGATGGTCGGCACCGGCACGGCGGCGGTGAGTTCCCGCGCCAGCGGCTCCACCGTGCCCTCCACGACCATCGCGAAGGCGCCGGCCTCGGCGATGGCGCGGGCGTCGGCGAGGATGGCGGCGGCCTCGTCCTCGGCGCGGCCCTGGGCGCGAAAGCCGCCGTGCGCGTGCACCGACTGCGGCTTCAGCCCCACATGCCCGAACACCGGGATGCCGCGCTCGACCAGGAAGCGCACCGTCTCGGCCATCTCGCGGCCGCCCTCGACCTTGACGCCGCTGCATCCGGTCTCGGCCATCACCCGCGCCGCATTGCGAAACGCCACCGGCGGCGATTCCTGATAGCTGCCGAACGGCAGGTCGACGATGACGCAGGCCCGCCGCGCCCCGCGCACCACGGCGGCGCCGTGGGCGATCATCATGTCGAGGCTGACCGCCAGGGTGCTGGGCAGGCCGTACAGCACCATGCCCAGCGAGTCGCCGACCAGCAGCAGGTCCGCGTGCGGGTCCAGCAGCTTGGCCATCGGCGTGGTATAGGCGGTCAGACACACCACCGGCTCGGCGCCCTTGCGCAGCCGGATATCGCGGGTGGTGATGGGCCGGGGGTCGGCCGATGTGACGGACATGGCTACCTCCACCGCAGGAGCACTCCGTTGCTGCGGTGCACTATGGCCGTTTCCGGCGCCCCGGGCAAGGCGGCCGTCAGCCGCCCTCGGCGATGGCGCGCAGCGTCTCGGCCTGCGCCAGTTCCACCCGCGACAGGTCGGGAATGCCGATCACGCCCTCGCGCTTGAACTGGGTGAAGGTGCGGCTGACCGTCGCGATGGTCAGGCCCAGGTGGTCGGCGATGTCCGAGCGGCGCATCGGCAGCGACAGCGGCGAGGCCGCCAGCCCGCGCCGCTGCGCGCCGCGCGACAACCGCAACAGGAAGCTGGCCAGCTTCTCGCGCGCCGTCTTGCGCCCCAGCAGCAGCATGTGCTCCTGCGCCTGGGCCAGATCCTGGATGGTCAGGGTCAGCAGCTTGTTCTCGAAGGCCGGCGCCTCGGCCAGCAGGCGGTCGAGCTGCGGGCGGGGAAAACGGCACAGCCGCACCGGCGTCAGCGTCTCGGCGGTGTAGGCATAGGCGCCGCCGACGCCCAGGCCGAAGAAGTCGCCGGGGAACAGGAAGGCGGTGATCTGGCGCCGCCCGTCGGGCAGCAGCTTATAGAGCTTCACGGCGCCGTGGATGACCGTATAGAGGTGGCCGACGGCGTCACCCTCGCGGAACAGGGTGCTGTGGGCGGGCATCTGCACCTGGCCGGCGATGCCGGACAGGCGCGCCACGTCGACGGCGGTCAGGCCCGAGCAGAAGGCGACGCGGCTGACCGCGCAGCGGCTGCACGGCACGTAGGTCGGGGCCTGCGGGTCACACTCAAGGACGGCCTCGGGCGGCATTCCGTCTTCCCTTGCGTCGGCAATCCTAGTTATGCCGCCTTTTCGTCGCCGAGGGCAACCGCTTCCAGCGGGGCGGCGGCGGGCCTAGGAGCGCCGCGGCGGGTCGTCGTCCTCGTCGTCGAAGAGGATGCGGTTGGCGGCGCCGTCGAGGTCGTCGAACTGGCCGCTCTTCAGCGCCCACAGGAAGGCGGCCAGCCCCAGCAGGCCCAGAAACAGCGCCACCGGAATCAGCAACAGCAGGTTGGTCACCGGCCCCTCCCGCGCGACAGGCGCATGGCGTTGGCGATCACCGCCACCGACGACGCCGACATCGCCGCGGCGGCGATCAGCGGCGTCACCATGCCCAGCACCGCCAAGGGCACGGTGACGGCATTATAGACGAAGGTCATGGCGAAGTTCTGCTTCACCAGCCGCGTCGAGCCCCGCGCCAGCACCAGGGTCTCGACCACCGGCGCCAGCCGGTCGCCCTGGAAGACGGCGTCGGCGGCGGTCTGGGCGATGTCGACGGCGCTGGCGGGCGACATCGAGACATGCGCCGCCGCCAGCGCCGGGGCGTCGTTGAGGCCGTCGCCGACCATCGCCACCCGGCGCCCCCGCGCCGCCAGTTCCTCCAGGCGGGCGACCTTCTCCGCCGGCGTGCAGGCGCCGCGCCAGGTCGCGATGCCGACCGCCCGCGCCACCTCGGCGACCACCGCCGGGCGGTCGCCGGACAAAAGCTCCACCGCCAGGCCGCGCTTGGTCAGCGCCGTCACCACCTGGGCGGCGTCGGGGCGCAGCGCGTCGCGGAACAGGAAGCGCAGCGGCGGGCGCCCCGGCCGCGCCAGCCACATCTCGGGGCCGTCGGCATCGGGAGCGCCGGCATCGACGCCGCACCAGGCGCGGCTGCCCAGGCGGGTCGCCCCCGCCTCCAGGCCGCGGCCGGGCACCTCGCGCACGCCGGCGGGCGGGGTGGCGGCGGGCGCGGCGCGCGCCCGCGCCCGCGCCAGCGGGTGGCGGCGG
>JAWLGJ010000023.1:0-51208 GCA_041685145.1 Magnetospirillaceae bacterium | reverse complement strand
TCTCATGGGAACGGAGCGCGCTCGGCGCGCGGTCGCGTACCTCTACTCGGTGGGCACGCTCCTCGTCTACTCCTTCCAGGAGCAGCACCGGCGGGCGGGCCTGGGCCCGCCGCCCGGCAGCCGACTCAGTTGATGAAGGCGGCGACGACGTTGCCGTTGTTGATTGCCGCGTTGGCGCCGTTGTTCTGGCTGACCGACACGACGCCGCTGGCGCCCTGGAAGGCGTTGCCGCCGATGGTGTTGGTGTTGCTCACACCGACACTGACCGACGATGCCGCGCCGGCGACCACCGTCGCCGTCGAGGTGTCGCCCGACCAGAAGGTGCCGGCGGCCTGGCTGCCGTTGAAGACCGCCGCCACCGTGTTGCCGTTGTTGATGGCGCTGTTGGCGCCGTTGTTCTGGGTGATGCTGGCCACGCCCTGCGTACCGTTGAAGGCGTCGCCGTCGATGAGGTTGCTGTCGTGGCTGGCGTCCTCCTCCAAGCTGAAGTTCAGGCCGCCGCCGGTGGCCTCGACGCGGGCGGTCTGGGTGCTATCGACGGTGAAGTCGTTGCCGGCCCCGATGTCCGCCGTGCCCTGGGTGATGAAGGCGGTAACGGCGTTGCCGTTGTTGATGGCGCTGTTGGCGCCGTTGTTCTGCAACACGCTGAACACGCCCTCGGCGCCGCTGAAGACGTCGTTGGTCAGGCGGTTGCTGGCCAGCGAGGCCACCGCCGTGCCCGCGAAGTCGGAGGCGTAGGATTCATTGCCACCGGCATCGGCGTTCACCCGCGCCTGCTGGACCTGGCCGGCGGTGAGGGTGGCGTCGTGCTCGTTGGCGATGCCGCTCTCGGCGATGACGGCGGCCACCGTGTTGCCGTTGTTGAGCGCGCTGTTGCCGCCGTTGTTCTGCAGGGCGCTGAAGATGCCCTCGGCGTAACGGAACGCCTCGCCGTCGATGGAGTTGCGATCGTCGCTGCCTTGCTGGCGGCTGATGTTGGTGCCGCCGTTGTCGCCGCCCTCGACGGTGGCGCGCTGGCGGCTGGTGAAGGCCCCGTTCTGGTTGGCGTCCAGCAACGACTCGTCGTCGAGTCCGACGGTGCCGTCGGTGATGAAGGCCGCAACGGTGTTGCCGTTGTTGGCGGCGCTGTTGGGGCCGTTGTTCTGCATGGCGCTGAACACGCCCTCGGCCTCGTAGAACGCCTGGCCGGTCATGCGGTTGCTCTCGTCACTGGGCCAGGCGCCGGCGCCGCCGCTGACATTGCCCTGCTGGTCGCGGTTGATGGTGTTGTCGCGCGCGGAGACCCGCGCGTCCTGGCGGCTGTCGGCGGCGAAGTCGGCGACCGAGGCCACCGGCCCGTCGGTGATGACCGCCGAAACGGTGTTGCCGTTGTTCAGCGCGCTGTTGGCGCCGTTGTTCTGCGCCAGGCTGCCGACTCCCTGCGCGGCGCCGAAGGCGGCGCCGGCGACGGTGTTCGTGTCGGGGCTGTTGGCTTCCTCGCTGAGATTGCCGTCAAAGGGCGTGTTGCCGAAGCGGCTTTCCACCGTCGCGCTCTGCACCGAGGTGGCGCTGTATTCATCGTTGTTGGTGTTGGCCTGCTGGTCGCTGATGATCGCCGCCACGGTGTTGCCGTTGTTGATGGCGGAATTAGCGCCGTTGTTCTGGGCGGCGCTCATCACCCCCTTGGCGGCGGCGAAGGCGCTGCCGTCGACGGTGTTGGTGTCGGGGTTGCCGTCGGCGCCGTCGCGGCTTTCGCGGCTGGTGTTGTCGCCACCGTTGGCGCCCGCGCCGTCGTCGTTGGTGACGAGCGCGGTCTGGGTGCTAACGGTGTCGAAATCGGCCTGGGCGGCGGCGTAGGTATCGGGATCGGAGATCACCGCCGAAACCGTGTTGCCGTTGTTGATGGCGGAATTGGCGCCGTTGTTCTGCAGGACGCTGAACACCCCCTCGGCGTTCTGGAAGGCGTTGTCGGTGATGTCGTTGGCTTCGACGACGCGGTTACCGGTCCCGCCTTCCAGGTTGCGGTTGCCGTCGGGATCGCCGCTGTTGCTGGCGTTGGCCTCGACGGTGGCACTTTGGGAGACCGTCAACTCGCCATTGGGCGCCTGCAACTCGGATGGCGCGCCCGCCGAGCCGACGCCGCCGGAGATGATGAATGCGGCGACGGTGTTGCCGTTGTTCGCGGCGCTGTTGGCGCCGTTGTTCTGCAACACGCTGGCGACGCCGGCGGCGCCTTGGAAGGCGTTGCCACCGAGGGTGTTGGTGTTGTCGCTGGCGTATTCCTCGCTGATGTTGCCGCCAAGCGCGTCGGCATCGACGCGGGCGGTCTGGCTGCTGTCGGTGCGGAAATCGTCGGCCGTGGTGCCGGCGCCGCCCGAAATCACCGCGGAAACGGTGTTGCCGTTGTTGAGCGCCGAATTGGCGCCGTTGTTCTGCAACGCGCTGGCGACTCCCTGGACGCTGGCGAAGGCGTCGTCGGTGATCAGGTTGCTGTCGTCGCTGCCGGTCTCGATGCTGACATTGGTGCCCCCGTTGGTGGCCCGCACCTGGGCGTTTTGGGTCGAGACGGCAAGCATGTCCTGCGGACCGTCGACGTCCGTGCGGTTGTTGGCGATCGCCGCCGTCACCGTGTTGCCGTTGTTGGCCGCCGTGTTGGCGCCGTTGTTCTGGGTGGCGCTGACGATGCCCTCGGGGTCGCGGAAGGCGTTGCCGTCGATGCGGTTGGCATCGTCGCTGGCGTCCTCGTCGCTGCTGTTGGTGCCGTCATTGGCGCGCACGGTGGCGCGTTGCTCGCTGGTGGCGGCGAAATCGTCGGGCGTGCCCTCGCCGTTGCTGATCATCGCGGCGACCGTGTTGCCGCCGTTGAGGGCGCTGTTGGGGCCGTTGTTCTGCATGGCGCTGAACACGCCCCGCGATTCCTCGAAGGCGTTGCCGCCGATGAAGTTGCGGTCGTGGCTGTCGGCCTGCTGCACCGCTTCGTTGGCGCCGCCCGGCGTGGAGTCGACGCGGGCGTCCTGGCTGCCGATGGCGTCGAGGTCGTAGGCGCCGTCGATGTTCTGGTTCAGCACCAGCGCCGAAACCGCATTGCCGTTGTTGGCGGCGGTGTTGGCGCCGTTGTTCTGCATGGCGCTGCCGACGCCCTGGGCGTTCTGGAAGGCGTTGCCGCGCAGACGGTTGGTGTCGAGATTGGTGGTTTCGGTGCTGCTGTTGCTGCCGTCGACCCGCGCCGTCTGGTTGCCCTCGACGTCGAAGTCGCCGTTGCCGTCGACATCGGTGGCGTTGATGACCGCCGCCACGGCGTTGCCGTTGTTCAGCGCCGCGTTGGGGCCGTTGTTCTGCAACACGCTCATCACGCCCTCGGTGCTGCCGAAGGCGTCATCGCGGATGTCGTTGTCGTTGGTGCTGGTTTCGGCCTCGTACAGATTGACGGCGCCGCCGCCGACGGTGGCGTCCTGGTCCGAGGCGACGTAGAGGACGCTGGTCGCGACGTTGCCCTCCAGGATCGCCGCCGCGACGGCGTTGCCGTTGTTGATGGCGCTTTCGGAACCGTTGTTTTGCAGCTTGCTGAACACGCCCTGGGCGTTCTGGAACGCCTGGTCCTCGATCAAGTTGTCATCGTCGACATTGGTCTCTGTCGCGATGCTGCCGCCGACCTGGGTCGCGGTCTGGCCGCTAAGGGCGGAATAGTCGACATTGCCGGGATCGGTGCCGGTGTCGATGCTGGCCGAGACGGCGTTGCCGTTGTTGAGGGCGGCGTTGGCGCCGTTGTTCTGCACCTCGGACGCGACCCCCGTGAACGATTCGAAGGTGTTGCCCGCGTTGGTGTTGGCGTTGGCGCTGTCGTCGGAATCGGCGAGGTTGCCGCCGGCGGTGGCGTTCTTGGTCTGGCTGCCGGCGTAAATCTGGTCGGCGAGCGCCGGCGCCTGCACGGCCGCCATCAACACGGCCGCCGAGGCGCCGGCGAGCAGCGCGCCCTTGAGATTGGTGAAACGCATCATCGCTCTCTCCCCAACTATGGTTGGTTACCCGCACCCCGCCATCGCGCCAGGCCGTTATGCCTGGGCGCGCACCCCGATGGATGTGGCCGGGGGAACGTTTGACACGGTACGCGGGTGCGGCGGCGGCCGCGTCTCCCAGCTAGGGTATGCGCGGTGATGTCTTCGGTATTAGGGCCTTGGGGATGGCCGCCGCTCGCTTTCGTTGCCGTGCGCCGCCCCTTTCGCGCGATGGCGGCCGGGGGTGCCGGCGCGCGCTACAGCTGGAAGCGGATGGGCACGCGCAGGATGATGCGCTGGTCGGTGGCATCCTCGGTCATGCCCCCCTGGAAGCTGAGGCTGAGCGAGGTGCTGTCGGAGAGCCGGTAGGACATGCCCAGGAGCAGCGAGCCGATGGACAGGCTGGAGCCGGGCACCCTCCGCCCGTCCTGCTCGGTGTCCATGACGTATTGCTGCTCCCAGCCCAGGCTGAAGGAGGTGCTTTCGTTGACGGCAAAGCCCAGGCCGATCGAGCCGCCGATGGCGTCGCCGGGATCGATGGTGCCGAAGCCGCCGCCGACGTCGCGCTCGATGTTCCACAGATATTTCAGGTTGCCGAACCACACCACCGGGTCGGAGGGCTTCAGGAAGCTGATGCTGGGCTCGACGCCCCAGAAACCGTTGCCGGTGGGCAGTTCCAGCGGCAGGCCCTGCTCGCTCAGCGGCACCTCGAAGGGGTCGCGCCCGGTCGGCGCCTTCACGCGCAGATTGCCGATGAAATACGGCCAGCCGCCGTTGCCCTCGGTGAGCTGATAGTGCAGCCCGGCCTCGACATCGCCCAAGCCGTCGCCGTCGACGGTGGTGATGGTCGAGGTGGTGGCCTCCACCGCCAGTTCGCGGGCGGTGGTTTCGTCGTGACGATAGACATAGGGCAGCTTGACGTCCGCCTCCAGGCGGCGCGTCAGGCCGGCCCGCGCCGTCAGCGCCCCGAACAGGGAGTCGCGTTCGACCTCGCGCACGTCGATGTTGCCGATCAGCAGCGCCGGCAGCACCGACAGCCCCTCGATGAGCACCTGGTTCGAGCTGTCGTGGACGTATTCCAGCGACGGCTCCAGCACCAGGGTGCCGGGCGGGGTGAGCACTCCGCCGCGCTCCACCAACTCACCGACGGCGATCTCGGGCCGCTCGCGCGGCTCCGGGGGCTCGCCCGGCGGGGCGGCGGCGGTCTGGGGCGGCGGGGCGGTGGGGGCGGCGGGCGGCGCGGCCTCCGGCGCCCGGCCCGCCGGTGCGGCGGCCTCCGGCGCTGCGGCCCCGGCGGCCCCCTGCCCCGGCGCCGCGCCCCCCAGCCGGTCGAGGGCCTGCTGCTGGCGCTGCATCAGGCGGCGCTGGCGGTCGAGGGCCCGCGCCTGCTCGGCCACCAGTTCCTCAAGCTGGCGGACCCGCTCGGCAAGGCCGGCGTCCTCCTGGGCCGCCACCGGCAGCGCCGCCAGTCCGCACAGCGCCCCGGCGGCGACCGTGGCCAGCGCCCGCATCATCGGCGCCGCCATCAGTAGGCGAGGCGGGCGCGGGTTGGGGCGTCGGGCAGGCCGGTCTCCTCCAGCCCGGCGTCGCGCTGAAACGCCTGCAGGGCCTGGCGGGTGTTGCGGCCGTAGACGCCGTCGACGGTGGCGATGCCGTAGCCGGCGTCCTTCAGGGCCTGCTGCACCCGCCGCAGCGTCGCGGGCTGCACGCTCACGGCCCGGCCGTTCCAGGCGATCTCGGCGGGGTCGCCCTGCGCCTTCTGGCGATGGGGGCGCGCCGTCTCGACAAGGGCGTGGGCCGCCGCCCAGAATGGTTGCTCCGGCGCCCGTGCGCACACCCGCGCCGCCGCCGCCGCCAGCGATTCCGCCGTCGCGTCCGGCGCTAGGTCGTAGGTCTCGGCCCGCACCTGATTCTGCGCCGTCACATAGCCGTTGATCCAACTGCGGAACAGATAGGCGGCGGGATCCCCGCCTTGGACGGCGTCGACATAAGACTGGCAGCTTTGAGCGCCGACGCCGCGCGCAAAGAAGTTGCCGTCGCCGTCGGCCGCCGCCGCCGGGCTTGCCGCCGCCATCAGCACGGCGGCGGCCCTGATCGCTGTTCGTCGCATCGTGATTGCCCCTCCCTCGCGTTATGTAACGTCCTGCGGCGCGGCCTCCTGCAGGATCGCGCGCAGGATCAGGCCGACGAGCTGCGACTGACGGTTGGTGCCCGTCTTGCCCAGGATTCGCTTTATATGCACCCGCACGGTGCCGACCGAGATGCCCAGCTCCTCGGCGACCTCGCGGGCGTTCATGCCGGCGGCGACGCGCAGCGCGACCACGGCCTCGCGGGGCGTCAGCGCATAGACACGCCGCAGATGGCCGCAGGCGGCCTCCCAGTTGGTCTTGGTTAAAATTGGTGAAGCAATAAACTGCGTCATCGCAAAGTCCCCGCGCGCCGACCCGGCGGTCTCTGAACAACACTCGCGCCCTGGTCTGCTACGGGGAAAACTAATGTGGCGCGGCCTCTTCTCAATTCACCAGGAGGCGCACGCCAGGGACTCAAACGTTATCGCCACAGGTCATACAACGCCGCCAAGACCACGACGTTCGTCCGCTCGACACTTGACGGGAGGGGAGTGGACTTTCGGTGGAACGGGCCTGGCGGCGCTGCCCGCCTCCGAGCACCACCGTCCGCTCGACAACAATCCGGCGGCCGGCCCGAACCCTTTCCGATGGCGGTCGCGGTCTTACGGGCGGCTGCCCGGCCGAGGTAGCCCCTCCAGACGATTGCCGCTGGGCAGGGGCATGGCGACCTGCTTTCTACCGTGGCGAACCCACGGCGGACGCAAGGGGACGGACCATGACCTATGTCGATGGATTCGTGGCGGCGGTGCCGACCGCCAATCGGGAAATTTACCGCCGGCACGCCGAGGAGGCCGCCGTCGTCTTCAAGGAGCATGGCGCGTTGAAGCTGGTGGAATGCTGGGGCGACGACGTCCCGGAGGGCGAAGTGACCTCCTTTCCCATGGCGGTCAAATGCAAGGACGACGAAACGGTGGTGTTTTCGTGGATCCTTTGGCCGTCCCGTGAGGTCCGCGACTCCGCGATGAAGAAGGTCATGGAGGATCCCCGCCTGCAGCCGGATCGCAACCCCATGCCCTTCGACGGCAAGCGCCTGATCTACGGCGGCTTCGAGACGATCGTAGACGCATAGCTTCGCAAGGCGCAGGCAGCGACCGCGACGCAACGGCCGCGCTCGCGCCAGCAGGATCGCGGCCGCCCCCGCCTACCTCGGCCCCTGGTCCCCCGCAGCCGGCGTGCTCTGGCGGTCGACGTGGAGCAGCGTCTCCCGTCCGTTCGCATAGGTCAGGAAGAACTCCTTGCCACGCTTTCGCACGCGCCCCTTCGACCCGTCGGGCGCGGTGGTGTCGATGGGCGTGTTGCCGCCGCAGGCGCATTTCCAGTAGTAGCCGTAACGACCCCACAGGATGCGAAGATCGGCGCCGCCGCAGTGACGGCACACCGCGGCGGGGGGCTGATCGTCGGGGGTCGTCGGGGCCCGCTCGGTGGCGGCGGGCGGCATCGGCTCCGCATCTTGTACCGCCGCCGGGGCCGGGCTGTGCTGCGCGCCCAGGAATACGCCAATCCGCATCAACTCGTCCCATTCCAGGCCGCTGCGCACATCGCTTTCCTTGCCGAAGGCAATCGCCCCGAGGCCGCTTGCCTTCCGTTGCCGCCGCATGATCTCGGCGATGCGGCCCGGCACTTGGTCGGCCTTGACGGCCTCGGGCGCCAACTCGGGCCTTTCGCGGGTGATGAGGCCCCGGTCGGAAATCGCGACCAGCACCGCCAGATCGACATTCCTGAATCCCTTCTGCTTCACCCCCAAGAGCTTGCCGCGGAGTTCCTCGCGGTTGGCATCCAGGCGGCGGCGCAGGAACTCGGCCTGATTTTGGGCCTGGATGACCGGGGACGCCATTCCGCGCCAGCGCCCGTCCCACAGGCGCGCCCATTCGTTCCGGCAATTAACCCTGATCTTGGAGGTGACCGACTTGCTCTCGACGATGATGCCGCCGCCTTCGTGCAGGATGAGGTGGTCGATCTGGCAGGCATCGTCCGCCTCAACCAGCCTCAAATCGTTAAAGACCAGCACGTCGTCCCTGGCGCCGAAGGCGCGCCGCAGATAGAAGGCCATCCGCACCTCGGCGGCGCGCCCCGCCGCCGCCCGCCGGTCGGCCGCCGCCGCCGCGTCCCGCTCCTTCAGAATGGCCATGCCTCCTCCCCCTTTTCCCCCGGCGATAGCAATCGTTGACTATCCCGCAAGCGGCTATCGCGCAAGTGGCTTTGGGTCCGCGACGCTATCGCGGTTCGGCCAAGGTGCCGTCGGGTCGGGGAAACGGAAGCGGTTGCGGCGGCGGGGCCACGCTCGTGGGGATGAGCGCCAGCGGTACGCCCGTCGCGCGGGCGAGCGCCCGCCGCTCGGCCAGCAGCGGGCCCCAGGCTCGCGGATGGGCGCGGATGCGCTCAGCCAGAAAGGCGCCCACGCCGGGATTGGCCAATTCGCGCGCCGCCAGGGCGTGGGCCATGGCCTCATCGATCCTCCCGCCCCACGCGGCCACCAGCGCGTCGAGATAGCCGGCCAGGGCCGGTCCATCGAATTGGGTGGGAATGGAGCCGTCGCCGCGCAGGCGGCGGGCCGCCGTGCGGGCGATGTCGGGATGGCCCGCCAGCAGGGCCAGGTAACCGTAAATGAACAGCGGCCGACCGTCGGCATGGGCGGTGTATTCCTCCCCGCGCAGCAGGATGGCGCGGCGCCGTTCGACTTCCCCGGCCAAGGCCGGGTGATCGCGCATCAGGTCGGCGCCGCGCTCGCCCAGGCGCTCGGGGTCGAGGGCCAGCGCCGCCAACAGCGTCTCGCCGGCGGCGCGTGGCAAGCCCGCCGCGAGCAGCCGGCGCGCCTCGGCGACCCGGCGCTCGACGCCGACCGCCGCCGCCCCCGGGGATGCAAAGCGCAGCACGCCGCTGGTGGCGGCAAGGCGCCACTCACCGCCGCGCGTGACGCCGATGGCGTGGGCGGCGTCCGCGTAGAGATCGATGTCGAGCAGCGGCAGCAGGGCGTCGCGATCGAGATGGAAGACCCGGAAACGGTCGCGGGCGTGGGGCGCGCCGGCGGTTATCAGGCCCAGCAGGGCGTCGGGGCCGGAGACCAGCGGCCCGCGCCATCCCCGCTCCGCCCTCCATGACCGAAACCGCGCCGCCTGGGTCAGCTCCGGCAGCGTCATCAGCCGCAGCGTCCCCTCGGGCGCGGCCAGCGCCAGGGCATCGCGATCGGCAAGGAAGACGGCGGCGCCATCGTGGCGCGCGACGGCCGCGATCCGCCGCAACGGGCGCGTCGTCCACAGCGCCGCCGGGGCGGCCGGCGCCGCGCCCATGCGCAACAGGTGGCGGCCGTCGCGCGAGAACATCAACCCCGCCGTTCCACCGTCGCCGGGCAGCGGCGCGGCGGCCGCCAAGCGCCCCGACGCCACCTCGAACAGCAGCAGGGCCGCGCCCGGCGGCCGCATCGCCAGCGCCACCATGCCCTCGGGACCGAAGGCGCCGGCGGCGACGGCCTCGCGGTCGAAGGGGCGAGGCATGTCGAGGACGGAAACGCGACGGCCGCTGGCGACGCCGACCGCCGCCAGACCGCCGCCGCTCGCGGGGACGACGACGCGATTGCCGTCGCCCGAGAGCAGGATGTCGGCGCCCAGGCGGCCGCCGTCGAGGCGCCATGATCGCAGCGACTGGACGTCGTCGCCGCTCACCCGCCAGACCGTCAGCCCTTGGCCGTCGGCGGCGTTGTGGATGGTGGCCAGCGTCGCGGCTTCGGCGTCAAAGCGCGCGGCGACGATGTCCCGGGCGATCGCGGCATAGGTGGCCGGCGGCGAAGGACCGGCACAGGCGGCGAGCAGCATCGCGACGGCGACGGCCGCCAAGCCGGCCCGGGCGCTCATCGCGGCGGCGCCGCGACCTGGGTGACGGTTCCGCTCGCCAGATCAACGGCGAAATGGCGGTCGAAGCCCAGGCGGCCTTCGGCCATGCCCGGCCGTGGCGGTGGCGGCGGCCGGGAATCGAGGGCGGGGCTTTCGCCGACCGACGGCAGCGTCACCTCCACCCGCCCCGCGGCCTCCGCCGCCTTCGCCCGCAGATAGAGCTGATAACCCCGGTGCTGGTCGGCGGCGGCGGCGCCCTCCGGGCCGCGCCGCCAGTGATCGAAGGTGGCGATGTCGGGGTGGCGCGTGCGAATGAAGACGTGTGGTCCCGGCGCCCACCCCGGCCCCTGGCGCAGGAACAGCCGGCCGTTCTCGCACAACTCCCAGGATTGCCGCCCGCCCTCCCAGCGCCGCAGGACGACGACGGAGTTGTCGGTCACCGGCGCGGCGCCGTCATGGAGATGGACGACGTCGGTGGCGAAGATGGCGGCGGCGCCGACGGCGGCCGTCATGCCGAGCGCCAAAAGGATCACCACCGCCAGCCGCCGCCGGAAGCGCCGCGTCGTCACCGGATTGCCCGCACTTGACGCCAGGCGCGGTCGCCGGCGATGTCCGGCGCCGGGTCGCCGTCCCGTGTGGTGAAGCCGTCGGCGGCGCGCTCGTAAAGCCCCGTCGGCAGCCGGGCGTAATAGGCTGTACCCGCCCGCGCGCCGGGGTGATCGGGCACCGCCACGATGCCCCTGGCGCCGGCGGTCACCACGAACCGATAACCGGCGTGCCGGCCCGGCGTCGTCGGCGGCTCATCCAGCCACGTCGCCGGAAGAAGACCCGCCGACGGCGCCGCAGCGCCGGCGCCGTTGCGCAGATGGCGCAGCGTCCGGCACAGATGCGCGACGTCGCGCGGCGGCGCATCCGCGTGATAGGGCGCGGCCTCGGCCAACGCCGCCCGCAGAGCCTCGGTCAGGCGCATGGCCTCCCATTCAGCGTCGGAACGCACCGGCCGGCAGCCGCCGAGGCCGCCCAGCGCCACCGCCAGACACAGCGATGCGGCCAGCGCGCGGGCCGGGGCGGCCGTCAACACCGCCGGCCCCTAGTCCAGAACCACCGGGCCACCCGAGGGGGCGGGGGCCGGGGCGGGCGTCGGAGCCGGAGCGGAAGCCGGCGGCGCCGGAGCCGGAGCCGGGGTTGCGGCCGGGACCGGAGCGCCGCCAACCGCGAGCGGGTTGCCGTCGATGTCGATATAAGGCGCCATCGCCGTCGTCCGCGGCGGCGCCTCGGGCAGGTCGCCGACCTCGGCGCCGATGACGAAGGCCAGTTTGGCGGGGTCGGCGAACAGCGGCTGCCAGGCGGCGGCGTGGGCCGTGACACGCCCGGCGAGCGTCCCGAAATCGTCGCCTTCCAGCCCGCCCCTGGCGGCGACGGCGCGGCGATAGCCGCCGTCGACGTCGCCGCGCGCCGCCAGCACCAGGGCGTCGAGATAACCGGCCAAAGCCTCGCCCAACCGGCCGGCCCGGCGCAATTCGCCGGCCGCCTGCGCGACCACGCCCGGATGCCCGGCCCGCACCGCCATATACCCGAATCCGAACAGCGGCCAGACGGCGTCGGGATCGCCCTCGGCCCGCATCAGCCGCCAACGCTTCAGTTCCAGGCCCCCGGCCAACGCCGGCGCGTGGGGGGCCAGAACGTCGGCGCCGGTGCGGCGCACGGCGCGCCAGTCGGCGTCCAGAGCCTCGGCGATGCGCTCATAGGCCTCCTCCCCAAAGCCGGCCTTGACCATTTCCTTGGCTTCCTCCAGCAGCCGCGCAGCCCGGCCGGCGCCGGGCGGCAGGGCGGGGAAGCGCCGCAGGCCCCGCGCCGTCGCCACCAGCCACGCGCCGCCGTGGCCGACGCCCAGGGCCAGCGGCCGCTCCATCCCCAGGTCGTGGTTGCGCAGGAAGCGGGTGGTGTCGCCGTCGACAATCCCGATCCACAGGAACGACGACGACTCGTCCTCCTTGGAGAGGATCATTCCGAGGATATCGCCCTCGGCCACCGCCACATGCCCGACATGGGCGATCACGTTGTCGGCCCCCAGCGCCTGCCCGATCAGTTCGACGGGGTTGGGCTGCGCCACCACCGCCAACCGCCGCTTCTCCAGCAGCGCCACGGCGTTGGCGCCCGGCAGCACGACGCCGCCGCGCACGAGGGAATAGCGCGACGAGTATTCGGCGAGGCCGAAATCGGTGACCAGCGTCAGGTTGCGGGCGTCGAACAGCATCGCGCCCTTGCCACGGGGTTCGTGGTAGATGTCGTTGCCGCGAAACTGCATCATGAATTTCTCGACCCCGACCAGCAGCAAGCGGCCGTCGGGGGAGTAGCGCATCCAGCCGATGTCGCGTTCGTAGCCCAGTTCGGTCGTCGCCGTTACGGCGCCGGTGGCGGTGTCGACAAGATGGATGGCGTGGTGATGCCGTGTGCCACGGCCGAAATAGCGCCGCGCCGCCGCCAGGGTGCGGCCATCGGGGCTGAAGGCGCCGGCGATCATCTGCTCGCGCGGAAAGCCCAGCTTCAGGGGCTGCAACGCCTTGTGACCGCTCAGATGTATCAGCGCCAACTCGTCCGCCGCGCCGTGCCGCAGGGTGATGCGCTGTCCGTCCGGTGACAGGATCAGGTTCTTGCGCAACCCCGCCTTGGCGCCAAGTTCGCGCCTGGTGATCGCCGGGGCGTCGGGGTCGGTCACATCCCACACCCCCAGATAGGCGGCGTCGGCGCGCTGGTGGAGGGTGGCCAGCACGCGGCCGTCGTCGCTGAAGACCGCCTCGATGGCGGCGGCGTCTTCGGCGTAATCGGCCAGGGTCACCCTCGCCTTTGCCGGCGTCGGCGTCGGGGGCTGGTTCTGGGGCTGGGGCTGGGCGTTCGCCTGCGCCGGCGGCGGTTGCGGCGACGGCGGCGCCGCGGCGGCGGGCGCGGCGGCGCCGCCGGCGGCGCGGGCGGCGGGCTGGCAGCCGGCGGCGAGGCCCAGAACGGCGGCGGCGGCGACCGCTTTCGCCGCCATCGCGGCCAACCGCCGGCGCGGGGTTGAAAGGGGGTGTCCGAGGGTGGTCGCGATCATGTCGATACGGCCTCTACAATGGGCAGTGGGCGATGATTTGCGCGCCGTCCGCCACCACCAGATGCGTGTTGCCGCGGGCTTTGGCGGCGGCGGCGAAGGCGGGAATGGCGGCGATAACCTCGGCGTTGTCGAACATCACGGTGACGCCGCAGACCTGGGTCGCGTGTGGAAATTCGCGGACGGTGCCCGCCGCGTCCTCGGCGTCGCAGCGCGGCGCCAGGCTGGCGAAGCGCAGCTTGCCGTCGCTCATCCTGCCGTCGACCGTGCGCCCGTCGACGACCCGGCCGGCCTCGACCTCGACCTCGACCTCGAGGCAGCGCGGCGGCGCGCCGCCGGGGCCGGGTTGCTCGCGGGCCGGCGTCTTCTCGGCGGCGCGACCCTCGGCGACTTCGGGGCGCAACTCGCCGGCGGGGGTGAGGCAGCCGGCGGCGGCGGCGCGCGCCTGCGAGGCGGCGCGCGCGGCGTCGGAATAGGCCAGGCACAGGCGGGTCGCCTCCTCCGCCGGGTACGCGAATGTCTGGCCGACCCAGCTGTTCTTGAGGGTGTAGACGACCTGGCCGCAGTCGGACATCGCCGCCAGTTCCTTGGTCAGTGCGAAGTAGCGCCGGTATTTCTCGGCCTCGGCCCGCAGCGCCGCATCGGCCCGCCGCTCGCCCCCGGCCGCCGCCAGCCGTGCCCTGAGGTCGTCATAGCCGCCTCGGAACCGCTGGTGCAGCGCGTCGTGAACGGCCTTCAGGCGCCCCGCGAGGTCATTGGCGTGCCGCAGCGCGCCCTCATAGGCCGCTTGGCGCTGACGGCACTGCGCGGCCCGGGCGGCCGGTGCCGCCGTCGGCGCCGACGGCGGACGGGACGCGGCGGCTTCCGGCGCCTGTGACGTGGCGGGGCCACCGGCGGGGGCATCTGCCGGCGGCGGCGCGGCCGCCGGGGAGCGCGCGGCGGCGGACGGCGGCGCGGGTGTCGGCGGCGCGGCCACCGGCGGCGCGGTGCCCGCCGCGCCCGGCGGTGCCGACGGCGGCGCGGCCGACGGCGATTCCTTGGCGGCGACGGTGACATGGGCGCGGGCGGAGGCACGCCGTCCGGCGGCGTCGGTGACGGTGACGCGCATCTGATGACGGGAGTCGGCGCCGATGGCGCGGCCGTGAAGCGTGCCGTGCAGGGCGCCGGGCCCGGCCAGCGCCACGGTCAGGCCGGGCGCCGACACATCGACGGCAAAGGGCGGCTGGAAGGCTTCCGGCACCTCGATGGCGAAGGTGGCGAGTTCGTCGTCGGCTAGGCGCGGCGGCACGCGAAGGGCCAGCCCGCCGCCACCGCCGCCGATGGCGAAGCCGACGCGCGCCGTTTCGGTCTCGCCCGCCTCGTCGGCCAGGACGATCTCGGCGACCAGCCGATCGCCCGCCTCCAGGGTGCCCTCGGGAAGGCGCAGCCCGGTCCGCCGCCGCCCCTCCTCGTGGGCGCGTTCCCATTCATGGGCGAAGGCCAGGGCGCCGCTCGCGGCATGTGTCACCCGCAGCGCCACCCGCACCGGCCCCCGGCCGCGATAGGCGACATAGACATGCACCCGCTCATCGGGCGCCAGCGTGTCTCGCCCCGTCTCGTCGCCGGCGGTGGCGGTGACCCAGACGCGCTCGACCGCCAAGGGCTGAAGGACATCGAAGGCGAAAGCGCTTTCGTGGCTTACGCTGGGATCGGCCAGCGACTCGTGGCGCAACGCCGCCGCATAGGCGCCCTCGGGCAGGTCGCGCAGAAGGAAGCGCACCCGCGTCTCCGTCTCGCCCCCCGCCGCCGCCACGTCCTCGGCCTTGACATAGGCCGGCACCGGCGCGCCCGAGGCGCGCAGCAACCGCCACGTCAGCCGGGTGGGCAGCAGGTCGGCATCGGCGGCGCCGGGGACGACGGCGCGCAGGGCGATCACCGCGCCGTTCGCCATCGCGTCGGCCACCGGCGGCCCGTCATAGGTGCCCTGGGTCGCGATGATCTCGAAGGCCGGCAATTGCGGCCCCATCTCGCCCAGGAGACGGTGCAGGTCCTCGAGGCGGCGTTGCGTGGCGGCGATGTCGTCGCGGACCGCCAGGACCCGCAGGGCAAGGTCGCGATAGGCGGCGAGCGCCGTCCCCGGCTCGGCCAGGGCGCGCGCCTGCGCCTCGTAGGCGTCGAGTTCGCGCTGTTGCGCGGCATAGCGCGCGGCCACGGATTCGGCCTCGGCGGCGATCTCGGCCCGGCTCGGCGGCGCGGCCTCCCGCGCCGCCCCGGTGGTCGCGGCGAGCGCCAGTGCAAACGCGAGCAGCAGGCGGCGCATCATCGCAGCGTCTCCACCGCCGGCAGCGTCTCGGCAAGGCGCTGGAACACGGTGCGCGTGTCCAGCCCCATGCCCGCCAGCGCCGCCTCGACATCGGCCGGCGAATAGCTGCGGCCCACCCGGTCGACGCCCTCGACGACCGGGTCGCCCACGCGCCGGAACATCGCCAGCGCCGCCTGGAGCTTGGGGTCGAGGACGCCGGCGGCATCGAGCCCCTCGCGCGCCAGGCGCGGGGCGATGATGTTGTCGTATTGCTTGACGATCTGGCGCATCGCCTCGCCCTGGCGCATCAGGGCGAGCGACGGATCGCCGGCGCGCGCCGCCTCGTCGGCGTAGTCGAGCCAGTGCAGCCCCTTGTCGATAAAGGTGTCGGCCACGCTCTCGGCGCCGCTGGAGGTCAACCGCGCCGCGCTTCCGCCCAGGACGTCGCCCAGTTCGCCGCCGTGGACGCGATAGGCTTCGCGGTGGACGGCGTCGGTGACGGCATGATCCATCGCCTTGCCCCAGGCGGCGTAGCCCTCGGCGGGCGGCGGCCGACCGGGATTGAGATTCTGGTACAGCGCCCGGTAATAGGGCTCCTCCACGATCCGGGCGGGAATGTCGATGCGGCCGCCGTCCTTCAGCACCAGTTGGTAGGTGATGTCGCGGTCGGTGCCGATCCGGCCGACGCGCGGAACCTCGTTGGTGGCGTTGAACACCTCGATGCGCAGGTTGTCGGGGTCGACATGGCGCGCCAGGTCGAAATCGGCGGCCCTTGCGGCGGCGGCGGCGTCGTCGCCTTGCAAGGCCGCGCGGCGGATGCCGGCGATGACGCTGGCGGCGGAATCGTTGGCGGCGTCACCGCGCAGCGCCGCGCGCAGACCGTCGCCCAGTTGCGACGACAATTCCGCGATCGCCTGCCGGTCGACGAGGCCGTCGCCGCGATTGACGACGCGCCCGCCGACCTCCTCGACTGTGCCGAACAGACGCCGCTCCAGTTCGAAGACCGGCGCGCGCACGGCGCCGAGATCGGCGTTTTGGGCCGTCTTGACGGCCAGATTGTGGCGGCGCACCCGCTGATAGGCGTCGAGGACGTCCTCGGTAAGGGCGCCGTCGGCGCGCGCCAGACGCTCGCCCAGGGTCTCCACCAGGCGACGCCCTTCCTCCTCGGCCGCCTTCCAGGCGCGCGCCGCGGCGCGGCCGGTCTCGCTGCGCGCCGCCCGCGCGGCGGCCTGCTCGGCCTGGACCATCAGCGCCAGGCGGCTTTGCCGATTCGCCGCCTCGCGCGCCCCCGGAACCCCGCCCAGGCGCGCCGACAAGGCCCGCAGTTGCGCGGGCGTCGAGCCGACCGCCTGGGCGACGGCCCGCAGGGCCTCCGGGGTGGCGGCCTCGATGCCGGCGGCGATGTTGCCCATCACCGCCGCCGCGTTGGGGCTGCGCCGCGCCACCTGGACCAGATCGCCCACCCCCGGCAGCAGGAACAGGCTCGTCACCACCGTCTCGACGACGCCCATGTCTTCGCCGGCCAGGGTCTCGCCCCGCGCCAGCGCCACGACGTCGAAGACCTCGCCGGCGACGGGGATGACCGAGACGACGTCGGCGACCAGCTTCTGGGTCGCCACCACCGCCTCGGCCTCGGCGTGCAGGAGCAGGGCGTCGGCGGTCTGGAAGTCCTGAATGGCCCGGCGGAAGGCGCGGAAGCGTTCATGGGCGCGCGCGGCGTCGGGCTCGACGAGGCTTTCGATGAACAGCCGCGCGGCGCGGCGGTACATGGCGAGGCGGAATTCCTGGCGTTCGGCCTCGGCCTCGGCAAGTTCGGCGGCTTGGCGACCGCTCCAGTCGAAGAAGGAGCGCAACGCCGTCCACTGGTCGGGCCCCGCCCGCGCCGGCCCCTCTGCGGGGAGCGTGGGCACCACCAGATCGGCGGTGAGGATCGAGCGCCGCATTTGATCGTAAAGGGCGCGCATACGCACCACATCGAGACCATTGGCAGCCGCGATCAGCAGCGCCTCGTCCAGCTTCCGGCGGAATTCGGCGCCGTCCAGCGCCTCGGGATTGCTGCGCCAACGCTCGTTGGCGGCGTTGAGCGCGTTGCGCTTGCGGATGATCTCAAGCTCGGTCTCCTCGCGCAGGGTGGCCAGGATGCGCCCCGCCTGACGCTCCATCGCCTCGCCCTGCCCGTGCAGCGCGGCAACGTCGTCGCGCAAGGCATCGGCGCGGGCGGGGCCGCCCGGCCCCACCGCCGCCGCCAACAGCCCCAACGCCAGCCACCAGCCCCGCCAAGCGAAAACGCCGCCTCCCCGTCCCATGAAGGAATTAGACGACCGTTTGGGCGCCTTGACCATCGACAGGGTGGCTTAGAACACATGCCTTATCGGCATCGAGGCGCCCGTGGGTTGAGATAAGCCGCCTGTTCTAGATCACCCTGTCGATGGTGAAGGCGCCGCGATGGCCGTCTAATCGTCGGTGGGAAATCGGGCGCGGCGCCCCGCGCCCGCGGGGAAAACGGGAGTGGACATGACGGCGAGCGCGACGGCGGCGGCAGCTTGGGGCTCGCCGCCGGTCCCCGAAGGCGGCTATGCTCGCCGCGCCATGTCTTTCGATGCCCACATTGCCGTCGAGCGCGCCAAACTGCTGCACCAACACGGCCGTACCGGTTGGATGGTGCATATGCTCATCCTCGCGACGACCACCGTCGTCCTGTGGCACCCCGACCGCGCCGGGGCCATCGCGGCCTGGCTGGCGGCGATGGCGGCCATAACCCTGTGGCGCGCGCGGCGCTGCCGCGCCTTCCCGGCCGAGGTGACACCAGAGCAGGCCGCTGATCACCTGCGCCATTACAACACGATGATCCTGGCCACCGGCATCGGCTGGGGGGTGGCGTCGGTGCTGCTGTTCCACCCCGACGACAACATGCGCCAGGTGTTCCTGGCCTTCATCATCGGCGGCACCGGCGCCGGCGCGGTGGCGACCCTGTCGCCCAGCCTGCCGACGCTGCGCCGGGCGCTGCTGCCCTCGCTGCCGGTGCTGGGGGCGGTGTTCGCGGTGCAAGGCGGGCTGCCCTCGGTGGCGATCGGAATGCTGGTGTTCGTTCACTGCCTGGCGTTACTGGCGGTGGGCCGCACTTTGGGCGGTGCGGTGGAATCGAGCCTGCGCCTGGGCCTGGAGAAGGAGGCGCTGGCCGCCGAACTGACCGCCACCCTGGAGGCGATGAGCGACGGCGTCGCCCTGGTCGACGCCGACGGGCGCGTGAAGCGGGCCAACGCGCGCCTGGCGGAACTGCTGGGCGGCGAGGACGCGGCGGCGCTGACGGGGCGGCGTCTCGACGGGGTGCTGCCCCGGCCCGATGCCGCCGGCCCGCGGGCGCTGATGACCGCGGCGGGTTATGTCGTCGACATCCGCGCGCAGCCTTTTCCCGACGGCGGCGCGGTGATCACCGTTTCGGACGTCACCGAGCGCGCCCGCACGGAAGACGGCCTGCGCGAGGCCCGGCAGCGCGCCGAGGCGGCACTGGCGGCCAAGGCCCGCTTCATGGCCCGCGCCAGCCACGACCTGCGCCAGCCGCTGCACGCCATCGGCCTGTTCGCGGGGCGCCTGTCCGAGGTCGTGCGCGGCCGCGAGGCACGGTCGCTGCTGCGGCGGATCACCGGATCGGTAACGGCGATGACCGGCCTGTTCGACGCCCTGCTCGATGTCTCGAAGCTGGACGCCGGCGTCGTGACCCCGGTGCGGCGGCACCTGCGCGCCGGCGAATTGCTGCGCCAGGTGGCGGCGGAGTTCGAGCCGACGGCCGCCGCCAAGGGGCTGTCGCTGCGCGTCGTCGACTGTTCGGCGGTCATCCTCAGCGACCCGGTGCTGCTGGGACGGGTGTTGCGCAACCTGGTCTCCAACGCCGTCGCCCATACATCCGGGGGCCGGGTGTTGATGGGTTGCCGCCGCGACGGCGGCACCGTGCGCCTGCAGGTCTGGGACACCGGACCCGGCATTCCGCCCGAACGCCTGGAGGAGGCCTTCGAGGACTTCAGCCGCCTGCGCGCCGCCGACGGCGAGACGCCCGGCCTGGGGCTCGGGCTGGCGGTGGTGCGGCGCACGCTCGACCTGCTGGGGAACCGCCTGCGGGTCGACACGCTCCCGGGCCGCGGCTCGTTGTTCGAGGTGACCGTTCCCGCCGGCGAGGAAGCGCTGGTCGAGCCCCTGGCCGGACAGGAGGGCGTGGTCGTCGAGCGCCCCCTGCACACGCCGCGGGTGCTGGTGGTCGATGACGACGCCGCCACCCTGGCCGGCATGGCCGCCTTGTTGCAGAGTTGGGGATGCGCGGTGGCGACGGCGCGCGCGCTGGACGAACTGATGCCGTGGGCGCCGGTGGCGCCCGATCTGGTGCTGGCCGATCTGCGCTTGGCCAGCGCGGCGTCGGGCCTGGAGGTCGTGCGGCGGCTGCGCGAGGCCTATGGCCGCGACGTTCCCGCCGCCATCATCACCGCCGAAACCTCCGAGGCGGGCGTGGCCGAAGTGATCGCCGCCGGCCTGCCGGTGCTGCGCAAGCCCGCGTCGCCGGCGCGGCTGCGGGCCCTGGTGCTCCACCTGCAAAGCGGGGCCCCCGCGGCGGCGCCGGCGTCCTGACGTGGCTGGGGGGACGAGGGGCTAAGACCGCGCCTTGCCCGCAAGGCCGAGGCGCTCGGCGGCCACCGCCGCCTGGGTGCGGTTGGCGACCCCCAGCGCCCGCAGCACGTCGGAAACATGCACCCGCACGGTGGCTGGCGAGATGCCGAGGCGCTTGGCCATTTCCTTGTTGGAGGCGCCGTCGGCCAGCATGTGCACGATGTCGCGCTGGCGCGGCGTCAAGCCGCCGTCACCGCGCCCACCCGGTGCAACGACCGGCGCCTGGGGCGCCGAGGTGCCGCGCACCGTCACCACCTCGCCGTTCAGAACCTGGCGCAGCGCCTCCACCAGCACGGTGTGGTCGGCGGTCTTGGCGATGAAGCCGCTGGCGCCGTTGTGCAGGGCGCGGTCGATGTCGGCGTCGCGGGCGTCCATGCTGATGATGACCACCGGCACCAGCGGCAGCCGCGCCCTCAGAATGCCCAGGCCGGTGAGGCCGTCGCAGCCGGGCATGACCAGATCGAGCAGAATCAAATCGAGATCGGCGCCCTCGTCCAGCGCCGCCAGCGCCTCGGGCACCGATCCGGCGTGGCGCACCTCGCAGGCCGGCGCCAGGCGCCGCAGCGCCGCCGTCAGCCCGTCGCGATAGATGGGGTGGTCGTCGACCACCAAGATGCGGTGCGGACCTGCCTCGCTCACCGCTGCCTCCCCTTTGCCCCGGAAAGGATGGCATCAACGGCGGAAGGCTGCAATCGCCGCGGGCCCGGTTGCGGTGCGGCGATGTTTTATGCTTAAACTTTCCCGGTGAACGAGGAAGGGACTGCCCGCAGTGGATAGGCGCGCCGAGGACGGGGTCGGCGACGGTGTCGGCGACGACGACCGGATCGAGCTTCGCCTGTGGCTGCGGCTGTTCGCCGCCGCCGGGCTGATGGAAACGCGCGTGCGCCGTCACCTGAAGCGGCGCTTCGGCGCCACGCTGCCGCGCTTCGACGTGCTGGCGCAGCTTCACCGGGCGCCGCCGGAGGGGCTGACGATGGGCGAGTTGTCGCGCCGGCTGATGGTGAGCAATGGCAACACCACCGGCCTTGTCGAGCGGCTGGCAGTTGAAGGCCTGGTCGAACGCCGCCCCGATCCCGGCGACCGCCGCGTGCAGCGGGTGCGCCTCGGCCGCGCCGGGCGCGAGTTGTTCGAGCGCATGGTGCCCGAGAACCGGCGCTGGATATCCGACATGCTGGCGGGACTCGACAGCGACGAAACCGAGCAGCTTTGCCGGTTGCTGGGCCGCCTGAAGCAATCGGTTCTGGAATCAAACGAATGAACAGGGAGAAAACGCATGGACTGTGAAAAACGCTTCGAGCTGCTGGCCAACATCATGCGGGCGTCGCACTTCGAATGGCGCCGCGCCGCCCTGGCGACCAATCCCCAGCCCGACCCCGAGGCGCTGATCCGCCGCTATTGGGAGGAGGTCGGCCGCGACACCGCCGCCTTTTACCTGCGCAAGATCGACCCGGCGGGCGACGTGGCGCGGCAGGTGGCCGACCTGTTCGTCGGCAGCTCGGTGGCGATGGGCGAGGACGCCGAATACGCCGGCACCGACGGCGACGGCTGCCACCTGGCCCGGCACAACGCCTGCCCGTGGTTCGACTGGCACAAGCGCGAGGGGCTGCTGGCCGAGGACCGCCTTGGCTGCGACCACTGGCTGGCCACCGTCGTCGACGAGGTCAACCGCGCCCTCGGCGCCAAGGTGCGGTTCCAGACCGTCGAGGCCCTGCCCGACGGCGGCACCCAATGCCTGCGCCGGTTCTGGCAGGAATAGCGGCGCTCAGCGCAGCATCAGGGTGGGAAGCGCCAGCACCAGCCCCGGCAGCAGCACCAGGATCGCCAGGCGCAGGATGTCGGCGATCCAGAAGGGGGTGACGCCGCGGAAGATGGTGCTGGTCTTCACGTCCGGCAGCATGGCCCGCAGCACGAACACGTTCAGGCCCACCGGCGGGGTGATCAGGCTGATTTCCGTCACCACCACCACGATGATGCCGAACCACACCAGGTCCATCCCCAACGCCTCGACCAGCGGATAGAAGATCGGCACCGTCAGCAGGACCATCGACAGGCTTTCCAGCACGCAGCCCAACAGCAGATAGACCACCAGCATCGCCGCCATCACCGCCATCGGCCCGGCGTCGATGGCCTGCACCCAGCCCAGCAGGGCGGTGGGCAGGCCGACGAGGTTCATGAAGTTGGAGAAGATCAGCGCCCCGATCAGCACCACGAAAATCATTGTCGTGGTCTGCGCCGATTCCATCAGCACGCGCAGCAGCGAGCGGACGGTGAGGCGCCGGCGCAGCAGCGCGAACAGGAAGGCGCCGCTGGCCCCGATGCCGGCGGCCTCGGTGGGGGTGAACACCCCCAGATAGATGCCGCCCATCACCACCAGGAACAGCGCCAGGACGCCCCACACGCCCGACAGCGAGCGCAGCCGCTCGGCCAGGCTGGCCTTCGGCCCGGGCGGCCCCAGGGTGGGGTTGCGCAATGTGGTGACATAGACGGCGCCCAGATAGCCCAGCACCCCCAGCAGCCCCGGCACGATGCCGGCCATGAACAGGGCGCCGATGTCCTGATTGGCGATGATGCCGTAGATGACCAGAATGACGCTGGGCGGAATCAGGATACCCAGGGTGCCGCCGGCGGCGATCGACCCCGCCGCCAGACTGGGGGCGTAGCCATAGCGGCGCATCGACGGCATCGACACCCGCGACATGGTGGCCGCGGTGGCCAGCGAGCTGCCGCAGATGGCGCTGAAGCCGGCGCAGGCGACGATGGTGGCCATCGCCAGGCCGCCGCGATGATGCCCCAGCCAGGCGTTCGAGGCGTCGTACAGCTCGTGCGAGATGCCGGCGCGGGTGACCAGATTGCCCATCAGGATGAACAGCGGCACCACCGAGAGGCTGTAGGACATGCCCGCCTCGGAGGCGATCTGCCCCACCATCGCCAGCGCCGGGTGCGGGCCCAGCACGAACACGACGCCGCCGAACCCCACCAGCCCCATCGCGAAGGCGATCGGCAGGCCGGCGATGACCAGGGCCAGAAGAATCCCGAAGCCGACGAGCGCCGCTTCCACCGCCTACGACCCCTCCTCGGTATCCGTCGCGTCCACCGGCCACTCGATGCCGCCGACCGTGTGGCGCAGCGCGTTGACCGCGAACACCACCACCGTCAGGGCGCTCAGCACGCTCATGACGTAAAGCACCGGCGCCATCGGGATGCCGAGATAAGCGGTGGCGTCACCGTAGTCGGCAACCTGCCCGCCCTTGATCCACAGCATATAGGCCACCGTCGCCAGCGCCACGCCGCCGACCAGATTGGCCGCCACCGCCTGTGCCCTGCGCAGGCGCGGCCCCAGGAAGGAGTCGATCAGATTGACCGAGACATGGCCGTCGCGGGCGCTGATCAGCGGCAGTCCGGCGAAGATCAGTACCCCCATCATCACCTCGGTGACCTCGAACGCCCCCGGAATCGGGCGGCTGAAGAGGTAGCGCCCGAAAACGTCGGCGAAGGTCAGAACCATCATCAGGAACAGAAGAACGGCGGCGACGACGCCCAGGGCGCGGTTCAGCCCGTGGCACCACCGCACCAGCCTTGCCGTCGCGCCGCCGTCTTCCGTCATCAGGGCGCCAGCTTCTCGACTTCGCCCCGCAGATAGGCCAGCGCCGCGGCGCCGTCGACGCCGCGCTCGCCCGCCTGCTCGATCCAGGACTTCTCGGCGAAGGCCACCCGCTCGCGCAGGGCGGCCATCGCCTCGTCCGACAGGCGGGTGACCTCGATGCCGGCGGCCTCGATCGCCGCCATGCCCTCGGCGTCGACCTTGTCCCAGGCCTGGCCGGCCATGCGGGCGAAGGCCTCGCCCGAGACGCTCATCACCGCCTCCTGGTCGGCCGGCGACAGCGAGTCCCATTTGGCCTTGTTCATCACCACGAAGAAGCTGGTGTTGTAGAGGCCCTGGGGAACGTAGGTCATGTGCTTCAGCGCCTTGGTGATCTTGAAGAACGGCACCGATTCGGTGGGGAACATGATGCCGTCGGCGACGCCGTTGGTCAGGATCTCGTAGGACTTGGGCGACGGCGCGTGGATCGGGACGATGCCCAGTTCCTTGGAGATGTCGTTGATGATGCCGCCGCCGACGCGGATCTTCAGGCCCTTGAGGTCGCCGGCCCCGCGCACGGCGCGCTGGGAGTTGAAGATGTGGCCGGGGCCGTGGGTGAACACCGCCAGCACCTTGACGCCCTTGTGCTCCTCGGCCGCCGCCAGATACTTCTGGTGGGTGCGCCAATAGGCCACCGACAGGGCCTCGGCGCTGTCGGCAAGGAAGGGCAGTTCGGCGATGGCGGTAAGGATGAAGCGCCCGGGGGTGTAGCCGTGGACGCTGTAGGTGACGTCGGCGATGCCGTCGCGGGCGATGTCGAAATGCGCCGGCGGCGGCCCCAGCGGCGACGGCAGGATCGACACCTTGACCCGCCCGTCCGTCGCCTCTTCCACCTGCTTGCCCCACGGCACCATCATGTCCTTGACGATGGCGTGGCTGGGCGGAAGCCAGTTGGCCACCCGCAATTCCGTCTGTGCGACGGCCGCGTTGCCGGCGCCAAGACCGGCGGCAAACGCAATGCCGGCCAGAACGGCCTTTATTGTCCTCATTGTTTCCTCCCGTCTTCTTCAAGTTTTGTTATGGTTATTGTTTTGTGCTTTCACGCTACATCACAAACCCGCCGCTCGCCAGCAGCACCTGGCCGCTGATGTAGTCGGATTCCGGCGTGCACAGCAGATAGACGGCGCCGGCGGCCTCCTCGGGGGTGCCGCCGCGGCCCAGCGGAATCATCCGCTTCATGGCCTCGATGAATTCCGGCTGGATGCCCATCGCCACCTCGCGCTCGCCGATGCGGGCGGTTTCGCCGCCCGAGCCGATGGGCGCGGTCATGCGGGTCTGGATGTAGCCGAAGGCGACGCTGTTGACGGTGACGTTGTAGCGCCCCCATTCCTTCGCCAGGGTGCGGGTCATGCCGATCACCGCCGCCTTGCCGGCGGAATAGCCCACCTGCCCGGCATTGCCGAACAGCCCGGCGATGGAGGAGACGTTGACCACCTTGCGCATCACCGGCCGGCCTTCCTCCTTTTCCTTCTTGGCGGCGGGGCGGATGATTTCGGAGGCGGCGCGCAGGATGCGGAACGGCGCCGTGGCGTGGACGTCGATCATGGCGTACCACTGCTCGTCGCTCATCTTCTGGATGACGCCGTCCCAGGGATAGCCGGCGTTGTTGACGATGATGTCGACGCCCCCGAAGGTCTCGGCCGCCGTCGCCACGAAGCGGTCGCCGAAATCGGCGGCGGTGACGTCGCCGGCGCAGGTGACGGCCTCGACATTGTGCTCGCTGGCGGCGAGGTCGGCGGTCTCCTGCGCCGGGTCGCCATCGACGTCATTGACGACGAGCCGGGCGCCGTCGGCGGCCAGTTTCAGGGCAATGGCGCGGCCGATGCCCCGCCCGGCGCCGGTCACCAGCGCCACCTTGCCTTCGAGTTTGCGCATCTGTGTCATCCTCCCTGCTCGTCATTGATTGCCACCACGCCCGCGCCGCGCAGGCGGTCGATCTCGGCGTCGGCCAAACCGATCTCCCGCAGCACCGGGCGGGTGTGCTGCCCGTAGCGCGGCGGAAACGGCAAGTGTTGCCGGCCGCCGTCGACGGCCGGGGGCTGCATCCGCAGCGGGCGCCCGTCGGGCAGCGTCGTTCGCGTCAGCTTCGCCGCCAGCGCCGGCATCGCCGCCACCTGCGGGATGGTGTTGATGGGGGCGTGCGGAATCATCGCCGACGCCAGGTCGGCGGCGACCTCGGCGGCGGTGGCGTCGCGGGTGACGGCGGCGATGTCGGCGTGGAGGGCCGCGCGCTCGGCCATGCGGCCCTCGTTGGTCTCGCGCGCGGCGCTGGCGACGACGGCGAAGCGCGGCAGCGCCGTCAGCCGCCGCCACTGCGCGTCGCTGCCGATGGCCATGTAGATGAAGCCGTCGCGGGTGGGATAGGCGTTGGTGGGGATGAACTTGCGGTGCTCGTTGCCGCAGCGGGTGATCTCTTCGGGCGCGCAGTCCATGTCGATCAGCGGCAGCGTGGTGATCAGCCACGAGGCCGCCGCTTGCAGCATGGAGACGTCGATGCGCCGGCCCTGCCCGGTTTCGGCGCGCTCGGCCAGGGCGAGGAGCACGGCGGCATAGACCTCGTCGCCGGCCTTGAGGTCGATGACCGGCACCCCCGTCAGGGTCGGCGGCCCGTCGCCGGGGCCGGTCAGCTCCATATACCCGGCCATCGCCTGGATGGCGGGGTCATAGCCCGGCACCTCGGGGTGCTCGGGCCCCATCGCCGAGATGCCGGCCCAGATGAGGTCGGGCTTGACGCCGCAAAGCGTCGGGTAGTCGATGCCGAAACCCTCGTAACGCGCCGGCAGGGTGTTGCAGCAGAAGACGTCGGCGTCCAACTCCGCGATCAGGCGGTGGAGCAGCGCCCGCCCCTCGGGCGCCTTGAGGTCGAGGGCCACCGCCTCCTTGCCGACATTGGGGGCGATGAAATAGCTGCGGCGGTCGTCGCCGCCGACGCGGTCGCCGATATAGCGGTTGGGGTCGCCGGGCAGTCCCTTGCCGCCGGCGGCCTCGATGCGGATGACGCGCCAGCCAAGCTGCGCGAAGCGCAGCGTCGCGTAGGGCAGCGACAGCGCCTGCTCCAGCGAGACGACGACCCGCGGCTTCACGCCGGGCCCTCCGCCTCGCGCAGCGCCCGGTAGACGCGCTCGGGCGAGAAGGGCAAGGCGGTGATGCGCACCCCGGTGGCGTTGTAGATGGCATTGGCGATGGCCGGCGCCGTGGCGATGGCCGGCGCCTCGCCGATGCCCTTGGCGCCCTGCGGCCCCTCGCCGTCGAAGGTCTCCAGGAAAATGAGGTCCATCTCGGGAATTTCCGGCGCCGTCACCAGCTTGTAGTCGCGGAAATTGGGGTTCAGCACGCGGCCGTTCTCGACTTGCAGATTCTCGGTGATGGCGTAGCCGACCCCCATGACCACGCCGCCCTCGACCTGGCCCTCGATGCCCAGGCGGTTGATGACCCGCCCGACGTCATGGGCGGAGGTGACGCGCTCCACCCGCACGATGCCGGTGTCCAGGTCGACCGCGACCTCCGCCACCTGCGCCGCCCAGGCATAGGCGGCCGAGACGTCGCCCTTGAAGTGGCGGTCCTGCATGACGCTGGGCGGCTCGTAGTATTCGGTGGTCATCACCAGGTCGTTCTTCTCGCCGAAATGCAGCGAGCGAATGAGCTTGCCGATCTCGACGATGGGCTCGCCGTCGGCGTCGCGCACGACATAACCGCCGCGCAGGTCCATCTCCTCGGCCGGAATGCCGTTGCCGAAGGAGCGGCTGGCGGCGGCGAGGATCTTGTCGCGGGCCTTGCGCGCCGCCCGGATGGCCGAGTTGCCGGCGATGAAGGTGGTGCGGCTGGCGTGGACGCCGACGTCCCAGGGGGTGATCTCGGTGTCGTTGTTGATGACGGTGACCGCCGACAGCGGCAGCCCCAGTTCCTCGCAAACAAGCTGCGCCAGCACCGTCTCGGACCCCTGCCCGATCTCCGAGGCGCCGGTCATGATGGTGATGTGGCCGAAATCGTCGATCTTCAGGATGGTGCCGCAGCCGTCGGTCTTGTGGATCTTGGCGCCGCCGCCGACGTGCAGCATCGAGGCCATGCCGATGCCGCGCTTGACGCGCCCCGCCCCCTCGCGCGCGGCGGCGTGGCGGGCGTGCTTGGCGACGAAATCCGAGGCGTCGGCGGCCTTTTGCAGGCAATCCTTCATGCCGCAGCTCTTGAAGTGCATCCCCTGCGGGGTGACGTCGCCGGGGTCGTGGGCGTTTTGCAGGCGGAAGGCCAGCGGGTCGAGGCCCAGCGCCTCGGCCATGCGGTCCATGTGCGTTTCCACCGCGAAAGTCGCCTGCAAATTGCCGTAGCCCCGGAAGGAGCCCGCATAGGGGTTGTTGGTGTAGACGACATCGGTGTGGTAGCGGCAGTTGGGCACCCGGTAGAGCGAGGAAATCGTCTGCATGATGACGAAGGGCGTCGTCGCCCCCCAGGACGTGTAGCCGCCGTTGTCGTGCAGGGTGCGCACCTCGCGGAAGGTCAGGCGCCCGTCGCGCGTCACCCCCGAGCGCAGGGTCAGCACCACCGGCTGGCGCGTCGGCGAGCCGACGAACTCCTCCTCGCGGGTGAAGGTCATCTTCACCGGCCGGCCGGTGGCCTTGGCCAGGAAGATGCAGATCGGCTCGAAGGGGTAGATGTCCAGCTTGCTGCCGAAGCCGCCGCCCACCGGCGGCTGGATGACGCGGATGCGCGCCGGGTCGAGGCCGGTGACGTCGGCCATGTCCTTCTTGAACAGGAACGGAACCTGGGTGTTGGAGTAGACGGTCAGGTTCCCGGCCTCGTCGAAGTCGGCGATCATGCCGCTGACGCCCATGCAGCAATGGGTGACGTAGTGCAGGTGGAAGGTGTCCTCGTAGACGAGGTCCGATTCCGCCTCGCCCTTGGCGACGTCGCCGTGCTCGTAGTCGAAGGTGCGGGCGATGTTGTCGGGGTGCGACTCCTGGACGACCGGCGCGCCCTCCTTCAGGGCCTCCTCCGGCGAGGCCAGCACCGGCAGATCCTCGTACTCCACCTCGATCAGCTTCAGGGCGGCGTCGGCGACGGCGACGCTTTCGGCGGCGACGGCGGCGATCTCGTCGCGGATGCAGCGCACCTTGTCCAGCTTCAGCGGCGGGTTGTCGCGGCCGATGCCCAACGGAATCCGGGGCGTGTCCTCGGCGGTGATGACCGCGTGCACGCCCTTCAGCGCCTTGGCCTTGCTGGTGTCGATGCGCTTGATGCGCGCGTGGGGGCGGTCGGTGCGCAGCACCCGCCCGTACAACTGCCCCGGCAGGTCGAGGTCGTGGATGTAGCGGGTGCGCCCGGCGACCTTGTCGGGGGCGTCCAGCTTGGGAATGCGTTTGCCGATCAGCGTTTCCTTGGCGATGGCCACCATGCGCAAATCCTCCCTCAGCCGTCGTTGCCGGCGGCGGCGGCGACCGCGTCGACGATTTTCTTGTAGCCGGTGCAGCGGCAGAGATTGCCCTCGATGCCGCGCTTGATCGCCTCGCGGTCGAGGTCGGGGCGCCGCGCCAGCAGATTGCTGGCCTGCATGATCATCCCCGGGGTGCAGAACCCGCACTGCACCGCCCAATGGGCGACGAAGGCCTCGCGCAGCGGCGCCGCCTTGGCATCGTGGGCCAGCCCCTCGATGGTGGTCACCTCGCGCCCGTCGCAGTCGACGGCGAACATCAGGCAGGCGTTCATCGAGCGCCCATCGACGACGATGGTGCAGGCGCCGCACTCGCCCTCGCCGCAGCCGTATTTGGTGCCGGTGAGGCCCAGCACCTCGCGCAGCATGGCCAGGGCGCTCATGGCGACCGGCACGGCGACGCGCACCTCCTCGCCGTTCAGGGTGAAGGCGATCTCATGCTTCAGCGACATCGTTCAGGATCTTTCGCAGCAGGTTGTGGACCATCTCGCGGCGGTACCAGGCGCTGGCCCGCACGTCGTCGATGGGGGAAATCTCGTCGCGGGCGGCGGCGGCGGCGGCGGCGATGACCGCCTCGTCCAGCCGGGCGCCCTCCAGCGCCGCCTCGGTCCGGGCGCCGCGCAGCGGCACCGGCGCGGCGGCCCCGAAGGCGACGCGCACGCCGCGCAGGCCCTCCGGCGTCACCTGGGCGCCGAAACCCACCGAGACGGTGGAGATGTCCAGCGCCGGCCGGGTGCCGAATTTCTCGAAGCGCGCCGCGAAGTCCGGCGGCGGCGGCGGCACCAGCGCCGCCGTCATCAATTCGTCGGCGGCGCGCACGGTGCGGCCGGGGCCGGTAAAGAAGTCCTTCAGCGCCACGCGCCGCCGCCCGCGCGCCGAGGCCAATTCCACCTCGGCGCCGTAGGCCAACAGCGGCACGATGCTGTCGCCGGCCGGCGAGGCGTTGCAGATGTTGCCGCCGACGGTGCCGGCGTTGCGAATCTGGTCGCTGGCGAAGTGGTCGGCCGCCGTCGCCAGCGCCGGCAGGCGCGCGGCGACGGTGGCGTCCTCCAAAAGGTCGCTGATGGTGGTCAGCGCGCCGATGCGGATGAAGCCGCCGTCGACGGCGACGCCGCGCAGGCCGCCGACGCGGCGGATGTTCAGCAGCGTCGGGCCCAGCGGGCGGCGGCCGTCCTGGCCCTGCGGCATCAGATCGGTGCCGCCGGCCAGCACCGTCGCCGTGCCGTCCGCCAGCACCTGCAAGGCCTCCTCAAGCGTCGTCGGCGCCGCGTACCGGGTGATGGCACTCATGCTCGTTCCTCTCCTCAGAACCGGATGGGCTCGCGGTAGCGTCCGAAGACGCCGACCATCTCGGCGGTCATTTCGCCGACGGTGGCATAGGAGCGCACCGCCTCCATCAACGCCGGCATGACGTTGCGCCCCGCCTCGGCGTCGTTGCGCAGCCGCGCCAGCGACTCGGCCACGGCGGCGGGGTCGCGTTCGCGGCGCACCTTGTCGAGGCTGTCGATTTGCAGGCGGGCGTCCTCGTCCCGATAGGGGTGGAACGCCACCTCGCGCTCCTCCTCCTCGATGCGGTAGCAATTGACCCCAACCTTGCGGAAGGCCCCCGACTCGATGTCCTTCTGGCGCTGGTAGGCCTGGGCCGAGACCTGGGCCTGGACGATGCCCTCCGAGATCAGCCGCACGATGCCGCCCTGGGCGTCGGTGTCGGCGATGACCGCCTCCATGCGCGCGCGCATCTCGTTGGTCAGCGTCTCGACGTAGTACGAGCCGCCCAGCGGATCGACGGTGTCGGCGAGCCCCATCTCCTCGATCAGCAACTGCATGGTGCGCAGGCTGATGCGGGCGGAATACTCGGTGGGGATGGTGTAGGCCTCGTCATAGGAGCACAGCGCCATCGTCTGCGTGCCGGACAGCGCGCTGATGAGGGCGTAATAGGCGCCGCGAACGATGTTCAGCTCCGGCTGCTCCTTGGTGAGGCCGCCGCCGCCGCCGCCGGCGATCATGCGCATCACCATCGAGCGCGGATCGCGGGCGCCGTATTCCTCCTTCATGATCTTCGCCCACAGCCCGCGGGCGGCGCGGAACTTCGCCACCTGTTCGAACAGGCTGCCGAAGATGTTGAAATTGTAGGACAACCGCCCGGCGAAGGCGTCGATGTCGAGGCCGCGGCGCATGACCTCGTCGGCATAGGCGCGGGCGATGCAGAACGCCCAGGCGATCTCCTGCACCGGATTGGCGCCGGACTCGCGGATGTGATAGCCGCAGACGCTGACCGGCGTGTATTTGGGCGCGTGGTGGGCGCAGTATTCGATGGTGTCGCCGACCAGCCGCAGCGACGGCTCGACCGGAAAGATCCAGGTGCCGCGGCCGACGAATTCCTTGAGGATGTCGTTCTGGGCGGTGCCGCGCAGGGTGCGGATGTCGTAGCCGCGCTTCTCGGCCATCGCCAGATACATGGCGATCAGGATGGCGGCGGAGCCGTTGATGGTCAGCGAGACGGTGATCTTCTCCAGGTCGATGCCGTCGAAGGCGATTTCGAAATCACGCAGGGAATCCACCGCCATGCCGACGCGGCCGACCTCGCCCTCGGCCATCGGGTCGTCGGAATCGAGCCCGATCTGCGTCGGCAGGTCGAAGGCGACGTTGAGGCCGGTCTGGCCGTTCTCGATCAGGTACTTGAAGCGCTTGTTGGTCTCGTGGGGATTGCCGAAGCCGGCGTATTGACGCATCGTCCACGGCCGCTTGCGGTACATCAGCGGGTGGATGCCGCGCGTGAACGGATAGTCGCCGGGCCGCCCGATCATCTCGGTCCCGCCGGTGCGCTCGACGTCCTCGGCGCCATAGACCGGCTTGATCTCGATACCGCTTTCGTTGACCACGGGCCCGACCTCGGGCTTGCGATCCGTCATCCCACGCGCTCCCTGATGAAGGCGACGATCTCCGACAGCGGCGAACTGGTCGGAAAGATGCCGTCCACGCCCAGCGCCCGCAGCGTCTCGTGGTCCTGGGCGGGAATGTTGCCGCCGACCAGCCACAGCCGCTCGCTCAGGCCCATCTCGTCGAGCAGCGGCTTGAGCTTGCGGCAGAAGCCGACATGCGAGCCGGCCATGCTCGACAGGCCGATGACGTCGACGCCCTCCTCCAGCGCGGCGTTGGCGACCGCCGCCGGTGATTGGCGCAGGCCGGTGTAGATGACCTCGAAGCCGGCCTCCATCAGGCCGCGCACCACCACCTTCGCCCCCTGGTCGTGCCCGTCCAGGCCCGGCTTGGCGATGAGGACGCGGACGGGTCGCTTGCCGCTCATGCCGACAGCTCCTTGGCGATGATCAGCTTGAGGATGTCGCTGGTGCCGCCGCCGATCAGGGTGAAGCGCACGTCGCGCAGATAGCGCTGCACCGGGTATTCCATCGCGAAGCCGTAGGAGGCGAGCACGCGGGCGGCCTGGTCGCAGACGCGGGCCGCCGCCTCGGTGGCGAACAGCTTGGCCATCGCGGCCTCCTTGTGGTGCGGGCGGCCGGTGTCGACCAGCCAGGCGGCGCGGTGAACGATGTGGGTGGCGGCCTCCAGGTCGGTGGCCATCTCGGCCAGCTTGAGCTGGATGGCCTGGAAGCGGTTGATGGGCTTGCCGAACTGCTGGCGCTCGCCGGCGTAGCGCACCGCCTCGTCCAGCGCCGCGCGGGCGACCCCCAGCGCGATGGCGCCGGTGACGACGCGGATTTCCGCCAGCAGGGCGCGCAGGTGGCGCTCGCCATCACCGACCTCGCGCGACAGGCAGTGGCTGTCGGGGACGAAACAGTCGTCGAAGGCGACCTCCGAGGTCGGCAGCGCCCAGACCCCCATCTTGTCGATGGCGCGGCCGATGCTCAGGCCGTCGAAGTCCTTTTCGACCAGGAAGATGGTCAGCTTCTGCTCGTCGCCGGCCTTGGCGAACACGGTGAAGAAGTCCGCCACCGGCGCCGAGGTGACCCACATCTTCTGCCCGGTGAGGCGCCAGCCGCCCTCCGCCTTGCGCGCCGTCGTCCTCATACCCTGCAGGTCCGAGCCGGCGTTGGGCTCGGTCATGCAGATGGCGCCGACCTTGGCGCCGTCGAGGGCGGGGGCGAACAGGCGGGCGCGGATGTCGTCGCCGCCCAACATGTGCAGGAACTTCGTTCCCATCAGCGACTGCATGGTGGCGCAGCCGGCGACGGCGACCGAGCCGCGCGCGATCTCCGCCACCGCCAGGCAGTAGGTCACGAGGTCCAGCCCCAGCCCGCCATCGGCCTCGGGATAACGCATCCGGAACAGCCCCAGGTCGCCCAGGCCCCGGAACGGCTCCCACGGAAAGGCGTGGGCGGCGTCCAGATCGGCGGCCCTGGGCGCGATCTCGCGGTCGCAGAAGCGCGCGAACACATCCCGTATCTGCGCCTGTTCCTCGCTGAAGGCGAAATTCATCGGCTCCCCCCGCCACGGCGGCCATGCGCCAACACCCCCGCCATCCCGGCGCCGACGGGACGCCTGGCTTCCCGCCTTCGCGGGGATGACGACGGGGGGAGGGTGTGTTTGACGGGCACTGTCAATCCTCCAGACCGTAGACGTCGCGCGCCGCCTGGGGCGAGATGACGCCGTCGCGGACCTCGCGGCGCAGCGTCTCGCGGTCGCGGCGGCGCGGGTCGCCGTAGCCGCCGCCGCCGCCGGCAAGCTGGTGGTAGATCGTGCCCCGGGGCACGCCGGTGAGCAGATCCTTGTTGCGCGGCACCACCTTGGTGCCGTCGGGATAGGTCAGCTCGATCAGGTTCAGGGTGCCGTCGCCGCCGCCGAAAAGGCCGAAGGCGGGTTCGAAATCGCCGTCGCCGAAGGTGACGAACTGGGTGTCGTCCGAGCCGATGCGGAAGACGGTCTCCACGCCGAGGCCGCCGCGCCACTCGCCGGGGCCGGCGGAGTCGGGGAGGTATTCGTGCTTGATGAGCAGATGCGGCGTCTGCTGCTCGAACATCTCGTAGTCCTGGTCGAGCACGCCGCCCGAGGCGTCGATCATGCCGATGTGGTCATAGCCGTCGGTGCCGCGCATGGCGCCCGAGCCGCCCTTCAGTCCCATGAAGCCGATGTCGACGTATTTCTCGCCCCGCTCCGGGTCGATGCCGGTAGTCAGCGAGCACAAGAGGTTGTTCCACCCCGCCGTCACCCGGTCGGGCAGCACCGGCGCCAGGGCGCGGATGATGGCGTCGGCGTTGGGCGGGCACAGGTGGTTGCCGAAGGTGGTCGCCTTGGGATAGGCGGCGTTGAGGATGTTGCCCTCGGGAATGACGATCTCGATGGGCTGCACCATGCCCTCGTTGTGGGGCATGTCGGGATTGACCATCTGCAGGAAGGTCAGGATGGTCGCCGAGGCGCTGGAGGTGAAGGTGCCGTTGACGAAGCCATCCGTCTGCGGGTCGGTCTCGGAGTAGTCGAAGCGGATCGCCTTGTCCTCGACGACGATCTTGACGCGGATGGTGTATTTCGACCCCGGATTGCGGCCGTCATAGTAGACATAGCCCTCGCCGCCGTAGGTGCCGTTGGGGATGGAGGCGATCTCGGCCTCCATCATGCGGCGGGTGGCGTCGAACAGGGCCGCCTTGTGGGCCTCGAAGTGGTCGCGGCCGTACTTTTCCAGCAGTTCGAGCAGCCGGCGCTCGCCCACGGTGCAGGCCCCCATCTGCGCCTTCATGTCGTGCTGCACGATGTCGAAGCGGATGTTGGCGAAGATCAGGTCCCAGACGTCGCGGCGCAGGCGGCCCTTCTCGTAGACCTTCACCGGCGGGATGCGCAGCGCCTCCTGCCAGACCTCGGTGGCGTTGGGATTGTAGCCGCCGGGGACGTTGCCGCCGATATCGGCCTGGTGGCCCTTGACCGCCGCCCACGCCACCAGCGCGCCGTCGTGGAAGATGGGCTTGTAGACGGCGACGTCATTGTTCTGGTTGCCGAGGCTGAAGACGTCGTTGTGGAAAATGACGTCGCCGGGGTGAATGTCGTCGCCGAAATATTCGATGATGTATTTGCACACCGGCGCCAGCGAGAACGCCAGGATCGGCAGGTTCTCGGTCTGCTCCAGCATGTTGCCGTCGGCGTCGTACAGCCCGGTCACGAAGTCCTTTGCCTCGCACAGGATCGGCGAGCGGGTGGTCTTCTGCACCGAGATGCTCATCTCGTCGGTGATGGATTTGAAGGTCCGCGCATAGACGGACAGCATGATGGGGTCGATCGCGGGGCTCATGCCGGCATCTCCTCGGCGGCGGCGCCTCGGCGCGAGGGGGTCGCCGCCGGCTTGCGTTCCAGGATGAAGGCGCCGTGGGCGTCGATGCGGCAGGCGTGGGAGTCCGAGACGAAGATCGCCGTCGTCACCTGCTCGATCATCGCCGGCCCCTCGACGCGGTTGCCGTGCTTCAGCGCATGGCCGTCATAGACCGGCACCGTTGCGAAGGCGTTGCGTTCCGGCACATACAGCCGCCGCTCCCCCTTCACCGCCGCCGAGGCGTCGGGGCCGGCCTCCGGCTGCACCGGGAAGGTGGGCTTGTCGACCGTGCCCACCGCCTGCACGCGCACATTGATGATCTCCACCGGCACGCCGCCGTCCTCCAGGGAGTAGCCGTAGAGGCGGTTGTGCTCGGCATGGAAGGCGGCCTTGATGGCGGCGACGTCGCGGCGGGCGAAGGCGTCCTCGGGCACCACGAAGGAGACTTCGTGGTACTGCTTCAAATAGCGGCAGTCGAATTTGACGTGGCAGGCGCGGCGATCCTCGGGGATGCGCTCGGCGGCCAGCAGCGCCTCGCCGTCGCGGCGCATGGCGCCGACGATCTCCTCCAGCCGCGCCCAGTCGGCCTCGTCCAGGGGGCTGACGAAGGTGCGCACGAAGTCGTGCTTCAAATCGCTCATCAGCATCCCGGCGGCGCAGAAGATCGAGGACTGCCGCGGCACGATCTGCAAGGGAATGTCGAGTTCGTTGGCGATCTGGCAGGAATGCAGCGGCCCGGCGCCGCCGGCGACGACCATCGGGAACTCGCGCGGGTCGAAGCCGCGCTTGATGGTGATCTCGCGCACCCCCTGCGCCATGTTGTTGCAGATGATGCGATACATCCCCGCCGCCGCCTCCTCGACCGGCAGGCCCAGGGGGCGGGCGACATGGGTTTCGATGGCGCGCCGGGCGGCGCCGGCGTCCAGCCGGATGCGCCCGCCGGCGAAGAAGTCGGGGTCGAGGTAGCCCAGCACCAGATTGGCGTCGGTGCAGGCGGGGCGCTCGCCGCCCTTGCCGTAACAGGCCGGGCCGGGGTCGGCGCCGGCGCTCTGCGGCCCCATGCGCAGCAGCCCGCCCTCGTCGATCCAGCCGATGGAGCCGCCGCCCGAGCCGATGGTGTGGATGCCCAGCATGGGCAGGGCGATGCGATGGCGGTTGATCTCGCCCTCGTTGACCATCACCGGGCTGCCGTCGACGAGGGCGGCGTCGAAGCTGGTGCCGCCCATGTCGACGGTCAGGCATTTGCTCTGCCCGTGCGCCTGCACGGTGGCCATGCCGGCGGCGGGGGCGGCGGCGGGGCCCGACAGCAGGGTCAGCGCCGCCTTCTCGCGCGCCACCTCGGGCGCCATGACGCCGCCGTTGGACTGCATGATCAGCAGCAGCCCTTTGAAGCCCACCTCGCCCAGGCGCGCCAGCAGACGGTCGAGATAACGCGACAGCTTCGGCCCGACATAGGAGTTCAGCACCGTGGTGCTGACGCGGTCGTAGAAGCGGATCGAGGGCAGCAGGTCGGTGGAGACCGTCAGATACGCCTCGGGCATCAGGCGTCGCACCACCTCGGCGGCGCCTTGCTCATGGGCGGGGTTGGCGAAGGCGTTCATGAAGCAGACCGCCACAGCCTCGACGCCCTCGCGCCGGAAGTCGACCACCGCCGCCTCGACGGCGTCGCCATCGAAGGGGTCGATTTCGCGGCCGTTGCGGTCGAGGCGCCCGCCGACGCCGACGCGCAGATGGCGCGGCACCAGCGGCGGCACATTGGTGTAGCGGTTGTTGTACTGCTCCTCGCGGATGCCGCGACGCATCTCCAGCGCGTCGCGCACCCCGCGCGTCGTCAACAGCGCCGTCCGCGCCCCGTTGTTGGTCAGGGTGGCGTTGGTGGTGACGGTGGTGCCGTGGACGATGGTGTCGACGCGGGCGGCGAAGTCCTCCACCGACAACGGCGGGTCATAGCTGGCGGCGATCTCGCGCAGCCCGTCGGCGACGGCGATCGAGGGGTCCGACGGCGTGGACAGCACCTTGAAGATGCGCGGCTCGCGCCCCTCCTCGGCCAGCAGGAAATCCGTAAAGGTGCCGCCGACGTCGATGCCGATCTTGATGGTCATGGCTGCGCCTCCACCTTGGCGTTCTTGGGTCGCGCCGCGATCACCGGCCCCAGGCTCCCGGTCTCGACCGCCCGGCGCAGCGCCGCCTTCTGCAGCTTGCCCATCGCATTGCGCGGCAGTGCCTCGGCGAAGACGACGCCGCGCGGGAATTTGTAGCGGGCGAGGCGCCCGTCGAGGAATCCGACCACGTCTTCCGCCGCCAGGGCGGCGCCCTCGCGCGGCACGACCGCCACCACCGGCACCTCGCCCCAGCGGTCGTCGGCGAGGCCGACGACGGCGCATTCGACGATGTCGGGATGCCCGGCGAGGACGGCCTCGATCTCGGCCGGATAGATGTTCTCGCCGCCGGAGATGATCATGTCCTTCTTGCGGTCGCTGACGCACAGGCTGCCGTCGGCGTCGAAATGGCCGATGTCGCCGGTGGCGAACCAGCCGTCGCGCAGGCAATCGGCGGTCAGTTCGGGCTTGTCCCAATAGCCGCGCATGACGTTGGGGCCCTTGACGAGGATCTCGCCGTCCTCGCCGGGCGGCAGGTCGTGGCCGTCATTGCCGACGATGCGGATGGCGCAGTGCATGGCGGTCTTGCCCGAGGTGCCCGCCTCCTCGCGGCAGCGGCGCCAGTCGTTGTAGGCGGCGATGGGCGAGGTCTCGGTGGAGCCGTAGACCTGGATCAGCGGCACGCCCCGCGCCAGCACCGCCTCGATCAGCGCCGTCGGCACGACGGTCGAGCCGGTGGTGATCATCCGCAGCCCCGAGAGGTCGGCCTCCGGCCAGCGCGGGTGCTCCAGCACCGCCTTGATCTGGGTGGGCACCAGCACCGTCAGGGTGACGCCCTCGCGTTCGATGGCGTCGATGACGGCGCCGGCGTCGAACTTGCGGTGCAGGGTGACGGCGGCGCCGGCGTGCAGCGCCGGCAGCGTCTGGATGTTCATGCCGCCGACATGGAACAGCGGCAGGCAGGTGAGGACATGGTCGGCGCTGGTCAGGTCGTGCATGTGCGCGCTGTGCACGGCGTTGAACAGCACCGAGTTCTGGTCCAGCACCACCCCCTTGGGCTGGCCGGTGGCGCCCGAGGTGCAGCAGATCATCACCGGCGCCGCATAGTCGATGCCGGGGGCCGGGCGGGCCGGCGGCGGGTCGTCGGCCAGCAGGTCGGCGAGCGCGGCATGGCCCGCAAGCGGCGCGTCGGCCAGCACCACCCGCGCGATGCCGGCGGTGTCCGGGGGCACATCGGCGATGAACTCGGGCTCGACGAACAGCGCCCGCGGGCGGGTGTCCTCCAGGGTCAGGAGGTGCTCGCGCGGCGCCAGGCGCCAGTTCAGCGGCACCATGATGGCGCCCAGGCGCGCGCAGGCGAACAGCAGGGCCAGGGTGTCGGGATTGTTGAGGCCCAGCACCGCGACGCGGTCGCCGCCCTCGACGCCCAGGCGATGCTGGAGCACCGCCGCCAGCCGGGCCACCCGCGCCGCGAGGCCGCCATAGCTGATGGCCTCGCCCTCGTAATAGAGGGCGGCGCGGTCCGGCGCGAAGGCCGCGCGGCGTTCGACCCAATCGGACAGGTCCATCGGCCACCTCCCATGTCACGCGGGCGCTTGGCGCGCCTTCTTCACACCATTGGCCTCAGCGGCGGTCGGCCACCTCCAGCACCACCGCCATCGCGGTGTCGCCGGCGGCGCAGCCGGTGAACAGGCCGCGGCCACCGCCGCGCCCCACCAGTTCCTCGATCACCTCGATCACCGCCCGCAGCCCCATCGGCGCCTGTGGGTGCCCCCAGACCAGCGAGCAGCCGAAATTGTTCATCGCCATCACGTCGATGCCCACCTCGCGGGCGAAGACGATGTCGTTGACGGCGAAGGGGTTGTGGGTCTTGACGGCGTCCATGTCGGCGATGCCCAGCCCCGCCTGCGCCAGCGCCCCCCGCGCCGCCGGCAGGCTGGCCTCGGGCATGTGGGCCAGTTCCGCCCGCGCCAGGCCGAAGCCCAGCAGGCGGATCGCCAGTTCGGGGCGGCGGCTGACCTCGCGCGCCTTGTCCGGCGTCGCCAGCACCAGCGCCGCGTTGCCGTCGGCGGGGTGGGTCTGGCCGCCGAAGGTCACGGTGCCGCCCTCCAGCACCGGCCGCAGCCCGGCCAGGCCCTCCGGCGTCGATTGCGTCAGCCCCTCGTCGCCGTCCAGCGTTGCCACCGTCTTGCGGTAATTGGCCGCCGGCACCTCGAAGGGCAGGGTCATGTAGCGGCGCTGGAAGGCGCGCTCGTCGGCGAGGGCGTCGCGGTACTGCGCCTCGCGCCGCAGCACCACCTCGTGCTGCTCGGCGGTGCCGACGCCGTGCTTGCGGGCGACGTTCTCGGCGGTCTGGATCATGCTGTGATTGCCGAGGGGGTCGCAGTTGAAGTTCTGCAACACCCAGTCCTCGGCCTCGCCGTAGCCGCCGGGACCGCGCGGGTTGGGATAATAGATGTGCGGCCCGTTCGAGGTGCGGTCGCAGGCGATCGCCAGCGCCGCCGTCGCCAGGCCGGCCTCGATCTCCTGCGCGCCGGCCAACAGGCAGCGGACGCTGGTCGCGCAGGCCTGCGAGACCGTCGGCCCGCCGACCTCGCCCAGCCCGGCCATCCCCGCCAGCCACGGCAGCCCATAAAAGGCATGGCGCTGCGGCACCGTCTGGCCCAGGACTCCATGGTCGATGAAGCCGGCGGGAACCTGACGCCGCGCCATCTCGGCGGCGGCGACATGGGCGGCGAAGCGGATGGCGTGCAGGTGGGACAACGCCCCCTGCCAGCGCGCGAAGGGCGTGCTCCAATAGACGCCGTAAGGGATCTCGGCGCGGTAGGCCATGCCCGGCCGCCCCGCCTAGGCCCGCGCCGGCAGGGCGATGGTCGCCCAGCCGGTGATGATGGCCCGCCCGTCCTGGTTCTCGGCGACGATGTCGAGGCCGAGGCGCCCCGCCTCGCGGTCCACGGTCTTGACCCGGGCGCGGCAGGTGATGCTGTCGCCGGGGAAGGCCAGCGCCGCGAAGCGCCCGCCCATGCCCAGGATGGTGCGCTGGGGGAAGCGCTGCGTCAGCAGGCGGCCCAGGAAGGCCATGTTCAACATGCCGTGGGCGATGGCGCCGGGCAGCCCGCCGGCGCGGGCGCGCTCGTCGTCCAGATGGATGGGGTTGTGGTCCCCGGAAGCGCCGGCGAACAGCGCCAGTTGCACCCGGTCGATGGCCGGCAGGTCCAGCGGCGGCAACTCGTCGCCCTCGGCCAGCGCGCCGATGTCGAATGTGGCTTCCGCAACCGCGCCGGTCATTGGCCGCCTCCCTCGCCACGGACGATTATTACAGTCCGTAAATCACACACCCGCTCGCCGTCCTGGTTGTCGAGCGTGGTTTCGGTGACGATGAAATTGAGGGCGCCGCCCTTCTTGTCGAAGATGTCGACGATGCGCTGGCGCCCGGTGATGACGTCGCCGGCGCAGATGTCGCCGTGATAGCTGAAGGACTGGTCGCCGTGCATGGAACGGGTGATGTCGACGCCCATGTCCTCCAGCACCATGAAGGGCTGGTTGGCGTCCATCGCGATGGTGAAGGGAAAGGTGGGGGGCGCCGGAATGCCCCGGAAACCCTTGGCCGCGGCCGCGTCCTCGTCGAAATAGACCGGGTCGGTCTCGCCGATCGCCTTGGCGAAGAAACGCAACCGCCCCTTCTCCACCTCGACGGTGAAGGATGGGTACTCCTTGCCGACGTAGCCCTTGTCCAGCATCGTCGCCTCCCTGTCTCTTCCGCCGGCGGCCCCGCATCTTCCGGCGGGATTTCCTGGCGGCCCCACGGCGGGGCCCTCGCCGGTCCATTGCCGGCGATGCTAGCGCGTCGATTACAACCCTGTAAACAGGAATTTTACGGTGTTGTAAAATTTGCCTTGCGCTGGCGCGATGGGGGGATAGATTGGCGGGGGCGCGGTGGCGCGAGTCGCGTCGCCAAGGGACAAGGATGCGTGCGACCATGAGCCGACGGACGGAAATTCTGCGACGGGCGACCGAGGTGTTCGAGCGCCAGGGCTTTGCGCACACGCCGCTGGAGGACATCGCCAAGGCCGTCGGCATCAAGCGCGAGGCGATCTACTACTATTTCAGGAGCAAGGCCGAGATCCTGCTGGAGATCATCCTGCCGCAAAGCCGCTCGCTGCTGATCTCCATGCGCACCATCATGCGCTCGAACATCGCGCCGATGGAGAAGCTCCACGCCGCGATCGAGGCGCATCTCGACAGCTACAATCCCGGCTATCTGGAGATGATCGTCGCCCTGCGCGAGAGCCACAACTTCAAGAACGACGACAAGCTGACGGAACTGCGCCGCATCTGGCGTGACTACAGCGAACTGTGGGTGCAGATGATCGTCGAGGGCCAGGAGGCGGGAGTCTTCAATCCCAAGCTCAACGCCAAGATGGTCGCCTTCGGCATCCTGGGCATGTGCAACTGGCTGTCGCGCTGGTACGACCCCGGCAAGGACGTCGGCATCCCCGAGATCATCGAAACCTATTTCACCATGACCGCCCAGGGCATCGCCGCCCCCGGCGCCGCAACCGGGCTGACGGCGTTGCTGGACGACGAGAAGGAAACGGCCCCGGCCGCCCGCCCGTGACCACCGGCCCTCCGATCGGGGGCCGAAACCGCTATCGCTGTGGTGCCGGTTCGGCGCCGGCGAGGTCGCGGACGAAGGCCACCACCTCGGCGCCGACCCCGTGGTCGTAGAGGTCGACGTGATTGGCGCCGGGCAGGATGAGGGCGCGCTTGGGGCCGGGGGCGGCCTCGAACAGGCGGCGCCCCAGGCGCACCGGCACCACGTCGTCGCGTTCGCCGTGAAGCAGCAGCAGCGGTGCGCGCAGGGCGGCGATCTTGCCCAGGCTGTCGTAGCGGTCCAGCGTCAGCCAGCGCACCGGCACCCAGGGATAGACCTCGGCGGCGACGTCGGCGATGGCGGTGAACGGCGCCTCCAGCACGACGCCGGCGACGGGGTATTCGGTGGCCATCTGCACCGCCACGCCGGTCCCCAGCGATTCCCCGTACACCACCACCCGCGCCGCCGGCACGTCCCGGCCCGCCAGCCAGTCGAGGGCGGCGCGGCCGTCGCGGTACAGGCCCTCCTCGCTGGGGCGGCCGTCATTGCCCTCGAAGCCGCGATAGCCGGCCAGAAAAACCCCAAAGCCGGCGTCCAGCAACCGCCGCGCCTTGTCGGCGCGCATCGACAGATGGCCCGCATTGCCGTGGAAGACCACCACCACCGGCGCCCGCTGGTCGGGGGGCGGGGCGTACCAGCCCATGACGGCCAGGCCGTCCTCGGCAACCGGGCGCACCTCGGTCATCTCGGGCACACCCACCGCCGCCGGGGCCACGGCATCGCCATGCGGGTGGTACATCAGGTTGCGCTGAAAGGCGAACATGGCCGCCACCACGCCCATGTAGACGATCGCCGCACCGCCGAAAATACCGTAGACGGCGTCCATTCCCCTGCCCGTCACCCTCGCCCTCAGCCCTTGCGCGCGTAGCCGCGCGGGGTGAAGACGCGCGTCCGCCGGCCGATCGCCGCCGCGCGCGTCTCGCTGCTGCCCACCAGGACGATGCTCAGCATGTCCACCCGCTCCGGGTCAAGACCGGCGAGGGTGGTAACGCTTACCGCCTCGCCCTCGCGCCCCAGATTGCGCGCCACGATCACCGGCGTCTCCGCCGGGCGGCTGGCGCGCAGGATGTCCCGGGCGCGGGCCAGGTGCGTGCGCCGCCGCTTCGAGACCGGGTTGTAGAGCGCCACGACGAAATCGCCCTCGGCGGCGGCGCGCAGGCGGCGCTCGATCGCCGCCCACGGTGTCAGCAGGTCCGACAGCGACACGGCGCAGAAATCGTGCCCCAGGGGCGCCCCCGCCCGCGCCGCCGCCGCCTGCAACGCCGAGACCCCCGGCACCACCGTCACCTCGACGCGGTTCCAGTCCGGGCGCCCCGCCCCGGCCAGCAGCTCGAACACCAGCGTCGCCAAGGCATAGATGCCGGCGTCGCCCGAACACACCAGCGCCACGGTCCGCCCCTCGGCGGCGCGTTCGATGGCCAGGCGCGCGCGCGCGGTCTCCTCGCCCAGGGGGCTGTCGTGGCGGGGCTTGCCGGCGATGGCCTCGGCGGCGAGGTCGAGATAGAGGCCATAGCCAACCACCTCCTCGGCCGCCGCGAGGGCGGCGGTGGCCTCGGGCGTGCGCCAGGCGGCGGTACCGGGCCCGATGCCGACGACGAACAGCCGCCCGCGCGCCCGCCCCACCGCGAAGGGGTCGATGCCCGCCGGCGCGCGGGCCACGGCGCAGGTGGCGCGGGCGGATTTGGCCTTGGGCGCCGCCAGCACCGCCGCCGGGCCCGCCGCCGCCAGCGCCGCCCCCTCGGCGACGCCGTGGCAGCCGACCTCGCGGAACACCGCCGCCGACGGCGTCGCCAGCCGCTCCGTCAGCGCCTCCAGTTCATCGGCGGCGAAGAAACGCGCCGGCACCCCCAGCCAGTCGGCGACGGCGTGCACCGCCGCCTCGTCGGCCTTGAGGTCCAGCGAGGCGACGCAGGCCACCGCCCCCGGCGCCAGCCCGTGGGCGTCGAGGACGCGCCGCGCCAGGGCCAGCGCCTCCCCGGGCTCGGCGTCGCGCTCGCAGCCGAGGCCCAGGGCCAGCACCGGCGGGTGCAGCACCAGATCCTCGCCGTCCGCCGCCGCGCGGTCGGTGACCCGGACGCCAAGGGCGCCGTCGGGGGCGAAGCCCTCGCCCATCCAGGCGGCGTCGCCGGCCTCGACCGTCAGCCGCACCGGCTCGCCGGCCAGCAGCGCCGCCGTCACCGCCTTGGCGGCGCCGGGCGTGCCCACCCGCCAGCCCGGCGGCGGCGCGTCGAGCGCCACGTCCAGGGCGGCTTCGGAGGCGGTGGTGACGGCCGCGTGTCCCTCCAGCGCCGCCGCCAGCCGCACCGCCAGGGCGTTGGCGCCGCGATGCCCACCCAGCAACGGCACCACGCTGGCGCCGTCGGCCGACACCGCCAGCACCGGCGGCTCGGCGTGCTTGTCCCCCAGCAGCGGCGCCAGCAGCCGCACGAGGATGCCGGCGGCGCAGACGCCGATGATGGCGCCGCCATCGGCGAACAGCGCGCGCAGATGCCCGCCGATGTCGTCGAAGGCCACGTCCACGGCCGTCGCCGGCAGCCGCGCCACCGGCCCGTGCAGCCGCGCGCCGGGCAGCGCCGCCGCAATCCGCCGCGCCGTCGCCAGCCCCCCCGGCCCCAGCACCACCACCGCCGTCCCGCTCATCGCCGCGTCCGCACCAGCAGCAGGGCGAAATAGGGGGTCTCGGCCTCGGCCGCGACCTTCCAGGCCGGGCGCACGCGCTCGCCCTCCATGCCGGCGCGCTCGATCAGCCAGGCGTCCTCCAGCAGGCCGCGGGCGTGCAGCAAGTCGCGCAGCATCGGCCAGCGGCGGCCGATCTTCATGACCGCCACGCTCTCGGCGGCATCGAGGGCGGCGGCGACCGCCTCGGCCCCGCGCGTCGACGGCACCACCGCCAGCACGTCGTCGCCGGTGCTCAGCGGCGTCCGCGCCAGCGCCGAGCAGGCGGCGAGCGAGGTCACCCCCGGCACCACCTGCACCGGGAACCGGTCGCCCAGGCGCGCCAGCACGCCGATGAAGCTGCCGTACAGCAGCGGGTCGCCCTCGCACAGGAAGGCGACGTCGTGGCGGCGCTCCAGATGCGCGGCGATGGCGGCGACGCCGCGGTCGTAGACGGCGCCCGCATCCTCGCCCGGGGTGAAGGCGAAGCGCAGCACGATCTGCACCTGCCCCCCCGGCAGGAAATCGGCGACGATCTCCCGCGCCAGGCCCGGCCCCTCCAACGGCGCCGGATAGGCGATCACCGGCACCTCTTCGAGGATGCGCGCCGCCTTGAGGGTCAGAAGCTCGGGGTCGCCGGGCCCCACGCCCACCCCGTACAGGCGTCCGATCATGCTTTCACTCCCTGATACAACGTCACCGGGCGCAGCGGCCGCCAAGCCCGCCGCCGTCCCATCGGTTCCAGGCGCGCCGTCGCCAGCCGCGTCATGGCGCCGCCGTGGCGGGCCTGCCAAGCCATCAGCGCCGCCTCGCCCTCGGCGGTGACGGCGTTGGCCGCCAGCCGCCCGCCCATCGGCAGCCGCTCCCACGCCGCCGCCAGCAACTCCGAGGCGACGCCGCCGCCGACGAAGGCGGCGTCCGGCCGCCCGTCCAGTTCCGCCAGCGCCGCCGGCGCCTCGCCTTGCACCACGCGCAGGCCGGGCACGCCCAGGCGGACGGCGTTGGCGGCGATGAGGGCGCAGCGCGCCGCCTCGCGTTCGACGGCCACCGCGCGGCCGCCGGCGCGCATCCATTCGATGGCGATGGAGCCGCAACCGGCGCCGATGTCCCACAGCACCGCCCCCGGCCAGGGGGCGAGAAGGGCGAGGGTGGCGGCGCGGGTCTCGCGCTTGGTGATCTGACCGTCATGGGCGAAGGCGTCGTCGGGCAGGCCGGCGAGGCGCGAATGCCACACCGCCCCCGGCGCCGGCCGGCACTCGACGGCGACGAGGCACAGATCCGCGCACGCCGCCGCCCAGCCCTCGGCCGCGCCGGTGGTGATGCGTTCCCGCGCCCCGCCCAGATGCTCCAGCACCGTCAGCGGGCTGGGGCCGAAGCCGCGCTCGCGCAGCAGCGCCGCCAGCCGCGCCGGGGTGGAGCCGTCCGCCGCCAGCACCAGCAGGCGCGCCCCCGGCGCCAGGTGCAGGGCCACCGCCTCCAGCGGCCGCCCGTGGGCCGACAGGCAGAGGGTGTCCTGCAACGGCCAGCCCAGCCGGGCGGCGGCGAGGCTAAAGGACGACGGCTGCGGAAACGCCGTCCACGTCCCCGCCGGCAACCGCCGCGCCACCACGTTGCCGACGCCGAACCACATCGGGTCGCCGCTGGCCAGGATGCACAGCCGTTTGTCCATGATCGCCAGCGCCTCTTCCAGGCGCGCGGCGAAGGCGTCGCCCCAGGCGATGCGCCGCCGGCCGTCGTCGGGCAGCATGGCGAGGTGGCGCTCCCCCCCGGCCAGCACCTCGGCCGCCTCCACGGCGGCGCGCGCGGCGGGGGCGAGGCCGGCGAGCCCGTCCTCGCCGATGCCGACGACGCTTACCCGCGCCGTCACGGCCGCGCCCCGCCCAGGGCGTTGACCGCCGCCGCCGCCAGGGCGCTGCCGCCCCGCCGCCCGCGCAGCGCCAGATAGGGCGCCGGCGCCGCCTCGATCAGCGCCTCCTTGCTTTCGGCGGCGCCGATGAAGCCGACCGGAAAGGCGAGGATGGCCGCCGGGTGCGCCGCCCAGTCCTCCAGGCGCTCCAGCAGATGAAACAGCGCCGTGGGGGCGTTGCCGATGGCGACGACGGCGCCGTCCAGATGCGGCGGCCACAACTCCACCGCCGCCGCCGAGCGCGTGGTGCCGAGGCGGCGGGCGAGATCGGCCGCCTGCGGATCGTGCAGGGTACAGATCACCGGATTCGCCGCCGGCAGCAGCGGCCGGGCAATGCCGACATCGACCATGCCGGCGTCAACCAGCACCGGCGCGCCGTCCTCCAGCGCCTTGCGCGCCGCCAGCGCCACCTCGGGGCTGTAGGCGAGGTCGGCGACGATGTCCTCCATGCCGCAGGCGTGCACCAGCCGCGCCGCGACGCCGCGCAGGCTCTTGGGCAGAACGCCGAAGTCGCAGGCGGCCTCGATGGCGGCGAAGGAGGCGCGGTAGATGGCCTCGGGATCGCGCAGATAGTCGTAGCGGCGGCGGCCCATCGCCCCCTCCCTATTCCCCGTGGGAATGGTGGTGGTGATGGTGGTGGCCGTGGTGATGGTGGTCGGCCTCGGTGCCGATGCCGCGGACGTGGTGGTGGTGGCCGGCCTGCACGGCGCCGACCTCGGCCTCGTAGCCGACCACCTGTTCGCGGTATTTGCACAACTGGCAATTCATGGCCGTCTCGCCCGCCAAAATGTCGGCGACACCGTCGGCGAAAGCCTCCACCACCTCGTCATGGTCGCTCAAATACGGCGCCTTGACGAACTCGATGTCCGGATGCGCCGCCGCCGCCGCGTCCGTCCAGGCGTAGATGCGCTTTACCAGGACGCCGGTGAACAGGAAATAGGGAAAGACGATGACGCGCCGGAAGCCCAGGCGCACGGCGCGCTTCAGCGCCGCGTCCACCAGCGGCGCGGTGACGCCGGAATAGGCGATCTCGGCCCAGCCGAAGCCCATGCCCTCCCACAGCATCCGCGCCACCTTGGCGATGTTGCCGTTGCTGTCGGGGTCGTTGGTGCCGCGCCCCACCACCATCAGCAGGGTATCGGCGCGCGGGACCGCGCCGGTCGCCGATGCCTCGGCCTCGGCGATCCGCGCCGCCGCCGCCTTCAGCAGCCGGGGCGTCAGGCCCAGCTCGCGCCCGTAATCGACGCGCAGCCCCGGATTGGCGGCGGCGAAGCTGTTGACCTCCCACGGCAGGTCGTTCTTCACGTGGCCGGCGGCGAACAGCATCCCCGGCACCGCCAGGATGCGCCCGGCGCCGTCGGCGACCAGTGCCTCCAGCCCGGCGCGGATGGTGGGCCGGGCGAACTCCAGATAGCCGCTGCCCACGGGGTGCTCGCCAAGGCGCGCGCGCAGGCGGCCGACGAGGGCGTCGAACTCGGCGATGGCGTCGGGGTCGCGGCTGCCGTGGCCGCAGATCATGACGGCGGTATCGTTCATGCGTTTCGTCCCATGTTGACGGTGGCGGCGGCCGGACCCATTCTGCCTCGATGCTGCCCTTGGCCCTGTCCGGCGGCGGGCTGGATCCGCTGCTTCTGCTGGTGATCGCGCTGATCCTCGACGCGCTGCTGGGCGGCGTGCCGCTGGTGTTCCGCGTGCTGCCGCACCCGGTGATGGTGGTCGGGCGCGCCGTCGAGGCGGCGGAGGTCAAGCTCAACCGCCCCCGACGCCCCGAGGCGGTACGTCGCGCGCGCGGGCTGCTGCTGGTGGTGACGATGGTCGCGGCGGCGGCGGCGGTGGGCACCGCCGTCACCTGGCTGACCTTCAACGTTCGCAACGCCTGGGTGCTGGAGTTGATCCTGGTGGCGGCGCTGGTCGCCCAGCGCAGCCTGTATATGCATGTGCGCGCCGTCGCCACGGCGCTGGCCAAGGGTGGGCTTGCCGCCGGTCGTCAGGCGGTGGCGCACATCGTCGGGCGCGATCCCACCCGCCTGGACGCCCACGGCGTCGCCCGCGCCGCCATCGAATCCTGCGCGGAGAATTTCAGCGACGGGGTGGTGGCGCCGGTGTTCTGGTATCTGGTCGCCGGGCTGCCGGGGCTGCTGGTCTACAAGACCGTCAACACCCTGGACAGCATGATCGGCCACCGCGACGAGCGCTACCGCGCCTTCGGCGCGGCGGCGGCGCGTCTGGACGACGTGCTGAACCTGATTCCGGCGCGGGTGTCGGGCGTGCTGCTGGCGCTGGCGGGCGCCTTCGTCCCCGGCGCCGGCGTCGGCGCGGCGCTGCGGGTGATGCTGCGCGACCACGGCCACCATGCCTCGCCCAACGCCGGCTGGCCCGAGGCCGCCGCCGCCGGCGCCTTGGGCCTGGCGCTGGGCGGCCCGCGGCACTACGCCGGGGGCGGCGTCAACGAGGCCTGGATGGGTGACGGCACCGCGCGGGCGTCCGTGGACGACGTCACGCGAATGCTTTCGCTCTACGCCGTCGCCTGCCTGCTGAATTTCGGGCTCGTGCTCGGGGCCTTGTGGCTGGCGTCGGTGGCGGGGCGCTAGGACGTCAAACACCGCTCGCGATCTCCCACAACCGATCCAGGTCCACATGCGCCGCCAGATGCTCGGCGAGCGCGTCCAGGGTGTCCTCCACCAGCGCTTCATGGGCCACGCCCTCGCGCCTCCCGGGCCGCAGGCGGGCCAGGAAGGCGCGGCGCCAGCCGTCGGCGGCGAACAGCCCGTGCAGATAGCAGCCCATGACCCGCCCGTCGCGCGACGCCGCCCCCTGCGGCGCGCCGTCGAGGGCAAGCATGGGGCGGGCGGTGGCGGGGCCCTCGGTGCGGCCCATGTGCATCTCATAGCCGCGCACCGCCACGCCCGCCGCGTCGTGGCCCGCCACCTCGCGCAGCACCTTGGCGGTGCCGATTTCCGTCTCCACCTCAAGCAGCCCCAGGCCCGGGGCCTCGCCCGGCGGGCCCTCGATGCCGTGGGGATCGCGCACCACCCGCCCCAGCATCTGGTATCCGGCGCACAACCCCATCACCAGCCCGCCCCGGCGCACATGCGCGGCGAGGTCGATGTCCCAGCCCTGCCCGCGCAGGAAGGCGAGGTCGGCGAGCGTCGCCTTGGAACCGGGCAGAAGCACCAGATCGGCGTCGCCGGGCAGGGGATGGCCGGGCTCGACCAGGGTCAGGCGCACGTCCGGCTCGGCCTTCAGCGGGTCGAGGTCGTCGAAATTGGCGATGCGCGACAGGCGCGGCACCGCGACGTGGATGACCGCGCCCTCCTTGCGTGGCGCGGCGCGCAAGGAAGCCGCGTCCTCGGCGGGCAGCAGGGCGGCGGCCTCGAACCACGGCACCACCCCCAGGCCGGGCAGGCCCGTGCGCTCGTGGATGATGGCGAGGGCGGGGGCGAACAGCGCCGGATCGCCCCGGAACTTGTTGACGATGTGGCCCTTGAGGCGCGCACGCTCGGACGGCGGCAGCAGCGCGTGGGTGCCGACGATGCTGGCGAGGACGCCGCCGCGCTCGATGTCGGCCACCAGCACCACCGGCACGTCGGCGGCCTCGGCGAAGCCCATATTGGCGATGTCGGCGGCGCGCAAATTCACCTCAGCCGCGCTGCCCGCCCCCTCGACGATCATCAGATCGGCGTCGTCGGCGAGGCGGCGGTAACTCTCCAGCACCGCCGGCAGCAGTTCGGGCTTGAGGCGGTGGTATTCGGCGGCGGCGGCGGTGCCGCGCACCCGTCCCCGCACCACCACCTGGGCGCCGGTCTCGGTCTGCGGTTTCAGCAGCACCGGGTTCATGTCGGTGCGCGGCGGCACGAAGCAGGCGCGGGCCTGCAACGCCTGGGCGCGGCCGATCTCGCCGCCGTCGGCGGTGACGGCGGCGTTGTTGGACATGTTCTGCGGCTTGAAGGGACGCACGGCGACGCCGCGGCGCGCGAACGCCCGGCACAGGCCGGCCGCCAGCACCGATTTGCCGACATCGGAGCCGGTGCCCTGCAACATCAGCGCGGGAGTGTGTTCAGCCGCCAAGGAGGGCCCTCAAGCGATCAGCCTGGGGATTGCCGCCCCGCCCACCGAGGACGATGGCGCGCGCGTCCAGGGTGGCGTCGTGATAGGCGGCGGCGTAGTCGGGCCGCTCCTCGATCCACGAGCCCTCCAGCGCGCCGCCGCCGAAAAAGCCGGCGTTGCGCGAGAAGGCGTAGAGGTCGGCGCCGGCGTTGCGCGTGGTGCCGGCCTTGGCGCTGGCCCCCAGGGTCAGGAAGGCGACGCTGAGATCGGCGCCAAGGCGGAAGCGGTTGTCGAGGATGGCCTGGAGGGCCGCGTCGCTCATGATGAAGAACACGATCTCGGCCTGCTGCACGCCCAGTTGCAGGCCGACGCTGCCCTCGTACATGCGGTAGAAGGCGGGCTGGCTCCAGCCGTCGTCGCCGCGCGCCAGCAACACCCCGTTGCCATAGGCGCCGCCGAGGATGAAGCCGGCCTTGACGAAGGCCGGCACCACCAGAACCCCGCGCGCCTGCCCCAGCAGCGGCTGGAAATGTTCCGAGAAGGTCGAATCCTGGCGCAGGCGCTCCATGAC
>JAWLGJ010000076.1:0-8599 GCA_041685145.1 Magnetospirillaceae bacterium | reverse complement strand
GTCGTTGCGCGACGGCAACAAAGCCGCCGCTAGCCACTGCCGCCGCGCGCGCGGCCATTTTTGGGCTTTAACCCTTTTCTAAACTCTGCGAGCCTGGACGGACGGGGGATAGTCACAGCCCGGCCGACCGGCTGCGGGGGCGGCGCGTCCGCGCCGGCCCAGCCCCGTCGCCGCCGCCGCGGTCGCCGGATGGGGAGGGAACGCGCGTGGGGGAGACGACGCGTCTGCCCGCCGACCTGGCGGCGGTCATTTTCGACCTCGACGGGGTGATCACCCGCACCGCCGGGCTGCATTTCGAGGCCTGGAAGCGGCTGTTCGACGAGGTTGTCGCCCGCCACGCCGCCGGCCCCGCCGCCGCCCCCTTCGGCGAGGAGGACTATTTGCGCCATGTCGACGGGCTCCCGCGGCTGGACGGCATCCGCATGTTTCTGCGCGCCCGCGGCATCGCCCTGCCGGAGGGCCGCCCCGACGACGGGGCCGAGGCCGAGACGGTGTGGGGCCTGGGCGCCCGCAAGAACATCTGGTTCCGCCGCCTGCTCGACGAGCGCGGCGTCGAGGTCTTCCCCGGCGCGCTGCGCCTCGTGGAAGAGCTGCGGGCGCGCGGGGTGCGCCGGGCGGTGGTGTCCTCGTCCAAGAACTGCCGCCCCATCCTCGCCCGCGCCGGGCTCACCGCCCTCTTCGACGCCATTATCGACGGCGAGGACGCCGTGCGCGCCGGCCTGGCGGGCAAGCCGGCCCCCGACACCTTCGTGCACGCCGCGCGGCTGCTGGCGGCGGCGCCCGCCGACTGCGCCGTCGCCGAGGACGCCATCTCGGGCGTGCGGGCCGGCGCCGCCGGAGGGTTTCGCCTCGTCATCGGCGTCGACCGCGGCGCCGGGCGCGACGCCCTGGCCGCCGCCGGCGCCGACATCGTCGTCAACGACCTGGGAGAGTTGAGCCTTGACTGATCCGCACCCCCAGCCGACGCCGCGCCCGGCGCGCGACGTGCCGCCGGCGCTGACCGATTTCGATGCCGTCGCGGCCGCCCTGCGCGGCCGCCGTCCGGCGCTGTTCCTCGACTATGACGGCACCCTGACGCCGATCGTCGACCGCCCCGACCTCGCCGTGCTGTCGGAGGCGGCGCGCGCGACCGTCGCCCGCGTGGCGGCGCGGCTGCCGGTGGCGGTGATCAGCGGCCGCGACCGCGCCGACGTCGCGCGGCTGGTGGGCATCGACACCCTGACCGTGGCCGGCAGCCACGGCTTCGACATCGCCGCCCCCGGCGGCCGCGTCATCCACAGCGCCGCCGGCGGCGACGTCGGCGCGGCCCTCGACGCCGTCGAGACCGACCTGCACCGCCGCCTCGACTCCGTGCCGGGCAGCCTGATCGAGCGCAAGAAGTTCTCCATCGCCGCCCATTACCGGCTGGTGCCGCCCGGGCGCGCCGACGAGGTGCGCCAGGCGGTGGCGGCGGTGGTCGCGGCGCATCCCGGCCTCAAGGCCAAGCCCGGCAAGATGGTGCTGGAAATCCAGCCCGACATCGACTGGCACAAGGGCCGCGCGGTGCTGTGGCTCCTGGAAACGCTGGGCCTCGACCGCGACGACACGGTGCCGGTCTTCATCGGCGACGACGTCACCGACGAGGACGCCTTTCGCACCCTGCACGGCCGCGGCCTGGGCTTCGTCGTCGCCGATGCCGACGAGGACCGGCCGACGGTGGCGGATTTCCGCCTCGACGATCCCGACGCGGTCCTGGAACTGCTGGAAAGGCTGGCGCGATGAACCAAGGCAACTGGAGCCTGATCTATGACGGTTTCGAACCCGGCCACCAGGGGGTGCGCGAGACCCTGCTGACCCTGGGCAACGGCTGTTTCTGCACCCGCGGCGCCTTCGAATGGGCCCAGGCCGACGACACCCATTACCCCGGCACCTATCTCGCCGGCGGCTACAACCGCCTGCAAACCGAGATCGCCGGACGTGCCATCGAGAACGAGGATCTCGTCAACCTGCCCAACTGGCTGCTGCTGACCTTCCGCATCGGCGGCGGCGACTGGTTCAGCCTCATGGCCTGCGACATCCTGTCCTTCCGCCAGGAACTCGACATCCGCCGCGGCCTGCTGGTCACCAGCCTGCGCGTGCGCGACAAGAAGGACCGCCAGACCTCGGTGGTCTCGCGCCGCCTGGTGCACATGGGCGAGGCGCATCGCGCCGCCATCGAATTCACCATCACCGCCGAGAACTGGTCCGACCGCCTCGACATCCTCTCGGGCCTCGACGGGCGGGTGATCAACGCCGGCGTCAAGCGCTACCGCGCCCTGGGGAGTTCGCATCTGCTCGTGCACGCCGCCGAGCCCTTCGCCGGCGCCCGTTCCGACGACGAAATGATCGCCCTGGTGACCGAGACCGCCCAGTCGCGCCTGCGCATCGCCCAGGCGGCGCGCACCCGCCTCTTCGCCGACGGCCGCCGCCTGGAGGCGAGGCCCGAGCCGGTGACGGACGGCGGCCTCGTCGCCCAGATGTTCTCGCTGCACCTGGCCGCCGGCGAGGCCGTGACCGCCGAGAAGACGGTGGCGCTCTACACCTCGCGCGATCTTGCCATCGCCTCGCCCGACCTGGCGGCGCGCGATTCGATCGATCTGGCCCCGGGGTTCGAGGCGCTGCTGGAGACCCACGCCCGCGCCTGGCGGCGGCTGTGGCACCGCTGCGACATCGTGCTTACCGACGGCGATCACAACGCCCAGATGATCCTGCGCCTGCATATCATGCATCTGTTGCAGACGCTGTCGCCCAACACCATCGACATGGATGTCGGCGTGCCGGCGCGCGGCTGGCACGGCGAGGCCTATCGTGGGCACGTCTTCTGGGACGAGCTGTTCATCCTGCCCTTCATCGATTTCCGCCTGCCGCAGCTTGCCCGCGCCATGCTGCGCTACCGCTACAACCGCCTCGACCGCGCCCGTCTCGCCGCCCGCGACGCCGGGCTGAAGGGCGCGATGTTTCCCTGGCAGAGCGGCTCGGACGGGCGCGAGGAAACCCAGCAGGTGCACCTCAACCCCCGCTCGGGGCGTTGGCTGCCGGATTACAGCTGGCAGCAGCGCCATGTCGGCCTCGCCATCGCCCTCAATGTCTGGCGCTATTACCTCATCAGCGGCGAGAAGCAGTTCCTGGCCATTCGCGGCGCCGAGATGCTGGTGGAAATCGCCCGCCTGTTCGCCTCGCTGGCCGAGTTCAACCCCGCCCGCGGCCGCTACGAGATCCATCAGGTCATGGGCCCCGACGAGTACCACGACGCCTATCCCGACGCCGAGACGCCGGGGCTGAGCAACAACGCCTACACCAATGTGCTGGTGGCCTGGCTGATGGGCGCCGTCGAGGAGGCCCTGGACGTCCTCGACGAGACCCACCGCCGCGAACTGGAGGAGGGGCTGGGCATCGCCGCCGAGGAGCGCGAGCGCTGGCGCGACATCGGCCGGCGCATGTTCGTGCCGTTCCACGACGAGGGCATCATCAGCCAGTTCGAGGGCTATGAGCGCCTGGAGGAGTTCGACTGGGACGGCTACCGCGCCAAATACGGCGACATCCAGCGCCTGGACCGCATCCTGGAGGCCGAGGGCGACACCCCCAACCGCTACAAGCTGTCCAAGCAGGCCGACGTGCTGATGCTGTTCTATGTGTTTTCGCGTACGCGCCTGACCGAGCTTTTCGCCCGCCTGGGCTACGAGTTCACCGACGCCATGTGGCACAGGAACGTCGACTACTACCTGGCCCGCACCTCCCACGGCTCGACGCTGTCCTACATCGTGCATTCCTGGGTGCTGGCGCGCTCGCACCCCGAACGGGCCTGGGAGCTGTTCACGCAGGCGCTGACCTCCGACATCGAGGACATCCAGGGCGGCACCACCGCCGAGGGCATCCATCTCGGCGCCATGGCCGGCACCGTCGATCTGGTGCAGCGCTGCTTCACCGGGCTGGAGCTGCGCGACGGGATGCTGCATTTCGACCCCGTCCTGGTCGAGCGCCTGCGGTGCATGAGCTTCCGCCTGCGCTATCTCGGCCACTGGTTGGACGTCGAGATCACCCCGCGCGAAATCCACATCGAGGTGCATCCCAGCTGGACGATGGCGGTGCCGGTGTGCATCCGCGGGCGCCGCCATGACCTGGAGCCGGGCCGGCGCCACGGCTTCCCCCTGCAATAGGCCGGCGGGCGGCCCGCCGCGTCAGTCGATATAGCGGTTGGCCGTCGCCGAGGCGCCGAGGGTGACGGAATTCCAGGGCAGGAAGCCGACGAACAGGAAGGTGTAGGTGTAGCTGGCGCTCACCACCACCTGATGCTCGGTGACGTCGTCGATGGTGACGGTGAAGACGTCGGCGTCGACGGCGATGGTGGAGGAACGGGCCAGCGCCTCGGCCTGGATTTCGTCCGCCGTCGGCCGCGGGTTGTCGGGATCCTGGGTGTAGATCGAGCCATAGCGCGCCGCCACCCCCACGGCGTGCTGCAAGGTGGTCTGGTACTGGAACACCCGCCCCAGTTCCATGATGCCCAGCACGAAAAACAGCAGCGGAATGGCCACCAGCGCGAATTCGACGCTGGTGGCCGCGCCGCGGGCGCGCAGCAGCCCGGCCAGCCGCGCCATCATGGAACCACCTTCATCGCCGAGGCCGACAGCGGAATGGGGTCGGGAATGCCCGGCCAGGCGATCACCGGCGCCACCCCGCCCTCGGCCTCCACGACGATGAAGCGGCGCCACGCGCCGCCGCCGCTCTCGCAACTGTCCTCGTTGGCGGTCGAGCAGGCGGTATCGGTGGTGTCGCAGCGGCAGAGCAGGCTGGCGTCGACGGTCAGGTTGTCGACGCCCGCCACCGTCGCCGTCACCCGCTCTTCGACCTCGTCCAGGGTGGCGTCGGTGTTGTTGAGCCCATAGGTGGTGGCGTAGTTGACGGCATCGGACAACTGGATGGCGCGGTAATAGGCCATGCCGAAATCGGCGACGCCGATCAGCATCAGCGATACCAGCGACATCACCAGCGCGAACTCGACGGCGGCGGTGCCGCCGTCCTCCCGCCATCGCCATGCGCGCCGTGGCCTCATCGTTCCGCCCGTCCTAGCCGATCAGCGCCAGCTTGCGCGTGAAGGGCTTCTTGGTCATGCCCGCGCAGGATTCGTCGTGGGTGATGTTCAGATCCTGGCTGCCGGCGAGGTCGACCTTGCCGGCAATCACCTGCATGCAATTGGGGTCGGTCGAGAACGACCCGTTCATGCGCACCTCGCTGGCGGGGAAATAGAGCGCCCCGTTGAGGCTGACATTGGCGTTGCCGTTGAAGCTCGACGATTGCGGGTTGTTGCCGGCGGTGTCGGGATCCTGGAAGAACAGCAGTCCCGCGTAATCCCCCGAATTGGGGGCGCCGAGGTCGAGCTGGGCGCTGCCGTTGATGCTGACGGTGGCGCCCTCCATCAGCACGAAGGTGACGCCCGAGCCCGAGACATTGGCCGAGGCCGTGAAGTCGATGCCGCCGCTGACATAGTAGGTGCCGGGGTTCAGGTTGACGGCGTCCTGGAACTTCAGGCCCTTGCAGTAATAGCCGCCGTCCACCAGGTCGTCGGACTCCTCGACGCTGTAGTTGTTCTGGTTGCTGGTGCAGGATTCGGGCGCGTCGGCGGTGACGTCGCCGTAGGGGTCGTTCAGCTCGGGGGCGTTCTCGGTCACGCCGATGGGATTGCCGTCGAAGTCCCGCACATTGTCCGGGTTGCCGCCCGAGGTGCAGAAGGTGCCCGAGGTCGAGACCTCGTAATCGGTGACCATGTCGGCGTTGTTGCCGACGCACAGGCTGCCCTGGTTGCCGGTCGACTTGGAATTGGAGTGGACGCCGCAGCCCTTGATGCTGGCCGAGGAATTGCCGGTGGCGTCGAGGCCGGGGCTGGCCAGTTCGTCGATGGCGAGGACGCAGACGTTCTTGGTGGATTTCTGCGCCAGCACCGTCGCCCGCGAACCGATGGCGATGCTGTCGCCGCCCAGCACCATGCCCAGCAGCAGCGGTTGCAGCGTCGTCTGCACGTCGACCATGACCGTCGCCGCGGCGCCGTCGGGGGTGATGGTGACGCCGCTGTCATAGCCGTGGTCGCCGGCCGCCGCCAGGGCCACGCCGGCGACGGCGGTTTCCTCGGAATCCGAGAGCGCGCCGTTGACCTCCAGGCGGATCATCTCCAGCCCGGCCGCGTAGGCGGCGGCGTCGGCGGCCGACTGCGCCTTGCTCTTTTCGAACCACCACAGCCCGACCTCGACGCCCAGGCCCATGAAGCTGACCAGCACCGTCAGCAGGACACCCATCAGGATCGCGACGGCGCCGCGCTCGTCGCGGCCGAGGCCCGGTCCTGGCGGCGCGTTGCGGCGTTTCATAGCCTACCCCCGGCAGCAGCGGACAACCCGGCCCCAGGGGCCGCGAAGTCTTCGGCGTGCGAGATTTCGCCAAAGGTAGAGTCTACTACCACCAACGGCTGTTCTCAACTGTGACCGCCGTCACAGGGCCGGCCCCGCCCCGGCTTGATTCGCTTCCGGGGCGGTCCTATGCTCCGCCCAGCAAGCGAAAGACGCGCGCCGTGGATCAGGACGCCCTGCTCATCTCCCTGCTCGCCTCCGGCCTTCAACAGTGCCGCGCCGCCGTCGTCGCGGACGGCGGCCTGCTCACCAGCCTGTTCCTGACCGGCCTCGTCGGCGGCCTGACGCACTGCACCGGCATGTGCGGCCCCTTCGTGCTGTCGCAGGTGACGGCGCGGCTGGAGGGGCGGCCGGCGGCGCGGATGCGCGAATGGCATCGCCTCGCCGACGCGGCGGTGCTGCCCTACCATCTCGGGCGCGCCACCACCTATATCGCCCTTGGCGCGCTGGCGGCGGCGCTGACCGGGGCGGTGACCGGCGGCGGGCTGCGCTGGCTGTCGGGATTCCTGCTGCTGGCGGCGGCGGGGGTGATGCTGGGTTATGCCTTGCCGCGGCTGAAGGCGCTGCTGGCGCCGGCGGCGGCGGAATCCTGGTGGTCGCGGACGGTGGGCCGGGCGGCGCGGCCGCTGTTCGGGCGCCCGATGGGCTGGCGCGGCTATGCGCTGGGGTTGATGCTGGGATTCATCCCGTGCGGTCTGCTATACGCGGCGCTGGCGGCGGCGGCGGCGCTGGGCCAGCCGCTGACGGCGGCGCTGGGCATGGCCGCCTTTGCCGCCGGCACCGCGCCCAGCCTGCTGGCGGTCGGGCTGGCGGGGCATCTGGCCGCCAACCGCTGGCGCGGGGCGGTGCGGCACTACGCGCCGCTGTTGCTGGTGATCAACGCCGGCGTGCTGGCCTGGCTGGCGGTGCGGCAGTTTACGGCCTGAGATCGGACGAGGAGGCAAGACCCATCATGGCGGCTCCGGCAAGCAGCAAGACCATTCTCATCGCGTCGCTGGCAGTCCTGGCGGTGCTGGCGCTGGCGCTGGCGCCGCGTCTGATGCACATGGGCCCCGGCGAGAATCCGGAGGCGGCGGCGGCGGCGGCCATCGGCGGCCCGTTCACCCTCGTCGACTCGAGCGGCGACACCGTCACCGACGAGGATTTCCTTGGCCGCTACACGCTGATCTATTTCGGCTATGCCTTCTGTCCCGATGTCTGCCCCACCAGCCTGTCGGCGATGGCGGCGGCGCTGGACATGCTGCCGCCGGAGCAGGCCGAGAAGGTGGTGCCCATCTTCATCACCGTCGATCCCGAGCGCGACACCCCCGACGTCCTGGGCGGCTATGTCGAAATGTTCCACCCGCGCATGGTCGGCCTCACCGGCAGCGAGGCGCAGGTGACCGAGGCGGCGCAGGCCTACCGGGTCTATTACGCCAAGGTCGAGCAGGAGGACGGCCCCTATCTGATGGACCATTCCTCCATCGTCTATTTCATGGGCCCCGACGGCAAGCTGCGGGCGCATTTCAGCCACAACACCGACCCCGACCGCATGGCCGAGGTCATGGCCGAGCACCTCTAGCGCGCCGGTGGGCGCCCCCGGCCTGATCGTCGCCGCCCCCGCCTCGGGCAGCGGCAAGACGCTGTTCACCCTCGGCCTGCTGCGGCATCTGGCGCGGCGGGGGCGGGCGGTGGCGCCGGCCAAGGCCGGCCCCGACTATATCGACGCCGCCTTCCTGGCCGCCGCCGCCGGGCGCCCCTGCCGCAACCTCGATTCCTGGATGCTGCGCCCGGCCACGCTCGCCGCTGCCGCCGAGGCCGACGCCGAACTGACGCTGTGCGAGGGCGTCATGGGGCTGTTCGACGGCGCCAACGTCCCCGCCGGTCCCGACGGCAGCACCGCCGACCTGGCGGCGCGGACCGGCTGGCCGGTGGTGCTGGTGGTCGACGCGCGCGGCATGGGCGCCTCGGTGGGGGCGCTGGCGCGCGGCTTCGCGACCCACCATCCGGGGGTGCGCGTCGCCGGGGTGGTCTGCAACCGCGTCGGCGGCCCCGGCCACCGGGAGATCCTGCGCCGCGCCCTGGCGCCGGAGGCGGGCCTCGCCCTGCTGGGCCTGCTGCCGGAGGCGCCGGCGCTGCGCCTGCCGCACCGCCATCTGGGCCTGGTGCAGGCGGGGGAGCGCGCCGAACTCGACGCCGTGCTCGAC
>JAWLGJ010000022.1:0-52525 GCA_041685145.1 Magnetospirillaceae bacterium | reverse complement strand
ATCATCGTCGACACCTATGGCGGCGCCGCCCCCCACGGCGGCGGCGCCTTCTCGGGCAAGGATCCCACCAAGGTCGACCGCTCGGCGGCCTATGCGGCGCGCTACCTGGCCAAGAACGTGGTGGCGGCCGGGCTGGCGGACCGCTGCCTGATCCAGCTGTCCTACGCCATCGGCGTCTCCAAGCCCCTGTCGGTCTATGTCGACACCCAGGGCACCGGCCGCGTCGACGAGGCGAAGCTGGAGACGGTGCTGTGCGAGCTGATGGACCTGTCGCCGCGCGGCATCCGCCGCCATCTCGGCCTCAACAAGCCCATCTATGCCCGCACCGCCGCCTATGGCCATTTCGGCCGCGCCCCCGAGGCCGACGGCGGCTTTTCGTGGGAGCGGCTGGACCTGGTGGACGCCCTGCGGTCGGCCCTTGCCTGATCCCGCCGACCCGCGCCAGCGCCCCGTCTTCTATGGCCGCCGGCGCGGCAAACGCCTGCGCCCCGGCGCCGCCGGGCTGCTGGAGACGCTGCTGCCGCGCCTGCGGGTGCCCGAACCCGCGCCCGGCGCCGTCCTGGAGCCGCGGGCGCTGTTCGAGCCGCCGGCGCGGGCGGTGTGGCTGGAAATCGGCTTCGGCGCCGGCGAGCATCTGGCGGCGCAGGCGGCGGCGCACCCGGCGGTGGGGCTGATCGGCGCCGAGGTCTTCGTCAACGGCGTCGCCAAGCTGCTGCGTCACATCGAGCGCGGCGCGCTCGGCAACATCCGCATCTTCCACGGCGATGTGCGCCTGCTGCTGCCGGCGCTGCCCGACGCCTGCCTGGAGCGGGTCTTCCTGCTGTTCCCGGACCCCTGGCCCAAGAAGCGCCACGCCGGGCGCCGCTTCGTCAATCCCGACAATCTGGCGACGGTGGCGCGGCTGCTGGTCGACGGCGGCGAACTGCGGGTGGCCAGCGCCGACCCCACCGATCAGGAATGGGCGCTGGAGCAGTTCGCCGCCGCCGCCGATTTCGACCTCGTCGCGCGCACCCACGCCCGCCCCGCCGACTGGCCGGCCACCCGCTACGAGGCCAAGGCCGCCCGCGAAGGCCGCCGCAGCCTGTTCCTGCGCGCCCGCCGCCGCCCCCGAAGGGCTGCGCCGGAAGGGACAAAGGGCTTGTAATATCGCGGGGGATGACTATAAGTTCTGCAGTCATTCTTGTGGTCCCGCCGCTTCACGGCGGACGGGGTTGTGAGGGTGGGCCACTGGCCCACTTTTTTTTCTGCTCCGTCGTTGCGGTTGCCGGGGTTGTCGCGGAGGATGCAGCGCATCGAAGAGATCGAGCGCCTGATCGAACCGTCGCTTGAGGGTATGGGCTACGATCTGGTGCGGGTGATGCTCATCGGCCGCCAGCGCCCCACCCTGCAGGTGATGGCGGAACGCGCCGACCGCCGCCCGATGACCGTCGACGACTGCGCCGAGATCAGCCGCGCGCTGTCGGCCATTCTGGACGTCGAGGATCCGATCCGCGGCGCCTATACGCTGGAGGTCAGCTCGCCCGGCATCGACCGGCCGTTGGTCAGGCCCGCCGATTTCGAGCGCTTCGCCGGCTTCGACGCCCGCGTCGAGCTTGAGGTGCCGGTGGACGGGCGCAAGCGTTTCAAGGGCCGGCTGAACGGGCTCGACGCCGAGGGCCGCGTGCTTATCGAGGCGGAGACGGGCGAGGCGGCGTTGCCGCCGGAGGCGATCCAGCGCGCCAAGCTGGTGCTGACCGACGCGCTCATCGCCGCCGCGATGCGCGAGCAGGACGAGAACGACAGCTAGACGATACGAACACTGCCAGGTCGACGAGATGGAACGAACCGCCGCACTTCCCCGCCCCGAACTACTCCAGGTCGCCGACAGCGTCGCGCGCGACAAGGGCATCGAACGCGACGAGGTGCTCGAAGCGATGGAAATGGCGATCCAGAAGGCGGGGCGCTCTAAATACGGCCACGAGCACGACATCCGCGCCCACATCGACCGCAAGACCGGCGAGATCCGCCTGCTGCGCTATCTCGAAGTGGTCGAGGAGGTCGAGAACGAGGCCACCCAGATCGCGGTGCCGGCGGCGCGGCGGCGCGAGGCCGACATTGAGCCGGGGCAGTTCCTAGTGGATCCGCTGCCGCCGATCGATTTCGGCCGCATCGCCGCCCAGACCGCCAAGCAGGTCATCGTGCAGAAGGTGCGCGACGCCGAGCGCCAGCGCCAATACGACGAGTACAAGGACCGCGCCGGCGAGATCGTCAACGGCCTGGTCAAGCGGGTCGAGTTCGGCAATGTCATCGTCGATCTGGGCCGCGCCGAGGCGCTGTTGCGCCGCGACGAACTGATCCCGCGCGAGACCTTCCGCACCGGCGACCGCGTCCGCGCCTTCATCTTCGACGTCCGCCCCGAGCCGCGCGGCCCGCAGATCTTCCTGTCGCGCACCCGCCCGGAGTTCATGTCCAAGCTGTTCGCGCAGGAAGTGCCGGAAATCTATGACGGCATCATCGAGATCAAGGCCGTCGCCCGCGACCCCGGCTCGCGCGCCAAGATCGCCGTCATCAGCCGCGACGCCGGCATCGACCCGGTGGGCGCCTGCGTGGGGATGCGCGGCAGCCGCGTGCAGGCGGTGGTCGGCGAGCTTCAGGGCGAGAAGATCGACATCATCCAGTGGTCGCCCGATCCCGCCACCTTCGTCGTCAACGCCCTCGCCCCGGCCGAGGTGACCAAGGTGGTGCTGGACGAGGACGCCAACCGCATCGAGGTCGTCGTCCCCGACGACCAGCTTTCGCTGGCCATCGGCCGGCGCGGCCAGAACGTGCGCCTTGCCTCGCAGCTCACCGGCTGGGACATCGACATCCTCACCGAGGGCGAGGAGTCCGAGCGCCGCAACGAAGAGTTCCGCACCCGCTCGCGCCTGTTCATCGAGGCCCTGGACGTCGACGACGTCATTGCCCATCTACTGGTCGCGGAGGGCTTCACCACCATCGAGGAGGTGGCCTTCGTGCCCATCGAGGATCTGACCGAGATCGAGGGCTTCGACGAGGACGTCGCCGGCGAGCTGCGCGAGCGCGCCCGCGCCTATCTGCGCGAGCAGGACGAACGCCACGAGGAGCGCCGCCGCGAACTGGGCGTTGCCGACGAAATCGCCGCCATCGAGGGCCTGAGCCCGGCGATGCTGGTCGCCCTGGGCGAGAACGGGGTGAAGACCCTCGACGACCTCGGCGATCTGGCCGGCGACGAGCTGCTCGAAATCGTCGGCGCCGACGCCATGTACGCCGAGGAGGCCAACCGCATCATCATGGCCGCCCGCGCCCATTGGTTCGAAGGCGAGCCCCCGGCCGCCGACGGGGGGGCCGAGGAGCCGCGGGCCGGGGCGCACGGCAGGGGCGCGGCCGCGCCACGGCGACGGGGCGACGCGGCGCCGGCGCGCGACGCGGCGCCGACGGGCGGCGACGGCGACCGGCCGGTGCGCCGCTGCCTGGTCAGCCGGATGCGGCTGCCGCCGGAACGGATGCTGCGGTTCGTGGTGGGGCCGGACGGAAGCGTGGTCTTCGACGCCGCCGGCACCCTGCCCGGCCGGGGAATGTGGTTGAGCGCCGCCCGGGATGTGGTAAATACGGCGGTGAAGAAGAATCTGTTCGCGCGGGCGGCGCGCGCCCCGGTGTCGGTGCCGGAGGATCTGCTCCAGCGCACCGAGGCCCTGCTGGCGCGGCGCTGCCTGGAAACGCTGGGCCTGGCGCGGCGCGCCGGGCAGGCGGTGGCGGGGTTCGAAAAGGTGCGCGGCGGGCTCGCCGGGCCGCGCGCCGCGGAAGCGGGGTTGCTGCTGGAGGCGCGGGATGCCGCGCCCAACACCCGCGGGCGCATGAAGGCGATGGCGCCGGAGGTCCCCTGGCTCGATGTGTTCGACCGCGAGGAGCTGGGGGCGGCGCTGGGCCGCCCGCAGGCGGTGCACGTCCTGGTGCGGCGGGGCCGCCTGGCGGAACGACTGTTGAGGGATGCGTCGCGCCTCGCGGGCCTGCGGCGCCCCGGCGACGAAGCGGAACGAAGGTAAAGCGACCGATCGTATGACGACATCGAAGGACAAGGAGCGGAAGCCGCTGCGCCTGTCATCCGGGCGCCTCGAGCTCAAGAAGACCGTCGAGACCGGGCAGGTCCGGCAGAGCTTCTCGCACGGGCGCTCGAAAGTGGTGCAGGTGGAGGTCCGCCGCAAGCGCAGCATCGCCGCCGAGGGCGAGGATCACGACACGCGCGCCGCCGAGGCGGCCTTGCGCGGCCACGACGCCGGCGACCTCACCCGCGACGAGCTCGCCGCGCGGGCGCGCGCCCTGGAGGCGGCCCGCCGCGCCGAGGAGGAACGCCGCCTGGCCGAGGAGGAGGAGGCCCGCCGCCGCGCCGAGGAAGAGGCGCGCGAGCAGGCCCGCCGCGAGGCCGAGGAGCGCGAGCGCGCCCGGCGCGAGGCCGAGGAACGCGCCCGGCGCGAGGCCGCCGGCGAACCCGAGCCCGAGCCCGAGGCCGCGCCCGAACCGACGCCCGCGCCCGAACCGGTGGCGGAGGCCGCGCCGGAACCGGAGCCCACGCCCGCGCCGGAGCCCGCCAAGCCCGCCGCCCCGGCCGCCAAGGGCCGTGCCGCCGACGCCGACGAGGAGGACGAGGCCCGCCGCCGCCGCCGCGCCGCCGTCAAGCCGGCGCCGGTCAAGCGCAGCGAGCCGCGCCGCCGCGGCAAGCTCACCATCACCGCCGCCCTGGACGGCGACGACCGCGAGGAGCGCGGCCGCTCGCTGGCCTCGGTGCGCCGCCAGCGCGAGAAGGAGCGCCAGCGCCTGCGCAGCCGGCAAACCGAGAAGGTGGTCCGCGAAGTGGTCATCCCCGAAACGATCACCGTGCAGGAACTGGCCAACCGCATGGCCGCCCGCGGCGCCGAGGTCATCAAGGCCCTCATGAAAATGGGGGTGATGGCCAGCATCAATCAGAGCATCGACGCCGACACCGCCGAGCTGGTGGCGGCCGAATTCGGCCACAACGTCAAGCGCGTCGCCGAATCCGACGTCGAGATCGGCCTCACCGGCACCGACGACCGGCCCGAGGATCTGACGCCGCGCCCGCCGGTGGTCACGGTCATGGGGCATGTCGACCACGGCAAGACCTCGCTGCTCGACGCGCTGCGGGCCACCGATGTCGCCGCCGGCGAGGCGGGCGGCATCACCCAGCACATCGGCGCCTATCAGGTGCAGATGGCCTCGGGCGACCGCATCACCTTCATCGACACCCCCGGCCACGAGGCCTTCACCGCCATGCGCGCCCGCGGCGCCAAGGTGACCGACATCGTCGTGCTGGTGGTGGCCGCCGACGACGGCATCATGCCGCAGACGGTCGAGGCCATCCGCCACGCCCGCGCCGCCGAAGTGCCGGTGGTGGTGGCGATCAACAAGATCGACCGCCCCGACGCCAACCCCGAGCGCGTGCGCCAGGAACTGCTGCAGCACGAACTGGTGGTCGAGGAAATGGGCGGCGATGTGCTGTCCATCGAGGTCTCGGCCAAGGAACGCCTCAATCTCGACAAGCTGGAGGAGGCCATCCTGCTCCAGGCCGAGATTCTGGACCTGAAGGCCAATCCCGAGCGCACCGCCCAAGGCGTGGTGGTGGAATCGAAGATGGAAAAGGGCCGCGGCTCGGTGGCGACGGTGCTGATCCAGCGCGGCACGCTGAAGGTCGGCGACATCTTCATCGCCGGGCGCGAATGGGGCCGCGTGCGCGCCATGCTCGACGACCGCGGCCAGCGCCTGGAGGCGGCCGGGCCGGCCACGCCGGTCGAGGTCCTGGGCCTGCAGGGCACCCCCGACGCCGGCGACGACTTCGCCGTGGTCGAGGATGAATCGCGCGCCCGCGAAATCTCCAGCTATCGCCAGCGCAAGGAGCGCGAGGCCAAGGCCGCCGCCACCAAGCGCGGCACCCTGGAGCAGATGTTCGACCGCATCAGCGCCGGCGAGGCGCGCGAACTGCCGGTGGTCATCAAGGGCGACGTGCAGGGCTCGGTCGAGGCCATCCGCCAGACGCTGGAAAAGATGGGCACCGACGAGGTGCGGGTGCGGGTGCTGCACGCCGCCGTCGGCGGCATCAACGAATCCGACGTCGCCCTGGCCAAGGCCTCCGACGCCCTGGTGGTCGGCTTCAACGTCCGCGCCAACCCGCAAGCGCGCGAGGTGGCGCGGCGCGACAACGTCGACATCCGCTACTACTCGATCATCTATGACGTCGCCGACGAGCTGAAGCAGATGCTGTCCGGCCTGCTGGCGCCGATGCTGAAGGAGCGGTTCCTGGGCTACGCCCAGATTCGCGAGGTGTTCAACATCACCAAGGTCGGCAAGGTCGCCGGCTGCATGGTCACCGAGGGCGTCGTCAAGCGCGGCGCCAAGGTGCGGCTGCTGCGCGACGACGTCGTCGTCCACGAGGGCAGCCTCGGCCAGCTCAAGCGCTTCAAGGACGACGTCAAGGAGGTCCGCGAGGGCTACGAGTGCGGCATGTCGTTCGAGAACTACAACGACATCCAGGTCGGCGACGTCATCGAGTGCTACGAGATCGAGGAGGTTGCCGCCACCCTGTAGGGGGCGGCGCCTCGCTTCTGTTCTTTCCGGGGACGGCAATGGCCAAGGGGCAAGGCAGGGCGCCGAGCCAGCGGCAGCTTCGTGTCGGCGAGGAACTGCGCCATGTGCTCGCCGCGGCGCTGGAGCGCGGCGACGTCCACGACCCCGCCCTGGCCGGGCGGGCGGTGACGGTCACCGAGGTCCGGGTCAGCCCCGATCTGCGCAACGCCACCGTCTTCGTCATGCCCCTGGGGGGCGGCGACGAGGGGCCGGTGATGCAGGCGCTGGCGCGGGCGCGGCCGTTCCTGCGCCGGGTGGTGGCGCGTCAGGTGCAGCTTCGCTACACCCCCGATCTGCGCTTCGAGGTCGACCGCTCCTTCGACACCGCCGACCGCATCGAGCGCCTGTTGCAGCGCCCCGAGGTGCGCCGCGACGTCGCCGGCGACGAGGCCGGCGGCGGCACGGCGGGCGACGACGATGGCTAGGCGCCGCGGCCGCCCCATCAACGGCTGGCTGGCCATCGACAAGCCGGCCGGGCTGAGTTCCGCCGCGGTGGTGGCGCGGGTGCGCCGCGCCCTCGACGCCGCCAAGGCCGGCCACGGCGGCACCCTCGACCCGCTGGCGACCGGCGTGCTGCCCATCGCCCTCGGCGAGGCGACCAAGACCGTCGCCTATGTCATGGACGGCGACAAGGCGTATCTGTGGCGGGCGCACTGGGGCGAGGCGCGCGACACCGACGACACCGAAGGGGCGGTGACCGAGACCTCCGAGGTGCGCCCCACCGTGGCGCAGATCGAGGCCGCCCTGCCCGCCTTCATCGGCGAGATCGAACAGATGCCGCCGGTGTTCTCGGCGGTGAAGATCGACGGCCGGCGCGCCTATGACCTCGCCCGCAACGCCACCCCGGTTGCCCCCGAACCCCGCCGCGTGCGCATCGACTCCTTCCGGCTTATCGGCGTCCCCGACGCCGACCACGCCGACTTCGAGGTGCGCTGCGGCAAGGGCGCCTATGTGCGGGCGCTGGCCCGCGATCTGGCCCGGGCGCTGGGCACCGTCGGGCACGTCGCCCGGCTGCGCCGCACCGCCTGCGGGCCCTTCTCCGAAGCGGACGCGATTTCCCTGGATAAAGTCGAGGAACTTGGGCATAGTGCCGCGTCCGCGGACATCCTGCTTCCGATCGAGACCGCGCTGGACGACATCCCGGCCCTGGCCCTGACGGAAGCGGAGGCCCGCCGCCTGCGGAGCGGGCAGCCCGTGTCGATTCTGCGCGTCGCTGTCCGCAGCCCCCTCGATTTCGTTGCCGCCGGAGCCACCGTGCGGGCGATGTGCGAGGACCGGCTGGTGGCGTTGGCCCGCGTCGAGGGCGGCGAGGTCCGCCCCGTGCGCGTGATCAACCCCTGAAAAAACGTTGGAGTCGAAGACGATGTCGATTACTGCCGAGCGCAAGCAGGAACTCATCAAGGATTTCGCGACCGCGGACGGCGACACCGGTTCGCCCGAGGTCCAGGTCGCCATCCTCACCGAACGCATCAAGAATCTCACCGAGCACCTGAAGGAACACAAGAAGGATTTCCATTCGCGCCGCGGCCTGCTGATCATGGTCAGCCAGCGGCGCCAGATGCTCGACTATCTCAAGCGCAAGGACGCCGGCCGTTATGAGACGGTGATCCAGCGCCTGGGCCTGCGCAAGTAGCGCCGGCCCCTTCCACACGGCTGCACGCGGCGCCCACGCCGTTCCTCGGTTCCGCCACGCGGGCGGAGCGGGAGAAGGGGGCGCCGGAGGCCCGTCGCAATACGGCGGCGGCCTCGAAGGCAAAGGAAAGCGACACGTAATGTCAATGTTCAAGGTTTTTCGCAAGGAGCTGGATTGGGGCGGGCGCACGCTGGTCCTTGAGACCGGCAAGATCGCCCGCCAGGCCGACGGCGCCGTCCTCGCCACCTATGGCGATACCAAGGTGCTGTGCACCGCCGTTGCCCAGAAGACGCCGAAGGCGGGGATCGATTTCTTCCCGCTGACCGTCCACTACCAGGAAAAGACGTTCGCCGCCGGCAAGATCCCGGGCGGCTTCTTCAAGCGCGAGGGCCGGCCCAGCGAGAAGGAAACGCTGGTGTCGCGGCTGATCGACCGCCCCATCCGGCCGCTGTTCGCCAAGGGCTTCCGCAACGAGACCCAGGTCATCTGCACGGTGCTGTCGCACGACCTGGAGAACGACCCCGACGTCGTGGCGATGGTGGGCGCCTCGGCGGCGCTGACGCTGTCGGGCATTCCCTTCATGGGGCCGATCGGCGGCGCGCGCGTCGGCTACATCGACGGCGAATACGTGCTCAACCCACGCCGTGACGAGATGGAAAACACCCAGCTCGACCTCATGGTCGCCGGCACCGCCGAGGGCGTGCTGATGGTCGAATCCGAGGCTCACGAGCTGTCGGAAGAGGTCATGCTGGGCGCCGTGACCTTCGGCCACAAGGCCTTCCAGCCGGTCATCGACGCCATCATCGACCTGGCGGAAGTGGCGGCGAAGGAGCCGTGGGATCTGCCGCCGCCGCCCGCCGACGAAGAGGCCGCACGCGCCCGCCTGAAGGAGATCGCCGCCGACGAGCTGGCCAAGGCCTATGAAATTCAGGTCAAGCAGCAGCGCCAGGAGCGCATCGGCGCCGTGAAGCTGGACGCCGTGAGCCGCCTGACCGAGGAGGGTTTCGAGCCGGAACTGGCCAGCGCCCTGTTCAAGGATCTGGAAAAGGACATCGTCCGCGGCGGCATCCTCAAGACCGGCGCGCGCATCGACGGCCGCGACACCAAGACGGTGCGCCCGATCGAGGCCGAGGTCGGCGTGCTGCCGCGCGCGCACGGCTCGGCGCTGTTCACCCGCGGCGAGACGCAGGCGCTGGTGGTGGCCACGCTCGGCACCGGCCAGGACGAGCAGATCGTCGACGCGCTGGAAGGCGAGTACCGGCAGAACTTCATGCTGCACTACAACTTCCCGCCCTATTCCGTCGGCGAGGCGGGGCGCTTCCTGGGTCCGGGCCGGCGCGAGATCGGCCACGGCAAGCTGGCCTGGCGCGCCATCCACCCGCTGATGCCGCCCAAGGACGTCTTTCCCTACACGGTGCGGGTGGTCTCGGAGATCACCGAGTCCAACGGCTCGTCGTCGATGGCGACGGTGTGCGGCTCGTCGCTGGCGCTCATGGATGCCGGCGTGCCGCTGCCGCGGCCGGTGGCCGGCATCGCCATGGGCCTGATCAAGGAGGGTGACGACTTCGCGGTGCTCTCCGACATCCTCGGCGACGAGGACCATCTGGGCGACATGGACTTCAAGGTGGCCGGCACCGAGAGCGGCATCACCGCGCTGCAGATGGACATCAAGATCACCTCGATCACCGAGGAGATCATGAAGATCGCCCTGGAGCAGGCCCATGCCAGCCGCCAGCACATTCTGAACGAGATGGCCCGGGCGCTGACCTCGGCCCGCGAGGGCGTCAGCAGCAACGCCCCGCAGATCACGGTGATCAACATTCCGCGCGAGAAGATCCGCGACGTCATCGGCACCGGCGGCAAGGTCATCCGCGAGATCACCGAGAACACCGGCGCCAAGATCGACATCGACGACGACGGCACCATCAAGGTCGCCGCCGTCGACGGCACCGCCGCCACGCGGGCCATCGACTGGATCAAGGGCATCGTCGCCGAACCCGAGGTGGGCGTCGTCTACACCGGCAAGGTGGTGAAGGTGATGGACTTCGGCGCCTTCGTGAACTTCCTCGGCAGCCGCGACGGCCTCGTCCACATCTCCGAGCTGGCCCCGCAACGGGTCGGCAAGGTGACGGACGTGGTCAATGTCGGCGACGTGGTCCGGGTCAAGGTCGTCGGCTTCGACGACCGCGGCAAGGTCAAGCTGTCGATGAAGCAGGTCGCCGAGGACGACGCCGACCAGAGCTAGGGCCCGGGGAGGCCGGCCACCCCATGCCGTTGCCGCGAGTCATCGGGCATCGGGGGGCCGCCGCCCTGGCCCCCGAGAACACCCTCGCCGCCTTCCGCCGCGCCGCCGTGGCGGGGGCGCGGTGGGTGGAGTTCGACGTGCGCTGCACCGCGGACGGCGTGCCGGTGGTCTTTCACGACGCCACCCTCGGCCGCACCACCGATGGCCGCGGGCGGCTGGACCGCACCCCGCTGGCGGCGCTGCGGCGGCTGGACGCGGGGGCGTGGTTCGGCCCCGAATACGCGGGGGAGCCCGTGCCCACCCTGGAGGAGGCCCTGGGCCTGCTGGCGGCGCTCGGCCTGGGTGCCAATATCGAGGTCAAGGCCGACGGAGACGCGGACGCGGCGGCCACGGCGCAAGCCAGCGTCGCGGCGGCGCGGCGGGTGTGGCCCGCCGATGCTCCGGCGCCGCTGCTGTCGAGCTATTCGCCGGCGGCGCTGGCGGCGGCGGCGGCCGCGGCGCCCGCCTGGCCGCGGGGCCTGGTGCGCCGGCGCCTGTCGCGCGACGACCTTGCCGCGGTGCAGGAACTGGGCTGCCGTTCATTGCATCTTGACCACCGGCGCCTGAACGGGGTTCAAGTGGGGGCCGTGCGCGCCGCCGGGCTGGTTCCGGTGGCCTGGACGGTGAATGACGCCGACCGCGCCGGTCGGCTGTGGCGCTGGGGGGTTGCCGCGGTGATCACCGATGATCCCGGCCGGATGGCCGCGGCGGCGGGGGAATTTATAGAGACGGAGAGACGAGGGCAGTGAAGGCGCTCAACCCCATTCTGATGTCGGGCCGGGAGGTCTTGCCGCTGGTCGAGGGCGGCAAGGGCGTCGCGGTCACCGACGGTCAATCCGCCGGCGCCTGGGCCGCGACCGGCGGCATCGGCACCTTTTCGGGCGTCAACGCCGACAGCTATGACGCCGACGGCAATCTCGTCAATTACCGTTTCCTGGGCAAGACGCGGCGCGAGCGCCAGCGCGAGCTGCTGGCGTCGTCGATCCGCGGCGGCATCACCCAGGCCCGCATCGCCCACGAGGTGGCGGGCGGCGAGGGCCGCGTGCACATGAACGTGCTGTGGGAGATGGGCGGCGCCGAGGTGGTGCTGCACGGCGTGCTGGAAGGGGCGCGCGGCCTGATCCACGGCATCACCTGCGGCGCCGGGATGCCCTACCGCGTCGCCGAGATCGCGGCGCGCTACGGGGTGCATTACTACCCCATCGTCTCCTCGGCGCGGGCCTTCCGGGCGCTGTGGCGGCGCTCCTACCACCGTTACGCCGAGTGGCTGGGCGGCGTCGTCTATGAGGATCCCTGGCGCGCCGGCGGCCACAACGGCCTGTCCAACAGCGAGAACCCCGCCGAGCCGGAAGACCCCTATCACCGCGTGCGCGACCTGCGGGCGGTGATGAACGGCGCCGGGCTCGACCGCGTGCCGATCCTGATGGCCGGCGGCGTGTGGTGCCTGCGCGAGTGGGAGGACTGGATCGACAACCCCGAACTGGGGCCGGTGGCCTTCCAGTTCGGCACCCGGCCGCTGCTCACCCGCGAAAGCCCCATCGCCGAGGCCTGGAAGCATCGCCTGCTGGCCCTGAAGCAGGGCGACGTCACCCTGCACCGCTTCAGCCCCACGGGGTTCTATTCCTCGGCGGTGCGCAACGGCTTCCTGGAGGAATTGCAGCAGCGCTCGGCGCGCCAGATCCCCTATGCCGGCGCGCCGGAGGGGGCGTTGACCGAGGCGCTGGCGATCGGCGCGCGCGGGCGGCTGGTCTATGTGGCCCCCGAGGACAAGCCCCGCGCCGAAGCCTGGCGGGCCGAAGGCTTCACCGAAACCCTGCGCACCCCCGATTCCACCCTGATCTTCGTCACCCCGGAGCGGGCGCGGCGCATCACCCGCGACCAGGTCGAGTGCATGGGCTGCCTGTCGGCCTGCCTGTTCTCCAACTGGGCCGAGAACGAGGCCGGCACCACCGGCAAGAAGGCCGACCCGCGCTCGTTCTGCATCCAGAAGACCCTGCGCGCCGTCGCCCACGGCGGCGAGGTCGAGCAGGAACTGATGTTCGCCGGGCACAACGCCTATCGCTTCGGCACCGACCCGTTCTACGCCAACGGCTTCATCCCCACGGTCCGCCAACTCGTCGAACGAATTCTCACCGGGGACTGACGCCGCGCCCGACGCCGCCCATATAAGCCCCAGACCGATCGGTCGCGGCGAGCATGGGAGGCGCAGATGCCGCAGGACGAACGCCACGCCGGCGACCTCCGCGAAGTGGTGGGGGTGCTGCCCGACGCCGGGCGGCTTGAGCGCACCGTAGAGGACCTCCTGACCGAGGGCTTCCACCATTCCGAGGTCAGCCTGCTCGGCCGCGAGGAGACGGTGCGCGGCGCCCTGGGCCGCTATGGCGACACCCACGCCGCCGAGGACGACCCCGACGCCCCGCGGATGCGCTTCATCGAACCCGAAAGCCGCATGGAGGGGCGCGGCGCCCTCGCCGGCGCCCTCGGCTATGTCGGCGCGGTCACCATCGGCGGCATCGGCTTCGCCACCGGCGCCGGCGCCGGCGCGGTCATCGCCGCCGGGCTGCTGGGCGGTGGCGCGCTGGGCTCGGTGGGGGCGGCGCTGGGGCGCTTCCTCGACCGCCGCCTTGCCGACCGCCTGGAGGATCAGGTGCGCCGGGGCGGCATCGTCATCTGGGTGCGGGCAAAGGACGCCGAACACGAGGCCCGCGCCATCGAAGTGCTGAAACGGCACAATCTCGGCGATGTGCATGTGCACACAATTCCCTCCGAATAATGTGGGAATTATTATTCTTCCAATCATCGGCGCGGCCGCGTTACAATCCCGCCGGGCGCTTGGCGCCACACCGCCGCCATTACTGGTGAATGACCATGAGCAACCGTCCCTTCGCCCATCTCGTCGACCGCCTGCGCAGTGCCGGCCTTCGCCCCACGCGCCAGAGACTGGCCCTGGCCCGGTTGCTGTTCGACGACGGCGACCGCCACATCACCGCCGAGCAGCTTCACGGCGAGGCGCTGGCGAATGATGTGCGGGTGTCGCTGGCGACGGTGTACAACACGCTGCACCAGTTCACCACCGCCGGCCTCCTGCGTGAAATCGTCGTCGAGGCGGGGCGGTCCTATTTCGACACCAACACCAGCGAACACCACCACTTCTTCTTCGCGAAGAGCGGGCGGCTGATGGACATCCCCGGCGAGGCCGTGGACGTCGCCCGCATCCCGCAGGCCCCCGACGGCACCCGCGTGCAGCGCGTCGACGTCATCGTCCGCCTCGACGCCTGACCGGCATCACCCGCGTCGACCAGCGCCGCCAGGGCCATCCCTGGCGGTTTCGCTTGTCCGCGCCATCATCACGCATCCCCGGCCGATTGTTTGTAGTTATTCTAAACTGTTGACAGGGCGCCGGCGGCGACCCATCATCAGTCCCAGGTCGCGCCCCGGCGCGAACCATCACCAGCAATGCAATCGGAGGGTGTCATGGCGTCGTTGAAGGGAAGCAAGACCGAAGAGAACCTGAAGGCCGCCTTCGCCGGCGAATCGCAGGCCAACCGCCGCTATCTCTACTTCGCCCAGAAGGCCGACATCGAGGGCCACAACGACGTGTCGGCCCTGTTCCGATCCACCGCCGAAGGCGAGACCGGCCATGCCTTCGGGCATCTCGAATTCCTCGAAGAGGTCGGCGACCCCGCCACCGGCGAGCCCATCGGCGGCACCGAGGAGAATCTCAAGGCGGCGGTGGCCGGCGAGACTCACGAATATACCGACATGTATCCGGGCATGGCCCGCACCGCCCGCGACGAGGGCTTCGACGAGATCGCCGACTGGTTCGAGACCCTGGCCAAGGCCGAGCGCTCCCATGCCGGCCGCTTCCAGAAGGCGCTCGACGCCCTCAAGGAATCGGCCTGAGGCGCCGGCGCCGGGCGCCCGCAGCGACGCCCGGCGCCCGTTTTCCTGCCGCGGAGGGAGTCATGCGCGAAGGCAATCTGGAAGCCCCGACGCGCCATGCGATCGACTGGCGCGACCCCGATTTCTACGACACCGAGAAGCTTGACGCGGAACTGCGGCGGGTGTTCGACATCTGCCACGGCTGCCGGCGCTGCTTCAATCTGTGCGACTCCTTCCCGCGGCTGTTCGACTTGGTCGACGAGGCCGGCGACGCCGAGGTCGCCGGCGTCGACAGTGCCGATTTCAAACGGGTCGTGGACGCCTGCACGCTGTGCGACATGTGTTTCATGACCAAGTGCCCCTATGTGCCCCCGCACGAGTTCAATCTCGATTTCCCGCATCTGATGCTGCGCTACCGGGCGGTGGAGCACCGCCAGGGCAAGGTGTCGGCCATCGACCGCGCCCTCACCCGCACCGACCGCAACGGCCGCCTGGCGCGGCTGGCGCCCGGGGTCGCCAACTGGGCCTCCGACACCGGCAACCGCCTGACGCGGCCGGTGATGGAAAGGGTCGCCGACATCCACCGCGAGGCGCACCTGCCCAAATTCCATCGCAAGACCCTGGAGAGCCGCGCCGGCGCCATCCCGGCCCCCGACCGCGCTGCCCCCGCCTTTGGGCAGCGGCGGGCGCTGGTTTATGCCACCTGCTTCGGCAACTACAACAATCCCGACATCGGCGTCGCCACCCTGGCGGTGCTGGCCCGCAACGGCGTGGCGCTGGAGGTGGTCTACCCCGAGTGCTGCGGGATGCCGCAGTTGGAGCAGGGCGACATCGCCCAGGTCGCCGACAAGGCGCGGCGGGTCGCCGCCGCCTTGCGCCCGCGCATCGACGAAGGCCACGACATCGTCGCCCTGGTCTCCTCCTGCGCCCTGATGATGAAGTTCGAATGGCCGCTGATCCTGCCCGAGGACGACAACGTCCTGGCACTGTCGCGGGCGGTCTTCGACGTCAGCGAATACGTCGTCGACATCGCCCAGCGCCACGGCCTCGCCGATGGATTGCGGCCGCTGGAAGGCGGCGTCGCCGTCCACCTCGCCTGCCACGCCCGCGCCCAGAACATGGGCCCCAAGGCCGCCGAGATGCTGCGCTTTATCCCCGACACCAAGGTTTCGATCGTCGAACGCTGCTCCGGCCACGGCGGCAGTTGGGGCATCAAGACGGAGAATTTCCCCGTGGCGCTGAAGGTCGGCAAGCCGGCGGCGCGGCAGGCGGCCAAGAGCGGCGCGCGCCATCTGGCCTCGGAATGCCCGCTGGCCGCCGCCCATCTGGACCAGACGCTGGAACGGCTGGACGGCGACCAGGCGGCGCCGGAACCGGCCGTCCATCCCATCCAGCTTCTCGCCCGCGCCTACGGGCTGTAACCCAATGATCGGAGGTGTGCCCGTGAAGAAGGTCATCACCAGGGACGACCTGCTGCCCATCGAGGACTATATCCGCATCCGCGACGACCACCGCCGCCGGCTGGTGGAGATGAAGCGGCTGCGCCGCCTCGACGTCGGCCCCTTCGTCACGCTCTATTTCGAGAACTACGAGACGATGTGGAGCCAGGTGATGGAGATGCTCTACATCGAGCGCGGCGGCGACGAGCAGATCCCCGGCGAACTGGCCGCCTACAACCCCTTGATTCCGCAGGGGCGCGAACTCGTCGCCACCATGATGATCGAGATCGAAAACGAAAAGCGCCGCCAGGAGACGCTGGCGCGGCTGGGCGGCATCGAGGAGACGGTGACCATCGCCGTCGATGGCCAGGTGGTCACCGGCCGCCCCGAAGAGGACGTCGAGCGCACCACCGCCGACGGCAAGACCTCGTCGGTGCACTTCCTGCACTTCCCCTTCACGCCCGAGCAGATCGAGCTGTTCCGCCAGCCGGGCCGCGACATCGTCCTCGGCGTCGCGCATCCCCAGTACCAGCACATGACCGTCCTCCCGGTCGAGGTGCGCGCGGCGCTGGCGCAGGACTTCGAGGTGTAGCGCCCGCCGCCGGGGCGGCGTCAGCCCTGGCGCAGGATGGGGTGCAGGCCGCGCGGCGACTGCTGCAGGCACTCGCGGCTGACGGTGGCGGCGGCCGTGCCGCGCAGATGGTGGTGCAGCACCCGCCAGACCCCGTCGTCGGGGTACAGGAACACGTCCAGGACGCAGTCGCGGCCGAAATACTGCCACACCCGCGCGCCGATATCGCGCCGCAGCAGCGTCGGTTCGCCCAGCGCCGCCCGCACCGCGGCGGCGTCCATGCCGCGCAGCCGCGCCAGGTCATCGGGCAGGCCGGGCCGCAACGGACGCGGCAGCGAGGGCGCCAGCGCGGCGGGTTCCGCCCGCATCGGCGGCGGCGCGGGGCCATAGCCGGCGACGGGCCCCGGTGCCGGGGCCGACTCGCCGGTGGTGGCGGTTGTGGTGGTGGTGCCGCAGCCGGCCAGCACCAGCCCGGCCGCCATCAGCGCCGCGATGCGCCCACCGCCCCTCATCGCGCGGACGCTCCGTTCACTCGGTGTCCGGCTCGGCCTCGGCGGGCGGCGGTGGCGGCGCCTCCTCGCTGCGCGGCGCCTCGGGGTGCTCGGCCTCCGCCGGTGCCTCGGCCTCCTCGCCAAGAACCTCGACGCCGCCCACCAAACGGCCGCCGCCCTCGACGACCAGCCGCGCATAGCGAATGGTACCCTGCACGACGCCGGTGGAGCGGATGCGCAGCTCGTTGCGCACCGTCAGGCCGCCCTCGAAGCGGCCGCTGATGTCGGCCTCCTCCAGTTCGGCGTTGCCGCGGAAGGTGCCGGTTTCCGCCACCTCGATAATCTGGGCGTCGAAGACGTCGGCCTCGACCGTGCCTTCGACGATCAGCTTCTCGCAGGCGGCGATGTTGCCCGACAGCGAGATGTCGCGGCCGACGATCAACTTCTTGCCTTCGCCCTGCGGCCCGGTGGCGGCGGCGGAATAGGTGGCGGTGGCGTAGGCGGTGCGGCGGGGATGGCCGGGACTGTCCACCGGCCGCCGCGGCGTGATGTCGGCGCGCGCCGGCGGCGCCGGCGGCAGCCGGTGCGGCGGTGCGGGCTTGTCCTCGCCGGCGCCGGCCGCCGCGCTGGGCTCGGGAGCGCGGGGTTCCGATCCGCGGGACTCGGCGCGGGAGTCGGGGGCGCGGGGCGGGGTGCGGTTCAAGTCGCTTGCGGGCTTCTTGCGGCGAAACATGCGATCGCGTGCCTTTCCTAGGACGGAGTGGTGCCGAACCGACGTCCCGGATTATATCGCCGCGGGGCGGCGCCGCAACGCCTCGAACAGATGGAGCATGAAGGCCACCGCGACCACCGGCGCCGCCAGGTTGACCAAGGGCAGCGCCAACAGGAAGGTAATGGCCACCCCCGCCAGCCATACGCGGCCGCGATGGGCCTGACGCAGCCCGCGCGCCGCGCGGACGTCCAGGCGCCGCAGCGCCACCAGTTCGTAGTACTCCCGCCCCAGAAGATAGCCGTTGAGGCCGTAGAACACGACCAGATTGCCGCCCGGCACCAGATACAACGGCAGGGCCAGCGCGTTCAGCACCAGCGCCGCCGCCGCGAAACGCAGCGTCACCGCCACCACCTCCAGGACCGGCTGCGCCCGCGCCGGCGGCAGGTCGGGATAGTGCCGCGCCTCGACCGCCGCGGCGGCGTCCTCCAGGAACAGCCCCAGGGTCAGCGACACCACGCCGGGAAACAGGATCAGGCTCAGGACCAGGGCCGCCAGGCCGCCCAGCAGATCCACCGCCCGCTCCGCCCAGCCGCTGAACAGCGCCGTCTCGGCCAGCAGCCACCACAGCCCCGTGTGCAGGAGGACGAACAGCGCCGCCGCCGCCGCCAGGGCCTTGTACAGGGGGCGGCGCAGGCGCGGCTCGGCGAGTTGCGCAACGGCTTGTGAAAGGGCGGCGATCATCGGCGGCGTCCTAGGTCGTGGGGCGATCACGGCGGCGGCGCGGGGAAAGTTACCATTGTCGCCGGCCTTGCGCCGGTTATACTGCGGCCGCAGCCGACAGCGAAACCCGGGGGAGAGTGGAGGGCACCGTGCCGGACACCCGTTTCGACGTCGTTGGCATCGGCAACGCCATCGTCGACGTCCTCAGCCACGCCACCGACGACCAGCTTGAAGCCCTGGGCGTCCACAAGGGCATCATGACCCTGGTGGACGAGGCCCGCGCCGAAATGATCTATGCCGGCATGGGGCCGGGGGTCGAGATGTCGGGCGGCTCGGCGGCCAACACCCTGGCGGGGCTGGCGGCGCTGGGCGGGCGCGGCGCCTTCATCGGCAAGGTGCGCAACGACGAGCTGGGCTCGATCTTCCGCCACGACATCCAGGCGGTGGGCATCACCTACCGCACGCCGCCGGCCGAGGAGGGGCCGCGCACGGCGCGCTGCCTGGTGCTGGTGACCCCGGACGCGCAGCGCACCATGCAGACCTTTCTGGGCGCCTGCACGCGGCTGGGCCCCGACGACGTCGACGCCGAGCTGGTCGCCGCCAGCCGCGTCACCTATCTGGAAGGCTATCTGTGGGACGAGCCCCACGCCAAGGAAGCCTTCCGCAAGGCGGCCCGCCTGGCCCACGACGCGGGGCGCCGGGTGGCGCTGTCGTTGTCGGACCCGTTCTGCGTCGACCGCCACCGCGACTCCTTCCTGGAGCTGGTCGACCACCACGTCGACATCCTGTTCGCCAACGAGGCCGAAATCACCGCCCTCTACCAGACCGACGACTTCGAGGCGGCGGTGCGCCAGGTGCGCGGCCATTGCAGCATCGCCGCCCTGACCCGCAGCGAAAAGGGCTCGGTGGTGGTGACGCAGGAAGACACCGTCGCCGTGCCCGCCGAGCCGGTGGCCAAGGTCGCCGACACCACCGGCGCCGGCGACATGTACGCCGCCGGCTTCCTCTATGGCTTGACTCGGGGCCTCGACATGTCTACATGCGCCCGGATCGGCAGCATCGCCGCGGCCGAAGTCATCAGCCATTTCGGCGCCCGACCCGACGCCCCGCTCGCCGAGCTGGTGGCGGAGCGGCTGCCCGAGGCCAGCGTAAAGGCATAATGACCCTTCGTAACATCGCGATCATCGCCCATGTCGACCACGGCAAAACCACCCTGGTCGACGCCCTGCTGCGCCAGAGCGGCAGCTTCCGCGCCCATCAGCAGGTGGCCGAGCGCGCCCTCGACTCCAACGACCTGGAGCGCGAGCGCGGCATCACCATCCTGGCCAAGTGCACCTCGGTGCTGTGGGGCGAGACCCGCGTCAACATCGTCGACACCCCCGGCCACGCCGATTTCGGCGGCGAGGTCGAGCGCATCCTCAGCATGGTGGACGGCGTCGTCCTGCTGGTCGACGCCGCCGAGGGGCCGCTGCCGCAGACCAAGTTCGTCACCGGCAAGGCGCTGGCGCTGGGCCTCCAGCCCATCGTCGTGGTCAACAAGGTCGACCGCCCCGACGCCCGCCCCCACGAGGTGCATGACGAGATCTTCGACCTGTTCGCGGCCCTGGAGGCCAGCGACGCGCAGCTCGATTTTCCCACCCTGTTCGCCTCGGGCCGCGACGGCTGGGCGGTCACCGACCTGGAGAACGACGAGCGCCGCGACCTGACGCCGCTGTTCGACCTGATCCTGGCGCATGTGCCGGCGCCGGCGACCGATCCCGACGCCCCCTTCGCCATGCTGGCCAGCATCCTGGAATACGACCCCTATCTCGGCCGTGTGCTGACGGGGCGCATCCATGCCGGCCGCGCGCGGCTGAACATGACCGTCAAGGGCCTGGCGCGCGAGGGCGAGCCCCTGGAGCAGGCGCGCCTGACCAAGCTGCTGGCCTTTCGCGGCCTGGAGCGGGTGCCGGTGGAGACGGCCGAGGCCGGCGACATCGTCGCCATCGCCGGGCTGACGCGCAGTTCGGTCGCCGACACCATCGCCGCGCCCGAGGTGGCGGCGCCGCTGCCCGCGCAGCCGGTGGACCCGCCGACGCTGGCGATGACCTTCGCCGTCAACGACAGCCCGCTGGCCGGCCGCGACGGCGACAAGGTCACCTCGCGCATGATCGGCGAGCGCCTGCACCGCGAGGCCGAGGGCAATGTCGCCATCCGCGTGCGCGAGACCGAGGAAAAGGACGCCTTCGAGGTCGCCGGCCGTGGCGAATTGCAGCTTGGCGTGCTGATCGAGACCATGCGCCGCGAGGGTTATGAACTGTCCATCAGCCGCCCGCGCGTGCTGTTCACCACCGACCCCGACAGCGGCCAGCGCCTGGAGCCCATCGAGGAGGTCATCGTCGACGTCGACGAGGAGTTCGCCGGCGTGGTGGTCGAAAAGCTGAGCCTGCGCAAGGCCGAGATGACCGCCATGCGCCCCTCCGGCGCCGGCAAGACCCGCGTCGTCTTCCTGGCGCCGTCGCGGGGGCTGATCGGCTATCACGGCGAGTTCCTGACCGACACCCGCGGCACCGGGGTGATGAACCGGCTGTTTCATGGCTACGCCCCCTTCAAGGGCGCCATCGAGGGCCGGCGCGTCGGCGTGCTGATCGCCACCGGCGGCGGCAAGGCGGTGCCCTACGCCCTGTGGAACCTGGAGGAGCGCGGGCCGCTGTTCATCGGCCCGGGCGAAGAGGTCTATGAGGGCATGGTCATCGGCGAGCACAGCCGCGGCACCGATCTGGAGGTCAACCCGCTGAAGGCCAAGCAGCTCACCAACATCCGCGCCTCCGGCAAGGACGATGCCGTGCGCCTGACGCCGCCACGGCGCCTGGGCCTGGAGGACGCCCTGTCCTACATCCAGGACGACGAGCTGGTCGAGGTCACCCCCCGCCACGTGCGGCTGCGCAAGAAGATGCTCGACCCCCATGAGCGCAAGAAGGCGATGCGCGCCGCCAAGAGCGCCTGAACCCGGCGCCGTTACTCCGGCGTTCATCGGCGCGCGTGTAGAGTGCCCGAAAAAAAGAACCCGTCTGGGAGGGCGAACATGCGCAAGGGCGTTCTGCTTACCGCCCTGGCGGCGGCGCTTCTGGCGCTGCCGCCCGCCGCTCCCGCCAGCGACAGCTTGAATCTGCGGCTCGATTTCGGCGGCTACCGGCAGCAGCACGAGTTTTTCAGCGCCAAGCGCATGATCGGCGGCGCCCGCGTCGTCGATTCCGTCGCCAACGATGTCGGCCAGGTGCGCGACCTTCTGGTCGCCGACGACGGCCGCATCGACAGCCTGGTCATCGAGGGCGGCGGGGTGCTGGGCATCGGCCGCACGCTGTTTCCCTATCCCTGGGACAAGGCGATGGTGGCCCGGCCCGACCTGGTGAAGCTGCCCTTCGACACCGGCCGCATCGCCTCCTACCGCGACCGCTTCGGGGACGTGCGCAACCAGCAGCCCCCGCACGGCCGCCACCGGCTGGGCGACTTCATGGGACGGTCGGTCTATGTCCACGGCGGCATGGAGCGGTTCGGCACCGTCGCCGACGCCATGATCGACATCGAGGGCCGGGTGATGGGGCTGGTCATCAGCCCGGTGCCCGGCGTCGCCGCCACCACGGCGCTGTACGCGGTGCCGTTCCGCATCGAGCCTTCGGCCGGATACTCCTTGCGGGGCGAGCGCTACATCCTGCCGCACGGCCTGGAACCGATCCGGCGCCTGGACCAGTACCGCGCCGCGTTGAAGGCAACCGGCGCCGAATAGCCCCGCCCCCCCGATTCAGCGCAGCAGCGCGCGCAGTTCGTAAAGCACCTCCAACGCCGCGCGTGGGCTCAGCTCGTCCGGGTTGATCGCCCGCAGGCGCTCCTCGGCCGCCGACGCCGGCGGCGGCGCCGCCGCCGGCGGGCGCGTGGCCGCGAACAGTGGCAGGTCGGCGGCGAGGCGGGCCAGGCGCGAGGACTGCTCGCCGGCCTCGATCTCGCGCAGAATCTCCTCGGCGCGGCCGATCACCGCCGCCGGCAGGCCGGCGAGGCGGGCGACGTGGATGCCGTAGGACCGATCGGCGGCGCCGGGGCCGATCTCGTGCAGGAACACCACCTCGCCCTGCCACTCCTTGACCCGCATGGTGTGGCAGGCCAGCCGCGGCAAGCTGGCGGCGAGATGGGTCAGCTCGTGATAATGGGTGGCGAACAGCGCCCGGCAGCGGTTGACCTCGTGAAGGTGCTCGACCACCGCCCAGGCGATGGACAGCCCGTCGAAGGTGGCGGTGCCGCGGCCGATCTCGTCCAGGATCACCAGCGCCCGCGGCCCGGCGAGATTGAGGATGGCCGCCGTTTCCACCATCTCGACCATGAAGGTCGAGCGCCCCCGCGCCAGGTCGTCGGCGGCGCCGACGCGGCTGAACAGGCGGTCGACGACGCCGAGACGGGCGCTGCGCGCCGGCACGAAGGATCCCATCTGCGCCAGCACGGCGATCAGCGCGTTCTGGCGCAGGAAGGTGCTCTTGCCGGCCATGTTGGGGCCGGTGACCAGCCACAGGCGCCGCCCGTCGGAGACGTCGCAGTCATTGGCGACGAAGGCCCCCGGCGCCAGCGCCGCCTCGACCACCGGATGGCGGCCGCCCTCGACGGCGAAGGCGGTGCCGTCCTCGACCAGCGGGCGGCAATAGTCGCGCTCGGCGGCGAGTTCGGCGAGGCCCGCCGCCACGTCCAGCAGCGCCAGCGCCCGGGCGGCGGCGGCGACGGCGTCGGCGCGGGCCAGCACCTCGGCGACGAGGTCGGCGAACAGCGCCTGCTCCAGCCCCAGCGCCTTGTCGGCGGCGCCGCGGATGCGGTCCTCCAGCCCGGACAACTCGACGCTGGTGTAGCGCACGGCGCTGGCCAGGGTCTGGCGGTGGATGAAGGGCTCGCCCATGCGCTCGGCCTGCTTCGGCGGCACCTCGACGTAATAGCCCAGCACGTTGTTGTGGCGCACCTTCAGCGAGGCGATGCCGGTGGCCTCGACATAGCGCGCCTGCAGCGCCGCGATCAGGCGGCGGCTCTCGTCGCGCAGGCCGCGCAGCTCGTCGAGGCCGGCGTGGTAGCCGGCGGCGATGAAGCCGCCGTCGCGCGCCAGCGCCGGCAGCTCCGCCGCCAGGGCGCCGCCCAGCCGCTCGACCAGCGGCTCGTGGGCGCCCAGATCCCGCGCCGCCTCGTCCAGCCCCGCCGGCGGCGGATCGGCGGCATCGGCGGCCAGCGCGTTGCGCAGGGCCGGGGCCTGGGCGAGGGCGTCGCGCACCGCCGCCAGATCGCGCGGGCCGCCGCGCCCCAGCGCCAGGCGCGACAACGCCCGCTCGATGTCGGGGCAGCGCTTCAGCGCCTCGCGCAGCGCCGCGCGCGGGCCGTGGCGCTCGGCCAGGTACTGCACCATGTCGAGGCGCCGGTTGATGGCGGCGGCGTCGGTCAGGGGCGCCGCCAGCCATTGCGCCAGCAGCCGCGCGCCGGCGCCGGTGATCGTGCGGTCGATGGCCGCCAGCAGGCTGCCGCGCCGCTCGCCGCCCAGGGTCTCGGTGAGTTCGAGGTTGCGGCGGGTGGCGGCGTCGATCTCCATCACCGCCCCATCCGCCAGGCGGCGCGGCGGCGCCAGCCGCGGCAGGCGGCCCTTCTGGGTCAGCTCCAGGTAATCCACCAGCGCCCCGCCGGCGGCAAGCTCGGCGCGGCTGAAGGCGCCGAAGCCGTCCAGTTGCGCCACCCCATAGAGCGCCTCCAGGCGGCGGCGGGCATTGTCGGAGTCGAACCGCGCCGACGGCAGCGGCGACAACGCCCGCTTCCACTCCGTCAGGGTCTCGAACAGCTCCTGGCGCTGCAGCAGGCGCTCGGGCAGCAGAACCTCGCCGGGGCGCAGCCGCGCCAGCGCCGCGCCGACGCCGCCGTCGGTCAGCGGCTGCAAATGGAAGTCGCCGGTGGAGATGTCCACCCAGGCCAGCCCCAGCCCGCCCTGGGCGTCGGCCAACGCCGCCAGGTAGTTGTGGGCGCGGGCGTCGAGCAGCGAGTCCTCGGTGATGGTGCCGGGGGTGACGATGCGCACCACCTCGCGCTTCACCACCGCCTTGGCGCCGCGCTTCTTGGCGGCGGCCGGATCCTCCATCTGCTCGCACACCGCCACCTTGAAGCCGGCACGGATGAGGCGTTGCAGATAGGCCTCGTGCGAGTGCACCGGCACGCCGCACATCGGAATGTCGGCGCCGGCGTGCTTGCCGCGCCTGGTCAGCGCGATGTCCAGCGCCGCCGCCGCCGTCACGGCGTCGTCGAAAAACAATTCGTAGAAATCGCCCATGCGGTAGAACAGCAGGCAGTCCGCATGGGCGCGCTTGATGGCCAGATACTGGGCCATCATCGGCGTGGCGTCGGTCGGCAGGTTCGCGGGCCCGGTCATGGGGGGTGGAGATTACCACCTTCGCAGGGGAGTCCAACAGGGCCCGTCGCCCCGATGCATCGGCGGCCCTATGCATCGGGGGGCGGCTGGGGCACAATGGCTAAGATTCGTTCGCAGCATGGAGCCGCATGTGAGCACCGCCCCCTCGACCCGCCGGCGCGAGGTTGCCGGCATCCTGGCAACCCGCGCCCAGTTTGAAACCACCGTCCAGCGCCTGCTCGACGCCGGCTTCGACCACGCCGATTTGTCGGTGCTGTCGTCGCACGACGCCATCGAGGCCGCCTCCGGCCGCGAGGGGCGCCCCTGGCGCGACGTGCTGATGGCCCTGGTCGGCGACCTGAAATACGAGGGGCCGCTGGTGTCGGCGGGTCTGATCGCCCTGGCGGCGGGGCCGGTGGGAGCGACGGTTGCCGGCCTGGTCGCCGCCGGGGTCGGCGGCGCCGCCATCAAGGAACTGCTGGACGAGGTCACCGCCCGGCCCGAAAGCGAGGATTTCGCCCGCGCCCTGGAGGCGGGCAGCATCATCCTGTGGGTGCACGCCGCCGACGACGGCCGCGAGGCCAGCGCCACGGCGGTTCTGACCGAGGCGGGCGCCGAGAACGTCCACACCGTCGAGCGCGCCGTCGGCCGCGACTGAAGCCCCCAAAGGGAGCGGACACACCCATGAGCAACGGCAGCATCGAGAATCTCGAACGGGAGGCCCTGCTCCTTCACGCCAGCGGGCGGCCGGGCAAGCTGGAGATCACCGCCACAAAGCCGCTGACCACCCAGCGCGACCTGGCGCTGGCCTACAGCCCCGGCGTGGCGGCGCCCTGCCTGCACATCGCCCGCGACCCGTCGCTGGCCTATGACTACACCGCCAAGGGCAATCTGGTGGCGGTGGTCTCCAACGGCACCGCCGTCCTGGGGCTGGGCGACCTGGGGGCGCTGGCCGGCAAGCCGGTGATGGAAGGCAAGGCGGTGCTGTTCAAGCGCTTCGCCGACGTCGACGCCATCGATTTGGAGGTCGACACCCGCGACGTCGACGAATTCGTCAACTGCGTGCGCTTCCTGGGCCCCAGCTTCGGCGGCATCAATCTGGAGGACATCAAGGCCCCCGACTGCTTCGTCATCGAGCAGCGGCTGCGCGAGGTCATGGACATCCCCGTGTTCCACGACGACCAGCACGGCACCGCCATCATCGCCGCCGCCGGGCTCATCAATGCCCTCGACCTCACCGGGCGCAGCCTCACGGAAGCGAGGGTGGTCATCAACGGCGCCGGGTCGGCGGCGGTGGCCTGCGCCGAACTCATCAAGGCGATGGGCGTGCCGCACGCCAATGTCGTCATGTGCGACACCAAGGGGGTGATCTATCAGGGCCGCACCGAGCGCATGAACCAGTGGAAGTCCGCCCACGCCGTGCCCACCGACGCCCGCACCCTGGCCGAGGCGCTGGTTGGCGCCGACGTCTTCCTGGGCCTGTCGGTGAAGGGGGCGGTCACCCAGGAGATGGTGGCGGCGATGGCCGAGCGGCCGATCGTCTTCGCGATGGCCAATCCGGACCCCGAGATCACCCCCGAGGACGTCAAGGCGGTGCGGGCCGACGCCATCGTCGCCACCGGCCGCTCCGACTACGTCAACCAGATCAACAACGTCCTGGGCTTTCCCTACATCTTCCGGGGCGCCCTCGACGTCCGCGCCTCGACCATCAACAACGACATGAAGATCGCCGCCGCCCACGCCATCGCGGCGCTGGCGCGCGAGGACGTGCCCGACGAGGTCGACGCCGCCTATGCCGGCCGCCGCCTGCGCTATGGGCCCGACTACATCATCCCGGTGCCCTTCGACCCGCGCCTGATCTCGGCGGTGCCGCCGGCGGTGGCGCAGGCGGCGATGGATTCGGGGGTGGCGCGCAAGCCCATCGTCGACATGGGCGCCTATCGTCACGCCCTGGAGGCGCGCCTGGACGCCACCACCGCCACCCTGCAGGCGATCTTCGAGAAGGTGCGCCAGAACCCGCAGCGGGTGGTCTTCGCCGAGGGCGAGGAGGAAAAGACCATCCGCGCCGCCGTGTCCTTCCGCAACGCCGGCTTCGGCACCCCGGTGCTGATCGGGCGCGAGGACCGCATCCGCCAGACCATGCGCGGCATCGGCCTGGGCGAGGTCGATGACCTGGAGATCCACAACGCCAAGCTCAGCGCCAACAACAAGCGCTATATCGAGGCCCTCTACCAGCGCCTGCAACGCCGCGGCCACCTGTACCGCGACGTGCAGCGCATGGTGCACCAGGATCGCAACGTCTTCGCCGCCATGATGGTGGCGCTGGGCGATGCCGATGCGATGGTCACCGGCCTGACCCGCAACTACTACGCCGCCCTGACCGACATCACCCGCGTCCTCGACCCCGAGCCGGGGGAACTGGTGCACGGGCTGTCGATGGTGCTGGCGCGCGGGCGCACGGTGTTCGTCGCCGACACCACGGTGCTGGAGCGCCCCACCCCGCAGGAATTGGCCGACATCGCCGTGCAGACGGCGCGCAAGGCCCGCCTGATGGGCCACGAGCCGCGGGTGGCGCTGCTGTCCTTCTCCAATTTCGGCAATCCGGTCAGCGAGAAGACCGACCGGATGCGCGAGGCGGTGGAGGAACTTGACCGCCGCCGCGTCGACTTCGAATACGACGGCGAGATGTCGGCCGACGTCGCCCTCGACCCGGAACTGATGGAGCTGTACCCCTTCTGCCGCCTGTCGGGCCCGGCCAATGTGCTGATCATGCCGGGGCTGTATTCGTCCAACATCGCGTCCAAGCTGCTGCAGAAGCTGGGCGGCGGCACCATGATCGGGCCGCTGCTGATGGGGCTGTCGAAGCCGGCGCAGATTACGGCGATGGACGCCACCGTCACCGACATCGTCAACATGGCGGTGCTGGCCGGCCACGACGCCCTGCGTTGAGCGCCACCCCGCCGGCGGCCCGCCCCGCATGACCCTCGCCCGCGCCATCGCCACCGTCGGCGGCTTCACGATGCTGAGCCGCATCACCGGCTTCGCGCGCGACATCCTCATCGCCGGGGCGCTGGGCGCCGGCACCGTCAGCGACGCCTTTTTCGTCGCCTTTAAGTTCCCCAACCTGTTCCGGCGCCTGTTCGCCGAGGGCGCCTTCGCCGCCGCCTTCGTGCCGCTGTACGCCGGTTTGCTGGAGAGCGACGGCAAGGCCGAGGCGCGGCTGTTCGCCGAACGGGCGATGGCGGTGCTGGGGGCGGTGCTGCTGGGGCTGGTGGCGGTGATGGAAATCGTCATGCCCTGGGCGATGCTGGTCTTCGCCCCCGGTTTCGCCGCCGTGCCCGGCAAGCTGGAGCTGGCGGTGGAGCTGTCGCGCATCACCTTTCCCTATCTGCTGTTCATCTCGCTGGTGGCGCTGGAGAGCGCGGTGCTGAACTCGCTGGGCCGCTTCGCGGCCGCCGCGGCGGCGCCGGTGCTCTTGAACCTGACCCTGATGGCGGCGCTGTTGGGGCTGTCGGACGTGCTGCCGTCGGGGGCGCAAGCGCTGGCGGTGGGCACCTTCGTCGCCGGGCTGCTGCAACTGGTCTGGGTGCGCGCCGCCCTGGCCCGCGAGGGCGTGGTGCTGCGCCCGCGCCGGCCGCGCCTGACGCCGCGCGTGCGGCTGCTGGTGCGGCGGGTGATTCCGGGCGCCGTGGGGGCGGGGGTCTATCAGCTCAACCTGCTGGTCGACGTCATCCTGGCCTCGCTGGTCGCCGACGGCGCCGTCTCCTACCTGTATTTCGCCGACCGGGTGACGCAGTTGCCGCTGGGGGTGGTGGGAACGGCGGTGGGCACGGCGCTGCTGCCGCTGCTCAGCCGCCGCATCCGCGCCGGCGACGGCGGCGGCGCCGACGGTTTGCAGAACCGAGCGCTGGAGGTGGCGCTGCTGCTGACCCTGCCGGCGGCGGCGGCGCTGCTGGTGGCCGCCGAGCCGCTGGTGGCGGTGCTGTTCGAGCGCGGCGCCTTCACCGCCGCCGAGGCCGGCGCCACCGCCGCCGCGCTGGCCGCCTTCGCCGTCGGCCTGCCGGCCTATGTGCTTATCAAGGTGCTGGCGCCGGGATTCTTCGCGCGCGAGGACACGGCGACGCCGGTGAAGGTGGCCTCGGCGGCGCTGGCCGCCAATGTGGTGCTGAACCTGCTGCTGATGGGGCCGCTGGGGCATGTCGGCATCGCGCTGGCGACGGCGCTGTCGGCGTGGCTGAACGCCGGCCTGCTGGCGGTGATCCTGCTGCGGCGGGGGCATCTGCGCCTGGACGCGCGCCTGAAGGCGCGGCTGCCGCGCATCGCCGCCGCCAGCGCCGCGATGGCGGTGCCGGTGGCGGCCTTCGCCGTCGGCTATGACGGCTGGCACGGCGGCGACGGCGCGCGGGCGGCGGCGCTGGCGGCACTGGTCCTGGGCGGCGCGGCGGTCTATGGGCTGGCGGTGCAGGCGCTGGGGGCGGCGCGGCTGGGCGAGCTGCGCGCGCTGCTGCGCCGGGGCGGCGAGGGCGGCGCCGCTTGACCGCCCGCGACGGATGCGCTACAGGCGCTCAACCCGCAACGGACCCTCTGGCCATGAACCGCATCTTCTCGGGCGTGCAGCCCACCGGCAACCTGCATCTGGGCAACTATCTGGGCGCCATCCGCAACTGGGTGCGCCTGCAGAAGGACTTCGAGTGCATCTTCTGCATCGTCGATCTGCACGCCATCACCCTGTGGCAGGAGCCGGCGGAGCTGCGCGCCAGCACCCGCGAGGTCACCGCCGGGCTGCTGGCCGCCGGCCTCGACCCGCGCGAGAACATCATCTTCAACCAGAGCCAGGTGACCGCCCACGCCGAGCTGGCCTGGATCTTCAACTGCGTCGCCCGCATGGGCTGGCTGAACCGCATGACGCAGTTCAAGGAGAAGGCCGGCAAGCACCGCGAGAACGCCTCGGTGGGCCTGTTCGCCTATCCCAACCTGATGGCGGCCGACATCCTCGCCTACAAGGCCACCCACGTCCCCGTCGGCGAGGACCAGAAGCAGCACCTGGAGCTGACCCGCGACATCGCGCAGAAGTTCAACAACGACTACGAGGTCGACTTCTTCCCGCTGCCCGAGCCGATGATCTTCGGCACCGCGGCGCGGGTGATGAGCCTGCGCGACGGCACCAGGAAGATGAGCAAGTCCGACAGCTCGGACTATTCGCGGATCAACATGACCGACGACGCCGACACCATCGCCCTGAAGATCCGCAAGGCGAAGACCGACCCGGCGCCGCTGCCCGAGATCGCCGCCGGGCTTGAGGGCCGCCCCGAGGCCGCCAATCTGATCGGCATCTACGCCGCCTTGGCCGGGCACGAGATCGAGGCGGTGCTGGCAGAGCACGGCGGCAGCCCGTTTTCGCGCTTCAAGGAGGCGCTGACCGAACTGGCGGTGGCGGTGCTGGGGCCGATCAACAACGACATGAAGCGGCTGCTGGCCGACCAGCGCCACATCGACGACGTGCTGCGCGACGGCGCCGAGCGCGCCCGCGCCATAACCGCGCCGGTGCTGCGCGACGTCCACGACATCGTCGGCTTCCTGCGCCCGTGAGCGGCGGCTACGGCCGTTTATTAGCAAACGCTTGCATTTAGGCTTGCATTTACGGCGCCGGCGCGCGAAAACAGCGCCCTTACCCGCAGTACCGCTTTTTCGCCGCCCTGCTGCCCGAGGTGACGATGCAGATCTACCTGCCCGTCGCAGAGATGTCCGTAAACGTGTTCCTCATCCTTGGCCTGGGGGGCCTGGTGGGGTTTATGTCGGGGCTGTTCGGCGTCGGCGGCGGGTTCTTGATGACGCCCCTGTTGATGTTCCTGGGCGTGCCGCCGACGGTGGCGGTGGGCACCGAGGCCAACCAGATCGTCGCTTCCTCGGTCTCGGGCGTGCTGGCGCATTGGCGCCGCGGCAATGTCGACCTCAAGATGGGCCTGATCCTGACCGTCGGCGGCTTTGTGGGCTCGGGCTTCGGCGTCTGGCTGTTCGCGTATCTGCGCACGCTGGGCCAGATCGACCTGGTCATCAAGCTGTCCTACGTCATCTTCCTGGGCCTGGTCGGCGGGCTGATGCTGATCGAGAGCATCCAGGCCCTGCGGCGCAGCAAGCGCGCCAGCGGCGGGCGCGGCAAGCTGCACAAGCACACCTGGATGCACGGCCTGCCGCTGAAGATGCGCTTCCGCCGCTCGAAGCTGTACATCAGCGCCCTGCTGCCGGGCGGGGTGGGCTTCATCGTCGGCATCCTGGCGGCGATCATGGGCGTCGGCGGCGGCTTCGTGATGGTGCCGGCGATGATCTATCTGCTGGGGATGCCGACCTCGGTGGTGGTGGGCACGTCGCTGTTCCAGATCATCTTCGTCACCGCCAACACCACCTTCCTGCAGGCCACCATGAACCAGACGGTCGACGTGGTGCTGGCGCTGCTGCTGTTGAGCGGCGGGGTGATCGGCGCCCAGATCGGCGCCCGCTTCGGGGTGCGGCTGAAGGGCGAGCAGCTGCGCGGCCTGTTGGCGCTGATCGTGCTGGCGGTGTGCGGCAAGCTGTTCTTCGACCTTGTCGTCACGCCCGCCGACCTCTACGCCCTCGGCGGCGGGGGAGGCCACTGATGCGCGCGCGCCTGTCGGCCCTGATGGTGGCGCTGGCGGCCGTCGCCGCCGTCCTGGCGGGGGCGGGGGCGCCGGCGCGGGCGCAGCAGCCGCTGATCGCCGACCTGTCCGAACACCTCGTCGCCATCACCACCGGCTTCGCCGGCACCGATCTGCTGCTGTTCGGCGCCGTCGACGGGCCCGGCGACGTGGTGGTGGTGGTGCGCGGGCCGGGGCGCGACGAAGTGGTGCGGCGCAAGGGCCGCGTGGTCGGAGTGTGGGCGAATCGCGGCGAGGCGGTCATCCGCAACGCCCCGGCCTATTACGCCGTGGCGGCGTCGCGGCCGCTGGCCGAGATCGCGCCCGAGCGCGTTCTGGCCCGCCATCAGCTCGGCGTCGAGCATCTGGCGCTGACGGTGGAGAGCGACGACGGGCAGGCGTCGGTGCTGGATTACCGCCAGGCGCTGCTGCGCCTGAAGCGGCATCAGGGGCTGTACGGCACCGACACGGGGCTGGTGGAATTCCGCGGTGACCGGCTGTTCCGCACCCGCATCCACTTCCCCGCCAATGTTCCGGTCGGGCAGTACATGGTGGCGGTCTATCTGCTGCGCGACGGCGAGGTGATCGGCGCGCAGACGACGCCGCTGATGGTCAGCAAGATCGGCGTCGGCGCCGACGTGTACGATTTTGCGCACCGGAATTCGGCCATGTACGGTATCATCGCCATCATCCTGGCCGTGACCGCCGGCTGGCTGGCGGCGGTGGCCTTCCGGAAGGGGTAGACCAATGAGCGAGCCCGGCCACGAGCAGCGGCCGCGCGAAAAGAACGGCAGCCACTCGCGGGTGTTCCTCGTCGTCGTCGACGACAGCGAGGAGATGCAGGCCGCCCTGCGCTTTGCCTGCCGCCGCGCCCGCACCACCGGCGGGCGGGTGGCGCTGCTGCGCGTCATCGAGCCGGTGGAGTTCCAGCACTTCGCCACCGTCGGCAACCTGATGCGCGAGGAGGCGCGCCAGGAGGCCGAGGAACTGTTGCAGCGCATGGCCGAGGCGGTCTATGCCTGCTCGGGCGAGACGCCGGTCCTCTACGTCCGCGAGGGCGAGGCGCGCGAGGAGTTGCTGGGCCTGATCGAGGAGGAGCCGGCCATCTCCATCCTGGTGCTGGCCGCCGGCACCGGCCCGGAGGGACCGGGGCCGCTGATCTCGGCCCTGATCGGCAAGCACGCCAGCCGGCTGCGCATTCCGGTGACCATCGTCCCCGGCAGCCTGACCGACGAGGCCATCGCCAACCTGACGTGAGACGGCGGACGCCCCCTCGGAGGTACTTGACCTTTGGGGTAGGCCGTCCCACCTAGTCTTTGCTGCGGCGGACAGCAGAAAGGAGCAGCATGTTCATCCAGACCGAAACCACCCCCAACCCGGCGACGGTGAAGTTCCTGCCCGGCCGCGAGGTCATGGGCCGGGGCACGGCCGACTTTCCCAGCCGCGAGGCGGCCGGCGACTCGCCGCTGGCGGCGCGCCTGTTCGCCGTCGACGGCGTCGCCGGCGTGTTCCTGGGCGACGATTTCGTCAGCGTCACCAAGGAAGGCGCCGCCGACTGGCAGGTGCTCAAGCCGCAGGTGCTGGCGGCGATCATGGAGCATTTCACCGCCGGCGAGCCGGTGATCACCGGCGAGGCCGCCACCCATGCCGCCGGCGACGATTCCGAGATCGTCGCCCAGATCAAGGAATTGCTGGACACCCGCATCCGCCCCGCGGTGGCCCAGGACGGCGGCGACATCATCTTCCGCGGCTTCGAGGGGGGCGTCGTCTATCTGCGGATGCAGGGGGCCTGTTCCGGCTGCCCCAGCGCCACGGCGACGCTGAAGCACGGCATCGAGAACATGCTGCGCCACTACATCCCCGAAGTCACCGCGGTCGAAGCCGCCAGTTGAGCGCGCCGTGGCCATGACCGCCGCCGCCCTGCCCGCCCCGCGCACGCCCGCCGCCCCGCCCATGCTGATGCTGGCCGGGGCGCTGGTGGCGGGGCTGTACCTGCTGGTGGCCACCGTCGGCCGCTGGATGCCGGTCGACCTGGCGGGGCCGGTGCAGACGACGGTGGCCTCCATGCGGCTGTTGCCGCCGCTGGCGACGCCGTCGCTGGACGGCGTGGCGTCCGAAGGGCTGGCGGCAACCTTCGCGCGCTACAATTACCGCCTCGACCCGCTGCTCGACGGCGACGCCACGGTGCCGCGGCTGGTGGTCACGCGCCTGCCCGGCGACCTCGACGCCCTGGAGGTCGAGCCCCGCAAGCGGCTGTTCCTGCGCGCGGTGCTGCCGCTGGTGCTGTCGGCCAACGACGCCATCCTCGAACATCGCCGGCGCCTGCGGGAGCTGGCGGCGCAGCGGGACGGCGGCGCGCCGCTGCCCGAGGTCGAGGTGGCGTGGCTGGAGCGGCTGGCGGCGCATTACCGCCTGGATGAGCCCGACATCGACGAACTGCTGCTGCGGGTCGACATGGTGCCGCCGTCGCTGGCGCTGGCCCAGGCGGCGACCGAGAGCGGCTGGGGCACCTCGCGCTTCGCCCGCGAGGGCAACGCCCTGTTCGGGCAGTGGACCTGGTCCGAGGACGGCCTGCGCCCCCGCGAGGCGCCCCCCGACGCCACCCACCGCGTGCGCCGGTTCGAAAGCCTGCAAGGCGCCGTGCGGGCCTATATGCGCAACCTCAACACCCATCCCGCCTATGCCGAGTTCCGCGACCGGCGGGCGGGGATGCGCGCCGCCGGCGCGGCCCCCGACGGCGCCGCCCTCGCCACCACCCTGCACGCCTATTCCGAGCGCGGCGAGGAGTATATCGACGACCTGCTGACCATCATCCGCGTCAATGGGCTGCGGGCGCTGGACCGCGCCCGTCTGGCGCCGATCGAATCCCTTGCCGAGGCGCCCCCCGCCTGAACCCCGCCCCCACCGCCGCCCAGCGCCGCAGCCGCCGGCGCAGCGCCGCGCGCGTGCGCCGCTGGTCGGGGGTGTCGTCGGCGAGCCAGGTGCGCAGGGTGCGCAGGAAGATCCAGCTCAGGGCCAGTTCCTCGGCCTGGCGGCGCCGGCCGCCGGCGTCGAGCAGCGCCGCCTCGCGCAGCCACTGAATCAGCCGCGACAGGTTGAACGCCAGCGGCACCCAATGATGCGGGTGGGCGGGGTACAGCTTGGCGCCCAGCATCTGGCCGGTGACGCGCCGGTGCGGCGCCAGGGCGTCGAACCAGCGCAGCATCGCCACCCGCACCCGCTCCTCGGCGGGCCAGTCGGCGAAGCCCTCCGGCGGCGGCGCCAGCATGGCGGCGAGGCCGCGCGCGAACCAGGCGTCGGCGACGGCGTCGCGGTCGCGGAACCGCGCCGCCACCTCGGGCAGGGTCAGGCCCAGCCGTTCCGCCACCAGCCGCAGGCGCACCGCCTCCCAGCCTTCCGCTTCCGCCAGGGCGAGGGCGGCGTCGACGACGGCCTCGGCCGCGGCGCTCACCGGCCGGCGCGCCCGGCGTACAGGCGGTCGCAGCGCGCCGCCATGATGAAGTCGTTCTCGTGCAGGCCCTTGATCTTGTGGGTCTGCCACGAGACGGCGGCATAGCCCCAGCCGAAGCAGATGTCGGGGTGATGGCCCTGCGCCTCGGCCTCGATGCCGATGGCGGTGACGAAGGCGAGCGCCTGGGCGAAGTCGGCGAAGGCGAAGCGCCGCCGCAGCCAGGTGCCGTCGTCGAGCACCTCCCACTCGGGGATGTCGCGGTGAAGCGCCGCCACCTCGTCGCCGCCCAGCGGCGGGACGCCGCCCCGGCACGGGGTGCAGACCTTGCTGGCGATGTCCTGCATGGGGTGCCCTCCCAGTCGGTTGATGCTGTTGAGGTGGAGGGTTGGGCGACGGCCATCAAGGCGGTTCGGATGGGCGTTGCTCAGGGGAGCGCCAGCCGCACCAGATACACCGCCCCCACCCCCGCCAGCAGGCTGACCACCAGATTGCCCCACAGCCGCGCCGCCGCCAGCACGGCCGCCGCCCCCGCCCAGGCGGCGGGGCCGCCATTGGCCACCGCCGGCGTCACCAGGGCGACGAACATGGCGCCGGGGATGTGGCGCAGCCAGGCCTCGACGAAGCGCCCCGGCGGCAGGCGGCGGACCAGGAAATAGCCGCCGGCGCGGGTGAGATAGGTCGCCGCCGCCATCCCCAGGATGGCCAGCAGCGTCGCCTCATCCACGGACATCGCGCCACGCCCCCACCAGGCTGCCGGCCAGGCCGCCGGCGATCAGGTACCAGGTGCCGGGCAGCGCCCAGGCCACCCCCCAGGCCACCGCCCCCGCCGCCAGCCAGGGCAGCAGGTCGCGCCGCCCCTGCCACATCGGCGCCAGCAGCGCCAGGAAGACGGCGGTGGCGACGAAATCGAGGCCATAGCGCGCCGGGTCGGCGACCAGCCCGCCGAACAGCCGCCCGGTGACGGTGGAGACCAGCCAGAAGCTGTAGATCGCCAGCCCCGTGCCCAGGAAGAAGCCGGCATCGGTGCCGCCGCGGCGCATCTCGGCGACGCTGATGGCCCAGTTCTCGTCGGCAGTGAAGAACAGGCTGCCATAGGCCTGCACCGGCCCCACCTGCTCCAGCCAGGGCTTCAACGCCGGGGTCATGATCAGATAGCGCAGATTCATCACCAGCGCCGCCAGCGTCAGCCCCAGCACCGGCACCGGCACCTGCCACAACTCCAGCGCCAGCATCTGCGCCGCCCCGGCAAACACCAGCGCGCTCATCAACCCCACCTCGGCGGCGCTCAACCCCTTCTGCCCGGCGACCAGCCCCAGCACGAGGCCGAAGATCGACAACCCCGTCGCCACCGGCACGGTCCGCAAAAAGCCGGCGGCAACCCCGGCGGTTGTGAAGGTGATGCGCATGGTGGGGGAGTTTGGCCGGCCAGGCGGCCGGGGGCAAGACCAGGCAAGCTGGCAGCGTAGTCCACTCGGCCTCGCAGCCCCACAAATAGTTGGAAACCGCAACCGGTATGCGCTAAACTGCACACGCGTTACTAGAAAGGCACGGTCATGAGAGTAATTTCTTTTTTTAACAACAAAGGTGGCGTTGGCAAAACCACCCTTACCGGCAATATCGCCGCTTACTTCGCCATCGAAATGGGCAAAAAAGTATTAATCGTGGACTGCGATCCACAATGCAATATTACCCAATTCGTGCTGGGTGATACAAAAACAATAAACATATATTGGCCAAATAAGCCCGACAAGGATCATCCGAAGGCACATACTATATTAGAGGTCGTGCAGCCTATATTGGACGGTGATGCCTCTATTAATAGGCACGCAAAACCACTTTCCAATAAAACAAATAGGTTTGGAGTTGACCTACTTCCAGGTCACCCAAAGTTTTCTCTTTTTGAAGACCCTCTCTCTGTTGCGTGGACAGAACTCCCTAGCGGGAAGCCAGGTGGTTTCAGAGTATCGAATTGGCTAAGGTCGTACTTGCGCACGCTTGAGGATAATTATGATGTCGTATTTGTCGACGTAAGCCCTTCACTTGGCTCTATTAACCGTTCCGTTCTTCTGGCCTGTAATTTTTTCGTCGCTCCACTTGGTGCTGATGCTTTCAGCTTGCTTGGTGTCAGAAACATTTCGAGATGGATGTCTGGATGGGTAGATTATTATAAGGTTGGACTAGAGCAGTCTGAGCGCCTCAACCCAGGATCATTAGAAAAATATCTAATTCCAAAAAATGTGCAAGTAGAAAGGGGATTTGTTGGCTACACTCTACAACAATACATTACTAAGTCGAAGGCGGGAACACGGCGGCCAACTAAGGCATACGAACGAATTCTCACAGATGTTCCCGGAGAAGTAGAAAGATTCCTGTCGCCGTTCAGTCATGAAAGGTGTGTGGATAATCTGCACCTGGGTGACGTGCCTAATCTATATAGCTTAATTCCACTTGCACAAAGCGCGAATACTCCGATCATGGCGCTTAAGGCGAAGGATGGACTGGTAGGAAACCAATTTAATCAAGCAGCTAAGTACAAGGAGATAATCGGCGGACTGGCCAGCGAAATAGCGCGTAGGATAGATGAATGATCCGATGGCCGGAGACATTACTGCGTGAAATCGCAGATAGGCGCGTAGTATTTTTTATGGGTTCCGGAATATCCAAAGTGGCGTTTGCGGCCTTTCCTAGCTGGCCGCAACTCTTGCGGTTATTAGCCGCTTCTCTCGAAACAAAAAAAGACCGGGACCTTGTGAACCGTTTGATAAAGCAGGGACGGCTGCTAGACGCTGCTCAAGTCATTCGATATGGAAGAGCCAGAGCGGACTTGAGTGCAGAGTTGCGGAGAATCTTTCAGGTAAGACCGATTCCTCACCACTCCGTCTATGAAGACATTCTGACGATGGACCCTAAGACCATCATAACGACAAATTACGATGAGTTAGTTGAGAAAAATTTTGAATACTACAGCGACGGGGGTGAGGCTCACAGCATAAGCACCCACAAGGACATGAAGATACTGAATGATCTGAGGTCACCAATTAGGTCGATCTTGAAGATGCATGGGTGCATCAGCGACCCCGATGCCATCGTTCTCGATAGAGTATCTTATTTCAATGCGAGGTGGAAAAATCCTGCATTCTTCGATGTCGTCTCAGCGCTTTTAACCGTCAATACCGTTTTGTTCATCGGATACTCAATATCTGATCCTGATATCCAGCTCATACTGGAAAATGCAAATCTTTACGGGGGTGAGAGCTCCCCTCACTACGCTGTAATGCCAAAATTTGATCACAGGGCGATCCGCGACGCCAACGCTCGAACCTACAATCTGCGTTTTCTTGAATATCCTCCCGGTCGGCACGAGCAAGTTCCTGAACTGTTGTCGGATCTGCGCCAGCGAGTGGTTGAAGTACGAGCCGAGAGGGGAATTGTATGAGAATGGAATCTAACTTGACGCGGCCAAAAAAAATGGCGCACCCGGCAGGATTCGAACCTGCGACCTCCGCCTTCGGAGGGCGGCGCTCTATCCAGCTGAGCTACGGGTGCCTTGGCTGGGGCGGGAAACTTAGCGCAGGGCGGGGCGGTGTGCAAAGGGGATTCGCGGAGGTGACGACCGTCCTTCGAGACGGGCGCGAATCGCGCGCCCCCCTCAGGGTGAGGCGTTGTGACGGGCACACCAACGGAGCCTCGTCCTGAGGAGCCGCCGGAGGCGGCGTCTCGAAGGGCGAGGCGGCAGGCGCCGGGCCCTCCACCCTACACCAGCCCCTTCTCCATCACCCCCGCCAGCCGTTTCGCAAACCCCGCCGGGTCGGGGAGGGTTTCGCCCTCGGTGATGCGGGCCTGGTCGAGGAGCAGGTGGGCGGCGTCGGCGACGTGGTCGGCGCCCTTGGCCTGCGCCGCCTCGGCCAGGCGCTTGACGAGGGGGTGGCGGGGGTTGATCTCCAGGATGCGCGGCTGGGCGTGCTGCATCTGCTGGTGCTGGCGCAGCAGGCGTTCCAGGTGCAGGCTCATCTCGCCCTGGTCGGCCACCAGGCAGACGGCGCTTTCGGTCAGGCGGTGGGAGGCGCGCACGTCCTTCACCGCCTCGCCCAGGGCCTGCTTGAAGGCCGCCACCAGGGTCGCCACCGCGCCCTCGGGCGCCGCCTCGGCCTGGTCCTGCGCGTCCTTGGGGGCGGGGGCGATCGTGTCGAGGTCGTCGTCGCCGGCCTCGGCCACCGAGCGGAAGGGCTTGTCGGCATAGGTGCCGATGGCCGGCAGCCAGAACTCGTCCACCGGGTCGGTGAGCAGCAGCACCTCGATGCCGCGCGCCACGAAGCCCTCAAGCTGCGGGCTGCGGCGCAGGGCGTCGAGGTCGTCGCCGGTGATGGTGTAGATGGCCTCCTGCCCCGCCTTCATGCGCTCGATGTAGGTCGCGAGGCTGACCGGCCCGTCGCCGGCGGTGGTGTTGAAGCGCGCCAGTTCCAGCAGGTCGTCGCGGCGCGCGAAGTCCTCGTACAGCCCTTCCTTGAGCACCGGGCCGAAATTGTCCCAGAAGGCGGCGTATTCCTCCGGCGCCGCCTCGGCCTTTTTCTTCAATTCGCCCAGCACCCGCTTCACCAGGCCGGAGCGGATCTTGGCCAGCACCGGGTTGTGCTGCAACAGCTCGCGGCTGATGTTCAGCGGCAGGTCTTCCGAATCCACCACCCCGCGCAGGAAGCGCAGGTAAGGCGGCAGCAGTTCCTCGCAGTCGTCGGTGATGAACACCCGCTTGACGTAGAGCTTCACCTGCGGCCGGCGGTCGGGGTGGAAGATGTCGAAGGGCTTCTGCGCCGGCACGAACAACAGCGCCGTGTATTCGATGGCCCCTTCCGCCTTGTAGTGCAGGGTCAGCCAGGGGTCGTCGAAGGCGTGGGCGACGTGGTGATAGAACTCGCGGTACTGCTCGGCGGTGATGTCGGCCTTGGGCCGCGTCCACAGCGCCGAGGCGGCGTTGAGCGTCTCCTCGCCGCCCTCGGCGGCCAGCACGATGGGCAGCGGGATGTGGTCGGAATAGGTCTTGACGATGCGCCGCAGCGTCGCCGCCTCCAGGTATTCGTCGGCGCCCTCGCGCAGGTGCAGAATGACGCGGGTGCCGGGCTCGGCCACCGCCTCGGGGGCGATGACGAACTCGCCGCGGCCGTCGGAGACCCAGCGCCAGCCCTGCTCCTCGCCGGCCTTGCGGGTGACGACCTCGACGCGGTTGGCGACCATGAAGGCGGAATAGAAGCCCACCCCGAACTGGCCGATGAGGTTGACGTCCTTCTTGGCGTCGCCGCTGAGGCGGCCGAGGAACTCGGCGGTGCCCGAGCGCGCGATGGTGCCCAGATTGTCGACGAGGTCGTCGTGGTTCATGCCGATGCCGTTGTCGGCGATGGCCAGCACGCGGGCCTCGGCGTCGGGCTCCAGGCGGATTCGGAAGCCGTCGCCGCCGGCGGTCAGCTCCGGCTGGGTCAGCGCGGCGTAGCGCAGCTTGTCGCAGGCGTCGGCGGCGTTGGAGATCAGCTCGCGCAGGAAGATTTCGCGGTTCGAGTACAGCGAGTGCACGACGATGTCGAGCAGCTTGGCGACCTCGGCTTGAAAACTGCGCCTTTCCTCGGCCATTCGGCGTCTCCTCCCTTCGCGCTACCCCCATCCGGGGCGTCCGCCCCGGCACCGGGCTGATATGAGGCAAAGGCCGCCGCCGCGCAAGGGTGGTGGCACCCCACGGCGGCGCGTTGGCCAGCCTGATTCGGTAGGAAACCCCGCCCGTCCGGGCTATCATGACGGTGTAGGACGGCCGCTTGCGACGGGCCCGGCGCCCGCGCGCCACCGAGGGGGGGCGGCCGTGAGGAGCAAGGAGACATCGATGCAAGTTCCGCTGCAAGTCACCTTCCACGGAATCGACCATTCCGACGCCGTCGAGGAGCGCATCCGCGAAAAGGCCGCCAAGCTGGACCAGCTTTACGACGGCATCACCGCCTGCCGGGTGGTCATCGAGCCGCACCACAAGAACACCAGCAGCTTGCACAAGAAGGGCGAGCCCTTCCACATCCGCATCGACGTCACCGTTCCCGGCAAGGAACTGGTGGTCAAGCGGGCGCCCAAGGACGCCCACGTCCACGAGGACATCTTCGTCGCCCTGCGCGACGCCTTCCAGGCGATGGAACGCCAGCTCAAGGACCACCGCGAGATTCAGCGCGGCCACGTCAAGACCCACGCCCAGACCCCGTAATCCCACGAACACGGTTCGCGGCCGGCCCCGGCGCTTGCACCGCCGGCCGCGAATGCCGATTCTTGTGCCATGAGTTCGGGTGCATCGGCTTGCGGCCGCGTGGTGGCCGTCCTCGGCCCCACCAACACCGGCAAGACCCACCTGGCGCTGGACCGGATGCTGGGCCACGCCACCGGCATGATCGGTTTTCCGCTGCGGCTGCTGGCGCGCGAGAACTACGAGCGGGTGGTGCGCGCCAAGGGGGCGGCGGCCGTGGCGCTGCTGACCGGCGAGGAGAAGATCGTCCCGCCGCGCCCACGCTATTTCGTCTGCACCACCGAGAGTATGCCGCTGGACCGGCGGGTGTCGTTCCTGGCCGTCGACGAGATCCAGCTCTGCGCCGACCCCGACCGCGGCCACATCTTCACCGACCGGCTGCTGCATGCCCGCGGCGAGCACGAGACCATGTTCCTGGGCGCCGAGACCATTCGGCCGCTGCTCCGCCGGCTGGTGCCCGAGGCCGAATTCGTCACCCGGCCGCGCTTTTCCAGCCTCGCCTATGCCGGCGCCCGCAAGCTGACGCGGCTGCCCCGGCGCTCGGCGGTGGTGGCGTTCTCGGCCGCCGACGTCTACGCCCTGGCGGAGCTGATCCGCCGCCAGCGCGGCGGCACCGCCGTCGTGCTGGGCGCCCTCAGCCCCCGCACCCGCAACGCCCAGGTGGCGATGTACCAGTCGGGCGAGGTCGACCACCTGGTGGCCACCGACGCCATCGGCATGGGCCTGAACATGGACGTCGACCATGTCGCCTTCGCGTCCTTGAGCAAATTCGACGGCCGGGTGCCGCGCCCCCTGGCGGCGGCGGAATTGGCGCAGATCGCCGGACGGGCGGGGCGGCACATGAACGACGGCACCTTCGGCACCACCGCCGAGGTCGGCGGGCTGCCGCCCGAGGTCGTCGACGCCATCGAGTCGCACAGCTTCCCGCCCCTGCGGCACCTGTGCTGGCGCAACACCGCGCTGCGCTTCGCCTCGGTCGAGGCGCTGCTGGCCAGCCTGGGCCGCGCCCCCGAACTGCCGGGGCTGGTGCGGGCCCGCGAGGCCGACGACCACGCGGCGCTGGCGGCGCTGGCCCGCGACGACGACATCCGCCGCCGCGCCGCCCACCCCGAGGCCGTGCGCCTGCTGTGGGAGGTCTGCCGGATTCCCGACTTCCGCAAGGTGATGACCGACGCCCACACCCGCCTGCTGGCGCAGATCTTCCGCCATCTGACCGGCGCCGAGGAGCGGCTGCCCGACGACTGGCTGGCCAATCACGTCCGCCGCCTGGACCGCACCGACGGCGATTTCGACACCATCATCGGCCGCATCGCCACCATCCGCACCTGGACCTACATCGCCCATCGCGGCGACTGGGTGTCCGACCCCGGCGGCTGGCAGGAGCGCACCCGCGCCGTCGAGGACCGCCTGTCCGACGCCCTGCACGAGAAGCTGACCCAGCGCTTCGTCGACCGCCGCACCGCCGTCCTGGTCAGCCGCCTGCGCGATTCCGCCGAACTGCTGTCGGCCGTCACCCGCGCCGGCGAGGTGGTGGTCGAAGGCCATTTCGTCGGCCGGCTGGAGGGCTTTCGCTTCATCGCCGACGCCGCCGAGGGCGCCAACGCCGCCCGCGCCGTGCTGGCGGCGGCGCAGCGGGCGCTGCGGGGCGAGATCGCCGCCCGCGTGCGCCGCTTCGCCGCCGAGGACGACGGCGCCTTCACCCTGGCCGACGACGGCGCCGTGCTGTGGCGCGGGGCGCCGGTGGCCCGCCTCGCCGCCGGGCACGAGCCGCTGAGCCCGCGCGTGGAGCCGCTGCCCAGCGACTTCCTGGAGGCGGCGCATCGCCAGACGGTGGCGGCGCGGCTGGAGGCGTGGCTGGCGGAGCATGTGCGCCGCGTGCTGGCGCCGCTGTTCTCCGTGCGCCAGGCGCCGTTGGAGGGCGCGGCGCGGGGCCTGGCCTTCCAGCTCGCCCAGGCCCTGGGCTCGCTGCCGCGCGCCGAGGCCGAGACCCAGGTCGCCGCCCTGGACGGGCCCGGCCGCAAGGCGCTGGCACGGCTGGGCGTGCGGCTGGGCACCGAGAGCGTGTTCATGCCGACGCTGCTGAAGCCCGCGGCGCAACGCCTGCGGGCGCTGCTGTGGGGCGTGCACCGGGGACTCGACGCCCCGCCGCCGCTGCCGCCGCCGGGCCGGGTCAGCGTCGCCGCCGCCGCCGACGTGGCGGACGGCTTCTACGAGGCGGTGGGCTTTCGCCGCCTGGGAACGGTGGCGGTGCGGGTGGACATGCTGGAACGCTTCGCCCTGCGCCTGCGCCAGCTTGCCCGCGAGGGCGGCGGCCGCTTTACCCTGCCGCCCGAGGCCCTCTCGCCCCTGGGACTGGGCGCCGCCGACGCCCCGGCGCTGCTGGCGGCGCTGGGCTACCGCCCCGACGGCGGCGGCGGCGATATGGTCTTCCGCCCCGTGCGGCGGCCGCGGCCACAGCGGCGGCGGCGGCGACCGGGCGACGACGATTCGCCCTTCGCCGGGCTGCGCGACCTGGTGACGGCCTGAGCCCGTGGGCGAGGGGCTGCGCATCGACAAGTGGCTGTGCTTCGCCCGTCTGGCCAAGACGCGCGGGCGGGCCGCGGCCTGGTGCGCCGAGGGGGTGGTGGCGGTCAACGGCGCCGTCGTCACCCGCGCCAGTCGGGCGCTACGGCCCGGCGACGTGGTGGTGCTGCCGGCGGGGCGGCGGCGCTGGCGGGCGGTGCGGGTGCTGGCGCTGCCGACCCGGCGCGGCCCCTTCGCCGAGGCGCGCCTAGCCTATGAGGACACCGCCGTGCCGGCGGCGGCGCGGGCGGTGCTGGCGCTGGACGGCGAATGCCCCGCCCCGTGACGGCGGCCGCGCGGCGCCCTTGTGCAACCCGGCCCCGGCGCCTAACTCTTGCGGGGAAGGCGGTTGACATCAGTCATTTCCGGGGATCGGCCGCCCGTGATAGGCAACCGAGCCATGCTGTCGCGTCTGAAAGCCGCCCTTCTCGACAAGCCGCCGGAGGTTCCCGCCGACCGGGACCAGGTGCATCTGGCCGCCGCCGCCCTGCTGGTGGAGGCGGCGGAGATGGACGGCCATCTGCACGACGAGGAGGAGGAGCATATCCGCGGCGTGCTGGGGCGGCGCTTCGCGCTTTCCGACGCCGATGCCGCCGAGCTGATGGCCGAGGCGCGCGCCGAGGTGGCGGAATCGGTGCAGATCATGCCGTTCACGCGGGTGCTCAAGGACCACCTGGCGGCGGAGCAGCGCGTCGAGATCCTGGAGATGCTGTGGGAGGTCGCCTATGCCGACGGCACCCTGCACGACTATGAAGCCAACCTGATTCGCCGCGTCGCCGGGCTGCTGTACGTCCCCGACCGCGACAGCGGCGTGGCGCGCAAACGGGCGATGGCGCGCCTGGGGATGGATTCCTCCTTTCCCTAATCGCCCCGACTTGTGGAATTTCCGGTATGGACCAGCGGAGAACGCGATGACCTACGTCGTCACCGAGGCCTGCATCAAGTGCAAGTACATGGACTGTGTGGAAGTCTGCCCCGTGGACTGTTTCTACGAGGGCGAGAACATGCTGGTCATCAGCCCCGACGAGTGCATCGACTGCGGCGTGTGCGAGCCCGAATGCCCCGCCGAGGCCATCGTCCCCGACAGCGAATCCGTCGCCGCCGCCTGGCTGGAAACCAACCGCGAATACGCCGAGAAGTGGCCCAACATCACCCGCAAGGGCGAGCCGCCGCCGGACGCCGACGAGTGGAAGGACGTCGCCGGCAAGGGCGAGCATTTCAGCCCCAAGCCGGGCGCGGGCACCTGACCGCCGCCGCCGGCGGCCCCGGCGGCCGCCGGCCATAGCCTTTCCTTTCGGCCGCTTCCGTGCTATAAGATCGGGGTCACCGCTGGCCCTGCCGGCGGCCGTTCATTTGCTGGCGTTTGCTCGGCGAGTGCGCCCCCGAGACCCCGTTGCCGGCTTTCGCTCCCTCCCCCGGTGAGCGAAAGGCGGATGCCCGTTCGTTCCTGCCGCTGGGGGCGCGGATGGGACTGCTGAGAAGGGAAGAACAAAGAAAATGTCGAAGGAGTGTGCTTTCGCCGTCGGCGACTTCGTGGTGTATCCCACCCACGGGGTGGGCAAGGTAATCGCCGTCGAGGAGCAGGAGATCGCCGGGCACCGGCTGGAGCTGTTCGTGATCACCTTCGATCGCGACCGCATGACGCTGCGCGTGCCGGTGGCCAAGGCCCACAAGTCGGGGCTGCGCAAGCTGTCGAACGCCGACGTCATGGCGACGGCGCTGTCGACGCTCCGCGGCCGGGCGCGCGTGCGCAAGACCATGTGGAGCCGCCGCGCCCAGGAATACGAGGCCAAGATCAACTCCGGCGACCCGGTCTCCATCGCCGAGGTGGTCCGCGACCTGCACCGCAACGCCAACCAGCCCGACCAGTCCTACAGCGAGCGCCAGATCTACGAGGCGGCGCTGGAGCGCCTGGCCGCCGAGTTGGCGGCGGTGGAGTCGATCGACACCGAGGCGGCGACCCTGAAGCTGGAAAAGCTGCTCGCCGCTGCGTAGTCTGCGGGGCGCGGGCGGGCCCGCGTTGGGCGCCCGACGCCGCGACGAGTGAGGCGACGCCGCGAGGGGGCGCATGTCGGAAAGCACATCCCTGTTCGCCACCCTGACTCCGGGCGGTCGCGTATGGGCGGTGGGCGCCGTGCATGGCGAGGCCGAGCGCCTGATGCGCCTGCACGCCGCGCTGTGGCCCCGCCTGCGCGAGGGCGATGCGGTGGTCTATCTCGGCAACCATCTCGGCCGCGGCGCGCGGGTGCGCGAGGCCGTCGACGAGCTGCTGGTCTTTCGCCGTCGCCTGTTGGCGGGGGGCATCCCGGCCGAGGCGGTGGTCTTCCTGCGCGGCGGCCAGGAGGAGATGTGGCACAAGCTGCTGCAGCTTCAGTTCGCCCCCAACCCCCGCGAGGTGCTGGCCTGGATGCTGGAACAGGGCGTCGGCGCCACCCTGGAGGCCTATGGCGGCAGCGCCGAGGAAGGCATGGGCGCGGCGCGCGAGGGCGCGGTGGCGCTGACGCGCTGGACCGGCCGCCTGCGCCAGGCGATGCGCGCCCGCGACGGCCATGTGCAGATTCAGGCGGCCCTGAAGCACGCGGCGCTGACCGAGGACAACGCCCTGCTGTTCGTCCACGCCGGCGTCGATCCCTCCCGGCCGCTGTCGGCGCAAAGCGACAGCTTCTGGTGGGGGGGCGGCGGCTTCTCGGCGATGAGCGAGCCTTACGGCGATTTCCGCCGCGTCGTGCGCGGCTATGACCGCCGCCACGGCGGCGCGCGGGTCGATGCCTACACCGCCACTGTCGACGGCGGCTGCGGCTTCGGCGGCTCGCTGCTGGCCTATTGCTTCGAACCCGGCGGCAAGGTCGTCGAGACCGTGGAAGCCTAGCGCCGGTCCCTCTTAAGATCCCGCGTTCCGGGGATCAGAAATCGATGCAGCGGCCGTTCTTTTCCCAGTCGTCATAGCGGGTGGGCTCGGGCCCGTCGCGGCCGCCGATTTCGCGGGGGGCCTCGTCCTCGCGCCGCGGCGGCGGGGCGGGAGGCTCCGGCCGCCGTTCGTGCTTCGGTTCCGGCATGATCGCTGTCCTCTTGCGGGGCACCGTTCCGGTCCTTATTGCTTTTCCTGCCTTCAGGCAAGATGGATCGACCGATGAGCACCATACGCACCACGCTTCTGCTCGGCGCCCTCATGGGGCTGTTCCTGGCCGTCGGCTACCTGATCGGCGGCCAGACCGGCATGGTGATCGCCTTCGTGCTGGCGCTGGGCATGAACGCCTTCGCCTATTGGAATTCGGACAAGATGGTGCTGCGCCTGTACGGCGCCCGCGAGGTCGATGCCCGCAGCGCCCCGGTGCTTTATGGCCTGGTCGAGCAACTGGCCCGCCAGGCGGACCTGCCGATGCCGCGGGTCTACATCGTCGACAACCCGCAGCCCAACGCCTTCGCCACCGGCCGCAACCCCGCCAACGCCGCCGTCGCCGCCACCACCGGTCTGTTGAAGACTCTGTCCGAGGAGGAACTGGCCGGGGTGATGGCCCACGAACTGGCGCATGTGCGGGGCCGCGACACCCTGACCATGACCGTCGCCGCCACCATCGGCGGCGCCGTCGCCATGCTGGCGAATTTCGCCTTCTTCTTCGGCGGCACCAACCGCGGCAACAACCCGCTGGGCATCGTCGGCGTGCTGCTGACGGCGATTCTGGCGCCGCTGGCCGCCGTGCTGGTGCAGATGGCGATTTCGCGCACCCGCGAATACGCCGCCGACGCCGAGGGCGCGCGCATCTGCGGCCATCCGCTGTGGCTGGCCTCGGCGCTGGGCAAGCTGGAAGCGGCGGCGCGGCGGGTGCCGAACATGGCCGCCGAGCGCAACCCGGCGACGGCGCATCTGTTCATCGTCAACCCGCTGTCGGGGCGGGGCGTCGACAACCTGTTCGCCAGCCACCCCGCCATGGAGAACCGCATCCGCCGCCTGCGGGCGATGGCGGCGGGGCGCTGACCCCGGCACGGAAAAAGGGCCCGGCCGTCTCCGGCCGGGCCCTTTCCCGATTGGTGGAGCCAAGGGGAGTCGAACCCCTGACCTCTACAATGCCATTGTAGCGCTCTCCCAGCTGAGCTATGGCCCCGTCGTGCCCCGGCGGCATCCCGCGCCGGACGGACGGCGAAAATATGGGCTCGCGGGCGGCGATTCAAGTCAAAAATACGCGCCGCCCGGCCCCGCCCCGGTTCACTCCTCGACGTCTTCGTCCAGATGCTCCATGACCTCGGCCATGTCCTCCTCGTCCTCGCCGAGGTCGGAGGCGTCCTCGATCAGGCCGCTGTCGTCATCGCTCTCGACGCCGTCGAGTTCCGTCGCCTCCCCGTCCTCGCTCTCGGCCGGCGCCTTCGGCTTCTTCGGCGCCTCGGCCGGCACCGGCGCCGGCGCCGGCGCGGCCTTGGCGGTGCGGCGGCTGCCGCCGCGGACCGTCGCCTCGGGCTCCACCACCGCGTCGCATTTGGGGCATACTATGGGGGTGCGCCGCAGATCGTAGAAACGGGCGCCGCAGCTCGTGCATGTGCGTTTGGTTCCCCATTCTGGCTTCGCCACCCGTGCTCCCTCCTGAAGTTGACCGGCCCCGACGGGCGTCGCGCGCCGCCGGTTACCCGGCCGCATTTGCCACGCTGCCCAGCGCGTGTCAAAACGAAAAATCGATCCCGCGCCCGCGATAACGCACAGACGCTGGCGGCGCGCCCGCGGCTGTGCTAACCAGCCGGCGTTCGGAATGGGAGAGGCGATGGCCGAGGCACGGGCGGCGCCAGCCCCGGGGCCGCTGCGCGGCGTGGCGCGGGTGCCGGGGGACAAGTCCATATCGCACCGGGCGTTGATGCTGGCCGCGCTGGCGGCGGGCGAGACCACGGTGACCGGCCTGCTGGAGGGCGACGATGTCCTGCGCACCGCCGCGGCGCTGCGCGCGCTGGGCGCCGAGGTGGCGCGCCTGGACGCCGGCACTTGGCGCGTGCACGGGCGCGGCGTCGGCGGCCTGCGCGAGCCGGCCGACGTGCTGGACCTCGGCAACGCCGGCACGGCGGCGCGGCTGCTGCTGGGGGTGCTGGCCGGCCATCCCTTCACCGCCTTCCTGACCGGCGACGATTCGCTGCGCCGGCGGCCGATGGGCCGGGTCACGGCGCCCCTGGCCGGCATGGGGGCGCGCTTCGTGACCCGCGCCGGCGGGCGCCTGCCGCTGGCGGTCACCGGCGCCGAGGCGCTGACCCCCGTCACCTATGAGCTTCCCGTCGCCTCGGCGCAGGTGAAGTCGGCGGTGCTGCTGGCCGGGCTGGCCGCCGCCGGCGCCACCACCGCCGTCGAGCCGCAGCCCTCGCGCGACCACACCGAGCGGATGCTGCGCCATTTCGGCGTGCCGGTGCGCGTCGACGACACCCCCGGCGGCGGCCGCGCCGTCACCGTCACCGGGCAGGTGGAACTGACGGCCCGCGATCTGGCCGTGCCCGCCGATCCCTCCTCGGCCGCCTTTCCGGCGGTGGCGGCGCTGATCGTGCCAGACTCGGAGGTGCGGCTGCCGGGGGTGACGGTGAATCCGCTGCGCTTCGGGCTGTTCGAGACCCTGCGCGAGATGGGCGCCGACATCGCCGTCGAGAACCGCCGCGACGAAAGCGGCGAGCCCGTCGCCGATCTGGTGGTGCGGGCCTCGGCGCTGCGCGGCGTCGAGGTGCCGCCCGAGCGCGCCCCGGCGATGATCGACGAATACCCCATCCTGGCGGTGGCGGCGGCCTGCGCCGCCGGGCGCACCCGCATGACCGGCCTGGCCGAGCTGCGCGTCAAGGAAAGCGACCGCCTGGCGGCGATGGCGCGAGGGCTGGCGGCCTGCGGGGTGGCGGTCGAGGAAGGCGCCGACGAGCTGGTGGTCGAAGGCCGCGGCCGTCCCACCGGCGGCGCCCGCATCGCCGTGCGGCTCGACCACCGCATCGCCATGTCGTTCCTGGTGCTGGGCCTGGCGGCGGCGGCGCCGGTGAGCGTCGACGACGACACCGCCATCGCCACGAGCTTTCCGGGCTTCGCGGCGCTGATGAACGGGCTGGGGGCGGCGATCGCGGCCGACGACGGGGGGCGGGCATGATCATCGCCGTCGATGGCCCGGCGGCCTCGGGCAAGGGCACCCTGGCGCGGCGGCTGGCGGCGCATTTCGGCCTGCCGCACCTCGACACCGGGCTGCTGTACCGGGCGGTGGGCATGGCGGTGCGCCGGGCCGGCGACGACCCCGCCGACGCGGACGCCGCCGGGCGCGCCGCCCGCGCCCTCGACCCGGCGCTGCTGGACGACCCCGCCCTGCGCGGCGACGAGGCGGCGCAGGCGGCCTCGAAGGTGGCGGCGCTGCCGGCGGTGCGGGCGGCGCTGCTGGACTTCCAGCGCGCGTTCGCGGCGCGGCCGCCGGGGGCGGTCCTGGACGGGCGCGACATCGGCACCGTCGTCTGCCCGCGCGCCGACGTGAAGATTTTCGTCACCGCCAGCCTGGAAAAGCGCGCCGAGCGCCGCTTTAGGGAGTTGCGGGAGCGGGGCGTCGCGACTATACAAGACGCAGTCCTGCGGGACATGAAGGAACGGGATGCCCGCGATGAGCGGCGGAGCGTGGCGCCGATGAGGCCCGCGCCCGACGCGTTTGTGCTGGATACCACCGACCTTGACGCGGACGCGGCCTTTGCCGCCGCCCTTGGTCACGTCACAGCACGCCTGAGCGACGGTTAAGCGCCGCGACGGCCACGTATCGGCCGGCGGGCGCGGCCGCATCCCGTGATTGACGAAGCCGGAAAGACCGCCGGAGACAACCGGCAGGCCGGAATAGCAGCAAAGGAAAGGATCGATTGCATGGCGAATGCCACCGCTGAAACCCAAGCCCCCCAGACCGAGGACTTTGCCGCCCTGTTGGAGGAATCCATCGGCGGCGCCGCCAATTTCGAGGGATCGGTCGTCGAGGGGATCGTCGTCTCCGTCGACGGCGATCACGCCCTCGTCGATGTCGGCCTGAAGTCCGAGGGCCGCGTCGCCCTGAAGGAATTCGGCCTTGAGGCCGAACTGAAGCCCGGCGACACCGTCGAGGTGTATGTCGAGCGCTATGAGGACCGCCACGGCGAGGTCACCCTCTCGCGCGACAAGGCGCGCCGCGAGGAGGCGTGGAACCTGCTGGAGAAGGCGTTCCAGAGCGCCGAGCGCGTCACCGGCCAGATCTTCGGCCGCGTCAAGGGCGGCTTCACCGTCGACCTGGGCGGCGCCGTCGCCTTCCTGCCCGGCAGCCAGGTGGACATTCGCCCGGTGCGCGACATCACCCCGCTGATGGGCCGGCCGGAGCCCTTCCAGATTCTGAAAATGGACCGCGCGCGCGGCAACATCGTCGTCTCGCGCCGCGCCGTCCTGGAGGAAACCCGCGCCGAGCAGCGCGCCGACCTCATCAAGAACCTCAAGGAAGGCCAGGTGCTGGAAGGCGTGGTCAAGAACATCACCGACTACGGCGCCTTCGTCGACCTGGGCGGCGTCGACGGCCTGCTGCACGTCACCGACATCGCCTGGAAGCGCATCAACCATCCCACCGAGGCCCTGCAGATCGGCCAGACCGTCAAGGTGCAGGTCATCCGCTTCAATCCCGAAACCCAGCGCATCAGCCTGGGCATGAAGCAGCTTGAGGCCGACCCGTGGGAGGGCGTCGAGGCCAAGTACCCCGTCGGCGCCAAGTTCACCGGCCGCGTCACCAACATCACCGACTACGGCGCCTTCGTCGAGCTGGAGCCCGGCGTCGAGGGCCTGGTCCACGTCTCGGAGATGAGCTGGACCAAGAAGAACATCCACCCCGGCAAGATCGTCTCCACCTCCCAGGAGGTCGAGGTGATGGTGCTGGACGTCGACCCGCAGAAGCGCCGCATCTCGCTGGGGCTGAAGCAGACGATGGAAAACCCGTGGGAGAAGTTCCTGGACGAGCATCCCGCCGGTGCCGAGGTCGAGGGCGAGGTGAAGAATATCACCGAGTTCGGCCTGTTCGTCGGCCTGCCCGGCGACATCGACGGCATGGTCCACCTGTCGGACCTGTCCTGGAGCACCACCGGCGAGGAGGCGATCCAGGAATACAAGAAGGGCATGACCGTCAAGGCCAAGGTCCTGGACGTCGACGTCGACAAGGAACGCATCAGCCTGGGCATCAAGCAGCTTGAGGACGATCCCTTCGCCCACGCCACCGTCGGCATCAAGAAGGGCGACATCGTCACCACCACCGTCGCGGCCGTCACCGACGGCGGCATCGAGGTGACCATCAACGGCGCCACCGGCTTCATCCGCAAGGCCGAACTGGCCCGCGAGCGTTCCGAGCAGCGCCCGGAGCGTTTCGCCGTCGGCGAGAAGCTCGACGCCAAGGTCACCGCCGTCGACCGCATCACCCGCAAGCTGTCCCTGTCGGTCAAGGCCCGCGAGATCGACGAGGAAAAGCGCGCCATGAAGGAATTCGGCTCGACCGACTCCGGCGCCTCCCTCGGCGACATCCTGGGCGCGGCCATCAAGGAAAAGCAGCAGGAAAAGGACAAGGGGGACGAGTAACCCCCGGGTTTCGGCTCCCGGGGCCGGGCGGCGGCGCACACGCCCCGCCGCCCGCGCCTTTGGGGCGGAAACATTCGCCTCTGGCGCAAAAAACGATTGTAAGAGAACGACTTACTTGACGCTGACGCCGGGCTTTGGCAGGCTTTTCCCCGGCGCGGCGCGTGCCGGCGCCGCAAGGGAGGGGAAGGACCGGTCGATGACCAAATCGGAGTTGATCGCCCGCCTGGCGGAGCGCAACCCGCATCTCTACCACCGCGACGTGGAGCGGATCGTCAGCACCATTTTCG
>JAWLGJ010000021.1:0-52852 GCA_041685145.1 Magnetospirillaceae bacterium | reverse complement strand
CGTCACCGCCAGCGTCGCGCCAACCCGGACCGGGTCCGCCGCCTGCGCCGAGACGGCCCAAACGCCGCCAAACACAGCCAACGCCCCCAGCATTCCTCTTTTCAAAACCGTGAACATGAGCGTTTTCCTCCCGCTCTTGATTGTGATACAGGCGCCTCGCCCATGCCTAACCAGAATGAATTACAAGAACTCGCCGGCGTGGTGTCTTGACGAGTGCGGCCCGATGCATGGCTGCGCCTTGTGGCAGCCCTGTAAATCACTGCAAGGCAAATACCACACCGAGTCAAGGGCGGTGCCGCGACCACCGCCGCCCGCGGGGACGCCGCCGCCGGGTTTCCGCCGCTGCGCCGATCCCTGCCCGGCCGCCGGGCACCTTGGGGGCGCGCCCACGGCGGCCCGTCGAGCGTTTTGCGCCGGCGCCGTATTCGCGGGCCGGTAAGCACTTGACCCCGCCGCCGACGCGATACAGTCTATGGCTGCGATGAGTAGCGTGTTGTGCCGAATCAATCTTCAGGGTCGCCCAATCGACGGACTGGCGGGGATGCTGCCGTGACCGCGGTCGCGCCGTCTTCGGCACGCCAGCGCCCACGCCGCCTGGACGACCAGTTGGCCCGGTTGCGCGACGAGATCACCCTGCGCGCCAAGTCCTTCATCATCACCCTGTATGGCGATGCGGTGCAGCCGCATGGGGGCAGCGCCTGGCTGGGCAGCGTCATCCGGCTGGTGGCCCCCTTCGGGCTGTCGGAACGGGTGGTGCGCACGGCCGTCTTCCGGCTCTCCCGCGACGGCTGGCTGACCGCCACCCAGATCGGCCGGCGCAGCTATTACAGCCTCACCGATGTCGGCCATCGACGCTGCGAGGTCGCCTTCCGGCGCATCTATGGCCCGGCGCGGCGGGACTGGGATGGAGAGTGGTGCCTGGTTTCGCTGGCGGTGGCCAATCTGGAGACCGCCGAGCGCGATGCCCTGCGCCGCGAACTGACATGGCAAGGCTTCGGGGCCCTGGGCCCGGACATGTTGATCTGCCCCATTCCCGATCCCGATGCGGTGCGTCAGGTGCTGCGGGACGCCGGGGTGCTGGAGCGGGTGGTGGTGATGCACGCCCGCGCCGACGCCGTCACCGGCACCGGCACGCTCTACGACCTGGTGCGGCGCTGCTGGGATCTCGACCGCCTCGCCGAGGGCTACGAGGATTTCCTGGACCGATTCCGACCCGTCTACCAGGCGCTGGAGGCGCAGGCCGACCCCGACCCGATGGCCTGCCTGATGGTGCGCCTGCTGCTGATGCACGACTATCGCCGCGTGCTGCTGCGCGACCCCATGCTGCCGGACGAGCTTTTGCCGCCCGACTGGCCCGGCATCGCCTCGCGGGCGCTGTGCCGCAACCTGTATCGCCTGGTGCTGCCGGCGTCGCAGAAATACCTGACGGACGTGTTGCAGACGGCGGAAGGGCCGCCGCCCGATCCGGCGCCCTCCTTCTACCGCCGGTTCCTCAATAGTCCCGCTGCCACTTGAGGCCGACGCCGCCGCCGGTTTCGCCGCCAAGCTCCGTCTCCAGGCTCAGGCCCCGCCCCAGGCGCCGTTCAACCACCACCCGACCGCCCTCGCTGCCCTGCTCCAGGCGCAGGAAGGTCTCGGAGTCGAGATAGCGCCCGGCGCTGACCGCCGGCCCCGAATCGTCGTCGCCGCCCGCCTCGCCGTCGCCGCCAGGGCTGATCTCCAGCACGTCGAGGCCGAGGGCGGCGCGCACCCGCCCGATGGGGTCGAACCCCTCGCCCCCGCCGGCCAGCGCCGCCAGCGCGCGCCCGATCTGGACCTGTTGCGCCGTCGTCAGCGCCCCCATCTCGCGCCCGAACAACAGCCGCGCCAGCACCTCGTCGGAGGGATAGGGCGGCTCGGAGGAGAAATCGACCGACGGCGCGCTGGCGCGGCCGCTGACGCTGGCGATGGCGGTCAGCCCCGACCCCTCGGCGGCCGCCTCGATCTCAAGGCGTGGGTCGATCTGCCGGCCGCCGTCGAAGACGATCATGCCGTCACGCAGCCGGAAGCTGCGCCCCACCAGGTCGTAGGTGCCCCGCACCACCCGCAGCCGCCCAACCAGGTTGGGCGCCGCCAGGGTACCGGTCACGGCCAGGTCGCCGCGCATTTCCGCCTCCAGCCCGCGCCCGCGCACGACGATGCGGCTGGCGGCGACGTCCACCGACAGCCCCACCTCCAGCCGGCCTCCGCCCCCGGCGGGGGCCGCCTCCTCCTCGGCACCGTTGCCGCCGCCGGGGCGGTTGACCTCGACCACGTCCAGGTCCACGACCCCGGCGCCGCCGGCGTGGGCGATGTCGTATTCGGCCTTCTCGACGGTCACCCTCCCCTCCAGCGCCGCCGTCGTCCCCTCGCCAGCCAGCGCCAAGGCGCCGCTGGCGCGCGCGAAGGCCTGGCTGGTCTGGACCACCAGAAGCTCGACCAGTTCGACGCGAACGTCATAGCGCGGCCCCGCGGGGCCGATATCGGCGGTGCCCTCCGCCTCGACGCGGCCGCCGCCGGGGCCCCGGCCGGTGGCGCGGATGGTGAAGTGGCGGGTGCCGGCGGCGGTGGCGACGGCCTCGATCCCTTGCACGGCGGTACCGGCGACGATGTTCTCGTAGCGCCCCTCCGCCAGCCGCACAGTGCCATCCAGCACCGGCGCCGCCGGCGTGCCGGCCACGGTGATCTCGGCCGCAAGCTGCCCCGCCGCCACATGCCCCGCCGGCGCCAGCGCATCGGCGACCGGCCCCAGCGGCCCCTCGGCGACCAGGCGGCCGCTGAGCGGCCCGTCGGCATCGACGGCCAGACCCGGCCCCAACGGCAGTGCCGCCGTCAGGCGCGCCACCCCGACATCGGGGGCGTCGAGGTCGGCCTTCAGACGCAGGCGGCCGCCGTCCCACCGCGCCGACGCCGCCGCGCTCATGCCGGACAGCAGCGGATCACCGACCAGGGCCAAATCGGAAAAGGTCAGGCGGGCGGCGCCGCGCGGCGCCTCGGGCCGGCCGCCCAGGTCGAAGTCGCCGTCGACCCGCCCCTGCAGGCCCAGCCCCGGCACCACCAGGTCCAACAGGTCCAGCGGCAGTTCGATCAGTTCGCCCTCCAGGACGATGCCGTCGGCGGCGATCTCGCCGCCCAGGCGGGCGCGTCCGTCGCCGACGGCCACCGCCACGGTGTCGAACCGCACGCCGGCGGCCGACCAGGTGACGTCGGCGGGCTCCAGCAGCCGCACCGGCTGGCCCCCATAAGCCCCCGACAGCGCCGCCACATGCGCCGCCTCGGCGCCCAAACGCCCTTCCGCCACCAGTTCGAAGGCCCGGGTCGCACGACCGTCGGCGCTGAGGGCGAAGGCCGGCGTCGCCAGGGCGCCGGTGAGGTCGAGCGTCGCCGCCTCGACCACCGCCGCCCCCAGATCCAGATCCGTGGCGCGCAGGCGGACGCTGCCTTGGGCGGCGGCGAATACGTCCTCCAGGCGGGCATCGACCTCCGCCGCGCCGGCAATGAAGCCGGAAACCTCCGGCGCCGTCACTCGCGCCGCCAGGGTCGCTCCCTGCCCGCCATCCCGCGGCGCCAGCGCCAGGTCGACGTCGGCACGGCCGCCGAGATCGGCACCGGCAAGATCGCTCCACGGCGCCAGGGGTACGGCGGCGCCCCGCAGGCGACCGCGCAGCCGCCCGTCGGCGAGCACCGTCACCTCGCCGGACACACGGCCGCCGCGCGATTCCAGCACCAGATCGGCCAGGCGCGTCGCCGCGCCGGGGACCACCCGCCCGCGCGCCGCCACGTCGACGCCCTCGACGCGGGCCTGCACCGCCAGCTGCGGAACGGGATCGGCCAGCGGGGTGGCGAAGGCGCCGCGCAGCGGGTAAGGCCCGCGCCCGGCGGCACCGGCACGCCCCTCGGCAAGGCCGGCGGCACTGGCCTCGGCGTCCAGACCGGCCAGCACGCCCAAGCCGTCCAGGACGCCGGAGGCCCCGGCGGCCACCGCGCCCAGGTCGGGCAGCCGCAGGCGCCAACCCAGCAGCGGCCGCGCGTCGTCCCAGGCCAGGCGGCCGCCCAGTTCGGCCGCGCCCCCGGCGCCGTCGAGGCGCAGATCGAACAGCGCCCCCGCCGCCGTCAGCGCCGCGGTGCCGGCAAACGCCGGGTGCGGCCCCAACAGGGCGTCGACCTCGCCGACACCCACCGCCAACGCGCGCCCGGTGCCGTTGAAGGCGACATCAAACCGGGACAGCATCAGATCGCCGCGCACCTGCGCGCCCAGCGTCGCCGCGCCCGCCAGCCCCAGCGGCGCCGCATCGGCGACATCAACGGTCAGGGCGAGATTGACCGCCCCGGTGACGGCATCCACCACCCCCGAGCCCGCCACACGCCCCATCGGCGCCACCAGGGCGAGGCTGGCCAGCTCTGCCCGCCCCCCGGAATCGACACGCCCGGCCAGGGACAGGCGCTGCGGCCCCTCCAGCCAGGGCGGCACCGCCCCGCCGCCGAAGGTGCCCTCCAGCGCCGCGGCGAACTGCCAGCGCCCCCGGTGGGGGACGATCTCCAGGCGCGCCGACGATCCCCGCCAGGCGAGATCGTCGCCGAAACCGCCCTCGACGGCCTCAAGGCGCGCCGCCACCGTCGGCGCCGCCCGCAGCCCGTGCAGGCGTGCCTCGACGCCCAGGTCGCCGCGCAGCGGCACGTCCAGCACCGCCGCCAGCGGCGCCAGGTCGGGGGCGTGCGCGGTGACGGTCAGATCCATCGCGTCGCCGGATATGCGTCCGGAGGCTTCCGCCGACAGCGTCGCCGCCGCCAGGTTCACGGCCTCGACGCGCACGGCGGCGCCGTCCTCCAAAACCGCCGCGCCGCGCAGCCGCACCGGCGCCGCACCCGCCAGTTGCCGCCACTCCGCCGGCAGGCAGTCGGGTTGGGCGGTCAGGTCCGCGCCCAGCCGCCGCGCCGACGCCGTCCCGGCGATGCCGACGCTGCCCTCGACACATGTCTCCCCCGCCACCGCGGCCGTCACCGCGCCCCGCCAGTCGTCGAGGGCGCCGTCGCCGTTGACGGCCAGGGTGACGGCGGGCAGATCGGGCCGCGCCAGCAGCGCACCGGCGACCCCGCCGGCGGCGGAATGCAGGTGGGCGTCGACAGCCAGGGTGTCCGCGCCGCGGTTCCAGGCGACGGCCAGCCGCGCCTGCGAGGCGACGGCATCGGTGCGGCGCGCCATCAGGGAAAGGGTCATGCCGTCGTCGCCCAGCGCCGCCTCGCCGCTGGCGGTGCCCTCGACCGCCTGCCCCAGCACCGCCTCGTCCAGCGTCAGGCGCGCGACCTCCACGGCGTCGAGGCGCAGCGCCAAGGGCGGGCGCGGCGGGCGCGGCAGCGGCGCCCCGTCCGCCTCCGCCTCGGGCGCGGCGCCCGGCGCGGGCTTGCGCAGCAGCGCCGCCTCGGCCGCCGTCAGGCGCTCGATGTGCAGCCGGCCTCCCGCCAGCGCCGGCGGCCGCCAGTCGAGGCGCACGTCGCGCAGGCGCAGCCATGCCCCCTGTTCGTCCAGCAGCGCCACGGTGTCCGCCGCCACGTCCAGCGGCCATGCCACCCGCAGGCCGTCGATGGTCAGCGGCGTGCCGGCGGCGGCGGCCGCGTCCTCGATGCGGTCGACGGCCCAGCCGCGCGCCGCCGGCACCTGAACGGCCGCCAGCAGCCCCAGCCCGGCGAGCACGGGGAGCAGGACGACCACCGCCAGGACGATGGCCAACAGGCGCAGCACACGAAGCATCGATTTCACGCCGAAGGTCAGAAGGCTTGCCCCACACTGATATAGAACTGAAAGGCGTCGTCGACATCCCGGCGTGGGTTCAACGGCACGGCAAGATCGACGCGGACGGGGCCGATGGGGCTGAAATAGCGCGCCCCCAGGCCGGCGCCGACGAACAGGCGCTCGGACAAATCGGGGATGCGGTCGGGATAGACGCTGCCGGCCTCGACGAAAGCGGCGGCGCCGATGGTGTCGGTGAAGCGCCCGCGCAGTTCCAGGCCGGCGGCGAGCAGCGAGCGGCCGCCAACGGGATCACCGGCGCCGTCCACCGGACCGGCAAGCTGATAGCCGAAGCCGCGGATCGAGCCGCCGCCGCCGGCGTAGAACCGCTTGTCGGCGGGGATGGCGTCGCTGTCGGCGTCGATGACGCTGCCCACGCGCCCCCACCCGGCGAGAACGTAGCGGCGTTCCTCGTCGAGGCTGGTGTATTGGGCGTCGGAAACCTCGACGCGGGTGAAATCGATGCCGGTGCCGAAGACGCCCAGGAAGGGTTCCGCCTGCACCACCAGACGCCCGCCACGGCTGGGGTCGAGGGGATCGTCGGTGCTGTCGCGGGCGGCGCGCAGCGGAAAGGACAGCAGATTGAAGTCGCTGGTGGTGCCGCCTTCGCGGGTCAGTTCGCGCTCCAGCCGCACGCCGCCGGCAAATTGCCAGTGCCGCCCCAGCGGACGTTGCAGCATGGCGGCGGCGGCAACCGAGGTTACCGCGAAGCCCTCGGCGTCCTCACGGCTGGCGCTGGCCGAGGCGATCAGATCCTGGTCGACCTCGCCGAGGTCGCGCAGCCGCCCCTCCACCCCGGCGCCGTACAGCGTCGGCCGGTAATAGGCTTCGGGCCGGACGGTTTCGCCGTCGCCCGCCAGGTTGCGATGCTCCCAGAACAGGGTGACGCCGGGGCCCCGGCTGGTGTCGTAGTCGAGGGTGCCGCCGACGCTGCGTGGCGGACGCTCGGTCACCTGCGCCGTCACCGGCAGGCGCCCTTCCGCGTCCAGCGCCTCGGCCGGGATCAGGCGCACCGACGAGAACAGCCGCGTGTCCAAAAGCCGCTGGCGCGCCTCCTCCAGCCGCCGCAGGTCGAAGCGGTCGCCGGGGGCCCAGGGGATGCGACGGCGGGCAAAATCCTCTTCCACCCCCTCCAGCCCCTCGAACCGGACGGCACCGAAGCGCGCGAACGGGCCGGTGTCGACGGTGAGTTCGACGCTGACCGTTTCCGAGGCGAAATCAGCGACGACGCGGCGGTCCTGAAGCGTCGCCAATGGATAGCCGCGCCGCGCCAGAACCACCAGCAGGCGGTCCTCGGCGGCGACGATGAGGTCGGCCTCGGCGGGTTGTCCAGCTTCCAGGCCCAGGGCTTCCATGCCGATCTCGGGCGGCGGCGGCCCGGCGTCGGGGCCGCGGCTGATGACGCGGTAGTCGCGCAGCCGGAAACGCGGCCCCACCGCCACCGTCAGCACCACGCGCACCGGTTCGGCCTCGCGCTCGATGGCCACGTCCACCTCGCCGGCGTAGTAGCCCCGCGAGCGCAGGATCGCGTCGATGCGCTCGACATCGGCCCGCGCCCGGCGTTCCAGCCCCAGCAGGCTGGCGGGCGGGCGGGCGCGGCCGGCGAGCAGCAGGGATTCGCCCTCGATCAACTCGCGCAGGGCCTCGTCCTCCAAACCCGCCACCGTCACGTCATAGGCGAGTTGCGCCCAGGCCGGCGCCGCCACCGGCACAGACACCGCCGCAAGCGCCAAGGCAGCCGCCGCCAACCGGCGCAGAAAGGAACCGAAGCGTGTCATCAGCCGCCATTGTCACAGCGCCGCCCGGCGACGGCAATCTCCCGAAGGGCTGTCAACCGAGGGGTTCCACCCCGCGCAACTGCACTCGCAGGCGATTTCGTTCCGGGGGCGCAATCTCGCCGCCCTTGCACGCGGCCGGCGGCGGACTCACCATGAGCCGGCCATAGGGAGGACGCCGCCATGCTTGCCTATCTGACCCTGCTGCTCGTCTGCCAGCTCATCGGCGAGGTCATCGCCCGCCTTGCCGGCCTGCCGGTGCCGGGACCGGTGCTGGGGATGGTTATCCTGTTCGCCGGGCTGTTGCTGAATGGCGGGCTTCCGGACGGCCTGGAGAAGGTGGGCGGCGCCTTGCTGGAGCATCTGTCGCTCCTGTTCGTCCCGGCCGGCGTGGGCGTGATGACGCATCTGTCGCTGGTGCGTGCCGAATGGGTGCCGATCACCGCGGCCCTGCTGGCCTCCACCGTGATCACCATCGCCGTCACGGCGCTGGTGATGCGGGGGATCGAACGGCTGGGCGCCGGCGCGGGGGCGGGGGACGAGCGATGAGCGACCTGCAGGACATTTGGGTATATCTCGCCGCCTCGCCGCTGTTGGGCCTGACGGTGACGCTGCTGGCCTATCAGGGCGGGCTTTGGCTGTACGAGCGCAGCCGCCGCCATCCGCTGCTCAACCCCGTGCTGCTGGCGGTGCTGGCGCTGGTGGCGCTGCTGCACCTCACCGGCACCGACTATCGCACCTATTTCGAGGGGGCGCAGTTCGTGCACTTCCTGCTGGGGCCGGCGACGGTGGCGCTGGCGATCCCGTTGTACCGGCAGATTCACGCCCTGCGGCGGTCGCTGGCGGCGGTCCTCGTGGCCATCGTCTGCGGCTCCCTAACCGCCGCGGCCTCGGCGGTCGGCATCGCCTGGGCGCTGGGGGCCTCGCGCGAGGTGCTGCTGTCGCTGGCGCCGAAATCGGTCACCAGCCCCATCGCGATGGGCATTGCCGAGCAGCTTGGCGGGGTGCCGTCGCTGACGGCGGTGTTCGTGATCCTGACCGGCATCACCGGCGCCGTGCTGGGCACCTGGACGCTGAACGCGCTGCGGGTGCGGGACTGGCGCGCGCGGGGGCTGGCGGTGGGGGTCGCGGCGCATGGCATCGGCACCGCCCGCGCCCTGCAGGTCAACGAGGTCGCCGGCGCCTTCGCCGGCCTGGCGATGGGCCTGAACGGCGTGGCGACGGCGGTGCTGCTGCCGCTGGCGGCGCAGGCGGTGCTGTATCTGGCGCGATAGGCTCAGTCGCCCGTCGTCGGCGGGTCGAGATCCTGGTCCCAGTCCGGCTCGGGCTCGGGAATGGTCTTGACCCACTCCTCCAGCAGCCGCACATGCTCGGCCTCTTCGGCGGCCATCTCCTCGGCCATGCGCCGCACGTCGGCATCGCCGGCCTTGGCCGCCTGATCGGCGTAATAGGCGTGGCCGCGGCGCTCGTTGTGCAGGGCAAGCTGGAGGCAGTGGTACGGCGTCATCAGATAGTGGGTGCGCTCCACCGGCGCCGTTTCGGGGCCCTCGGGCTCGGACCACATCAATTCCCAGGGCTTGCGCTCCGGCACCTCGACGCCAACGGCACGCTCGCGCACCGAATCGGCGTGGCGGCGCGAGAACTCGGCCATCTGGCGGAACAGCGCCGCGACCTCGCCGTTGTTGTGGGTGTCCATCGTGTCGGCCAGGTCGCTGTAACGCTCCGCCGCCTCGTCCTCCAGGGCAATGGCATGGGCGAGGAAGGAGCCAACCTCGTCGCCACTCATGAGGCGAATCTCCGCTCAATCGCGGCAAGCTCGGTGACCGCCGGATGCATGGGCTGGTAGACTGGACGGTCGCCGGCGTAAAGGATGCCGGTCGCGAAGCCGTCGTCGGCCGCCAGACGGCGCATCGCCTCGGGAACGTCGCTGGCCACCTCCTCGGCGTCCTCCGATTCGTGCACAAGCTGCTTCCAGTTGCGCTGCTCGGCGCGGAAGGTGACGCAGGGGCTGAGCACCTGCACGAACGAGAATCCGGGGTGCTTGCTGGCCTCGACGATCATCTTCGCCAGGCCGTTGGGGTCGCCGGAGAAGCCGCGGGCGACGAAATTCGCCCCGCAGGCCAGCGCCAGATGCAGCGGCCGGATCGGCGTCACCTGCGGCCCCTTGGGCGTCAGCTTGCTCTCGCACCAGTCGGGCTCGGTGGTCGGCGAGGCCTGGCCCTTGGTCATCCCATAGACCTGGTTGTCCATCAGCACATAGGTCATGTCGACATTGCGCCGGCAGGAATGCAGGAAGTGGTTGCCGCCGATCGACAGGCCGTCGCCGTCGCCGCCGAACGCCCACACGGTCAGGTCGGGGCGCGCCAGCTTGACGCCGCTGGCCACCGCCAGGGCGCGGCCGTGCACGCCGTGGAAGCCATAGGCGGCGACATAGGCGGGAATGCGCGACGAACAGCCGATGCCGGAGACGACGGCGACCTTCTCCTTCGGCAACTGCAGCTCGGCCAGGGCCTTGGTCACGGCCGCCAGCACGGAATAGTCGCCGCAGCCGGGGCACCAGATGGGCTTGGTGTCGGACTTGTAGTCCTTGGCGGTAAGGGGCTGAGCAGTCATGTCACGACATCCACGGTTTCAGGCGCTCGACGATTTCGCCCGGCCGGATCGGCAGCGGTCCCGGGCGGTTGAAGACCTCCACCTCGGCCGGGAGGTCGTAATAGGCGCGCAGGAAATGGAAGAACTGCGCTTCGTGCGATTGCTCGATGACCAGCAGCTTGTCCACGCCGTCCAGGGCCGCGGCCATCTTCTCGGGCTGCACGGGGGTCAGCAGCCGCACCGAAATCAGCCTGATCTTCTTGCCGTCGCGGCGCAGGCGGGCCAGCGCCTCGCGCACCGGCGCCGTGGTCGAGCCCCAGGTGAGCACCGCCACGCTGCCCTCGCCCTCGGTGTCGGCCCAGTGGTCGCCGACATCGTAGTCGGTCAGCTTCGCCTTGCGCTTGTCAAGCTGCGCCAGATGGTCGCCGGCGAGGCTGGAGGGGATGCCGCGCTCGGTGTGTTCGAGGCCGTCGGCGGTATACATGCAGCCCTGGGTGCCCGGCACCGCCATCGGCGACACGCCCGAGGCGGTCAGCGCATAGCGGTTGTAGACCTCGCCCTCGGCGCAGGGCTCGGCGACCAGGCGCCGGGACATAAAGCTGATGTCGGCGGGGCGCGGCACCACGGCGCGGGCCTGGCCCATCATCTGGTCGGACAGCACGATGGCCGGCGCCTGCAGCGTCTCCGCCAGGTGCACCGCCCATTGCGTGGTGAACACGCAGTCCTCGATGGCGTTGGGGGCCAGCACCAGATGCGGCGCGTCGCCGTGCATCCCGTAGACGGCGATGTTGAGGTCGCTCTGCTCCGACTTGGTGGGGATGCCGGTCGAGGGCCCCCCGCGCATGACGTCGACGACGACGATCGGCGTCTCGGAGGCGATGCCCAGGCCGAAGGATTCCAGCATCAGCGCCAGGCCCGGCCCCGAGGTGGCGGTCAGCGACGGCAGACCGCCGAACGAGGCGCCCAGGCACATGTTGATGGAGGCGATCTCGTCCTCGGCCTGCACCAGCACGCCGCCGAGATCGGCAAGATTGGGCGCCAGCCACTCCAGCACCTCGGTCGCCGGGGTGATGGGATAGGCGGCGACGAAGCGAATGCCGCCGCGCACCGCGCCCAGGCCCGCCGCCTCGTTGCCCGAGATGTTCCAGCGTTCGACGCCGCCCTCAGGCGCCGGGTCCAGGGTGGCCGGGCCGCCGATTTCGGCCGCCGCCGCGGCACCGGCGCGGATGCCGGCGGCGCTGGCGTCCTGCGCCTCGGCGCCCTTGCGCTTCAGCGCCTCGGTGACGACCTCCAGGAGCGGCTCCAGGGGCAGGCCGATCAGCTTGGCCACCGCGCCCAGGCCGATCATGTTCGGGCGCCCGCCCTTGATCGTCTTCGCCAGCTTGCCGAAGGCCATCTCGGCCACACGGGGACCATAGGCGGCGATTTCCTGAGGCATCTCGCCCTGGGCGGGGTCGCTCAGCACCAGGCTGTCGGACGACAGGGGCAGTTCCGGGGCGAAGCGCCCGACATTGCTCCAGTCGAAGGCGACCAATAAGTCGAAGCTGTCGTCATGCACCGCCACCGGGCGCGTCGACAGGCGCACCAGCGCCGCCGCCTCGCCGCCACGAATCTGCGGTCCCGACGACCGCGTCATCAGCCCGTAATATCCGGCCTTCGCCGCCGCCTCCAGCAGCATCTGCCCCGCCGTCATAACGCCGGCGCCGCCGCTGCCCGTCAGGACCACTGCAACCGATTCCGCCATACCCTTCGCGCCTCTCGGATCTGCTCCGCCTCTTGGGTGACGGGTTCCGTCTTAAGGTCTTGATGAGCCCGAATCAACCGCCATGTTGCAATGCCGAAAAGCCGTTGACCCGCCCCACCCGCCGGGCAGGACGCCCCACCCGCCCGGGACGTCCATGGAAAATTTAGCAAATTCAAACCGGTGCGTCATGCACAATAGTGCATGATTCGGCTCTCCCCCACCTGCAGGGTAGGTGCATTTTTCCTGTCAATGCCGCCAATACGGGTAGGGCTATTCCGGCATGGAAATAGCCCGCGCCGCCCCCGCATGGCAGCGTCGGCGGCGGCTAGGAAAAGGCCTTGAAGGCGATGATGGTGAAGGTGTCCTTGACGCCCGGCAGGCACTGGATGACCTCGTTGACGAAGTGGCCGATATCGGTGCCTTCGTCCAGGTAGCACTTCACCATCAGGTCGTATTGACCGGAAATGGAGTGCACCTCCGAGACCTGCTCGGTTTCCACCGCCTGCGCCGCCACGTCATAGGAGCGGCCCAACTCGCACTTCACCATCACGAAGATCGTCTGCACGGCCGGAGCCTCCTTTGTATTGCCCTCGCCGGGCGCGGGCTCCGCCCGCTTGGCCGCCGCCTCAACGGCGGCTGGTCGAGAGTTTTTCGCCGGGCCCGACGCCCGGGCGCGGGCGCTAGTCCCCGCCCTCGGCGGTGGCGCGGGCGCGCGTGGAGCGGCGCGGCCGGGGCGCGTCCGGGTCGGGGCGCGGGGCGCGGCGCATGAATTCCGGCACATGGGCGCCGAAGCCGGTGACGCCCTCGGGATTCGGCATTTCGGCGATGTCCGGCTCGGTCTTGCTGCGGCGCCGTTTGCCGCCGCGGGCGGCGGGCTCGGCCTCGCGGGCGGGTTCCGGCGTCCGACCCCGTTCCTCGGCCTCGCGGGCGGGTTCCGGCGCCCGGCCCCGTCCCTCGTCCTTGTTGCGGCGGCCGCGGCGCTCCCGCGCCTCCACCTTCGGTTCCGGCAGCCCCTCCAGGGGCATACGCGGAATATCCTTCTTGATCAGGCGCTCGATGGCGGCGACGTATTTGCCGTCGGCGGGCGTGGCGATGGTGAAGGCCCGCCCCTCGCGTCCGGCGCGCCCGGTGCGGCCGATGCGGTGGACGTAGTCCTCGGCGTGGCTGGGCACGTCGAAATTGAACACATGCGACAGCGCCGCGATGTCCAGCCCCCGCGCCGCGACGTCCGAACACACCAGCAGCGACACCGCGCCCTTCTTGAACGCCTCCAGCGTCTCCATGCGCGCCGACTGCGGCATGTCGCCGTGAAGCTGGGCGGCATTAAAGCCGTGCTTGGCAAGCGAGCGGTACAGGACGCTGACGTCGCGCTTGCGGTTGCAGAAGATCAGCGCGTTGCGGACCTCCTCGGTGCGCAGCAGGTGGCGCAGCGCCTCGCGCTTGTCGATGGGCTCGGACGGCACCAGGAACTGCTGCACCAGCTCCGCCGGCGAGGCCGGCGGCGCCACCGAGATCTGCTTCGGATTCATCAGGAAGGCATCGGCGAGGCGGCGGATCTCCGGTGCCATCGTCGCCGAGAAGAACAGCGTCTGCCGAATGGGCGGCAGAAGCTGCACGATGCGTTCGACGTCGGGGATGAAGCCCATGTCGAGCATCCGGTCGGCTTCGTCGATCACCAGGATCTTGACGTCGTTGAGCAGGATGCGCCCGCGCTCGAACAAATCCAGAAGCCGCCCCGGCGTGGCGATGAGCACGTCAACGCCGCGCATGAGGATGTTCTGCTGGTCGGCCATCGATTCGCCGCCGATCAGCAGCGCCATGTTCAGCTTGTGATATTTGCCGTACAGCTCGAAGTTCTCGGACACCTGCGCGGCCAGTTCGCGGGTCGGCGCCAGGATCAGCGACCGCGGCATCCGGGCCTTGGCGCGCCCGGCGCTGAGGATCTCGATCATCGGCAGCGTGAACGAGGCGGTCTTGCCGGTGCCGGTCTGGGCCACGCCCAGCACGTCGCGGCCCATCAGCACGACCGGGATGGCCTGCTCCTGGATCGGCGTCGGCTGCTTGTAGCCCACCTCGTCGATGGCCTTGAGGGTGTCCGGACCGAGGCCCAGGTCGGCGAAGCTCATGCCGTTCTCCGGTCCTTTATCCGGTGCAGTAACGGGGATCGATGCAGTCATTTGTGAAGCGGGATAATAGAAACTCATGCGGCGCTGTCAATCGACCTCGTGCTTGGCGCCCCCCTGCGTGTCCGTTAGGCTGCCGTGGCACCAGGCCCGGCAGCGGAGGTTGCGATGCTCATGAACGCCGATCGGTCCAGCCTGCTCGTCGTCGACGTGCAGGAACGTTTGCTGCCCGCCGTGGCCGCGCCCGAGCGGGTGGTCGCCAACGCCGCCGTGCTGATGAAGGCGGCGGCGCGGCTGTCCATTCCCATCCTGGTTTCCGAGCAGTACCCCCGCGGCATCGGCCACACCGTCGCCGATCTGGCGGCGCTAGCGCCGGCGGACGCCTTTGTCGAAAAGCTGCACTTCTCCTGCGCCCACGCCCCTGAGATCATGCCGCGCATCGAAGCCGCCGGCCGGCCGCAGGTTGTCGTCTGCGGCATCGAGGCGCATGTCTGCGTGATGCAGACCGCCTTGGGCCTGGCGGAACGGGGCTACGAAGTCTGCGTCATCGCCGACGCCTGTTCGTCGCGTAACGCCGCCAATGCCGACCTGGCGTTCGCGCGCCTGCGCCAAAACAGCGTCGAGGTCGGTGCCACCGAAATGGCGGTGTTCGAATGGCTGCACTGCGCGGGCACGGCGGAATTCAAGGAGCTGATCGCCCTCATCAAATAGGCGGCGGAACCAACGGAGGCAAAACATGCCGTGCCCCCATCTCATCCTGCTGCCCGGCCTGCTCAACGACGCGGCGCTGTGGGCCCATCAGGCCGCGACCCTGGCCGACCTGGCCGAGGTCGCCGTCCCCGAGCTGGGCCGGGACGATTCCCTGGCGGCGATGGCCGAGCGCGTCCTGGCGGCGGCGCCGGAGCGCTTCGCGCTGGCGGGAATGTCGATGGGCGGCTATCTGGCCCAGGAGATCATGCGCCGGCAGCCCCAGCGGGTCGAGCGCCTGGCGCTGTTGGACACGACCGCCGCCGCCGATACTCCCGAACAGGCGGCGCGGCGCCGGGAACTGATGGCGCTGGCCGCGGACGGCCGCTTCGACGAGGTGCCGGCGACGCTGTTGCCCAATCTGGTGCACCCGGACCACGCCCGCGACCCCGCCATTGTCGCCGCCTTTCTGGGCATGGCGGAGCGTATCGGCGCCGAGGGCTTCGTGCGCCAGCAAACCGCCATCCTGCGCCGCCCCGACGGATGGGAGGATCTGCGGCGCATCGCCTGCCCGACGCTGGTTCTGGTAGGCCGCCAGGACGCCCTGACCCCGCCGGCGGCGGCGGAGCGCATGGCCGCGACCATAGGGTCGCCGGCCAGGCTTGTCATCGTGGAGGATTGCGGCCATTTGTCGCCGCTGGAGCAGCCGCAGGCGGTCAGCGCCGTCCTGCGCTACTGGCTGCAAGCCTAGGCGGGAGTCAGAGCCGGTGCTCGCGCACCAGGCGGTCAAGAACGGCGATCACATTGTCGCCGGCGTAGTAGGCCCCTTGCAGGAAGCGCCGATCGACATTGAGTTCCCTGAGTGTGACGCCGTGGATACGCTTGAGCTGCGTGTCCAAGTCGCCGTGCCATATGGTGAAACCGGGATCGACCAGGGGATGCGTCATACTCGGATCCTCCACCTTTCGAGGCATTGCGGCTGCCACCTTCGGCATTAACCGCGAGAAGTATGTATGACCAAAGTCTCCCCGATCAAGTCAAGAATTAGGGCTCGGACTACCTCATAGGGGCTAGATGTTGCAATCGCCGCGGGAGTAACCGCTGATGGGGCTTCTCAAGGATGGCGTCTGGCATGACGAGTGGTACGACACCGCCAGCACCGGCGGCCGCTTCGTCCGCCAGGACAGCCGCTTCCGCCACCGGGTCACGGCCGACGGTTCGTCGGGATTCAAGGCCGAGGCGGGGCGCTATCACCTGTATGTATCGCTGGCGTGCCCGTGGGCGCACCGCACGCTGATCTTCCGGCGCCTGAAGGGCCTGGAATCGGCCGTGGGCGTCAGCGTCGTCGAGCCGTTGATGCTGGAGAACGGCTGGGAACTCGCCGACGGCGCCGATCCGGTCAACGGCGCCCACCACCTATGGCAGGTCTATGTCAAGGCCGACCCCCGCTACACCGGCCGCGTCACGGTGCCGGTGCTGTGGGACCGCGAGACGGAGACCATCGTCAACAACGAGTCCGCCGACATCATCCGCATCTTCAACCACGGCTTCGGCGACCTTGCCACCGGCGCCGACTATTGCCCGGCGGCGCTGCGCGACGAGATCGACGCCGTCAACGCCTTCGTCTACGACAACGTCAACAACGGCGTCTATCGCTGCGGCTTCGCCACCCGGCAGGATGCCTATGAGGAAGCCTTCGACTCCCTGTTCGCCGCACTGGACGAGTTGGAGGCGCGGCTGTCGGGGCGGCGGTATCTGCTGGGTGACACGCTCACCGAGGCGGACTGGCGTCTGTTCACCACCCTCGTCCGCTTCGACGCGGTCTATGTCGGCCATTTCAAGTGCAACCGCCGGCGCATCGCCGACTACCGCGAATTGTCGGACTACCTGCGGCACCTGTACCAGCTTCCCGGCGTGGCCGAGACGGTCAATTTCGACCACATCAAGCGCCACTATTACGGCAGCCACCGCACCATCAATCCCACCGGCATCGTGCCCAAGGGCCCCGAACTGGACCTGACGGCGCCGACCCGGCGCCAGCCTTAGCTTCCACCGGGCGGCCCGGCGCCCTTAACGCAGGGCCGCGTCCACGGCCTCCAGATCCCAGGCCCGCATCAAGGCCAGCATTGGCTCGGGCGAATCGAGGCCGCGGCCCGAGACCTCGGCCACCACCGCCGTGCCCAGCGGCACCACCAGACGGCCGGCGCCGGCGCCGTCCGCCCACTCGAGCAGCCCGGGGCGCCCGCCGAGGTCGACCCGCTCCAAACCCGCCGGCGCCACCGGCGCCTCGGGTTCGGCCACCAGGGCGGCGACCGCCTCGGCGGCAACGGAATCGGCCACCACCGACGCCGTGAGTCCGGCATCGTCGGCGACATAATCGCGCGCCACCGCCAGCCCGGCGCCGCCGATGCCCACCCCCGGCGTCCGCGCCGGCAGTGCCCGCCAGCCCTCTGGCCCCGGCGGCAGGGTGGGAACCAGCGCCGCGGCGATCTCCTCGCGCAGGTCTGCCAGCGCCGCTTCCGCCCGCCGCGCCGCCTCCAGCAGCCGCCCCTCGCCATAGGCCGCCCCGGCGGCGGACAGTTCCTCGGCCGCGGTCTGGGCAACGGCCGGCGCGCCGGCCAGCAAAGGCAGGGCAACCAACGCAAGGCGCAACGAGGTTCTCATGACACCCCTTCACAGACGGCGGCCGACGACCACCTCATTGGAACCGCAAAGCGCCCCCCCGCCAACCACCCGCATGGGCAGGGGGGTGGAACCCCCTTTTGGGGGCGACAACACCGGCCCCCGCTCCTATAAGGGGAGGCCGCCGCCCAAGGGAAAGTCCACTCGCAGAGCGAACAGCCGATATGCGCCGACTCCGCAACGCCAAGATCATCGCCACGCTGGGCCCCGCCACCGCCTCTCCGCAGCAGATCGAAAGTCTTTTCCTGGCCGGCGCCGACGTCTTTCGCCTCAACGCCAGCCACAGTTCCCACGAGGAACTGCGCCATTACGTCTTTGCCATCCGCACCCTGGAGAAGAAGCTGAAGCGGCCGATCGGCGTGCTGCTCGATCTCCAGGGCCCCAAGCTGCGCCTGGGCGACTTCAAGGACGGCGGCGTCACCCTGGCCGCGGGCGCCCCCTTCCGCCTGGACCTGTCCGAGGAGCCCGGCGACGAGGGCCGCGCGCCGCTGCCCCATCCCGAGGTGTTCACGGCCTTGAGCGCGGGCAGCGAGTTGCTGCTCAACGACGGGCGGGTGCGGCTGCGCGTCGAGCATCACGGCGGCGACTTCGCCGAAACCCGGGTCATCACCGGCGGGCCCCTGTCCAACCACAAGGGCGTCAACGTCCCCAATGTGGTGCTGCCGCTGTCGCCGCTGACCGGCAAGGACCGCGCCGACCTCGAATTCGGCCTGGAGATGGGCGTGGACTGGGTGGCGCTGTCCTTCGTGCAGCGCCCGGGGGACGTCGCCGAGTTGCGCGACCTGGCCGGCGAACGCTGCGCCATCATGGCCAAGCTGGAGAAGCCCTCGGCCATCGACGAGTTGAACGAGATCGTCGCCCTGTCGGACGCGGTGATGGTGGCGCGCGGCGACCTCGGCGTCGAGGTGGCGCCCGAAACGGTGCCCATCCTGCAAAAGCGCATTATCGCCGCCTGCCACCAGGCGGGGCGGCCGGTGGTGGTGGCGACGCAGATGCTGGAGTCGATGATCCAGGCCCCCGCCCCCACCCGCGCCGAGGCCTCGGACGTGGCCACGGCCATCTATGACGGCGCCGACGCGGTGATGCTGTCGGCCGAGACCGCCGTCGGCGAATATCCGGTGGACAGCGTCGCGATCATGGACCGGATCATGCACCGGGTGGAGCACGACCCCCATTACCGCGTGCTGATCGAGGCCCAGCGCTGCGCTCCCGAGAACACCACCCGCGACGCCATCAGTGCCGCCGCCCGGCAGGTCGCCCATACCCTCGACGTCGCCGCCATCGTCACCTTCACCTCGTCAGGGTCCACCACCCTGCGGGCGGCGCGCGAACGCCCCGAGGTGCCCATCATCGGCCTGACCGCCGACGTCCAGGTGGCCCGGCGCCTGGCGCTGGTGTGGGGCGCGCACTGCGTGGTGACCAAGGAGGTGGAAAGTTTCGCCGAGATGGTCGCGGTGGCCCTTAAGATGGCCAAGCGCGAGGGCTTCGCCATGACCAACGAGCGCGTGGTCATCACCGCCGGCGTGCCCTTCGGCACCACCGGCACGACCAACATTCTACGGGTGGCGCGCGTCGATCACGCCTGATTCAACCGTTGGCATTTCCCCACGCGCTTCATGGGAAAAACGGGGTTGATTCCCAGTCCTCATCGGGCATACTCGTGTACCCACGGCGCCGGCAGCAGAGATGTCGGACCCGGGAAAAAACGAAATGAATCTCTTGGGAGGAGTATTTATGTCCAAGAAGGACTGCACGCCGCCTAATTTTTCGCGCCGCACAATTCTGAAGGCATCCGCCGGTGCGGGTGCGCTCGGGTTGGGCTTGACTGGCACCCCTTATTTCTTCTCGCGCAAGGCGTGGGCGGCCAGCTTCCGCAACGATCCCGGTAACGCTGCTTCGGTCAAGTTCGGCTTCAACGTGCCGCAGACCGGCCCCTATGCCGACGAGGGCGCCGACGAGCTGCGCGCCTACAAGCTGGCGGTGAAGCACATCAACGGCGAAGGCGACGGCGGCATTCTCAATACCATGAAGCCGCTGGCGCTGAAGGGCAACGGCGTCCTGGGCAAGAAGGTCGACTACGTCACCGGCGACACCCAGACCAAGTCCGACGCCGCCCGCGCGTCCGCCAAGCGGATGATCGAGAAGGACGGCGTCATCATGTTCACCGGCGGCTCGTCCTCGGGCGTCGCCGTTGCCGTGCAGTCGCTGGCGCAGGAGATGGGCATCATCTTCATGGCCGGGCTGACGCATTCCAACGACACCACCGGCAAGGACAAGCGCCGCTACGGCTTCCGCCACTTCTTCAACGCCTACATGTCCGGCGCGGCGCTGGGCCCGGTGCTGAAGGAGGAGTTCGGCTCCGACCGCCGCGCCTATCACCTCACCGCCGACTACACCTGGGGCTGGACCCAGGAGGAGTCGATCAAGAACACCACCGAGGGCCTGGGATGGGAGACCGTCAACGCCGTTCGCACGCCGCTGGGCGCCGGTGACTTCTCGCAGTACATCACGCCGGTGCTGGAATCGGGCGCCGATGTGCTGATCCTGAACCACTACGGCGGCGACATGGTCAACTCGCTGACCCAGGCGGTGCAGTTCGGCCTGCGCGACAAGATGCGCAACGGCAAGAAGTTCGAGGTCGTGGTGCCGCTGTTCTCGCGCCTGATGGCGCAGGGCGCCGGCGAGAACATCAAGGGCATCCTGGGCACCACCGCCTGGAACTGGTCCCTGCAGGACGAGGGCTCGCAGGCTTTCGTCAAGTCGTTCGGCCAGGAATACGGCTTCCCGCCGTCGCAGGCCGCCCAGACCTGCTATGTGCAGGCCATCCTCTACGCCGACGCCTGCGAGCGTGCCGGCACCTTCTATCCGCCGGAGGTGATCCGCGCCCTGGAAGGCTTCGAGTTCGACGGCACCGGCGACGGCCCGACGCTCTACCGGGCGGCCGACCACCAGTGCTTCAAGCGCGTGCTGGTGGTGCGCGGCAACGAGAACCCGCAGAGCCAGTTCGACCTCCTCAAGGTCGTCAAGGAGGTGCCGCGCGAGCAGGTCACCTATGACCCGTCGATCTTCGGCGGCGAACTGGGCCCCTACGAGGTCTAATAACGAACCGACGGTGCGCCGGCCGCATTTCATGCGGCCGGCGCCTGTTGCTTCCGTCCCCGTGGGGGCGGGCGGGCGGACTCTGACTCTCGGACGACAATGGACGCGATCCTACTTCAGATCCTGAACGGGCTGGACAAGGGCGCCGCCTATGCGCTGATCGCGCTGGGGCTGACGCTGGTGTTCGGTACCCTGGGCGTGGTCAATTTCGCCCACGGCGCGCTCTTCATGCTGGGCGCCTTCTGCGCCGTCTCGGTGGGCAAACTGCTGACCATCTCGGCGAAGATCAAGGACGAAAGCGTCACCTTCTTTGATGCCTACAAGGAGGTGCCGTACCTGGAAATCTGGTGGGGCGACACCGGCTCGATGATCATCGACTACGCCGTGCCGCTGTCCATCCTGATCACCATTCCGGTCATGCTCCTGATCGGGTTGGCGATGGAACGGGGCCTGATCCGCTTCTTCTACAAGCGCACCCACGCCGAACAGATTCTGGTCACCTTCGGCCTGGCCATCGTGCTGCAGGAAATCATCAAGGCGGCCTTCGGCGCCAACCCCATTCCGACGCCGGCGCCCTCGGCGGTGTCCGGCACCGCCAATGTCGGGGCGTGGTTCGGCCTTTCCGGCGACATCAGCTATCCCTGGTGGCGCCTAATTTATTTCGCCTTCGCGGCGGTGGTGGCCGGCGCGGTCTTCGCCTTCTTGCGCTTCACGACCTACGGCATGGTGGTCCGCGCCGGGATGCAGGACAGCGAAACCGTCGGCCTGCTGGGCATCAACATCCAGCGCCGCTTCACGGTGGTCTTCGGGATCGCGGCCGTCGTCGCCGGCTTGGCGGGGGCGATGTACACGCCGATTCTGCCGCCGGACTACCACCTGGGCATGGACTTCCTGGTGCTGTCCTTCGTGGTCGTGGTCGTGGGCGGCATGGGCTCGCTGGAGGGCGCGGTTGCCGCCGGATTCCTGCTGGGCATCCTGCAGTCCTTCGCCTCGATGAACGAGGTCAAGCAGATCCTGCCCGGCATCGACCAGATCATCATCTACCTTGTCGCCGTCGTCATCCTGCTGACGCTTCCGCGTGGCCTGATGGGGCGCAAAGGCGTGATGGAGAGCTAGAACATGGCGCCTTCGCTGCGGAAAGATTTGCTGTACATGGCCGCGCTCGCGGCGGCCGTCTTCACCATGCCGATCTGGCTGGCGCCGCTGGGCGCCGCCTATCCCGACCTGTTGCAGAAGTTCATGATCTACGGGATCTTCGCGATCGGCTTCAACCTGCTGTTCGGGCTGACGGGTTACCTGTCGTTCGGCCACGCCGCCTTCCTGGGCGTGGGCTCGTACACGGCGGTGTGGTCGTTCAAGCTGTTGAGCATGAACGCCCTGCCGGCGGTCACCTTCGGGATGCTGCTGGGCGGGGTGTTCGCGCTCCTCATCGGCTTCATCTGCCTGCGCCGGGCCGGCATCTATTTCGCGATCCTGACGCTGGCCTTCGCGCAGATGTCCTACAACCTCGCCTACTCGGTGCTGACCCCGATCACCAACGGCGAGACGGGGTTGCAGCTCCGCTCGGGCGATCCCCGAATGCTCGACCACATGCTGGGGGTCGCGCAGGATGGCATTCCGGGGGTGAACTTCTTCGGCCTCTCGACGACCGGCTATTCGGGGTTCTATTTCTGCGCCGTGGTGCTGCTGATCGCCTTCTTCATCTCGCTGCGCATCTTCAACTCGCCCTTCGGGCTGAAGCTGCGGGCGATCAAGTCCAACCAGACCCGGATGCACTACACCGGCTTCAACCCGCGCCCGCATGTTCTGGTCATCTTCGTCATCTCCGGCATGTATGCGGGGCTGGCGGGGTCGCTGCTGGCGGTGACCGACCCGCTGGCCGGGGCCGAACGTATGCAGTGGACGGCGTCGGGCGAGGTGGTGCTGATGACCATTCTCGGCGGCGTCGGCACCCTGCTGGGCCCGCTGCTGGGCGCCGGCATCATCAAGTATTTCGAGAACATCTTCTCCGCCTATAACGAGTCGACGCTGCACGAGATCTTCGCCTTCCTCCCCGACGGGCTGGAAGCCGGGGTCGTGCAGGTGGTGTCGCTGTTCGTCGGCGAAGGCTGGCACCTGACGCTGGGCCTGATCTTCATGCTGGTGGTCATCTTCCTGCCCGGCGGAGTGATGGAGGGCATCCGGCGGCTGGCGGGCCTTGTTCGGCGCAGACCGGGCAAGGCCGGGCAAGAAACGGAACTTGCGCAGGCGTCGGAGCGGGGTTGAGAAAATGAGCGAGAAAATCGTCCTTGACGTGTCGAGCGTCAACAAGAACTTCGGCGGCCTGCAGGCGCTTGGGAACATCAACCTGAAGATCGAAGAGGGCAAAACCCACGCCATCATCGGCCCCAACGGCGCCGGCAAGTCGACGCTGCTCAATGTCTGCATCGGGCGCCTGGCGCCCGACAGCGGCACCGTCGTTTTCGACGGCGAACCCCTGACGGGGCGCAAGCCCCACGAGATCAACCAGCGCGGGGTGGTGCGCGTCTTCCAGACGCCGGAGATCTTCCCAGACCTGACCTTGCTGCACAACGTCATGATCCCCGCGTTTGCCAAGCGCGAGGGGGCCTTTCGCTTCAACCCGTTCCGCAGCCTTCAGGACGAGGCCGAGGTCGAGGCCGAGGCGGTGCGCGTGCTGGCCGATATGGGCCTGAAGGACGATCTCCACACGCGGGCCGAGAACCTGTCGCGCGGTGACAAGCGCCGGCTGGAACTGGCGATGGGCCTGGTCCAGCACCCGCGCCTGCTGCTGCTCGACGAGCCCACCGCCGGCATGTCGCGCCACGACACCAACCGCACCATCGATCTGCTGAAGGAGATCAAGGAGCGCGGGATGACCAAGGTCATCATCGAGCACGACATGCACGTCGTCTTCAGCCTCGCCGACCGCATCTCGGTGCTGGCCCGTGGGCGGATCATCGCCGAGGGGACGCCCGACGAAATCCGCGGCAATCCCAAGGTCCAGGAAGCCTATTTGGGCGGAGCGCACGAATGAGCACCACCGTTTCCCATCCCGCCGACGGCGCCGACGCCGCCGCCGGACAGCCCTTCTTCGAGTGCCGCGACCTGCACGCCTATTACGGCGAAAGCTACATCGTGCAGGGTGTGAGCTTCGAGATTCAGAAGGGCCAGATCCTCGCCCTGCTCGGCCGCAACGGCGCCGGCAAGACCTCGACCCTGCGCTGCATCGCCCGCACGGCCACGCCCGAGCTGCGGCGCGGTCAGATCTGGCTGGAGGGCGAGTCGATGCACGACAAGCAGTCCTATCAGGCGGCGCAGAGCGGCATCGCCCTGGTGCCCGAGGACCGCCGCATCATCGCCGGGTTGTCGGTGGAGGAGAACCTCGTACTGGCCCAGATCGCGCCGCCGGTGGGCTGGCCGCTGGAGCGCATCTACGAGCACTTCCCCCGCCTCGCCGAACGGCGCCGGCAGGAGGCGGTGACCCTGTCGGGCGGCGAGCAGCAGATGCTGGCGGTGGCCCGCGCCCTGGCCCGCGACGTCAAGCTGCTGCTGCTCGACGAGCCTTACGAGGGCCTGGCGCCGGTGATCGTCCAGGAGATCGAGAACATCCTCAAGGGCGTGCGCGAGTTGGGCATCACCACCATCATCGTCGAGCAGAACGCCATCGCCGCGCTGCGGCTGTCCGACCGGGCGATCATCCTGGACATGGGCGAGGTGGTGTTCCGGGGCGAAGCCAAGGAAGTCCTGGAGAACCAGGATCTGCGGCACGAATACCTGGCGGTGTAGGGAGCGGACGATGAACATCAACCACATCCTCGTCCACCTCGACGGCACCCGGCACAGCGCCAAGCGCGCCGCGGTCGCGGTCGGGCTGGCGAAGCGTTTCTCGGCCCATCTCAGCGCCGTTTTCGCGCAGGCCGATCCCGACGAGCCGTCGGACCTGCTGCCCAATCAGCCGCGGGCCCACCCGCCGGTGGTGCGCGATGCCTTGGCCGATGTGGCCGAGGCGGCCAACAAAGCCGGCGTTTCGGTCGATACCCGCATGATTCCGGCGGTCAGCTACAGCCAATTGACCAAGCACCTGACCTATGCCGTGCGCGATTCCGACCTCGCGGTCATGGGGCAGCACGACCCCGCCGCCACCAAGGGCGAACTGCCCGAGGATCTGGTCGAGAAGGTGGTGGTCGGCTCCGGCCGGCCGGTGCTGGTGGTCCCCTATGCCGGAACCTTCAGCCATATCGGCCAGCGCGTGCTGGTGGGCTGGAACGGCACCCGCGAGGCGGCGCGCGCCCTGCACGATGCCATGCCCTTCCTGGCGGAGGCGGAGGCGGTGCGGCTGCTGTCCATCAACCCGCCGCAGGAAGTGATGGACCACTACGAGCGCCTGAACGAAACCGTCCGGGCGCATCTGAAGCTGCACGGCGTCGACGCCGAGATTCTGCCCGACCCCAACCCGCAAGTCGGCGTCCCCGACTTGCTGGTGTCGCGGGCCACGGAATTCGAAGCCGACATGCTGGTGCTGGGCGCCCTGGGCCATCATCCCGGCGTCGGGCCGCTGCGGCGCAAGCCCAGCGTCGCCCGCGACCTGCTGCGCCAGATCACCATGCCGACGCTTCTGTCGCACTAGCGACCGCCCACTCCAGCCGCCGTTGAGGCGGCGGCCAAGCGAGCGGAGCGAGCGCCCGGCGAGGGCACATGAGATTCACCGCCGTTGAGGCGGCGGCCAAGCGAGCGGAGCGAGCGCCCGGCGAGGGCGGCAGGCATCAAATGGCGAGGCCGGCCAGCGTCTCCTCCAGGGCGTGCAGGCGCTGGCGGGCCTCGTTCAGATGCGGGTTCAGGCCGAGGGCGACGCGGTAGGCGAAGATGGCCTCCTCCAGCGCCTCCAGCTCCGCGAAGGCGCGCGCCACCGCCAGCCAGGCGCCGAAATGGCGCGGCTCCAGCGCCAGCGAATGGCGCAAATCCACCACCGCCGCCAGGTGGTCGCCAGCCAGATAGCGCGCCGTGCCCCGCCAGCGCCAGCCGTCGGCGAAGCCCGGCACCGCCGCCACCACCTCGTTGAAGATGGCCACCGCCGTGCGGTGATCACGGCGGTACAGGGCGCGCACGCCCTCGACCATCAGCGCATCGACGCCGGCGTCGCCCGAGCGTGACCATGCCTCCAGGATCAGGGTCTCGATGCGCTCGGCCTCGCGGGGGTCGCCGGCCGCCTGCAGGCGCGCGAGCAGGATGTCCAGATCGGGCCCCCTGGGCCTTTCCGGCGCCGGCGGCGTCGCGCAGGTGCTGAGCACGACGGCAAGGGTCGCGGCCGCGAGCAGGTGCTGCATCCCCGGCATGTAGGCAAGGCAAAGGCGGCCGCAAGGTCGCCCGATTCGCCGCCTACACCCCTTCCGGCCGAGGGCCGCCGGTCGCCCAGTCCAGCAACTGCACCATATGCACCACCGGCAGCGCCGTCGCCGCGCCGATCTGGACGATGCAGCCGATATTGCCGGTGGCCACCACCGCGGCGCCGGTCGCCTCGATATTGGCCGCCTTGCGCTTCTGCAGCCGTGTCGCCAGCTCCGGCTGCATGAGGTTGTAGGTGCCCGCCGAGCCGCAGCAGAGGTGACCCTCGGGCACCGCCCGCACCTCGAAGCCGGCCTGCTCCAGCAGGCGCACCGGCTCGCCCCGCACCCGCTGACCGTGCTGGAGCGAACAGGCGGAGTGATAGGCAACGGCAACGCCCCTCCCCGCCTCCGTCGCCGGCGGCGCCAGGTCCGTCAGCACCTCGCTGACGTCGCGGGCCATCGTGGCGACGGTGGCCGCCCGCTCGGCCCAGGCGGGGTCGGTGCGCAGCATGTGGCCATAGTCCTTGATTGTCGTGCCGCAGCCCGAGGCGTTGATGACGATGGCGTCCAGGCCGCCGCGCTCCTTCTCGGCCGTCCACGCGGCAACGTTGCGGCGGGCCCGCGCCAGGGCGTCCTTTTCGCGGCCCATGTGGTGGGTGAGCGCGCCGCAGCAGCCGGACCAGTCGGTGACCACCACCTCGCAGCCCAGCCGGGTGAGCAGCCGGATGGTGGCGCGGTTGATCTCGGCGCCGATCACCTGCTGCACGCAGCCCGGCATCAGCGCCACCCGCATCCTGCGTTCGCCTTCGGCCGGCCAGACGCCCGGCTTCATCGGTGCCTCCGGCGCCCGGCGCGGCGCCAGGCCCACCATCCCCTTCAGCCGGCCCGGCAACAGCCCGGCGAACGGCCGCGCCACCCGCGCCCCCAGCAGCGACGCCCGCAGCAGCCCCGGCCGCGGCAGCACGGTGGCGACCAGGGCGCGCAGCATCCGCTCGGGCAGCGGCCGGCGATAGGTGGCCTCGACCCGGGCGCGGGAATGGTCGACGAGGTGCATGTAATCGACGCCCGAGGGGCAGGTGGTCATGCAGGACAGGCACGACAGGCAGCGGTCGAGATGCTTCGCCACCGCCGGCGAGGCCGGGGCGTCCGTTTCCAGCATCCGCTTCATCAGATAGATGCGCCCGCGCGGGCTGTCGTTCTCGTCCCCCAGCTCGACATAGGTCGGGCAAGTGGCGAGGCAGAAGCCGCAATGCACGCAGGTGCGCAGGATCTTGTCCGCCTCGGCGATATAGGGATCGGAAAGCCGCTGGGGCTGGAAGTGGGTCTGCATCGGCTGGGCGCCTCTCCCGGCTCAAAGGCCTGAATACATGCGGCCGCGGTTAAGGACGTGGCGGGGGTCGAAGGCCTCCTTCACCCGCGCCGCCAGGCGGAAGACGGGGCCCGGCTGGGGGTGGAATACTGGCACCTGCGCCCGCACGTCCTCCGGCGCCCGCACCAGGGTGGCGGTGCCGCCGACGCGGTCTACGGCGTTGCGGACATCGGTGGCGCCGGCGTCGCCAACCGCCTGGCTCGCCAGCCACACCAGTCCGCCGCCGCGGTCGAAGAAATGGGTGAACGGCAGCCGCGCCGCGATGTCGGCGACCACCGCCGCCCCCGCCGCCGGCGGCACCGACAGGCGCCACACCAGCCGCGCGTCCGACAGCAGCGGCGCAACGTCGCGCACCGCGCGCCACAGCGCCAGCGAATCGGCGGTGTCGAAGACCGCCGTGTCGCCGAATCGCCCCAGCAGGCGTTGCAGGGCCGCCGCCCGGTGCACCACCGAGGGCTCCGGTCCCTCGACCCGCACCGCCGTCATCGCCCCCGCGCCGGCGCCCGCCGGCGCCGCCGCCGCCACCGCCGCCGGCAGGTGCGCCGCCCCCGACACCTCATGGCTGCTTTGCAGCGCCTCGGTCATCGCCGCGACCGCCTGGGCGTCGTCGAGGCCGAACGCCAACACGGTGCGGGTTTCCTCGGGCACCGGCATGACCTTGAAGCTCAGGCGCGTCAGCACCGCCAGGGTGCCGAAGGAACCGGCCATGAGCTTTGAGAGGTCGAAGCCGGTGACGTTCTTCACCACCCGGCCGCCGGACTTGAACGCCTCGGCGCGGCCGCTGACGGCCTGGAAGCCGAGGATATGGTCCCGCGCCGCCCCCGCCGACAGCCGCCGCGGGCCCGACAGGTTGGCGGCGAACAGGCCGCCGATGGACCCCTGCCCCGGCGGCCCGCCCAGAAGCGGTCCGTAGTCGGGGGCCTCGAACAGAAGCTGCTGGCGGTTTTCGGCCAGCATGGCCTCGATATCGGCCAGCGGCGTGCCGGCGCCGGCCGTCATCACCAGTTCCTGCGGCTCGTACAGGTCGACCCCGGCGAAGGCCGACAGGTCCAGAACCCGTGCCGCCTTCACCGGCCGCCCCAGGGCCCGCTTGCTGCCGCGGCCCAGCACCTCCAGCGGCGTCTCGCTCCCTACGGCCTCGGCGATCGCCTCCGCGAGCTGCTCCTCGGTCTGCGGGCGCACCGTTTCCATCGTCAGAACCTCGGCAGGTCGGGAAATGGCAGCTTGCCGCCCGAGACGTGCAGCTTCCCCAATTCGGCGCAGCGGTGCAGGGTCGGAAACACCTTGCCCGGATTGAGCAGATGGTCGGGATCGAAGGCGCACTTGAACCGCTGCTGCTGCTGTAGATCGACCTCGCTGAACATCGCGCCCATGAGGTCGCGTTTCTCGACGCCCACCCCGTGCTCGCCGGTGAGCACGCCGCCGACCTCGACGCACAGGCGCAGGATGTCGGCGCCGAAGGCCTCGGCCGCCTCCAACTCGCCGGGGCGATTGGCGTCGAACAGGATCAGCGGGTGCAGGTTGCCGTCGCCGGCGTGGAAGACGTTGGCGACCCTGAGCTGGTAATGCGCCGCAAGCTGCGCCATGCGCGCCAGCACCTCGGGCAACCGGCGGCGCGGAATGGTGCCGTCCATGCAGTAATAATCCGGCGAGATGCGCCCCACCGCCGGAAAGGCGTTCTTGCGCCCGGCCCAGAACAGCGCCCGTTCCTCGTCGGTGGTGGAGGCGCGGACATGCACGGCGCCGTTGTCCTCGACAATCGCCTGCACCCGCCCGATCAGGTGCTCGACCTCGGCCTCGGGCCCGTCCAGTTCACAGATCAGCAGCGCCTCGACATCGAGGGGATAGCCGGCGTGGACGAAATCCTCCGCCGCCTTGATCGCCGGACCGTCCATCATCTCCAGCCCGGCGGGAATGATGCCGGCGGCGATGATCGCCGCCACCGCGTCGCCGGCGGCCTCGTTGCTCGGAAAGCCGATCAGCAGGGCGCGGGCGGTCTCGGGGCTCTTCAGGATGCGTACCGTCACCTCGGTCACCACCCCCAGCAGCCCCTCCGACCCCACCACCGCGCCCAGCAGGTCATAGCCGTCGGGATCGACATGCTTGCCGCCCAGGCGCACCACCTCCCCGTTGATGAGCACCATCTCGACGCCCAGGACGTTGTTGGTGGTCAGGCCGTATTTCAGGCAGTGCACGCCGCCCGAATTCTCGGCGACATTGCCGCCGATGGTGCAGGCGATCTGGCTGGACGGGTCGGGGGCGTAGTAGAAGCCGCGATGCTGCACGGCGTTGGTGATCGCCAGATTGGTCACCCCCGGCTGCACAACGGCGCAGCGGTTGTCCCAGTCGATCTCAAGGATGCGGTTGAAGCGCGCCATGCCCAGGGTGACGGCGTCGGCGAGCGGCAGCGCCCCACCCGACAGCGACGTGCCGGCGCCGCGGGGCACGATCTTGACGCCGTTGTCGTGGCAGTACTTCAGCACCCGCGACACCTGCGCGGTCGTCGAGGGCAGCACCACGATCATCGGCAACTGGCGGTAGGCGGACAGGCCGTCGCACTCATAGGTGCGCAATTCGTCCTCGTCGGTGATCACCCCGTCGGGAACCAGGGCGCGCAGGTCGGCGGCGATGGTCGAGCGCCGGGCCAGCACGCCGGAATCGGGGTCGGGCATTCGCATGGCGGAGCCTCTTTCAGATAACCGCGCGTTGCCTGTCAAACACTATCGCGCCACCGGGAGGCGACGCAATTGCCCCGTCGCGCAGGTCCGGCTCAATACCGCCCCCGCAACACTCGCCACGCCATCAGCGCAACGGGCGGGCGCGGCTGCGACCAGCGCGCGTCGGTCAGGTCGTGGCGATGCCGGCGCAGGCGCCGCAGATAGACCTCCGCCGCCGTGGCCGGCAGCAGGGCCGGCAGGGCCGCGCGGTCGATCTCCCGCCGCCGCAGCCGCGCCGCCGCCAGATGCGCCTCGGCCCGCGCCGCCACCGCCACCGCCACCCGCGCCACCCCCTCGGGAACGCGGGTGGGCGTGATGTCGCGCGGCGGCACGCCGGCCTCGCGCAGCAGCGATTCAGGCAGGGTGACCCGCCCCAGGGCGGCGTGGAAGGGCACCGCCCGCAACAGGCCGGTCAAGCCCCAGGCGGTGCCCGCCGCCCGCGCCGCCCCCAGGGCCGCGTCGCCATGCACGCCCAGAATCTGGGTGGCAAGGACGGCGAGGCTGCCCGCGGTGGCCTCGGCATAGTCCTCCAGCGTTGCCAGGTCCGGCGGGGGGGCGTCGTCCATGTCACCCTCGCGCGCCGTCAGCAGCGCCTCGACCTCCGCCCGCGCCAGGTCGTGGCGGCGCACCGCCGCCGCCAGCGGCCCCAGCAGCGGATGCGCCGGCGGATCGCCGGCCCACACCCCCTCCAGCGCGTCGCGCCACCATTGCAGCCGCATCAGGCCCATCATCGGCTCGCGCACACGCTCGCGAATGCCGGCGATCTCCAGATTGACGGCATAGAGCGCGAACAGCGCCTCGCGCCGGTCGGCTGGGGCGAACAGCACCGTCGCGAAGCGGTCGCGGTCGTACTCGCGCACCCGCCGCGCCGCGTCGCCCAGGTCGGATTGCCCCATTGCGGCTATGGAAAAAGCGGTTTGTGCCTTCATTGCCCGACACTATACATTGGTCCATGATCCGACGCGCCAACCCCGGCCCGAGACCGCCCGTGTCGAAAGCAGCCGTCCACTCCAGCGCCATCACAACCGGCAAGGCGGTTGCCGACGAGGATTACCCCTTCGGGTCGCGCCTGGTGTCGCGCCGCCTGCGCCCGCATGTCGCCGCCTTCTACCGCTTCGCCCGCCATGCCGACGACATCGCCGACGATCCCGCCCTCGCCGCCGCCGGCAAGCACGCCCGCCTGGAGGCGCTGGCGGCGGTGCTGACCGGCCGCCGGGCCGCCGATGCCGACACCGCCACGGCGGCCGAACTGCGGCGGTCCCGGGACGCGACGGGGATGGGCCCGCGCCACGCCCTCGACCTGCTGGCGGCCTTCCATCGCGACGCCGACAACCCCCGCTGCGCCGATTGGGACGCGCTGATGGATTACTGCCGCCTGTCGGCGGTGCCGGTGGGGCGCTTCCTGCTCGACCTGCACGGCGAGGGCGCGCGCACCCATGCCGCCGGCGATGCCCTCTGCGCCGCCGTACAGATCCTCAACCATCTGCAGGACTGCGCCGCCGACCGCCGCGCCCTTGATCGCGTCTATCTGCCCCTGGACCGGCTGGCGGCCGAGGGGCTGGACCCGGCGGTGCTGGACGCGCCCGCCTGCGCGCCGGCCCTGCGCCGGGTGCTGGACGGGGTGCTGGACGAGGTCGACGCCCTGCTGGCGACGGCGCGGCCGCTGCCCCGCCTCATCGCCGATCGCCGCCTGGCCCTTGAGGCGGCGGTGATCCTGTCGCTGGCCGTGCGCATGGCGCGCCACCTGCGCCGCGCCGACCCACTGCGCCGGCGCGTGCGGCTGCCGTGGACGGCGGCGGTGGGCGGTACGGTGTCTGGCCTGCTGCACGGGAGCCTGGGCCGATGACCGCCCCCCAGCAGGCGGTGTCCGAGGTGGTGGCGGCCTCCGGCACCTCGTTCTATTGGGCGATGCGCCTGCTGCCGCGGGCACGGCGCGAGGCGATGTACGCCATCTACGCCTATTGCCGCGCCCTCGACGACGTCGCCGACGCCCCCGGCGCCACCGACGACAAACTGGCGCGCCTGGAGGCGTGGCGCGAGGAGATCGACGCCCTCTACGCCGGCCATTCGCGCCATCCCGTCGCGCGCGCGCTGGCGGCACCCGTCGCCGCCTTCGGCCTGGAGCGCGCCGAGTTCGACGAACTGCGCCTGGGCATGGAAATGGACGTGCGCGGCGAGATGATGGCCCCGTCGGCCGAGCGCCTCGACCTCTATTGCCGGCGCGTCGCCGGGGCGGTGGGGTTGCTGTCGGTGCGGGTGTTCGGCGCCGCCGGCGACGGGGCCGCCGCCTTCGCCATACACCTGGGCAAGGCGCTGCAACTGACCAACATCCTGCGCGACCTGGACGAGGACGCGGCGTTGGGGCGGCTGTACCTGCCCCGGGACGCCCTGCGGGAGGCGGGGTTGCCGCCGGGCCCGCCGGCGGCCGTGCTCGCCCACCGCGACCTGCCGCGGGTGTGTGCGCGGGTGGCCCAGGCGGCGCGCGCCGAATACGCGGCCGCCGCCGCCGCCATCGACCGCCGGCAGCGCCGCCCGCTGCGCCCGGCGCTGGCGATGATGGCGGCCTATTCGCGGCTGCTCGACCGGCTGGAGCGGCGGGGCTGGCGGCGGCGCCAGCCGGTGCCGCGCCTCGGCTCGCTGGAAGGCGCCTGGATCGCCCTGCGGCACCTGGCGCTGGCGCGATGACGCTGCACGTCGTCGGCGCGGGGCTGGCCGGGCTAGCCGCCGCCGTCGCCGCCGCCGCCAACACGCGCGTCGTCGTGCACGAGGCGGCGCCGCGGGCGGGGGGGCGCTGCCGTTCCTTTCACGACCCCGTCCTCGGGCGCGACATCGACAACGGCGCGCATCTGATGCTGGCCGGCAACCGCGCCCTGCTCGCCTATGCCAGGGCCATCGGTACCTCGGAGATGCTGGCGGCGTTGCCGCCGGCCTTGCCGTTCCTGGACCTGCGCGACGGGCGCCGCTGGGCGGTGCGCCCCGGCGAATGGTGGCGCCACCTGGGGGCGCTGCGGCTGGCGCTGGCCGGGCGCGGGGCCACCGTGGCCGAGGCGTTGGGCCATCGGCGCGACTACGACACCTTGTGGCACCCCCTCGCCCTGGCGGTGCTGAACACCGATCCGAGCGAAGCCTCGGCGCCGCTGCTGTGGCGGGTGGTGGCGGAGACGATGCTGCGCGGCGCCGCCGCCAGCCGGCCGCTGGTGGCGCGCCGGGGGCTGTCGGCGGCGCTGGTCGACCCGGCGCTGGCGACCCTGCGGCGCCGGGGGGCCGACGTGCGCCTGGGGCGGCGCCTCCGCGCCCTGGAGGACGAGGGGCGCACCCTTCGCTTCGGTCACGAAACGGTGCGGCTGGCGGATGGCGACCGGGTGATCCTGGCCCTGCCGCCGGCGGCGGCCGCCGACCTGCTGCCGGGACTGCCGACGCCGCCGCAGCGCGCCATCGTCAATGCGCATTTCCGCCTGGAGCGGGTGCCGGCCGAGGCGCCGCCGATGCTGGGCGTGCTGGGCGGCACGGCGCAATGGCTGTTCCTGCGCGACGACGTGCTGTCGGTGACGGTGAGCGCCGCCGACGCGCTTGCCGCCGCGCCCGCCGAGGCCATTGCCCGCCGCCTGTGGGCGGAGGCGGCGGCGGCGCTGCGCCTGCCGCCGGCGCCGCCGCCGCCGTGGCGGGTGGTCAAGGAGCGCCGCGCCACCATCGCCCACACACCCCGGACGGCGCACGCCCGCCCCGGCACCGCGGGGCCGTGGCCCCATCTCAGCCTCGCCGGTGACTGGACGGCCACCGGCCTGCCCTGCACCCTGGAAGGCGCCGTGCGCTCCGGCCACGCCGCCGCGCGGGCCCAAATCGGCGCTCGATAACGCATCCGGCCTTTTGCGGCCGCAACCAACCCGATATAAAGAAGAAAACAAGACTCATTTCTCGACAAGAAACGAGAGGGAGGAAATACATGGACGGCATGTTGTACGAACAGGGGAACGTTGACCACGAGGTCGATGCCGAAGCATTCATTAGCGACATTCTAAAGAAAATCGAGCAGCTCGGCATCGAAGTTGCCGATATTGCCGGGAGCATTGAGGGTGTTGCCCGTTTCGTGCAGCACCAGGAGCAGCTTTTCATCCACTTGAAGAACATTGCCGCCGAAATGGGCCAAGCCATCCGCCGCATCGACGAGGCGGGGCGTGAGGCGGACCGGCTGACGCGCGAGGCGGCGGGAAACTCCTCGCAGTCGCTGGAAACCATCACCGCGTCGCTGAACGAGATCGGCCGCCTGGTCGGCTCGGTGAAGGGCATCGAGGAGAAGCTGGGGGCGCTGGAACAGTCGCTGGAGGAGGTGCGCAGCACCTCGCACAGCATCCAGGCCGTCGCCCGCCAGACCAACCTGCTGGCGCTCAACGCCACCATCGAGGCGGCGCGCGCCGGCGAGGCCGGCAAGGGATTCGCGGTGGTGGCCACGGAGGTCAAGACGCTGGCCCAGCAGACCAGCAACGCCACCACCGGCATCGACACCACCGTTGGCAACCTTTCCCGGAATGTCGGCGAGTTGATGCACACCAGCGCCGACACCGTGACCGCCGCCGATTCGGTCAATGACGGCGTCGGCGGCATCCAGACGGCGGTCGAAACCTTCGACACCGCGCTGGACACCATCGAGGGGCAGGTCGGCGACATCTCCGAGGCCGCCTCCGCCAGCCTGTCGCATTGCGACCAGGTGATCAGCGAGATCGACTCCTTCGTCGAGGGCGTCGCCCTGACCGCCGATAACCTGCGCAACGTCGATGAACGCATCAACGGCCTGCTGGAGCACAGCGAGGGGCTGATGGGGCACATCGTCCGCAGCGGCTTCCGCACCGCCGACACGCCGATGCTGGAACAGGTGCGCGCGAAGGCCGCCGAGATCGGGCGCATCTTCGAGGAGGGCATACGCAGCGGCCGCATCTCCGAGGCCGACCTTTTCGACGAGGACTACCAGCCGATCCCCGGCACCAAGCCGCAGCAGCACATGACCCGGTTCGTCGCCTTCACCGACGAGGTTCTGCCGCCGATCCAAGAGCCGCTGCTGGACATTGACGAGCGGGTGGTCATCTGCGCCGCCGTCGACCGCAACGGCTATCTGCCCACCCACAACAAGAAGTTCTCCCACCCGCCGGGGGACGACCCCGACTGGAACAACGCCCATTGCCGCAACCGGCGCATTTTCAATGACCGCACCGGCCTGCGCTCCGGCCAGAACACCAAGGACTTCCTGCTGCAGACCTACCGCCGCGAAATGGGCGGCGGCAAATACGTTCTGATGAAGGATCTCTCGGTGCCGATTTTCGTCAACGGCCGCCATTGGGGTGGACTTCGCCTGGGATATCGGTTGTGATCCCATTACGGCGCACGGACGGACAGGATAAGACGTCGAAAGGGAATTCGCTGTGAACCACGATTGCCAGGAACAGGACGGACAGCTTTCGGTGCGCCTGCAGGGGCGCGTGACCTATGCCGACCACGCGCAGTTCCGCCAGATCATCAACCAGGTGCGTGGCGCCACCGCCGCGACCGTGGTGGTGGATCTCGCCGAGGTTGAATTCATCGACTCCGCCGGCCTCGGAATGCTGTTGATGATGCGCGACACCGCCGAGTCCCGCAGCGCAAGCGTCGTGCTGCGGGGGGCGCAGGGCCAGGTGGCCCGCATCATCGCCGCCAGCAAGTTCGAGAGCCTTTTCGCCCTCGAGGACTAGGCCGCCATGACCAAGCTTGGAGAACCGACGCTGATCGCCGACGGCGTCGCGCCGGCGGTAAGCGAGGAGGTGGCGCGCCGGGCCGGGCTGGCACCGGCCGGCGACGGCGGCGGCGCCCTGGTCGTGCTGATCGCCGACGTCGACGACGAACGCCTGGAACGGGCCCTGACGGCGGCGGCGCGCGCCTGCGTCGAGGTCATCGACCGCGACGCGGCCGACGCCGCCGCCGTCGCCGCGCGCCTGAGCGCCGAGCCCGGCCTCGCCGTCTCCCTGAGCACCGCCACCGGCCACGCCACCGAACTGGCGCGGTTGTTCGTCGAGGCGCTGGGCCGGCGGCTGGGCCTGGACGAGGAGCGCCGGCAGGCGGTGGAACTGGCCGTCCACGAGGCGGTGGTCAACGCGCTGCTGCACGGCAATCTCGAAGTCGGGCCGCTGCCCAAGGAGACGGTGGAGGACTTCATCGCCCACTGCAACGCCGTCGAGGCGCGGCTGACCGACCCGGACTACGCCCTGCGGCGCCTGGAAGTGCGGGCGTCCTGGGATGACGGCCGGGTGACGGTGGTGGTGGCCGACGCCGGCCCCGGCTTCGACGTCGAGAGCCTGGCCGCCAGGAACGAGCCGACCCGCAAGAGCGGGCGTGGCCTGTTCCTGATCGGCGAGTTGGCGGAGGACGTCGCCATCGAGGACGGCGGCCGCCGGCTCGTCATGACCTTCCGGCGCTGACGATGACGGCCGAGCGGCGGCACCCGGCGGCCGCCCCGGCGGGGCCGTTCGCGCAATGCCAGGTTCTGGTCGTCGACGACCATCACGGCGCCCGCCTGATGATCGGCCGCCTGCTGCAGAGCATGGGCATCACCCAGGTCGCCTATGCCAACGACGGCGTCGAGGCGCTGGAGCGGGTGGAACAGCAGCCGCCGGATCTGGTCATCCTCGACATCATGATGCCGCGCATGGATGGCTTCGATGTCTGCCGGCGACTGCGCCAGGACAGCCGCTTCCAGCGCCTGCCCATCCTGGTGCAGACGGCGCTGGGCGCGCCGGAGGAACGCACCGATGTCTTCCGCGCCGGCGCCACCGACGTCGTGCCCAAGCCGATCCACGGCCCCGAGTTGATCGCGCGGGTGCGCGTGCACCTGCAGAACGCCGTGCTGCTGCGCAGCCTGGAAGCCTACCAGCACCGCGTGAAGGAGGAACTGGACGTCGCCCGCACCATGCAGGAGGATCTGCTGCCGGAGCCGGAGGAACTGGCCGCGCTGTGCGGCCGCCACGGGCTGGCCCTGCATTCGGAGTTTCAGACCTCGTCGGAACTGGGCGGCGATTACTGGGGCATCGACGCTTTGGGCGACGGCCGTATCGGCGTCTTCATCGCCGACTTCGCCGGCCACGGCGTGACCGCCGCCCTCAACACCTTCCGTCTGCACACGCTGATGAGCCAGATGGAACCGTGCCGCGGCCCGGCCGACTACCTGGCCCTGCTCAACACCCACCTTGCCCGCCTGATGCGGCCGGGGCAGTTCGCCACCCTGCTGTACGGCATCATCGACACCGCCGCCAACCGCTTCACCTATGCCAGCGCCGGGGCACCGGCGCCGATCCTGGGCGATGCGGGCGGCGCGCGCCTGCTGGAGTCCAGTGGCTTGCCGGTGGGAATCACGGCCGCCGCGACCTATGAGGAGCGTCAGGCCGCCTTTCCGCCCGGTTCCTTCCTGCTGCTCTACAGCGATGCGCTGGTGGAATCGGTGGACGCCGACGGCGCCATGATCGAGCCGGAAACCCTGCTGGACTGGACGCGCGACAGCGCGGCGGCGGACGCATCGCCGACACCGCCCCTGGAACGGCTGCTGCACCGTTTCCGCGACAACGGCCGCCGCGTCGACGACGACCTGACCGCGGTGTGGATCGAGCGCGACCGCAAGGCCTGAGTCCACCTTGACCGCGACGGCGGCGCTTCCTAGAACAAGTGGCGAACATTGATGTGGAGCCGACGGTGACCCGCCGCGCCGATGCCGCCGCCCTGTCCGCCCTGCGCGCCCGCATCTGGGCGCTGGAACGGCGCGCCCCGGCCGAAGGCGGCGCCACGGTGCCGGTGGCCGACGGCATCGACGCCGCCCTGCCCTGGGGCGGCCTGCCCCGCGCCTGCCTGCACGACATACTGGCCGAGGACGCCGGCGCCGGCACCGGCTTCTGCGCCCTGTTGGCGGGGCGGATGGCGGGCGGGGCGGGGATAGTGCTGTGGTGCCGGCGCCGGGGCCGCAACGACCGCCCCTATGCCCCCGGCCTGGCCGCCTTCGGGCTGCCGACGGAACGCCTGATCACCGTCGAGACCGGCAACGACCGCGAGATGGCCTGGGCGATGGAAGAGGCCCTGCGCTGCCGCGAGGTGGCGGCGCTGGTCGCCGAGCCCGCCGACGGCTTCGAGATGGTGACGGCGCGCCGCCTGCAATTGGCGGCCGAGTCCGGCGGCGGCGCCGCGCTGGTGCTGCTGGAGGGCGCGGCGCGGCCCTCGCGTGCCGCCACCACCCGCTGGCGCATCGGCGCCCGCCCCAGTGCCGCCACCGCCTGGGGCGGCCCCGGCCCGCCGACCTGGCATGTCGGTCTGGAACGCTGCCGCCACGCCCTGCCGCGGGCCTGGACCGCGCGCCTGCACGCCCCCGGCCCCCGCCTGGCGGTCACGGCGGCGGCGTAGCGTCAGTCGCCCTTCTTCTCGATCAGTTCGACCTTGTAGCCGTCGGGATCCTCGACGAAGGCGATGACGGTGGAGCCATGCTTCATCGGCCCCGGCGGCCGGGGAATGCTGACGCCTCCCTTCGCCAGGCGGTCACAGACGCCGTAGATGTCCGACACGCCGATGGCGATGTGGCCGAAGCCGTCCCCCAGGGCATAGGGCTCCTGCCGTCCCCAGTTGTGGGTCAGTTCGATGACGGCGGTGTCCTTCTCGTCGCCGTAGCCAACGAAGGCGAGGGTGAACTCGCCGCCGGGGAAATCCTGCCGGCGCAGCAGCGTCATCCCCAGCAACCGGGTGTAGAAGTCCAGCGATGCGTCGAGGTCACGCACCCGGATCATGGTGTGCAAGAGACGGGCCTTGGCACTCATGCGACTCTCCTATCGTCGTTGGGCTCGTGCTACCGCGCCGCCTGAATCACCGCCAGCACCTCCTCGGCGGCGCGGTCGGAGGGTGAGGTGGTGCCGGCGCCCAGCCGCCGCATCGCCTCCGCCAGGCCGCGCCGCTGTTCCGAGCGCGCCACCGGATCGACCAGCAGGCGCCGCGCCGCCGCCGCCACCGCCGCCGGCGTGCAGTCCTCCTGCAGCAACTCCGGCACCACCGGCTTGTTCATGAGGATATTGACCAGATTAACATAGCGCACCTTGATCAGCCGCCGACCGATGGCGGCGGTAATGCGCGAAACCTTGTAGGTCACCACCGATGGCACGCCTGCCATCGCTACCTCCAGCGCCACGGTGCCCGAGGCCGCCACCGCCGCGTCGGCGGCGGCAAGGGCATTGCGACGCAGCGCCGCACCGCGCACGATCACCGTCGGCGCCGGCCAGGCCGCCGCCGCCTTCTGCACCTGTGGTGCCACCGTTTCCACCGTGGGCACGACGACGCGAAGGCCGGGAAGGTCGCCCACCAGCCGATGCAGCGCCTTGCCATAGACCGGCAGCAGCCGCGACACCTCCATGCGGCGGCTGCCGGGCAGCAGGCACAGCAGCAACTCGTCGGGCGCGATGCCGTGGCGCTCGCGGAAGCCCGCGCGGTCACCGGCGGGGCGGTCGACGACCGGATGGCCGACATGCACGGCCTTCAGCCCCACGCGCTGGAAATAGGGCGGCTCGTTCGGAAGCAGGCACAACAGCCGGTCCACCCGCGCGGCGACGTCCTTGACGCGCCCCTCCTTCCACGCCCACACCTGCGGCGCCACATAGTGCACGCGCGGAATGCGCGAGCCCCGCTTCTTCAAGGCGGCGGTGACGCGGCCGGTGAACCCCCACGAGTCAACGGTGACCACCACGTCGGGGCGTCGATGTTCGATGTCCCGCACGGTCTGCTGGATGCGGGACAGAATGCGCGGCAGGCGGGGCAGCACCTCCACCAGCCCCATCACCGCCAGTTCGGCCATCGGGAACAGCGGCGCCAGCCCCTCCTCGCGCATGGCCTCGCCGCCGATGCCGGCGAAGGTCACGGCGCCGCCGGTGCGCTGCTTCATCGCCGCCATCAACGCCGCCCCGAGCATGTCCCCCGACGGTTCTCCGGTGATGATGTAGACCAGCGGCGCCGTCACGGCACGACGCCGATCAGGAACAGCCCGAGGCGGTCGGCGGCGGCCACCACCTCCTCGCGGTCGAGGACCAGCACCGTCCCCGCCTCCACGGCGATGCCGCGCAGACCGGCGGCGGCGGCCTGGGAGACGGTCTCGGGGCCGATGGTGGGAAGGTCGGCGCGGCGTTCCTGCTGCGGCTTGCCGGCCTTGACCAGCACCCCGCCCGCGCCCTCGCGGTGCAAGGCGCCGCAGCGCGCCAGCAGGGCCTCGGTGCCCTCGACGGCCTCGACCGCCAGCACCACCCCCTGCTGCACCACCGCCGCCTGGCCGACATCGGCGGCGCCGAGGGCATGGACCACGGCCAGACCGCGGCGAATGTCGTCCTGGGCCTGGGCATCCGGCGCCAGCCGCCCCAGCAGGCCGTCGGGCGCCAGCAGGTCGTCGGCGATGGCCTCGGCGCCGACGACGCGGAATCCCGCCGCCTCCAACTCGCGCACGATGCCGCGCAGCAGCCCGTCGTCGCCGCGCGCCGCCAGCCCGAGCCGCGCGGCGAGCCGGGCCGTCGCCAGGTCGGGCTTCAACTCCGCCAGCGACGGGCGCCGCAGGTGCCCGGCCATTACCACCTCGCCAACCCCCGCCTCGCGCAGCAACTCGAAGATGCGCGCCGCCCGCCCCAGCGGCAGCCACACATGCGGCACGCTGTCGTCGACCAGATCGGGCTCGGTGCTGCCTTCGAGGGCCACGACATAGACCTCGCGCCCGCGTTGGCGGCAGGCCTCCAGCACACGCCGCGGCAGGGCGCCGCCGCCGGCCACGATGCCCAGTCTAGCCGCCATTCTCCGGCACGTCGGGCTGACAGACGCCGCGGGCGCTGTCGTCTTTGAGGAAGGCGACGATGCGCATCACCGCCGGCACCCCCGCATAGTCGGCCTCCACCTTGGGCAGGCGGTCGGCCAGGGTGGCGCCGCCGGCAAACAGCATCTTGTAGGCGTTGCGCACCGCGTGGATTTCCTCGCGGCTGAAGCCGCGGCGCTTCATTCCCACCAGATTGAGCCCCGCCAGCCGCGCCCGGTTGCCGGTCACCGAGCCGAAGGGAATGACGTCGTTCTCCACCCCGGACATGCCGCCGATCATCGCGTTCCCGCCGATGCGGACGAACTGATGCACCGCGCACATGCCGCCCAGCACCGCGCTGTCGCCGACGACGACATGACCGCCGAGGGTGGCGTTGTTGGCCATGATGACCTCGTCGCCGATGATGCAGTCGTGGGCAACATGCACGCCCACCATGAACAGGTTGTTGTCGCCGACCCGGGTGAGGAGGCCGCCGCCTTCGGTGCCGGGATGCATGGTGACGTGCTCGCGGATGGTGTTGCCGCGCCCGACGACGAGGCGCGAAACCTCGCCGTGATACTTCATGTCCTGGGGCCGATGGCCGATGACGGCGAAGGGGTAGACGACGCTGCCGTCGCCGATCTCGGTATGGCCGACGACGACGGCGTGGGACAGCAGGCGGACGCCGGCGCCGAGGCGGACCCCGGCGCCGACGATGCTGTAAGGGCCGATCTCGACGTCGTCCGCGAGTACGGCGCCATCCTCGATGATGGCGGTGGGATGGATGCGGGGCATGGGGCTCAACGGTCCATGATCATGGCGGCGAAGACGGCCTCCGCCATCAGCACGTCGTCGACGATGGCCTGACCGCTGAACTTCCAGACATTGCCGCGGCTGCGCTGCTTCTGCACATGGATGCGCAGGCTGTCGCCGGGCGTGACCGGCTTGCGGAAGCGCGCGCTGTCCACCGACATGAAATAGACCAGCTTGCCCTCCGCCTCGGCGCCCAGCGTCGACACCACCAGAACGGCGGCGGTCTGCGCCATCGCCTCGACGATCATCACCCCCGGCATCACCGGATGGCCGGGGAAGTGGCCCTGGAAATACGGCTCGTTCACGGTGACGTTCTTGATGCCGACGGCGCTGACGTCCGCCACCAGGTCGACGACCCGGTCGACCATGAGGAACGGATAGCGGTGCGGAATCATCTCGATGATTCGGCCGATGTCGATGCTCGCCGTCGACGCGGCGCCGGTACTGCGGACTTCCGTCATGATGGCCTAGCCTTCACGCCCCTTTTGTCGGATCAGCTTCGCCAGGAGGGCGACCTGACGCATCCACTCCTTTATGGGCATCGCCGGCGAGCCGCCGACGGTGGCACCCGCCGCCACGTCCCGCATGACGCCCGACTGCGCCGCCACCTGGGCGCCGGGGCCGATGCGCAGATGGCCGGCGAAACCGGCCTGACCGCCGGCGGCGGCGAAATCGCCCAGCCGCGTGCTGCCGGAGATGCCCACCTGCCCGGCCAGAACGCAGCCGCGCCCAAGCTGCACGTTGTGCCCGATCTGCACGAGGTTATCAATCTTGCAGCCGGCGCCGATGACCGTATCCGGCCCGGCGCCGCGGTCGATGGTGGTATTGGCGCCGATATCGACGTCGTCGCCGACGATCACCCGGCCAAGCTGCGGCACCTTCAAATGACCCTCGGCGGCCATCGCGAAACCGAAACCGTCCTGGCCCAGGCAGGCGCCGGGGTGGATGACCACGCGCGCGCCGAGGATGCTGTGGCTGAGGACGACGCCGGCGCCGATGCGGCAGTCGGCGCCCATCACCACGCCGTCGCCGACAACGGCGTTGGCGCCGATGACGCAGCGCGGCCCGATCTCGGCGCCGGCGCCGATCACCGCGCCGGGGCCGACCTCGCACCCGTCGCCGAGACGGGCGGTGGCGTCGATGCTGGCGGACGCGGCCGCGCCCGCCCTGGGCGCCGGTTCGGGATAGAAGGCGGCCGATATGCGGGCAAAGGCGCGGTAGGGATCGTCGTTCAGCAGCAACGCCATGCCCTCCGGCGCCTCGGCGGCGTATTCCGGCCGCACCACCACCGCACCGGCCTTGGCGGCGCGGAAAGCGTCGCGGTAGCGCCGGTTGTCGAGGAAGCTGACATCCTCCGGCCCCGCCGACTCCAGCGGCGCCACGTCCCGCATCGGGCGCTCGGGATCGGCGCCGGCCGACAGGGTGCTCCCCGACAGCGCCGCCAGCCGCGACAACGGCACGAATCCGGCATTGGTGAAGAAACGGGCGTCGGCCATGATAACGCTACTCGGTTCCGCCGGCGGGATCGTCCTTCGGCTCGGGGAACTCGATCGTCGTCACCCGCGCGTCCAGGCGCGACAGGGCCTCGTCGGTGATTTCCATGTCGCTGTCGAACAACAACACCTGGGACTTCGCCAGGACCATGTTGACGCCCCGTTCCTGGGCGATTTCGTCGGTGACGCGGTAAAGCTGTTCCTGCAACTTCGCCATCGCGCGCCGATAGGCGACCTCCAGCGCCTCGCGGCGGCCCTGGACGCCCCGCTGGAACTCGGCGACGGCGTTCTCGAACTCGCGGCGCTTTTCGGCGAAGGCGTCGCTGGACAGCAATGAACGCTGGCGCGCCAGATCCTGGTCTCGCTGGCGCAGTTCCTCTTCCCGGCGGGCGAATTCCTGCTTGAACTCTTCCAGATGGGTATCGCGCTGGGTGCGGATGTCGCGAGACGCCTTGGCCTTGTTCAACACCTCCTGGATGTCGATGACGGCGATGACCGGCGACGGCAGCGCCTCGGCCTCCTGGGCGCGGCCGGTTGGAGCCGACAGCAGCGCCGCCATCAACACCGCCGCCAGCAGCGCAAGGCGGCGGGGGGCGCGGGGAAGGAAAGGCATCTAGAACCTCGTTCCGAAATTCAAACGCAGGGTTTCGGTCTGGTCGAAGTCTTCCTTGAGGATGGGGAAGCCGAAATCGATGCTGAGCGGCCCCAGCGGCGAGCGCCAATTGAAGCCGAAGCCGATCGACAAGCGCAAGCTCGACTCCTCGTGCACGGCGACATTGACGTCGTCTTCGGTCGGGCCGATCGTGCCGACGTCCACGAAAGCCTGGCCGGTGAGGCCAAGTTCCTGCGGCAGCCCCAGCGGGAACCTGGTTTCCAGAGACCCGGCGGCCATCCACAGGCCGCCGACGGCGTCCTCGCCCGCCACCGTCCGGGGGCTGACGCCGGCGCTTTCGAAGCCGCGCAGGCTGCTGCCGCCCAGGTAGTAGCGCTCGGTGATGAAGACGTCCTCGCCCAATCCGGCGACGATGCCCGTGCTGCCGGTCAGCGACACCACCACCTCGTCCGCGATCGGGATGTAGTAGCCGCCGGACAGGTTGTTGCGGATGAACCGCTGGTCGCCGCCCAGGCCCGCGGCTTCCTGGTTGATGCGCACATACCAGCCCTCGCTGGGCTCCAGGCGGCTGTCGCGCCGGTCGTAGGTCAGCGTCTGCTGCACCGAGGAGAGAACGGTGCTGCCTTCCTGCTGGCGGATGTAAAGGGTCGCCGTGGCCGGCACGTCCTGGACCTCGGTCCGCCGCAGCGTGTACTGGAGATCGTGGCGCCAGTCGCGGCCAAGCTGGTAGCCCAGACGCAGCGCCCCGCCGAGGGTGTAGGTGTCATAGGAGCTTTCTTCCTGCAACTCGCGGGTGATGCGGTACAGGTCGATGCCGGCCCGCAGCGGGCGATCGAGGAAGTACGGTTCGGTGAAGCTCAGATCGTACTGGGTATGCTCCTGGGCAATGGTCGCCGACAGCTTCAGATCCTGACCCCGCCCCAGCAGGTTGCGCTCGCGCAGCGACACCTGCGCCAGGGCGCCGGCGGCCGAGGACCAGCCGAGGCCCAGCGACAGTTCGCCGGTCGAACGCTCCTCGACCTCGACCTCGACGACCATACGGTCGGGGGCGTCGTCGACGCGGCGGGTGTCGGCCTCGACCTTGTCGAAAAAGCCCAGATCGTAGATGCGCTGGCGCGAACGCCGCAGCTTGGCGGTGTTGAAGGCGTCGCCTTCGACCAACTGGATTTCGCGGCGGATCACTTGGTCGAGGGTGCGGACATTGCCCTCGATGTCGATGCGTTCAACATAGACCCGCGGGCCTTCCTCGATCTGGAAGGTAACGTCCACGACGTTTTCGTCATCGCGCCGGCGCAGGCGGGGGCGCACGTCCACGAAGGCGTAGCCGAGGCGGCCCAGGACGTCGACCATTTCCGAGATGGTATCCTCGACGGCCTCGGCCTCGTACCACTGCTCGGGTTCGAGCGCCAGCGCCGAGCGCAGATCCTCGCCCTCCAGTTCCGGCAGGTTCACGACCACGTCCACCTCGCCGACGCGGAACCGCTCGCCCTCCGAAACGGTGAAGGTGATCAGGAAGTCGGTGCGGTCGGGGGAGAGTTCGGCCACCACCGAGGTAACGGCGAAGTCGACATAGCCGTTGTTCAGGTAAAAGCGCCGCAGCAGATCCTGGTCCACCTCCAGGCGGTCGGGGTCGTAGGTGTCGGCGCTGCTGAGGAAACGGTACCAGCGCGATTCCTTGGTCAGGATTTCCCGGCGCAGCCGCGAGTCGCTGAAGCGGCGGTTGCCGACGAAATTGATGCCGCTGACCCGCGTCGCCGGCCCCTCCTCGATCTCGAAGACCAGGTCGACGCGGTTCTGCTCCAGTTGGATCACCTTGGGCTCGACCACCGCGGCGAAGCGGCCCGAGCGGCGATAGACCTCCAGGATGCGCTCGACATCGTTCTGCACCTTGGCGCGGGTGAACACCACCCGCGGCCGCAACTCGGTCTCGGTCGCCAGCACATCGTCCTCGATGCGGCGATTGCCCTCGAAGGCGATGCGGTTGATGATCGGGTTTTCCGCGACATCGACGATCAGCCGGTCATCGGCGCGCCGGATGGCGACATCCGCGAACAGGCCGGTGGCGAAGAGATTCTTCAGCGAGCGGTCGATCAGCGCCGGGTCGAAGCGGTCGCCGGCCGTTACGGCCATGTAGGAGAGAACCGTCGCCGGTTCGATGCGCTGGGTGCCCTGGACGACGATCTCGCCGATGACGTCGCCGCCGGGCTGTTGCCGGCCCACGGGGCCGGTGGCGGGCGCCTCGCCGGCCGTTTGAGCCACCGCGGCGCCCGCGCCCGCCGCCAGGCAGGCACACAGGACCGAGGTGCAAAGCAATTTCCTCAAGTGCTTCCCCCCTGATGCAAGTCGCGCCGAGGTCTAGGATGTCAGCCGCTTCAAAAAATCCCAGACCTCGAGATCGACCAGGTCGTTCCGGGTCGCGAAGATCATCAAGGCGAATACCAGAAACAGGCCGATCCGAAAACCGTATTCTTGCGCGACAGGCCCCAAGGGGCGCCCCCGCACCGCCTCGACCGCGTAATAGGCGAGGTGACCACCGTCGAGGAGCGGAATGGGGAAGAGATTTATCAAGCCAAGATTGATCGAAATCAGAATCATGTAAAAGACGACACTGGCCAGTCCCAGTTGCGCCGCCTGCCCGGCCCCCTTGGCGATGCGGATGGGGCCGCCGAGTTCGTCGGTGTCGCGGGTGCCGGTGACCATCTGGCCCAGCGCCCGCATGGTGGTGCCGATCATGACGCCGGTCTCGCGCACCGCGCTGACCAGGGCGGTGGCGGGGTTGTGGCTGACCACCTGATAGCCCTGCGGATCGGCGACCACGCCCAGCACCGGCGCCCGGTAGGAGTTGCCCAGGGGGTCGGTCAACTCCCGCATTTCCGGGGTGGCCGAGACGACGACGCGGGCGCCGTCGCGCTCCACCGCGATCTCCAGGGTCTCGCCGATGGCGAGGCGGACAATCTGCTGGATGTCCTGGAAGCTGTCCACCTCGCGGCCGTTGACCGCGACGATGCGGTCGCCGGCCTGCAGGCCGGCAACGGCGGCGGGGGACTCCGGCTGCACTTCGTGGATGGTGGCGTCGATGCGCGGCTGGCCCCAGATCAGGAACATCGCCGCCATCAGCAGGATGCCGAAGACGAAATTGGCGGCGGGGCCCGCCACGACGATGGCCGAACGCTGCCACACCGTCTTGTGCTTGAACGAAACGGCGCGGTCCTCGGGCGCGATGTCGGCGGCGCCCTCCTCGCCGTCGTCGGCAAGGCCCTCGCCGTACATCTTCACATAGCCGCCCAGCGGCAACATGCTGATGCGCCAGCGGGTGCCCGAGGGCGCGTTCCAGCCCCACAATTCCTTGCCGAAGCCGACCGAGAAGACCTCGACGCGCACGCCGTTGGCGCGCGCCACCAGGTAGTGGCCCAGTTCATGGACGAAGACCACGATGGTCAGGACGACGAGGAAAATGACGATGTAGTACCAGAAGCCGGAAAGAAACTCGATCATGCGTCGTCCTAAACGTCCAGCGCCGCCACGGCCTCGCCGCAGAGGGCGCGGGCCTCGGCGTCGACGGCGATGACGTCCTCCAGCCGCGTCAGCGGGGCGGCCTCAAGCCGCTGGAGAGTACGCTCCACCGCCGCCGCGATGTCCAGGAAGCCGATGCGCCGATCCAGAAAAGCCTGCACCGCCACCTCGTTGGCGGCATTCAGAATAGTGGGGGCGGCCCCGCCGCGCCGCAAGGCCTGGCGCGCCAGGCGCAGGGCCGGGAAGCGGGCCTCGTCGGGGGCCTCGAAGGTCAGGCTGCCCAGGGCCAGCAGGTCGAGCCGCCGCGCCGCCGCCGGAATGCGCCGGGGCCAGCCCAGGGCATAGGCGATGGGGGTGCGCATGTCGGGGCTGCCCATCTGCGCCAGCACCGAGCCGTCGCCATAGGCGACCATGCTGTGCACCACCGACTGCGGGTGCACCATGATGTCGATGCGCTCGTCCGGCAGGCCGAAGAGGTGATGGGCCTCGATGAGTTCCAGGCCCTTGTTCATCATGGTGGCGGAATCGACCGAGATCTTGGCGCCCATGTCCCAGTTGGGGTGCGCCACCGCCTCGTCCGGGGTGACCCGCGCCATCGCGGCGCGGTCGAGGGTGCGGAACGGCCCGCCCGAGGCGGTGAGGATGATGCGCTCGACCTGATCGGGCTGTTCGGCGTCGAACACCTGAAAGATGGCGCTGTGCTCGGAGTCCACCGGCAGCAGCGTCGCCTTGTGGCGCCGCACCTCGGCCATCATCAACGCCCCGGCGCAGACCAGGGTTTCCTTGTTGGCGAGCGCCACCACCGCGCCGCGCGCCGCCGCCGCCAGCGTCGGCTCCAATCCGGCGGCGCCGACGATCGCCGACATCACCCAATCCGCCGGCCGTGCCGCCGCCTCGATGACCGCCGCTGGGCCGGCCGCCGCCTCGATGCCGGAGCCGGCGAGGGCTTCCTTCAGGTCGCCGTAACGGGAGGGATCGGCCACCACCGCCAGCCGCGCGCGCAGCCGCCGCGCCTGTTCGGCCAGCGCGACGACGTTGCGGTTGGCGGTCAGCGCCTCGACCTCGTACCGGCCGGGGTCGGCAAGCAGCAGTTCGACGGTGTTGCAGCCGATCGAGCCGGTGGAGCCCAACACCGTTACCCGCCGCGGCGCCGGCGGCGCCACGGTGGCTGTGATCGGTTCGGGCAACACCCTGGTCATCGGCCCACCGGAAACGCGCCCAGCGCCATCACTACCGCCACCACCGGGGCCGCGGCGAGGAGTCCGTCGAGTCGGTCGAACAATCCGCCATGCCCGGGGATTATAGCGCCGGAATCCTTTATGCCGAAATGGCGTTTGACCGCCGACTCGGCAAGGTCACCCGCCTGCGCCACCACCGCCAGCGCCGCGCTCAGGCCCGCCAGCGCGGCGGCGCCGCCCAGGCCGGAACCGGCGGCGGCGAAGGCCGCCCCCACCGCCGCCGCCGCGGCCATGCCGCCCAGCAGGCCGGCCCAGGTCTTCTTGGGGCTGATCCGCGGCGCCAGGCGCGGGCCGCCGATGGTGCGCCCGGCGACATAGGCGCCGGTGTCGGTGGCCCACACCAGGGCCAGCAGCCACAACAGCGCCTCGCGCCCCAGGGCGGCGTCGGCGCGCAGCCACACCAGGGCGGCCACCGGCACGCCCACATACAGCGCCCCCGCCGCCACCCACAACGGCCGCGGCAGGTCGCGCCGGCGCCGCTCGACCGCCACCAGCGCCGCCGCCAGGGCCAGCGCCGCCAGCGCCCACAGGGGCTGCGACGCCGCCACCACGGCCGACACCGCGCCGACGGCGCCGACGATGCCGGCGCTGAGGCCGGCGGTGTCGCCGCACAGGCGCTCCCACTCCCACGCCATCAACACGGTGACGGCGGCCACGAGAAGGGTGAAGAACAGCCCGCCGAACCACGCGGCGGCCAGCACCGGGGGGATGAGCACGAGGGCGGACAGCAGGCGAATGTGCAGCATCGGCAGGCTCAGGCGTGCGCGGCGCCGAAGCGGCGCTCGCGCGCCTGATAGTCGCGGATCGCCGCCTCCAGATCCGCGCGCGAGAAATCCGGCCACAGCGTGTCAAGGAAGACGAATTCGCTGTAGGCCACCTGCCACAACAGGAAATTGCTCACCCGCTGCTCACCGCTGGTGCGGATGACGACGTCGGGCGGGGGCACCTCCGGGCTGGAGGTTGCCGCCTCGAAGGCCGCCTCGTCGATGGCCTCGGGATCCAGCCGGCCGGCCGCCGCCTCGCGCGCCAGCCGCCGCGTGGCGGCGACGATTTCCTGGCGGCCGCCGTAGTTCAGCGCGATGGTCAGCACCAGCCGCGTATTGCCGGCGGTGAGGGCCTCGCTCTCCTCCATCAGCGCCGCGATGTCCCGTGGCAGCCCCGGCCGCTGGCCGATGAAGCGCAGCCGCACCCCCTCGCGGTGCAGTTCCGCGACCTCGCGGCGCAGATACTTGCGCAGCAGGCCCATCAGCGCCTCGACCTCCGGCGGCGGCCGCCGCCAGTTCTCGGCCGAGAACGCGAACAGCGTCAGATAGGGAATGCCCAGATCGGCGGCGGCCTGCACCGTCCGCCGCACCGCCTCGACGCCCTGCTTGTGGCCGGCGACGCGCGGCAGGCCGCGACGCGCCGCCCAGCGCCCGTTGCCGTCCATGATGACGGCGACATGCAGGGGCGCCGATGGGACGGCGGCGGAGCGGGAGGCAAGGGAATCCATCCGGGCTAGACCTGCATGATTTCCTTGTCCTTGTGCTCCAGCGTTTCGTCGATGCGCTTGATCATCTCGTCGGTCAGGGACTGAAGTTCGGCCGAGTACTGGCGATGCTCGTCCTGCGAGACCAGGTTGTCCTTCTCCATGCGCTTGAGCTGGTCCATGCCGTCGCGGCGCACGTTGCGCACCGACACCCGCGCCTGTTCGGCGTAGCGCCCGGCGACCTTGGTCAGCTCCTGGCGGCGTTCCTCGGTCAGCGCCGGGATGGGCACGCGGATCACCTGCCCCTCGGTCTGCGGGTTGAGGCCCAGGCCGGAATCGCGGATCGCCTTCTCGACCTGCTTGACCACCGACTTGTCCCACACCTGCACCGTCAGCATCCGCGGCTCGGGCACGCCGATATTGCCAACCTGGCTCAGCGGCATGACGGCGCCATAGGCTTCGACGGTGATGGGTTCCAGCAGGCTGGTGGCGGCGCGGCCGGTGCGCAGGCCGGCGAATTCCTTCTTCAACACCTCGACGGCGCTCTCCATGCGGCGCCTGACGTCCTTCTTGAGGTCCTTGTAATTGTCAAACGACGACATGGCCGCTCACTCCCCCTTGTCAATGACGGTGTAGCGTCCCCGCCCCGCCAGCACCTCGGCGAGGGCGCCCTCAGTGTGCAGGGAAAAGACGAGAATCGGAATATCGTTCTCGCGACATAGGGTAATGGCCGCGGCGTCCATCACCTTCAAGTCCCGGGTGAGCACATCGCGGAAGGTGAGGCTGTCGTAGCGGACGGCATCGGGCTCGCGCAGGGGGTCGGCGGAATAGACGCCGTCCACCTGCGTCGCCTTGAGCACGGCGTCGCAGTTCATCTCCACCGCCCGCAGGGCGGCGGCGGTGTCGGTGGTGAAGAAGGGGTTGCCGGTGCCGGCGGCGAAAATCACCACCCGGCCCTTCTCCATGTGCCGGATGGCGCGGCGACGGATATAGGATTCGCAGACCGCCGCCATCTGGATCGCCGACTGCACCCGCGTCGGCACGCCGGCCTTTTCCAGCGCCGCCTGCACGGCCAGCGCGTTAATCACCGTGGCCAGCATCCCCATATAGTCGGCGCTGGTGCGGTCCATGCCGGTGGCCGCCCCGGAGACGCCGCGGAAGATGTTGCCGCCGCCGATCACCAGGCACACCTGGACGCCGTCGACATGCACCTTGCGGATTTCGCGGGCGACGCGGTCGAGCATGGCCGGGTCGAGGCCGTATTCGCGCTCGCCCATCAGGCCCTCGCCGGAGAGCTTGAGGAGGATGCGACGGTAGCGGTACGCCGTGCTGTCGCCGTTTGACATCGCTTTGCCTCCCGCCGGTCCGGGTGGCGGCACAGGGTGCCGCCCCCGGCCAGGACCGGCCTTGATCGTCAGCGGCCGAGCTGGGCCTGGACCTCGCTGGCGAAGTCCTTTTCCTCCTTCTCGACCCCCTCACCGAGACCGAAGCGCACGAAGCCGGTCAGCGCCACCGGAGCGCCCAGCTCCTTGGCCATGCCCTCGACGGCCTTGCCGACCTTGCTTTCGCCGTCGATGACATAGATCTGCTCGGTCAGCACCACCTCTTCATAGAACTTGCGCAGGCGGCCCTCGACCATCTTGTCGACGATCTCTTCGGGCTTGCCCGAAGCCAGCGCCTGCTCGCGCAGCACTTGGCGCTCGCGCTCCAGCGCCGCCGCGTCGACGTCCTCGACGCGCAGATACTGCGGGCTGGCGGCGGCGACATGCATGGCGATCTGGCGGCCGAACTCGGCCAGCTTGCCGGCGTCGCCGGTGGATTCGAGGCCCACCAGCACGCCAATCTTGCCCAGCCCCGGCACCGCCTGATTGTGCACATAGGAGGCGACGACGCCGTTGCCGACCGCCAGCCGCGCCGCGCGGCGCAGGTTCATGTTCTCGCCGATGGTGGCGATCTGGTGGGTCAGCTCTTCCTCGACGCTGCGCCCGGTATCGGGATAGGCCGCGGCCTTCAGCGCCTCGACGTCCCCGGCGCCCTTCTCCAGGGCCAGGGCCACCACCTTGGTCACGAAGTCCTGGAAGTTCTCGTTGCGGGCGACGAAGTCGGTCTCGGCATTGACCTCGACGACGACGCCCGAGGCGCCCGCCGTGGCAACGCCCACCAGCCCCTCGGCGGCGACGCGGCCGGCCTTCTTGGCCGCCTGGGAAAGGCCCTTCTTGCGCAGCCAGTCAACGGCGGCCTCCATGTCGCCGCCGGTTTCGGTCAGCGCCTTCTTGCAGTCCATCATGCCCGCGCCGGTCTTCTCGCGCAGTTCCTTGACCAGGGAGGCGGTGATCTCGGCCATAGTTTTCCTCTTTCCTCGGCAGAGTGTCTCATCAAGCGAACGGCGGCGGCTGGGGCCGCCGCCGTCGCGTGTTCCTCGCGGCGGACTAGCGCGCCTCGCCGGCGTCGCCCGACGGCTCCTCGGCGGCCGGCGGCGCGGCCGCCGCCTCCGCTTCCGGCGCCGGTTCGGCGGCGGCCTGCGGCTCGGCGGCGTCCGTCGCGGGCTCCGCCTCCGCCTCGCTCTCCGCCGGCACCGCCTCGGCCGGCTGCGAGACGGCGCCGACATCGATGCCCGCGCGGGTCATCTCGGCCTGAATGCCGTCGAGCACGGCGCCCGACATCATCTCGCAGTAGAGATTGATGGCGCGGATGGCGTCGTCGTTGCCCGGCACCGGATGGTTGATGCCTTCGGGGTCGGCGCTGCGCGCCCAGGCGAGGCGGGCTTCGGCGCGGATGTCCTCTTCGGCCACGGGAAAGCCGGGCGAGCCGAAGGAGGCGTGGCCCGCGACCCAGTTGTCCTGCGCCTCGTCGAGGGTTTCGGGGCGCGCGAGCAGCCGCGGCAGCATGTCGGCGATCCGCCCGCGCTCGAGCAGCGGGCGCGCGGCGGTCATGACGATGGTGGCGCTCAACAGCCTGTCGGCGTGATCGAGGGCGAGGATCT
>JAWLGJ010000075.1:0-9067 GCA_041685145.1 Magnetospirillaceae bacterium | reverse complement strand
CCCGCGCCGCCACCCCCGGGGGCGCCGCCGCGCGGGGGGGGGCGCGACCGGGGACGCCGCCGCCCGCCCCCGGCCTGCTGCGCGCCGCCGCCGCCATGCAGGCGCCGGCGGGGCTGGGCGAGGGGGCGCGGCTGCCCGGCCTCGACGCCCCGCCGGCGGCGGCGACACCGGCGCCCGCGCCCGCCGACGAGGCGCCGCCGGAGCATCCCCTGGGGGTGGCGCGGGCGCAGCTTCACGGCACCTATGTCGTCGCCCAGACCGCCGACGGCATCGTCATCGTCGACCAGCACGCCGCCCACGAGCGCCTAGTCTACGAGCGCGTGCGCCGCCACCTTGACGAGGGCGGCGTGCCGCGCCAGGGCCTGCTGGTGCCCGAGGTGGTGGAACTGGACGAGGCCGCCGCCGAACGGCTGCTGGCGCGCGCCGCCGACCTCGCCGCCCTGGGCCTGGACGTGGAGGCCTTCGGCCCCGGCGCGGTGGTGGTGCGGGCGGTGCCGGCGCTGTTGGGGCAGGCGGACGTCGCCGGGCTGGTGCGCGACCTCGCCGACCAACTGGCCGAATGGGGCACGGCGACGGCGCTCAGGGACCGGCTGGAGGCGGTGTGCGCCACCCTGGCCTGCCACGGCAGCGTCCGCGCCGGCCGCCGCCTGGGGGCGGAGGAGATGAACGCCCTGCTGCGCCAGATGGAGGCCACCCCCCACGCCGGCCAGTGCAGCCACGGCCGCCCCACCTACGTCGAACTCAAGCTGGCCGACATCGAGCGCCTGTTCGGGCGCCGCTGACGGCGCCGCGCGGGTCAGTGCGCGGGCGGCGGCAACTCGACATTGACCTCCAGCACCGACATGTCGCGCTGGGAGTCGAGGCGCACCGCCACATGCTCCTCCTCCACCGGCACATAGCGGCGGATGACGTCGAGGATGTCGCGTTGCAGCGCCGGCAGGAAGTCGGGGGCGTCGCGGCTGGAGCGTTCGTGCGCCAGCAGGATCTGCAGGCGGTCCTTGGCGACGTGGGCGGTGCGCGGCTTGCGCGGGCGCAGGAAGTCCAGAAGGCTCATGCCGTCCTCCCCAGAAGCCGTTGCAGCAGGCCGGGCTTGTCGGCCTTGAGGAAGCGGTGCTCGACCTGCTCGCCCAGGAAACGGGCGACGGTGTCGCGGTAGGCCTGGCCGGCGCGCGAATCCTCCTCCATGACCACCGGCACGCCCATGTTCGAGGCCTGCAGCACGCTGGGGCATTCGGGGATGATGCCCAGCAGGGGGATGGCCAGGATCTCCAGCACGTCGTCCACATTGAGCATGTCGCCCCGGTCCACCCGCGCCGGGTCGTAGCGGGTGATCAGCAGGTGCTGCTTCATCTCCTCGCCCTGCTCGGCCTTGCGCGCCTTGCTGGTCAACAGCCCGATCATGCGGTCGGAGTCGCGCACCGAGGAGACCTCGGGATTGGTGACCACCACCGCCTCGTCGGCGAAATACATCGCCAGATAGGCGCCGCGTTCGATGCCGGCGGGGCTGTCGCAGACGATGTATTCGAACTGCCCGGCCAGGTCGTCGAGCACCCGCTCGACGCCCTCGGTGGTCAGGGCCTCCTTGTCGCGGGTCTGCGAGGTGGGCAGGATGAACAGGTTGTCGCAGCGCTTGTCGCGGATCAGCGCCTGGTTGAGCCGCGCGTCGCCGTTGATGACGTTGACGAAGTCGAAGACCACCCGGCGCTCGCAGCCCATGATCAGGTCCAGGTTGCGCAGGCCGACGTCGAAGTCGATGACGGCGGTCTTCTTGCCGCGCAGCGCCAGGCCGGTGGCCAGGGCCGCCGCCGTGGTGGTCTTGCCGACGCCGCCCTTGCCGGAGGTGACGGTGATGATTCTGGTCACGAAACCCTCCTCCTCGTCACGAAAGCGGCTCGACCACCAGGGTCTCGCCGTCGAGCCGTATCTGCACGGCGCCGGGGTGGCGCTCGGTCTCCAGGGCCTCGCTGACCGCGTAGACCCCGGCCACCGACACCAGTTCCGCCTCCAGCCGCCGGCAGAAGACGCGCGCGCCGGCGTCGCCGCGAATGCCCGCCAGGGCGCGGCCGCGCAGGGCGCCATAGACGTGGATGTGGCCGTCGGCGAGCACCTCGGCGCCGGGATGCACCGTCGACAGCACCACCAGATCGCCCCCCGGCGCATAGACCTGCTGGCCCGAGCGCACCGGTTCCTCGACGACGCGGGTGCGGCGGCTGTCGGGGGGGGCGGCGGCGGCGCGCGGCGCCGCCTCGCCGGCGTCCTCGAACACCGCCAGCCCGGCGTTGGCGGCCATCTGCGCCCAGGCCTCGCCGGCGTTGACCACCGCCACCGGCACAAGCTGGTACTGGCGCAGGCGGCGGCAGAATTCGGCCAGGTTCAGGGGCGTGCGCCCCGCCACCGGCCCCAGGTCCAGCACCACGGCGGCGTTGCGGTAGCGCGCCGGCGCGGCGAACAGCGCCCGCCCCAGGCGCATGAAGAACTGCGGATTCCACGGATCCAGCACCGCCAGGGTGAGCAGGCGCCGCCGCGCCTCGCCCAGGCGGTAAGGTTCCACATCATCTTGTGAGCTGGGGGCCTGTTCGACCGACATATCGTGCCTTACCACGTCCGGCTGGGACGATGCCACCGACGAAACCAGACGGTCAAGGCCCCGATGATGCGCGCACGACCGTTAAGAAAGGATTCACGCCTGGGGCCGCGTCAGCCCCACGGTCCCGGCCGGCGCCCCCAGGGGCCGCGCTCGCCGGGGCGCCCGCGCGGCGGCGGCGGGCGCGGGCGGTGGATGCCCTCGCGGGCGCGCATACTGCTGAAGGGCTTGGAATGGCCGTCGGTGAACAGCGGCACGCCGCGCTCCTTGAACACCGGAATCAGCGCCACCCCGGCGACGAAGCCGCCGACATGGGCCCAGAAGGCGACGCCGCCGACATCGGCGGGGGTCATGGCGCCGCTCATCAACTGCACCAGGAACCACAGCCCCAGCACGAACACCGCCGGCACGTTGATGATGCGGATGAACAGCAGGATGACCAGCAGCACCCGCACATTGGCGTGCGGATGCAGCAGCAGATAGGCGCCCAGCACCCCGGCGATGGCGCCGCTGGCGCCGATCATCGGGATGGTCGCCTGCGGCGCCGTCATGCCCTGCAGCAGCGCCGCCGCCGTGCCCGCCAGCACATAAAACGCGACGTAGCGCCCATGCCCCATCGCGTCCTCGACATTGTTGCCGAAAATCCAAAGATACAGCATGTTGCCCAGCAGATGGCCCCAACTGCCGTGCAGGAACATCGAGGTCAGCACGCTGGCCCAGGGCGGCACCACGCGGACGTCGGGGGGCAGGTCGGCGCTGCCGAACAGCACCGCCGGAATCACCCCCAGGGCATAGACCATCGCCTCCTCGGCGCCCGGCGGCAGCGTCTTCTGCCACAGGAAGACCAGCACGCAGGCGGCGATCAAGGCCCAGGTGACGAAGGGCGTGCGCCGGGTGGGGTTGTCGTCGAAGAGCGGGATGGTGAACATGATGGCTTATAGGGTAGGCGCGCGGTGAGGCGCGCACAACCGACACCGCCGGAAGGGAGGACAGCGTGAGCAGGCAAGCCGAGGCCCCCGCCTGGGTGCGGCCGACGGTGGATTACGGGCCGCTGGCGGCCTTCTTCGTCACCTACCTCGCCTTCGGCTTCATGGCGGCGGTGGCGGTGATCGTGGTGGCGACGCTGCTGGCGCTGGCGCTGTCGCTGGCGCTGGCTCGGCGGGTGCCGGTGATGTCGGTGGTCGCCGGCGTGCTGGTGGCCGGCTTCGGCGGCCTGTCGCTGCTGACCGGCGACCAGACCTTCTACAAGATGAAGCCGACCATCGTGCAGGCGCTGATGGCGGCGGTGCTGCTGGGCGGGCTGGCTGTGAACCGGCCGCTGCTGAAGCCCGTGCTGGGCGCCGCCTGGCGCATGGACGGGGAAGGCTGGCGGCGGCTGAGCTTCCGCTTCGGGGTGTTCTTCGCCGTCATGGCGGTGCTCAACGAGATCGTCTGGCGCACCCAGAGCACGGATTTCTGGGTGGGATTCAAGGTCTTCGGCATCCTGGTGCTGACCTTCGGCTTCGTCCTCAGCCAGATGCCGCTGATGAACCGGCATCAGCTTCCCGAGCCCGAGGAGGAGGGCCGGGGCGGCCTTTAGTCGCGCTGGAACTCCCGCAGCGCCGCCTCATAGGTGGTCCAGCCGGCCTCGCAGGCGGCGGGCAGGGCGGTGTCGGGACTCAGCGGCAGATGCGCCGCCCCGCGGCGCAGGCCGCCGTTCTCCAGCCGCACCACCGCGTGGTAGTCGCCCAGGCTGACCAGCGCCCGGTCGTTCCTGCGCCTGATCGTCACCATCGTCGTCGCTCCTACCCCGTGCGCGCGGCGCGCCCATGACATTCGATCTTGGCGCGGGCGGCGACGGCGGCCAGGGCCGAAGACCGCCTTCTTTGGGGGCAGTGTCGGGCGCCGACGGGGTAGCCCGTTCAGGCGCCCTCGGCGGCGCCCTCGCCGGGCCGCGGCGGGGTGATGCGCAAGGCGGTGATCTGGTTGCGGTGGCGGCGCAGGATCTCGAAGCGGAAGCCGTGGAACAGGAAGGTCTGGCCGACCTCGGGGATCATGCGCGATTCGTGCAGCACCAGCCCGGCGACGGTGGCGGCGGGCTCGTCGGGCAGGTTCCAGTCCAGGTCGCGGTTGAGGTCGCGGATGGTCATGTCGCCGGCGACGACAAAGGCGCCGTCGGGCTGCGGGCGCACGCCGGTGACCGCCAGGTCGTGCTCGTCGGAGATTTCGCCGACGATTTCCTCCAGTATGTCCTCGAGGGTGACGATGCCCTGGAAGGCGCCGTATTCGTCCACCACCAGGGCGAAGTGCTCGCGGCGGTCGCGGAAGGCCTGAAGCTGCTCGAACAGCGAGGTCGATTCGGGGATGAACCACGGCGGCGAGGCCAGCGCCACGGGGTCGACCTGCTCGATGTCGCCGGTGGCCCGCACCGCCCGCAGCAGCGCCTTGGCGTGGAGCACGCCGACGATGTTGTCGGGCTCGCCGCTCCACAGCGGCAGCCGCGTGTAGCGGCTTTCCAGCACCTGTTCCAGCAGCGTCCCGGGCGGCTGGTCGGCGTCGAGCATGGCGACGCTTTTGCGGTGGGTCATGATCTCGCCGACCTCGACCTCGGAGAGGTCGAGGATGCTGCGCAGCATGGCGCGCTCGTGCCGCACCTCCTCGCCGGCGTGCATCTCGATGGCGCCGCGCAGCTCGGCCAGGGCGGTGTCCATGTCCTGGCGCGAGCCGATCCGCCCCCGGAACAGCGTCAGCACGGTGCCGGTGAAGGCGTGAATCACCGCCACGAAGGGCGTCAGCAGCCAGACGATGGCGCGGATGATCGGCGACACCGCCAAGGCCAGGCCGGTGGCGTTGTGGATGGCATAGGTCTTGGGCAGAATCTCGCCGAAAATCAGGACGATGAGGGTCATGATGACGGTGGCGTAGGCGACGCCCGCCTCACCCGCCACGGTAATGAGCACGCTGGTCGCCAGCGCCGAGGCCAGGATGTTGACCAGGTTGTTGCCCAGCAGGATGGCGCCCAGCAGCCGCTCCTTGTGGTCCAGCAGGGCGCTGACGCGGATGGCGCGGGGGTTGCCCTCCTGCGCCATCTGGTGCAGCAGCGGCTTCGAGGCGGCGGTCAGCGCCGTCTCGGAGGCGGAGAAGAAGCCGGAAAACACCAGCAGGACGAGGATGGCGACGAGTGTGGCAGTCATGATCCAGCCAGGGCTTGAGGGTCAGGAGGGCGCGGCGGGGGTGGTGGCGTCGCGCACGAGGGCGGCCAGCTCAGCCGCCGGCACGTCGTCGCGCAGCACCGCCGCGCCGATGCCGTGCGCCAGCACGAAGGTGATGCGGCCGTCGCGGACCTTCTTGTCGCCGGCCATGTGCGCGATCAGGCGCGCCGCGTCCCACCCCGCCGGCCGCACGTCCAAGGGCGAGGTCGGCAGGCCCGTCGCCGCCAGATGGCGGCGCAGGCGGGCGGCGTCGTCGGGCGGGCACAGGCCCAGCCGCGCCGACAGGTCCAGCGCCATCACCATGCCGACGGCCACCGCCTCGCCGTGCAGCAACTCGTCGGTGTAGCCGGCCTCGGCCTCCAGGGCGTGCGCGAAGGTGTGGCCGAGATTGAGCAGCGCGCGGGCGCCGGTCTCGCGCTCGTCGGCGGCGACCACGCGCGCCTTGGCGCGGCAGCTTTGCAGCACCGCGTGCCGCCGCGCCGCCTCGTCGCCGTCGATGACGCCGGCGCCGTTGGCCTCCAGCCAGGCGAAGAAAGCGGGATCGTCGATGACGCCATATTTCACCACCTCGGCATAGCCGGCCAGCAACTGCCGCCGGGGCAGGCTGTCGAGCACGCCAGTATCGGCCAGCACCAGCCGCGGCTGGTGGAAGGCGCCGATGAGGTTCTTGCCGTGGCGGCTGTTGATGCCGGTCTTGCCGCCGACGCTGGAATCGACCTGCGCCAGCAGCGTCGTCGGCACCTGCACGAAATCCACCCCGCGCAGCAGCACCGCGGCGGCGAAACCGGCCAGATCGCCGACCACCCCGCCGCCGAGGGCGACGACGGTGGTGCGGCGCTCGCAGCGCGCCGCCAGCATCGCCTCGACGAGATCTTCGAGGTGATGGAAGCTCTTGGTGCCCTCGCCCGGCGGCAGCACGCAGGCATCATGGCGGATGCCGGCATCGTCGAGGGCGCCGCGCAGCCGCTCCAGATACAGCGCCGCCACGGTGGCGTCGGTCACCACGAACACCCGCGGCTGCCGCAGGTGAGGGCGCATCTCCGCCCCCGCCGCGTCCAGCAGGCCGCCGCCGACCAGGATGGGGTAGCTTCGCGCCCCCAGCGCCACCCGCAGTTCGTCCCGTGCCGTCGCCGTCATCGCGCCAGCGCCCCGGCGCTTTCCAGCGCCGCCAGCACCCGCTCGGTGGTCGCTTCGGGCGGCTCGTCGCGGGCGTCGACGACGATGTCGGCCTCGGCATAGACCGGGTATCGCTGCGCCATCAGCCTCTCCAGAATTTCGCGGGGATCGCCCTGGTTGAGCAGGGGCCGGTGGCCGCGGCCGGCGGTGCGTTGCACCAGCAGGTCGAGCCCGGCCCGCAGCCACACCGACACGCTTTTCTGTCGCACCAAAGCCCGCGTCTCGGTGTCGATGAAGGCGCCGCCGCCCAGCGCCAGCACGCCGGGCGGGCCGTCCAGCAGGCGGGCGATCACCCGGCGCTCGCCGTCCCGAAAGGCGGCCTCGCCGTAGAGGGCGAAGATGTCGGCCACCGAGCAGCCGGCGGCCTGCTCGATCTCGCTGTCGGCGTCGCGGAAGGGCAGGTTCAGCCGCTGCGCCAAGCGGCGGCCGATGCAGCTCTTGCCGGCGCCCATGAGGCCGATGAGGACGATGCTGCGGGCGGGGTCGTGCAAGCCGTTCATCGCGCCCGGCGACACCCCTTTCGGTGCCGTTGCGCCTGCCCCCATCGGATTATAGACTGCCCCGCAATCGCCATGATCGACCCTCACGCTGCCCGGCACGGTCGACGCTCCGGGCGGGACGTGCGGCGGTTCGGCAGCGCCGGCCCGCCCGGGCGACATCTTAGGTGTGGAGTTGCGCAATTGCTATCCCGATTCCTTCTTGTCCTGGTTCTGGCGGTCGTGGCGAGCGGCGCCGCGTGGCTGGCCGTGTGGGAGCCTCCGGCGCCCACCACGCGGGTCGTCCAGGAGATACCCGATGATCGACTGCGGCAATAGGCCGAGGCGGCGTCTTTCCGTTCTGGCGGCGATGACGGCGGCGGTCCTGCTGGCGGCGCCGTCGCAGGCCAGCGCCCAGAACGCGCCCCTGCGCCTGCAGGCCACGCCTGCGCCCGCCGAGGACGGTGAGGCCGCGCCCGCCGACAGCGGCGCCGACGCCGCGCCGGGAGGGGCTGCCGACGCCGGCGGCCCCCGGCCGCGGACGGACGCCGCCGGCCCGGCGCCCGACCGCCGCCCCCGCCTGCCGCTGCGGCCGATGGCCGAGGTCGAGGTGGGGACGCTGGCGGCGCCGGACGCCAACGCCGTCGGCACCCTGGACGAGGCCGGCGGCGGCTTCGGCGTCGCCATGTGGGACGGCACCCCCGCCGCCGCCGTGGCGCAACTGCTGCCGATGCTGCCGGCGCGCACCTATTCGCGCCCGGCGCGCGACCTGATGCGGCGGCTGCTGCTGTCGACGGCGGCGGCGCCGCTCGGCGCGGACGGCGCCGACGCGGGCGCGGACCTGCTGCGCCTGCGGGTGGAGGGCCTGTTGGCGATGGGCGCCGTCGAAGGGGCGCTGGCGCTGCTGGAGGCGGTGCCGAAGCCGGCCCAGACCCCGGACCTGCAGCGCCTGCGCGTCGATGCGGCGCTGCTGTCGGGGCGCGATGAGGCCGCCTGCGCCGCCGGCGACGCCGCCATGCGCGCGGGGACCGGCTCCTATTGGGCCAAGCTGCGCGTGCTCTGCCAGTTGCTCGCCGGCCGCCACGGCGAGGCGGCGCTGGGGGTGTCGTTGCTGCGCGAGCTGGGTGACGACGACGAGGCCTTCTTCACCCTTGCCGAGGCCGCCCAGGACGTGCCGGTGCCCGACCTTACGAGCCTGCCGCGGCCGACGCCGCTGCATCTGGCGCTGCTGCGCCTAACCGAGCGCCCGTTGCCCGCCGACGCGCTGCGCGGCGCCCCGGCGGCGGCGTTGCGGGCGGTGGCCCTGGGGCTGCCGGCGCGCCCGGAGGACCGGCTGGCCGCCGCCGAAGAGGCCGAATGCATCGGCGCGCTGCCGGCGCGGGCCCTGGCGCAGGTCTACACCCTCGTCCGCCCCGAGGGCGACGAGCGCACCGCCGCCGCCGAGGAATTCGTCGCCCGCGGCGGCGTGCGCTCGCGTGCCTTCTTGTATCAGGCGGCGCGCGCCGCGCGCACCCCCGAGGCGCTGCTGGCGGCGGTGGCGCACGGGCTGGAGGCCGGCCACGCCGCGCGCCGCCCGGTGCAGGCCGCCCGCGTCTACGCGCCGCTGCTGTCCGACGTGGCCCCGGCGCCGGCCCTGGCCG
>JAWLGJ010000020.1:25637-54256 GCA_041685145.1 Magnetospirillaceae bacterium | reverse complement strand
CTCACCGCCATTGAGGCGGCGGCCAAGCGAGCGGAGCGAGCGCCCGGCGAGGGACACAACGGTTAGGGCCGGTTCCATGTGAGTGGAAACGGCCCTAGGAGGCGACCGCCGCCGCGCCCTCGCGCCCCTGGTAGAAGCCGTTGGCGACGTTGTCGGCGCCGACCATGCCGGCGATTTCGTCGCGGGCCGCCGCGGCTTCGGCGCGCCCCTCCAGCACGTCGCGGTACAGCGCCGCCACCCGCACCATGTCGCAGGAATGCGGCGACAGGCGGAAGACGTTGACGCCCATCTCCTGCATCTCGGGCAGTTCCGGCAGCAGCAGGTTGTAGGCGTGCGACATGGTTTGCAGGCCGTTGACGGCCAGGAAGCGTTCGCCGTCCAGGGTGCCCACCGCCATGCCGTCGGCGTCCTGGTTGCAGACGAACTGGCAATTGTCCTTGTGCAGCCCGTGGGCGCGGGCGTGGTAGCAGCGCGCCGAGATCGCCAGCGGCATCCGGCCGAACACCTGCACCTCGACATCGACGCCGTTGGCGCGGCCGGCGCCCGCGATTGCGGCGACGGCCTCGCGCGCCAATTCGTATGGCAGCGCCACCCGCACCGCGCCCTGGCGGGCCATCCACGCCAGCGCGCCTTCGCTGTAGACATTGACCAGCGGCCCGATGACATGCGGGCGCCCGGCCAGCAGCGCCACAGCGCCCATGTCATTGGCCTCCAGCAGCATCTCGGCGTCGGCGACCAGTTCGCTCACGCCACGGCGCTCGCGGTCGGTGGTGACGAGCTGCGGGGTGGACAGCACCACCTCCTTGCCGGCGGCCTGCAGGCGTTCGATCACCGCCGGGATGTGCTCGGTGAAGAACGGAGCGCGCTTTGAACACACCACCTCGCCGACATGGACGATGTCCACCGGCGCCTCGTCGGCGATGCGGTAATAGAAATCGCGCCAGGTGTCGGCGTGCCAGTTGAACAGGCAGGGGCCGAGGCTGAGGCGGGCGGCGGGCGCGCGGCCGTTCGCCTTGGTGCCGGCGGCGCTCATCGCCAGCCCCGCGTATAGGCGCCGGTGGTGTTCTTGCCGCCCTCGGTCACCCGCTCCATCGCCAATTGCGGCACGGCGCCGTCGCGTTCGAAGGCGTCCAGCGCCGCGCGGACGTTGCGCACCACCTCGGCGATGTAGGCACGGCCGCGCTGGCGGCCCTCGATCTTCAAGGCCTTTACCCCGGCATCGACGAGTTCCGGCAGCAGGTCGAGAGCGTTGAGGCTGGTCGGCTCCTCGAACAAGTACGAGGTCTCGTTGCCGGCCATGAACCGGCCCTTGCACAAGGTGGGATAGCCGGCGGCCTCGCCGTCGCCGAAGACGTTGATGGTGAAGGCGCCCAGGCGCGAGGCCAGTTCGTCGTCCCGCTGCTCGTAGCGCACATGGCTGGCCGGCGAGCAGGCGCCATAGGTGTTGGGCGAGCGCCCGGTGGCGTAGGACGACAGCGAGCAGCGGCCCTCGGCCATCGGGCACATGCCGCCGAAGACGAAGACCTCGGTGTCGATGTCGAGTTCCTGGTTGAGCTTCTTGATGTCGGCGATGGTCAGCACCCGCGGCAGCACGACGCGGCGGATGTTGAAGGACTCCTGATACAGCCGAATGGCCTCGGCGTTCGAGGCCGACGCCTGCACCGACAGATGCAGGCGCAGCTCGGGATGGGTGCGGGCGGCGTAGTCCAGCACCGCGATGTCGGCGAGGATGACGGCATCGACGCCCACACGGGCGGCGTCGTCGATGGCACGGAACCACGGCTCCGGCCGGCCGGCGGCGGCATAGGTGTTGATGGCTACGAACACCTTGCCCCCGCGCGCATGGGCATAGGCGACGCCCTCGGCCAATTCCTCGCGCGAGAAGTTCAGCCCCGGAAAGTTGCGCGCGTTGGTCTCGTCGCGGAAGCCGACGTAAACGGCGTCGGCGCCGGCGTCGACGGCCGCGCGCAGGGCGGCGGGCGTGCCCGCCGGGCAGATCAATTCCATAGCCGACATGGTCAGGACCCCTTTCGCTCCAGCCTGTTCAAGCGGCGCTCCAGCGTATCCAGCCGGCGATTGGCGGGCGAGAGCAGGGCCCCACGCAGGGCCGCCATGCCCTCGTGAAGCTGCAGGGCGGCCTGGCGGGCGGGGTTCAGGAGCCCGGCGAGCGGGCCCAGCGCGGCGCCGAGGTCGGCAAGCAGATCGATGTCCTCGCCGTCCAGGGCGTTGCGCAGGGCCACTACCAGTTCCGTGTCCCCCTCGATGGTCAGGTCGCGGCTGAAGAACAGGGCGTCCCCATCCGTGCGGCCCTCCATCAGGTCGAGCAGACACCGCATCTCACCGCGCACCACGGCGTCGGCCATGACGTCGCGATCGCACAGTTCCAGGCGCACGCCCGCCGGCCCCAAGCCGATCCGAAAGGCCCGCGGCATGTCGACCGGGTCGATGAGGACGTCGCCCTCGTCAAGCTCGGTCAGCCGTTCCCAGGCGCCGGGGTGGCGGCGTCTCAGCACCGCCACCATCAGGTCCAGGACCGGCTGCACCATCGGCCCCGGAATGGGGCGCGAGGCGGTCAGCGCCAGCCGGGCGAAGACGGTCTCGAAGACGCGGTCGGGATCGGTCGGGGTTTGCAGGTCGTCCACCGGGGGTTCCCTCTCTCCTTCTTCGTGGCGCGAGGCGGTTCGCGCGAGCGTAGCGGCGCAGCATCGCCAGTCGAAACGGCAAAAGTCAAGTCCGCCTTGGCGTGGCGCCCAAAGGCGGCAGACACGCCCTCAGCCGGCCATCCTGTTGAGGCGGTCGAGCAGGTATTCCAGGTCGTCGGCCTCCAGCGCCATGCCCAGTTCGTCATACTGGGTGAGGATGCGCTCCATCACCCGGCGGGCGAAGCGCTCGCGGTCGCCGGGGGTGCCGTCCAGCTCCAGTTCCCCGATGGCGTGCATGGCCGCGCGGGCGGCCGGGTAGAGCGCCGGCGGCAGCTTTGCGCGGGCATAGATGGCCGGCAGTCCCAGCGGCCCCGAATCGTGCACCAATGTGCGGGCGTTGGTCAGGGACAGGCCGGCGAGGCGACCGAGGGCCGCCTCGAAAAAGGCGATGTCGCCCTGGCACAGGGCGCGCAGGATGATCGCCGGCGTCAGCCGGTCGTTGTCGTGAAGCTGCGCCACCAGGGCGGCGACGTCGGCCTCGTCGGCGCCGGCGCTCAGGCCCAGCACCACGCGCTCGCGGGCGTGGAGGATGGCGTTGGCGGCGACCCGCTTGGCAATGCCGGGACGCTCCAGCAGGCAGTCGCGCAGGCGCTCCGAGACCTTGGCCACCAGACGTTCGGCGACGGTGACCGGCAGGTCGGGGCGGCGGGCCAGGCATTCCTGCACGCGCTTGTCGTCGCCGTAACGGGCGACGACGGCGTGAAGGGAGGCCGGCGAGATTTCGGCCCCGGCGTTGCCCAACAGCGTCGCCACCGCGTCCTCGCCGCCACAGTCGACGACGGCGTCAGAGACATCGGGCGACACGCGGCGCCGTCCGGCGATGGCCTGCTGCTTGGCCGGCGAGCGGCCGCGCACCAGCGCCACGAGATCCTCGTCGGTCAGGACTTCGGAGTAGTGCAGCATCGGCAGGGCCACCGCCTCGACGTCCTGGGCCAGGGCGAGGGCGATGTCGTGGGGAAGGTGCGGTGTCTTCTTCAGTTGCTGGGACAGCACCGCCCGCACCCGCACCTCGACGTCGCGCAGCAGGGCGCGGAAGATGTCGAGGGCCAGTTCGCGCTCGGATTCGGAAAGCGCCTCGGCGTGGAAGTCCTCGGCAACACGCCCGGCGATGGCGGCACGGGCATCCCCCGAAGACTCCGCCAACAGCCGCTTGACATCGGCCTCGTCCAGCTTGCGTTGCCGTACTGTCATTCCGTCCGCGTTCCGCCCCCTCCCTGCCGGACGTTCACCAGCATTACGATGACCGGGCTTTGCGCACCCGTCCAGCCATAAACACCATATCAAGAATCGAAGACAGCAAAACGGCCCGCCATGACGCCGGTCAATTGGCGGGCCGTAATAGGGCGGCGCGATCGATCAGGCGGCGCCCAAATCCTCGCGCGCCTTGGCGATGGCGCCCTTCAGAACGTCTTCCTTCAGCGAAATCGTCGGCTCGTTGAACAACACGTTCTTCAGCCAGTCATAGGCGAGTTGCAGCAGCGCCTCGTCGTCCGCCTTGATCTGTTCCACCGCTTCCGGGTCGACCTCGTATTTCTCCAGGAAGCTGCTTTGCAGCACGAAGCGGCGGAAGCCTTCGACGTCGGTGGTGGCCAGGAAGAACATCTGGCGCGTCTGCGGCGTCGGCGCCTTGCCGCCGAAACCGCCCAGCGACGACCACGACGCCATCTTCATCAGGATATCGACCCAGCCCTGATTGGCGCGCTCATAGGGCTCGACGCCCTGTTCGTCGCGGAAGGCCGCCACCGATACCTCGCGGGCCTCGTCGTGGCCACGGCAGTGCGGTTCGCGGACCAGGAAATTGAAGCTGTCCTTGGTCTCGGCGTCCTTCATCTTCATCGACACGACGCCGAGGGGGTAGTAGCGGCAGGTGGCGGGCCGGTCGTCATAGACCGAGCAGCCCTCGTCGGTCACGAACGGGCAGGCGCCCTTGCCGTCCTCGCCCGCCATCTTCAGCTTCGCCACCGGCAGATCGGTCTTCTGGAAGGTGTCGGGCACCGTATACTGGCGCAGGAAGTCCGCCGCCTCCAGGCCGAGGCGCCGCGACAGGCGCAGAATGCAATAGGGCGTCAGCGTGATGTCGGCGCCGTGGCAGCAGCGGTTCCAACATGAGATGCCCTTGTGGCAGCGGAAATTAAAGGTGTCCTGCGAGGTCAGGCGCACGGGCTGGACCGGGTGTTCCGACTGCGCGCGCACCGCGTCGAAGAGCTTCACCTCGACATCGGCGGTGTCCAGCGACGGCCGCCGCGCCTCGTGGCCCAGCTCCTCCAACTCCTGTTCCTCGGTGGATCGGTTTTGATCGCTCATCGGCAGCGGACTCCAGCAGCAACGGACCGGCCGGCAACGCGGCCGCCCCCTGTCTAGCACAAAGGCATATGCGCTTGTAATGATATTCGTGCCGCTCCCCGTCGGCGCGGGGGTGTGGCATAGTGGCCGGGCAGAGGTGGCGGCAGCGGTTTGGGGTGATGAGGACGGTTCTGCGCGTGGTGGCGGCCGTGGCGGCCTTGGCGCTGCCGGTGTCGGCGGTGGCGTTCCAGTTGCAGCCCGAGCCCCATGTTCTCCCGGCGGCGACCGCCGACCGGGTGGTGGTGGAGAAGGCGGCGCGGCGCCTGCATCTGTACGCCGGCGGCCGGTTGATCGGCAGCTATGCGGTGGCGCTTGGGGGCGCGCCGCAGGGGCCGAAAGTCCGCGAGGGCGACGAACGCACCCCCGAGGGGCGTTACCGCATCAGCGGCCGCAACGCCCAGTCGCGCTATTACCGCGCCCTGCGCATCTCCTACCCCAGCGCCGGCGACCGCGCCCGCGCCGCCGCCGCCGATGTTCCGCCGGGCGGCGACATCATGATCCACGGCCTGCCCAACGGCCTCGGCTGGTTGGGGGGGCTGCACCGGCTGTCGGACTGGACCGCCGGCTGCATCGCCGTTACCGATACCGAGATGGACGAGATCTGGCACGCGGTCCCCGACGGCACGCCCATCGAGATCCGGCCCTGAAGGGACCGGCGCTCGATCAGCCGCTCAAGGCGGCGCAGGCGATGCGCGCGCCGGCGCCGCCGATGGGTTGGCTGGTGTGGTCGTCGGCGCCTTCGTGCATGACCACGGCGGCGCCGTCGTCATCCAGCAGCGCCGGGCGGCCGCCGCCGCCCCCCAGGCTGGCCCGGTCGGTGAAAAGCTGCGCCCGCAGGCTGCCGTCGTCGGCGACGAAGACGTTGGGCAGGTCGCCGGCGTCGGGACCGTCGGGGTTGAGCAGGCCATGCGCCCGGTCGTCGGGATTGACGTGACCGCCCGAGGCCTGAAAGCCCTCCGCGGCGTCATCGCAGGTGCCGACCGCGTGAATGTGGATGGCATGGGCGCCGGGCGGCAGTCCCTCCGCCTCGACGTCGAGGAGCACGCCGTGCGGCCCCTCCTGAGCGGCAATGGTGCCGATCACCTCGCCGTCACGGTTGACGATGTCGGCGTCGACGGACTGGGCGGCGGCGGCTCCCGCCGCCAGCGCCACCGCGATTCCCGCGATGAGTGAACTGCGCATCCCTGGCGCCTCCCTGGAAGCCGTGCGGAGTCAATGTCGGGACGCCGGCGGCCGGCGCCATCCCCGCCGGAGGGCGCACCGGCGGGGACGGACGGGGAGGGCGGACACACGAAAGGGGGCGCGGGTATGACCCCGCGCCCCCCAAAGGCGGTCCGTGCCGGGGGCCTTAGTGGCCCTGGCCGGTGTAGTGCTTCTCGACCAGGTCGACGTGCGGCACCTTGCGCATGTGCCATTCGCCGGTCTCGGGGTCGATGCGGCTGTTGACGAACGCCTTCCACTCGCCCTCGTTGAGGCCGGGGAAGTCGGCGCGGTAGTAGAAGCCCGGATAGCGGGTTTCCTCGCGGAACATGATGTGCCGCAGGTGGGCCTCGGCGGCGATGATGCGGTGGTAGTTCTCCCAGGCCCGCATCAGCTCGTGGAGGTCCTTCGCCCGCATGTTCTGGCTGTCTTCCTTGAGCATGGTCAGCATCTTGAGGCCTTCCTCAAGCATGACCTTGTTGGTCGTGTAGTAGGTGGACACGCCCGCCACATACTCGTCCATCAGCTTCTGCAGGCGCATCTGCAGGAAGCGCGGCAGGATGTAGTGCGGGTTGACGTCTTCGCTGGTCGTCTTGTCCTTGTGCTCGATGTAGTTGCGGACCGGCTTGTAGATCTCTTCGGTGATCGCCTTGATGTCCGCCTTGAGCTCGGGCTTGTAGTCCTTGTTCTCCTTGACGAAGCGCACCATCGTCTTGCCGGCGATGCGGCCCTCGGCATGGCTGCCCGAGGAGAACTTGTGGCCGGAGGCGCCGACGCCGTCGCCGGCGGTGAACAGGCCCTTGACCGTGGTCATGCGGTTGTAGCCCCACTTCCACTCATCGGGGCTGTTCAGATCCTCGGGGCCCGAGACCCAGATGCCGGAGCAGCCCGAGTGCGAACCCAGCAGGTAGGGCTCGGTCGGCATCAGCTCGGAGGGGCTCTGCTCGGGGCGGATGTTCATGCCGGCCCAGACGCCCGCCTGGCCGATGCACATGTCGAGGAAGTCTTCCCAGGCCTCGGCCTCAAGGTGCTTGATCTCCTTGGGCGTCATGGTCTCGGCCAGCTTGGCCATCGCCGTGTGGGTGTGCATGAAGATCGGGCCGCGGCCTTCCTTCATCTCCTTCATCATGGCGTGGTTGCGCAGGCAGGTCGGCACCACCGCCGCCTTGTCGTAGGGCGCGAACTCGGCCAGCATGTCGGCGTTCTTGACGATGTAGTTCTCGCCATAGCCGTTGGTGGCCTGCGACTTGAACAGCAGGAACCAGGCGCCGACCGGGCCGTAGCCGTCCTTGAAGCGCGCCGGCACGAAGCGGTTTTCCATCATGGTCAGCTCGGCGCCGACCTCGGCCGCCATCGCGTAGGTCGAGCCCGAGTTCCACACCGGGTACCAGGTCCGGCCCATGCCCTCGCCGGTCGAGCGCGGGCGGAAGATGTTCACGGCGCCGCCGCAGACATTGAGGATGGCGTTGGCGCGGAACACATACAGCTTGTGCTCGCGGACGCTGAAGCCGACGGCGCCGGCGATGCGGTTGGGCTCGTTGGCGTCCAGCAGGTACTTCACGATGAAAACGCGCTCGTGGATGTTGTCCATCCCCAGCGCCTTCTTGGCGGCCTCGGCGACGATGGTCTTGTAGCCCTCGCCGTTGATCATGATCTGCCAGCGACCGGAGCGGACCGGCTTGCCGCCGTCCTTGAGCGGCGTGCCCTCGGAGCCCTTGTCCTTCCAGATCGGCAGGCCCCACTCCTCGAACAGGTGCACCGAATCGTCGACGTGACGGCCGACGTCGAACACCAGGTCGTCGCGGGTGATGCCCATCAGGTCGGCCGACACCATGCGGCAGTAGTCCTCGGGCTTCTGCTCGCCGAGATAGGTGTTGATCGCCGACAGGCCTTGGGCGACGGCGCCGGAACGGTCCATCGCCGCCTTGTCGACCAGGGTGATCTTGACGTCGTCGCCGGCCCAGCGCTTGGCCTCGTAGGCCGCGCCGCAGGCCGCCATGCCGCCACCGACAAGCAGGATGTCGGTGTCGATCTCGATGATTTCGGGATTGCCGAACGTGTACTCGCTCATAAGCCCTTTTCCTTCCCTCTCTTCATTGCCGCGCCGCTCCGTGGGCCGGCGCGTGGCATCATCCAGGCCGCGGCCCCGGCCTTAGATGGTGGGCAGCGTCTTGCCGGTCTCGGTGAACAGGCAGTTGTCGTTCAGGTCGCCGGGCTCGGGCTTGTTGCCATAGGGGTCGATGGAACCCACCGGCGTCGTGCGGACCGGGAACTTGAACCGCTTCACCTCGCCGTCGCGGAACTTGATCGTCCACATGATGGCGGTGTCGGTGCGCATGGGAATCACGGCGCCGCCCATCGGCACGAAGTCGGCATAGGCGCGCACTTCGATGGCCTGCTGCGGGCAGGCCTTCACGCAGCACTGGCACTCCCAGCACTGGTCCGGCTCCTGGTTGTAGGCCTTCATGCGCTCGGTATCGAGCTTCATCAGGTCGTTGGGGCAGATGTACATGCAGGCGGTGACTTCACCGCCCTTGCAGCCATCGCACTTGTCGGTGTGCACGAAAGTGGGCATCGAACCTCTCTCCTTCTCTTCACTCGTGAGCTTGTCCGGCGGCGGCAAAGCCGGCTCGGTCTTGCGAAGCACTCGCAATGTGCATCGCGATATCCCTTGGCGCTCGCGAAAGCCGATCCCAGAGGAACCGTGGCGGACGTACTGTATTATTTTGCGGTAATTTAGTTTCACGCTTGAATCGAGTCAAACACTCCCGGCGCTTGCCCTGGGGCGGGCGCCCGTGGCACATGTGGACGATGTCCGATGTTCTCGCCGAGTTGACCCGCAAGCTGAACGCCTTCCGCGACGCGCGTGACTGGCTGCGGTTCCACACCCTGAAGAACCTCATGGTGTCGCTGAACCTTGAGGCCGCCGAGGTGCTGGAACTGGCGCAATGGCAGACCGACGCGGAACTGGAGGCGCGGCTCGACGACGCCGCCTTCCGGCACCGGCTGGGGGAGGAATGCGCCGACGTATTTCTGTATCTGCTGATGATCTGCGAGCGCGCCGGCATCGACCTCGCGGCTGCCGCCGACGCCAAGATCGCGCGCAACGCCGAGAAATACCCCGCGGCGAAATCCCGGGGAAAGGCGGTGAAATACACCGACCTGTGATCCCGTTCCCCCCCCATGTCCGATCCTAGCCGGCCGGTTCGGCCTGTTTGAGGCTTTGGTAGTAGGCCTGCAGGATCTCCACCACCTCGGGGCGGGAGAATTCCGGCGGGATGGCCTCGCCGTTGGCCAGCATCTCGCGCTGCCTGGTGCCGGAGATCATCACCCGGTCATCCTTGCCGTGCGGGCAGGTCTTGGCCGTCGCCATGCCGTAGCACTTCTTGCAATAGAAGGTGATGTCGATCTTCAGCGGCCGGGTGACCAGCGCGCCCTCCCACAGGGTGTCGAAGATGTGCTGGGCGTCGAAGGGCCCGTAGTAATCGCCAACGCCGGCATGGTCGCGCCCTACGATCAGGTGCGAGCAGCCGAAATTCTGCCGGATGGTCGCGTGCAGCAGGGCCTCGCGCGGGCCGGCGTAACGCATCTCGATGGGATAGCCGGCCTGGATGGCGGTGCCGGCAACGAAATAGTTGTCGACCATCGCCTGGATGGCCTTGGTGCGGGTCTCGGCCGGGATGTCGCCGGGCTTGAGCTTGCCCAGCACTTGATGGATGAACACGCCGTCGGTCACCTCGATGGCGATCTTGGCCAGGTGTTCATGGCTGCGGTGCATGGGGTTGCGGGTCTGGAAGGCGGCGACGCGCGACCAGCCCTTTTCGGCGAACAGCGCCCGCGCCTCGGCGGGGCGCAGGTAAAGGCCCTGGTACTGCGCGGGGTAACCGCCCTCCGACAGCGCCAGCACCCGGCCGGCCAGATTGACCGCCCCTTGCGACTTGACCTTCTGCACGCCGGGGTGCTCGTCGTCGGTGGTGCGGTAGACGTGCTGGCACTCGAAGTCGCGGTCGATGGTGTATTTCTCCCGCACCTCCATGATGGCCATGATCTCGCCGGTCTCGCCGTCGACGAGGGCGACCTCTTCCTCCTCCTTGATGGACTCGGCCAGCGCCTGCTCCGCCGAAAGCGTGATGGGGATGGGCCAGAACAGGCCGTCGGCCATCTTCATGTCGGCGCAGACGCCGCGCCAGTCGTCCCTGCCCATGAAGCCGTCAAGCGGGGTGTAGGCGCCCATCGCGAACATGATGACGTCCGAGGTCTCTCGGCTCGACATCGGCACCTGCTTGAGCGTCTTCGCGCGCTTGAGCTCTTCCTCTCGCTCCACCTCGGGAACCAGCAGCGGCTTCAACGCGCCGCCACCATGCGGCGGAACCAGTTTCGACATCACGGTCGCTCCCTCTCCGATCGTTACGGTCCACGGGACTGGCGCCCGCTTCGCCGGCCCTCGGGCCGACGGCGTATGTTTATAAATCATCATACAAGGCAAAGCTAATAAAAAACGAGCGCCAGCCGGCCAACAGCGTAACCTGAAATTGCTTCCATTTCGTGACTCGCGCCCCCTATGCGCCCTTCGCAGCGTCCGCGCCACCACCACCGGCGAAACCGGCGGGTCCGCACCTCACCAACACGGCGATGCGTCGGAATAAGAAGTGGCGGGCGACAACATTCGGGGCGCCCATCTGTTGTCTGGCGGGACACGCATGGCGGGGACCGTGCCATGCGTGAGGGTAACATAGGCCACGGAGGCATGAGAAATGAGGAAACTGGTTCTGGCAACCACCGTCCTGGCCGGCACGGCCCTTGGCGGCGCGGCGTTTGCCGCGGGCGACCAGGCGCAGGCCGCGGGCTCGGGCTACGAGCAGGCCCAGCAGACCCAGATGCAGCAGGGGCAGAGCGGGATGCAGCAGCAGCAGGCGCAGATCCAGCTGCAACAGGAGCATGTCCGCGAGATCCAGCAGGCCCTGCAGCAGGAAGGCCAAGACCTCGAGGTCGACGGCATGTGGGGCCCCAACACCGAGCAGGCCCTGCGCGAGTACCAGCAGGAGCAGGGGATCGAATCCTCCGGGCAGCTGAACTTCGCCACTCTCGACGCGCTTGGCGTCGACGTGCAGCAGCTTGCCCAGATCGAGACGGAGGGCCCGCAGGCGGCCGAGGCACCCGGCTCCGGCGTGCAGCAGCAGCCGACCGACCAGCAGCCTCCGGGTGAAGGCGCGTTGCCGGGCGCCCCGGGCGCGCCGGGCGACGGCGTTCAGGACCAGCCCGGGCAGGACATGCCCGGCGGCACCACGCAGCAGTAGCCGGATTGGCCTGTCGGCGGAGGGGTCGGGCCCAGGCCCGGCCCCTTTGCTTCCCCCCCTCGTGGAGCCAGGAGAGACACCATGCGCAGGATGATGATGGCAACCGCCGCGGTGCTGGCATTGGCGGTGCCGGCAGCGGCCCAGCAGCAACAGCCGCCAGCGGCGACGCAGCAGCAGACCCAGGACCAGGCGGGCCAACAGGACGAAGCCGGGCTGGAGGTGGGGCCGGCGACCATCCGCGAGATTCAGCAGAGCTTGCGCGAGTTGGGCCATGACCCCGGCCCCGTCGACGGCCTGTGGGGGCCGCGCACCAGCGCTGCCGTCAGCGAATTCCAGCGCGCCCAGGGCCTCGACGAGACGGGGCGGCTGAACCTGGCCACCATCGACGCGATGGGCTTCGACCGGATGCAGTTCGCCGGGGCGGGAGCGGTGTCGGCGGCGCAGACGGAGCCGGTGCCGCCCCAGGTTCTCGGGACGCAGGCGACGCGGCTGGTGCAACAGCGGCTGAACCGGCGCAGCAAGGACATCAACACCGACGGCGTCTGGGGACCGGAAACCGAAACCGCCCTGCGGCTGTTGCAGATGAGTCGCGACCTGCCGGTGACCGGGCGTCTGGATCAGGCCACCTTGGAGGAACTGGGGCTCAACAACCAGCAACTGGCCGAGGCGGATGCCCCCGAGCCGGTCGACGGCACCCAATAGGCCGACGATCTAGGGGCGCCCCCCGTGTGCCTCGATCGCTTCCTTCACCGCCTCGGCATCGACCAGCAGCCCCGCGAGCTGCGAGACGAACAGCAGCATCAGGGCCTGGTCCCAGGCGGTGAAGTGGGGCGCGCGCATGACGTCGCCGCGAAATACGGCCAGGATGGACGCACCCACGGCGCCGTAGAAGACGAAGTTCTCCACCGCCATCGGCACCAGGGCCGACGGCAGCGGCGAGGCCAGAAGCAGCGCCAGTGCGACCACCAGCGCCACCGCCATCAGGGCGCGGCGGTTATGGGCCGAATAGCCGGCGCCCGGCGAATGCTGTGCCTTGTCGGTTTCGTCGCGCCACATGGGGCTGCCCTCCGTCCTACATCCATTTGATGGTATGGCGGGCGGGAGTCAACGGGAACCGGCCCGGGGGGAGGGGAGCCGACTCGGCGAGGGCGTCAGCCGGCGCCGCAGCACTTCTTGAATTTCTTTCCCGATCCGCAAGGGCAGGGGTCGTTGCGGCCGGTCTTGGGGCCGACGACGCGCTGCTGCGGCTTGGGGGTGGCGCCGTCGACATAAAGCCAGCGGCCGTCCTCGCCACGGCGGAAGGTGGCGCGTTCGTGATGGGCGTGGTTCTGGCCCTGATGGCGGAAGCGGGCGATGAACTCCACCACACCTTCGGCGTCCTCGGCGCCGCCGGCCTCGACGGCGACGATCTCGAGGCCCTGCCAGCGGGATTCCCGCGCCCACGCCGCCGTCTCCTCGGGGTCATAGCCTTCGCGGGCCTCGGGGGCCAGGGTGGCGTCCAGATGCTCCAATGCGCCGGTGGCGAAGGCGGTGTAGCGCGAGCGCATCAACGCCTCGGCCGTCGGGGCGGCGGCGCCGGCCAGAACGGGGCCGCAGCAGGCGTCAAGATCGCGGCCGGAGCCGCAGGGACAGGTGCTCATTGCGCGGCCGCCTGCTGGTTCTCGGTGCGCCCGGCCACGGCCGCACGGTTTTGCAGCCGCACCACCTTGAACATGCCCAGCGGCGGCTGCGCCTCGACCGACAGAAGTTCCAGGCGGTCATGGCCGTCGAGCAGCGGCTGGAAGGGGAAATAGGGGTGCCAGCCCAGCATTCCCGCGCATGGCGCCAGCATCCGCTCCAGGCGCGCCATGATGCTGCTGTCGTCGCTGAAGTGGTTGACAATGAGGATGGTGCCGCCGGGCTTGCAGACCCGCTGCATCTCGCGCATCACCTTCTGCGGGTCGCTGACCACCGAGACGACATGCATGGCGGCGACGACATCGAAGCTGGCGTCGTCGAAGCTCAAGTCCTCGGCATTCATCTCGACCAGGGTCTCGACCTGCGCCAGGTTCTTGCGTTGGCTGCGTTCGCGCGCGCGGTCCAGCATCTCGGGCGACAGGTCTATGCCCACGACGCGGTGGTCGGAACGATAAAGATCGAGGGACAGCCCGGTGCCGACGCCGATTTCGAGAACCCTCTGGCTGTCGTCCAAGCCGTTGATTATTTCGGTGGCACGGCGCCGGCCGGCCTCGAAAACGTCGCCGAAGACGGCGTCGTAGATGTTGGCGTAGCGCCGGTAGGCGGATCGGATGGCGGAGGTTTGCATCGCTTCCCCTGTCTGGCCGAGGCGGCGTCGCCTAGCCGGCGGCCCGGCGACGCGCGCGCCCGAAGGTAAACCATAACGCGGGGTTAAGTCACCCCCGGCCCGGATCCCTATCTGTCGTGGCCGCGCCGCGCGCGGGGGCAAAATAACGTGCTGATCGGTCTACCTCCGATGGTCCGGCCACGGTTCCCGCGGTGTCGTCGTGGCCGCTTTCGCCTGATTTTTACTGGCCTTTCGCGGGTGCGACACGCGATAATGCCGCCGATTGCACCACTCGCCATCCGTTCAACCTCATATCGGCAGGAGGTGCCCGAGCATGTTCGATGTCGCCTACCGTGTTCCCTCCATCGAGGACGGCGCCGAAATCTGGAAGATGGTCGACGAGGCCGCCGCCTTGGATGACAATTCCTCCTATGCCTATTTCATGGCGTGCCGCAATTTCGCCGCCACGAGCGTCGTTGCCGAGGTCGAAGGCGACATCGCCGGCATGGTCACGGCCTATCCCTTGCCGTCCGATCCCCAGCGCCTGTTCGTCTGGCAGGTGGGGGTGCGCGAGAAATACCAGGGCCGCGGCGTTGCCACGGGAATGTTGCAAGCCATCCTGGCCCGCGACGACTGCGCCGCCGTGCGCTATGTCGAGGCGACGGTGGCGCCGGACAACAAGGCCTCGGAAGGCTTGTTCCGGGGAATGGCGGCGCGCCTGAACGCCGATATCCGCACCACCGAGGTCTACAGGGACGAACTGTTCCCGGACGCCGAGCACAAGATCGAGCGGCTGTTCGTCATCGGCCCGATCCAGCGCGTCGACAACCAGATTCACATCCGTCGCGAGGACGACGGCTATCGGCTTTACGCCATGCTCGACGGCACCGAGCGACCGGCCTTCGCGCCCGCCAATCCGCTCTTCTCGACGCTCGAGGACGCCATGCGCGCCGCCGACGGCGTGCGCACCAGCCACGCCGCCCGCGAGGTGGTGATCGTCGAGCACAAGGACCACGTCTGAGCGCCCCGCCGGGGCGCCGCGTTCATCATTGGATAAAGGGGATTCTCCCGATGCGGATTTTCGAGCAGGTCGAATCTCAGGTCCGCGGCTACAGCCGCTCGTTTCCCGCCGTCTTCGACGTCGCCGAGGGAGCGGAGCTGTTCGACGAGCACGGCAACCGCTATATCGACTTTTTCGCGGGCGCCGGTGGGCTGAACTACGGCCACAACAACCCGCGCATCACCCGCGCGCTCATCGAGTACCTGGAGCGCAAGGGCATCGTCCATGCCCTCGACAAGGCGACGGTGGCCAAGCGGCGGTTCTTGCAGAGCTTCGTCGACCTGATCCTTTCGCCGCGCAACCTGCAATACAAGGTGCAGTTCGCGGGGCCGACCGGCACCAACACCGTCGAATCGGCGCTGAAGCTGGCGCGCATGGTCAAGCGGCGCTCCAACGTCATCGCCTTCACAAACGGCTATCACGGCCTGACGATGGGCTCGCTGGCGGTGACCGGCAACTCCTTCTACCGCGACGAGTCCTACGGCCTGCGTGCCAACACCGACTTCATGCCGTTTGACGGCTATTTCGGGCCCGACGTCGACACCATCGCCTATATGCGCCGCTATCTGGAGGACGGCTCCAGCGGCGTCGACCTGCCGGCGGCGGTGATCGTCGAGACGGTCCAGGGCGAGGGCGGCATCCATGTCGCCGGCATCGAATGGCTGCAGGCCCTGGAGCGCCTGTGCCGCGAGTTCGACATGCTGCTGATCGTCGACGACATCCAGATGGGCAACGGCCGCACCGGGCCCTTCTTCAGCTTCGAGCGCGCCGGGCTGACGCCCGACATGGTGACGGTGTCGAAGTCGATCGGCGGCGGCCTGCCGATGGCGCTGCTGTTGATGCGCCCCGAACTGGACCAGTGGCAGCCGGGCGAGCATACCGGCACCTTCCGCGGCAACAATCTCGCCTTCGTCGCCGCCGCCGAGGCGCTGGAGGAGTATTGGCGCGACGACGAGATGACCCGCGCCGTCGAGCGCAAGGGCGAGATCATCCGCACGGCCCTGGAGCGCATCGCCGCCAAGCACGCCGATCAGGAACTGTCGGTGCGCGGCCTGGGCATGGCCTGGGGCCTCGACCTCCACCGCGCCAACGCCGGTTCCGACGTGTCGCGCGCCGCCTTCGAGCGCAAGCTGGTGGTGGAGACCTGCGGCGCCGACGACAACGTGCTCAAGCTGCTGCCGCCGCTGGTCATCGAGGACGCCCTGCTCGAAGAGGGCTTGGCGTTGCTGGAGCAGGCCGTGGACGAAGCCGTCGAGCGCGGCGGGAGCTGATCGCCCCGCCGGATCGGCAAGGAACACGGCGGCCCTTCGCGGGTTTGCGCAGACAGCGAAACCCGCGAAGGGAGGCGCGCCATGCCCGAACCCACCAGCGTTGAGCGGCGGCGGGGCAGCGTCAAGTTTTCCAGTGGCATCAACATCGTCCTGGGCGTATGGCTGGTGATCGCGCCGGCCATTCTCGGCTATGGCGGAATTTCGGCCGCGGCCTGGAACGACGTCATCGTCGGAGCGCTGATCGTCATTTTCGCCGGCGTCCGGGTCACCATGCCCGGCCGTTTCGAGGGCTTGAGCTGGCTCAACTTCGTCTTCGGCATCTGGCTGATCGTGGCGCCGTTCATCCTGGGCTATCTGCGCGCCCCGGCGGTCGACGGTTCCGGCATCATCGCGATGTGGAACGACATCATTGTCGGCATCCTGGTGCTGGCCTTCGCGGCGTCGAGCGGCTTGGCACGGGCGCCGCGCCGCAGGGGATGAGTGCCGCTATTCGTGCCGGTCGCGGTCCTTGCCCTCCACCAGCGGGCGTCGGCGCCACCACAGCAGTTCACCCTTGATGAACGCCTGGGCGAGGTCGTTCTCGGGGCCGGCGAAAAAGGTGGCGGCGGGTGCGTGCTCGCGGACGCGGCCGCGATACATGAAGATCACCTCGTCGGCGAGGCGGCGCGCCTGCCCGAGGTCGTGGGTGGCCATGATGACCTTGACGCCGCCGCGCGCAAGGTCACCGATGACGTCCTCGATGATATGGGCGGCGGCGGGGTCGAGGCTGGCGGTGGCCTCGTCGCACAGCAGCGCCTCGGGCTCCAGCGCCAGCACCCGCGCCATCGCCAGGCGCTGTTGCTCGCCGCCCGACAGGCGCCGGGCCGGCTCGGCGGCGAATCGGGTCAGCCCCACCCGCGCCAGCACCTTCTCGATGATCGCCCCGCGCCGGTGCCCGGGCACGCCGCGCAGGCGCAGCGCATAGGCGACGTTCTCGGTCACCGAACGCCGCAGCAGCACCGGGCGCTGGAACACCATCGCCTGGCGCCGGCGCACCGCCTCGGGCGGGTGGTTGTTCCACAGCACCCGTCCCGCCGTCGGCGCGATCAGGCCGTGGCACAGCCGCAGCAACAGGCTCTTGCCGGCGCCGTTGGGGCCGATGACGACGGTGGTGCCGGTGGGCGACAGCTCCAGCGACACATCCTTGATGCGGCGCATTCCGTTGGCGGCGAAGCTGACGTCCTCCAGCCGCAGCGGCACGATGGGCGGCTTCATCGCCATCGCGCCGCCCCGGCGGTGCCAAGCAGGTGAACGCCCATGTTCACCAGCAGCGACAGCGTCAGCAGAACGACGCCCAGGGCCAGCGCCAGGGCAAGGTCGCCGCGGCTGACCTCCAGGGCGATGGCGGTGGTCATCACCCGCGTCACATGGTCGATATTGCCGCCGACGATCATCACGGCGCCCACCTCGGCACTGGCGCGGCCGAAGCCGGCCAGCACCGCCGTCACCAGGCTGTAGCGGGCATCCCAGAGCAGCGTCCACAGCGCCTGGTGCTTGCTGGCGCCCAGCGAGCGCAGTTGCTCGGCGTATTCCTGCCACAAATCCTCGACATGCTGGCGGGTCAGCGAGGCGACGATCGGCAGCACCAGCACCACCTGGGCAATGATCATCGCCGTGGGCGTGAACAACAGCCCGAAGACCCCCAGCGGCCCCGCGCGCGACAGCATCAGGTACACCACCAGCCCCACCACGACCGGCGGCATTCCCATCAGGGCGCTGGTCAGGACAATCAAGGCCCGCCGGCCGGGAAAGCGGTACAGCGCCAGCGCCGCGCCCAGCGGCAGGCCGATGGCGGCGGCAATGGCGACCGCCGTCAGACTGACCCGCAGCGACAGCAGCACGATCTCGCCCAGATCGGTGTCGAGGGACAGGATGAGGTTCAGGGTCTGATGAACAACCTGGGAAAAATCGTTCACGTTCGGCCGCGGTCCGGGCGCCATTGCTGCGCCGCCACGCTAGCGCGAAGCGGGCGCGGCAGGCAATCGGTGGTTTAGCCCACGCGGGCACGCCAAACGCGCGGCAACGGGGGCGGGCGTTGCCTTGGGCTCGGCTCTTGCCCTAAAGTCTGCGGCCCGAACCCACGCGTCGAGGACGAATCATGCGCCTGTCAGCCTTTTTCCTGCCCACGCTGAAGGAGAATCCCGCCGAGGCCCAGATCGTCTCGCATCGGCTGATGCTGCGCGCGGGCATGATCCGCCAGTCGGCGGCCGGCATCTACACCTGGCTGCCGCTGGGCTTCCGGGTGCTGAGGAAGGTCGAACAGATCGTTCGCGAGGAGCAGGACGCCGCCGGCGCGCAGGAATTGCTGATGCCGACGATCCAGACCGCCGATCTGTGGGTCGAGTCCGGCCGCTACGACGCCTATGGCCCCGAGATGCTGCGCATCAAGGACCGCCACGACCGCGAGATGCTGTACGGCCCCACCAACGAGGAACTCATTACCGCCATCTTCCGCGACGAGGTCAAGAGCTATCGCGAGCTTCCCAAGATCCTCTACCACATCCAGTGGAAGTTCCGCGACGAGGTGCGGCCGCGTTTCGGCGTCATGCGCGGGCGCGAGTTCCTGATGAAGGACAGCTATTCCTTCGACCTGGATTACGAAGGGGCGCGGAAGTCCTACGAGGTAATGTTCAACGCCTATCTCAAGACCTTCGCCCGCATGGGCCTCACCGCCATTCCGGTGGCCGCCGAAACCGGGCCCATCGGCGGCAGCCTCAGCCACGAATTCCACATCCTCGCCGAAACCGGCGAGAGCGAGATCTTCTATGACGCCGCCTATGAGGAACTGGCCGCCAGCGGCACCCTGGATATCGCCGCCCTCGGCCGCTATTACGCCGCCGCCGACGAGAAACACGACCCCGCCAACCCCGACCTGCCGCCGCCGGAGCGGCTGAAGAGCGCCCGCGGCATCGAGGTGGGGCACATCTTCTATTTCGGCACGAAATATTCGCAGGCGATGAACGCCCGCGTCGCCGGGCCGGACGGCAGCCAGGTGCCGGTGGAGATGGGCTCCTACGGCATTGGCGTGTCGCGCCTGGTGGGGGCGATCATCGAGGCCGGGCACGACGAGAAGGGCATCGTGTGGCCGGAGGCGGTGGCGCCCTTCGACGTCGGCCTCGTCAACCTCAAGAGCGGCGACGACACCTGCGACCGCGTCTGCGACGACGTCTACCGCACCCTCTCCGAACAGGGCGTCGAGGTGCTGTATGACGACCGCGAGGAGCGTGCCGGGGTTAAATTCGCCGACATGGACCTCATCGGCCTGCCCTGGCAGGTCATCGCGGGGCCGAAGGGGCTGGCCAAGGGCGTCGTCGAACTGAAGAACCGCAAGACCGGCGCGCGCGAGGAATTGTCCGTCGAGTCGGCCCTGGCCCGCCTGACGGAATGACACGCCCATGATCTTCGGCGCCTTCGAACGGCTGGTGGCTTTCCGCTACCTGCGGGCGCGGCGCCGGGAGGGATTCGTTTCCGTCATCGCCGGGTTCTCGCTCGCGGGCATCGCCCTGGGCGTGGCGACGCTGATCGTCGTCATGGCGGTGATGAACGGATTCCGCGACGAGCTTCTGGGCCGCATCCTGGCTCTCAACGGCCATATGAGCCTCTACGCCGCCGACGGCGCCCCCATGCGCGATTTCGACCAAACGGCGGCGGCGGCGCGCGGCGTCGCCGGGGTGCGGCAGGTGACGCCCACCATCGAGGGGCGGGTGATGGCGGCGGCGCCGGGCGGCGGCGCGCGCGGCGCCGTGTTGCGGGGGATGCGCATCGAAGACCTGCGCCAACGCGAGCTTCTGGCCCACTCGCTGGTCGCCGGGCGCCTCGCCGACCTGGCGGACGGCGACTCCGTGCTGGTCGGCGCCCGCTTGGCCGACGTGCTCGGCCTGGAGGTGGGCGACGAGATCGCCCTCATCTCGCCGCAGGGCACACCGACGCCCTTCGGCACCGTGCCGCGGATGCGCGGCTATCGCATCGCCGGGCTGTTCGACGTGGGCGTGTTCGACTACGACAGTGCTTTCGTCTACATGCCGCTGGAGGCGGCGCAGCGGTTCTTCAAGCTGCCCGAGGCGGTGACGCTGCTGGAGGTGCAGGTGGCGGGGCTGGACCGGGTGCCGGCGGTGGCGGCCGCCATCCGCGAGGCCGCCGCCCGCCCGCTGCGCATCCACGACTGGCAGCAGGCCAACGCCGCCTTTTTCCAGGCGGTGGAGGTCGAGCGCAATGTCATGTTCCTCATCCTGGCGCTGATCATCCTGGTGGCCGCCTTCAACATCATCTCGGGACTGGTGATGCTGGTGGCCGACAAGACCGGCGATATCGCCATCCTGCGCACGATGGGGGCGACGCGCGGCGCGGTCATGCGGGTGTTTTTCCTGTCGGGCGCCAGCATCGGCGCGGTGGGAACGGTGGTGGGGGTGGCGCTGGGGCTGGTGCTGGCGATCAATATCGAGAACATCCGCCGCTTCATCGAGGATCTGACCGGCACCGAGCTGTTCTCGGCCGAAATCTATTTCCTGGCCGAACTGCCGTCCCGCGTCGAGGCGCCCGAGGTGCTGGCGGTGGCGGCGATGGCGCTGGCGCTGTCCTTCGGCGCCACCCTCTACCCGGCGTGGCGGGCGGCGCGCCTGGAGCCGGTGGAGGGCCTGCGTCATGGCTGAGGGGCGCCCCTTTGGCGGCTTCGAGCGCATGGTGGCGCTGCGCTACCTGCGCACCCGTCGCCGCGAGGGCTTCATTTCCCTCATCACCTGGATGTCGCTGGCCGGCATCGCGCTGGGGGTGGCGGCGCTGGTCATCGTCATGTCGGTGATGAACGGAATGCGCGACGACCTCCTGGGCCGGGTGCTGGGCTTCGACGGCCATGTCACCGTCACCGCCGAAGCGGGCGAGCCAGCCGATGCCGAGGCCCTCGCCCGCCGCCTGCGCCAGGTGCCGGGAGTGGTGTCGGCGCGGCCGGTGGTCGAGGGGCATGTGCTGGTGAGCGGGTCCGGCAACGGCGCCACCGGCGCCGTGCTGCGGGGGATGCCGGTCGAGGATCTGGGCGGACGCGGCCTGTTGTACCTCCCAGGAGAGGCGGTCGAGGAGGGGACGGTGGTGCCGGGCGAGCGGCTGGCGCAACTTGTCGGCGTCGGCCCCGGCGACCGCATCAGCCTGACCGTGCCGCGCGTCGACGAGGCCGGGCGGCTGATGGCGCCGCATGTGCGCGGCTATCGCGTCGCGACCACCTTCCGCTCGCACATCGGCGATTTCGACGGCGGCTATCTGCTGGCGCCCATCGAGACGGCGCGGACGTTCTTCGGCGCCGGGGGCACCGGCTATGTGGAGATCTTCGTCACCGACCCCGAAACGGTGGCGCCGGTGCGCGACGCCATCGCCGCGGCGGCGGGGCCCGGCCACGCCGTCAACGACTGGCGCCAGCGCAACCACACCCTGTTCAACGCCCTGGAGATCGAGCGGCGGGTGACCTTCGTGCTGTTGACGCTGATCGTGCTGGTCGCGGCCTTCAACATCGTCTCCTCGCTGGTGATGCTGGTGAAGGAAAAAGGCTCCGACATCGCCATCCTGCGCACGCTGGGGGCCACGCAGCCGATGGTGATGCGGGTGTTCTTCATGGCCGGTGCCAGCGTCGGCGTCGTCGGCACCTTGGTCGGCCTGGGGTTGGGGCTGCTGTTGGCCGGCAATGTCGACACCGTCCGCCGCCTGCTGGAAGGGATGGGCGACGGCACCGTCTTCGCCGCCGAGGTTGCCTTCCTGGCCAATCTGCCGGCGCGCATCGATCCGGCCCAGGTGGTGGCGGTGGCCGCCACGGCGCTTATCCTGTCATTTTCGGCGACGCTGTACCCGGCCTGGCGGGCGGCGCGCCTCGACCCCGTGGAGGCCCTGCGCAATGAGTGAACCGGCGCTCCGCCTGGACAGCATCCATCGCCGCTTTCGCCAGGGGCGGGAGGAACTGCATGTGCTCAAGGGCGCCGACCTGACGGTGGCGTCGGGCGAGATGGTCGCCCTGGTGGGGCCGTCGGGGTCGGGCAAGTCGACGCTGCTGCACGTCGCCGGGCTGCTGGAGCGCCCGGACGGGGGCGAGGTTTACATCGCCGGCGAGGCCTGCGGGCGGCTGTCGGACGACCGCCGCACGCGCCTGCGCCGCGAGCATCTGGGCTTCGTCTACCAGTACCATCATCTGCTGCCCGAGTTCTCGGCCCTGGAGAACGTCGTGCTGCCGCAAATGATCGCCGGCACCGGCCGGCGGCAGGCGGCGGATCGGGCGGCGCTGCTGCTGGCGCGCATGGGCCTTGAGAAGCGTGCGCGTCATCGGCCCGGCCAGCTTTCCGGTGGCGAGCAGCAGCGCGTGGCGATGGCGCGGGCGCTGGCCAACGACCCCCGGCTGCTGTTGGCCGACGAGCCCACCGGCAATCTCGACCCCCACACCGCCGAGGCGGTGTTCGAGCAGTTGCTGCGCCTGGTGCGCGAGCAGGGGCTGGCGGCGCTGGTCGCCACCCACAACCCCGACCTTGCCGCGCGCATGGACCGCAGCGTGAGGCTGGCCGAGGGCGTTCTGCAGCCCGCCTGAGCCTCGGGGTCGACAAGCCGCCTCCGGTCGTCGATGATCGCCGCCCAAGCCGTCAAGGCAAGAAACTGAGAGAGAGGCGAGGCGATGAGCGTGCTGGCGGACGCCACTTATATGTTTGCCCCCGAGATGGAGACGATGCCGCGCGAGCGGCTGGCGGAACTGCAGTTGCAGCGGCTGCGGGACACCCTGACGCGGGCCTATGAGAACGTCCCCCATTACCGCCAGGCCTTCGATGCCAAGGGGGTGACGCCAGCCGACCTCAAGACCCTGGCGGACCTGCGCCACTTCCCGTTCACGGTGAAGACCGACCTGCGCGACAATTACCCCTTCGGCCTGTTCGCGGTGCCGCGCGACCAGGTGGTGCGCCTGCACGCCTCGTCGGGGACCACCGGACGGCCGACGGTGGTCGGCTACACCCGCGCCGACCTCGACACCTGGGCCGATTTGATGGCGCGGGGCCTTGCCGTCGCCGGCGCCCGGCCCGGCGACGTCGTCCACAACGCCTATGGCTACGGGCTGTTCACCGGCGGCCTGGGGGCGCATTACGGCGCCGAGCGCCTTGGCTGCACCGTGACGCCGATGTCGGGCGGCAACACCGAGCGCCAGATCGTGCTCATCCAGGATTTCGGCGCCGCCGTGCTGTGCGCGACGCCGTCCTATGCCCTCAACCTCGCCGAGGTGGCCGAGAAAGAGGGTGTCGATCTGCGCCAGTCGAACCTGCGCGTGGGGCTGTTCGGCGCCGAGCCGTGGTCGGAGGCGATGCGCGCCGAACTGGACGAGCGCCTGGGCATCCGCGCCCAGGACTGCTACGGCCTGTCCGAGATCATGGGCCCCGGCGTGGCGCTGGAATGCAGCGAGCGCAACGGCCTGCATGGCTGGGAGGACCACTTCCTGTTCGAGGTCGTCGATCCCGACACCCTGGAGCCGCTGCCGATGGGCGAGGCGGGCGAACTGGTCATCACCACCCTGAGCAAGCAGGCGCTGCCGATGATCCGTTACCGCACCCGCGACATCACGCGGCTGGATGATGCGCCCTGCGGCTGCGGGCGCAGCCATGTGCGCATCCTGCGGGTGACGGGGCGCAACGACGACATGCTGATCATCCGCGGCGTCAACGTCTATCCCAGCCAGATTGAATCGGTGCTGGTGGGGCTGCCGGGCACGGTGCCGCACTACCAGTTGGTGGTCGAGCGCGAAGGCAGCCTCGACCACCTTACCGTCGAGGTCGAGGCCGACCCGGCGCTGCTGCAAAGCGACTACGCCAAGACCGCCGGCGAGGTGCGCCACCACATCAAGTCGATGATCGGCGTCAGCGCCAAGGTGGTGATGATGCCGCCGGGCGCGGTGCCGCGCTCGCAGGGCAAGGCGGCGCGGGTCAAGGATCTGCGCAAGAAGTGAGCCGCGTGGTTCAGACGACGATGTCCAGGTAACGGCCGCGCGTCGGTTTCTGCCGGGTGGCGTCGTCTTCGGCCGCGCCCCCGGCCGTCGTCCCGCCGCCGGCGTCGATGACGGCGCTGCCGTTGCCCGCGTCGAGGGCGGGGCCCCAGACGTCGGGCCAGCGGGCGGTGGCGTCGGGCATCCGCAGGCGCCACTCCGGCCGCTCCGCCAGCGGGTTGTCGCCGGCCGGGGCGGGCAGGGTTACGCCGCTCCGCTGCTCGGTCCATTGCCGCAGCGCCGTGGCCGCGTCCCACAGGGGCGGCTTTGCGAGTGGATCGATGCCGTGGGTCGACATGACACACCTCCAGATGGCGCCACGCGCGCCTAACGTTAGGGTTTAATACACGTCGCGGCTGGATCAAGCATAAAGAGCGCGGGTCTCCCTTGCTTCCAATGCGCGGTAGGGCCATGATTCGGGCAGGTTGTGGGAGACCATCATGCCAAGCACAAACGCGCTGGCCCGCCGCATTGTCCAGGGGCGGGGCGACGAGCCTGCCGATCTTGTCATTCGCAACACCCGCGTCCTCGACGTCGTCACCGGCGCCCTGCTGGAGGGGGACGTCGCCATCTGCGGCGACACCATCGTCGGCACCTGCGAGGACTACCGCGGCCGTGAGGAGATCGACGGCGCCGGCCTCGTGGTCGCGCCGGGGTTCATCGACTCGCATGTGCATGTGGAAAGCTCGCTGGTCACACCGTTCGAGTTCGACCGCTGCGTGCTGCCGCGTGGGACCACCACCGCCATCTGCGATCCGCACGAGATCGCCAATGTCCTCGGCGCCCTCGGCGTGCAGTACTTCCTCGACGCCGCCACCCGGCTGGCGATGGATCTGCGGGTGATGCTGCCGTCCTGCGTTCCGGCCACGCATCTGGAAACCTCCGGAGCGCGGCTGGAGGCGGCTGACCTGCTGTCGCTGTCGCACCACCCCAAGGTGCTGGGGCTGGCCGAGATGATGAACGTGCCGGGCGTGCTGACGCGCGAAGAGCACGTCATGGCCAAGCTGGCCAGCTTTGGCGACGGGCACATCGACGGGCATTGCCCGCTGCTGTCGGGGCGCGACCTCAACGCCTATCTCGCCGCCGGCATCCGCACCTGCCACGAAAGCACCAGCCTTGCCGAGGGGCGCGAAAAGCTGCGCAAGGGGATGCGGCTGTTGATGCGCGAGGGGGGCGTATCGAAGGACGTCGCCGCCCTGGCGCCGTTGCTGGACGAATTTTCGTCCGCGTTCATCGGCCTGTGCAGCGATGACCGCACCCCCTTGGACATCGCCCGCCAGGGCCACATCGATCACGCCGTGCGCACCGCCATCGCCGCCGGCGCGCCGGTCGCCGCCGCCTATCGCGCCGCCTCGTTGAGCGCGGCGCAGGCGTTCGGCCTGCGCGATCGCGGCGTCATCGCGCCCGGCTGGCGCGCGGACCTCGTGCTGCTGGAGGATCTGGAATCGGCGGCGGTGTGCGGGGTGGTGCAGGCCGGCCGGATGGTCGACGACCGCGCCTTTCTGGAGCGCGAGGTCATCGCGCCGGTGGGCCGGGGCTCGGTGCACCTGGATCACGTCACCGCCGAGGATTTCCGCACCCCCGGACCCGCCGCCGACATTCCGGTGATCGGCGTCGTGCCCGGCAGCCTGATCACCGAGCACCTGCGCCTGCCGGTGCCATCGCGCAAGGGCGAACGCCACGCCGACCCCGACGGCGACATCCAGAAGGTGGCGGTTCTGTGCCGTTACGGGCAGCGCAGCATCGGGCGCGGCTTCGTGCGCGGCTTTGCCTTGCGGCGCGGCGCCCTGGCCTCGACGGTGGGGCACGACAGCCACAATGTCTGCGTCGTCGGCGTCGACGACGGCGCGATGGCCGTGGCCGTCAACCGCCTGGCCGAACTCGGCGGCGGCTTCGTCGTCGCCGTCGACCATCATGTCGTGGCGGAACTGCCGCTGCCGGTGGCGGGCCTGATGAGCGCCGGCAGCTTTGACGACGTGCGTGAGCACCTGGAGGAACTGCACGCCGCCGCCGCCGGCCTGGGGTGCGGTCTCGACGAGCCGTTCCTGCAGCTCTCCTTCCTACCGCTGCCGGTGATTCCGCACCTGAAGATCACCGACAAGGGGTTGGTCGACGTGGATCGGTTCGAGCTGGTGATGCCCTGATCGGCGGCCACGATAACGCGCCGCCGGCCACAAAAAAGCCCTTGCCTTCGCATGGGCGCTCGCCCATGTATTGCCGGTCAATTCGCTGCGAGGCGCGCCGTCTAAGCGCCTTTCAGGGTGCCGGTTTCCCCCTCGCGTGAACTTGATGCTTCGGGCGCAATCCCGTGCCCGGGCAACGCCAGTGAGGAGGACTCGATGACCACTGGCACCGTGAAATGGTTCAACCCCACCAAGGGCTACGGCTTCATCACCCCGGACGACGGCTCGCAGGACGTTTTCGTGCACATCTCGGCGGTCGAGCGCGCCGGCATGGACAGCCTACACGAAGGCCAGAAGGTCTCCTTCGAGAAGGAGCGCGGCCGCCAGGGCAAGTTCGCCGCGGTGAACCTGCGCGCCGAGTAACCCAGGCCAGGCTTCGGTACGGAAGGCGGTCCCGCGAGGGGCCGCCTTATTTCTTATGACTCGTCCGCCACCATCGCCACGCCCTCCAGTTCACGCCATTGCTCGGCGTAGTCGATGCCGTAGCCGACGACGAAGCGGTCGGGGATCCGGAAGCCTATGAAGTCGGCGGGGATGCTTACCTGGCGGCGTTCCGGCTTGTCGAGCAGCGCGCAGACGTGGACCTCGGCGGCGCCGGCCTTGCGCAGCAGGTCCACGGCCCGTGCCGCCGAGTGGCCGGAATCGAGGATGTCGTCCACCAGCAGCACCCGCCGCCCGGCGACATCGGGAATCTCGCCCAGCACCCGCACGCGGCCGCTGCTGACCGTGCCGGCGCCATAGCTGGCCAGGTGCACGAAGTCCACCGTCACCCGCGCCCCGTGCCGCCCCAGGGCGCGCAGGAGATCGGCGGCGAAGACGAAGCCGCCCTTCAGAACGGCGACCATGTGGATGTCCGCGCCCATGACGGCGACGATCTCGCCGCCCAGGGCCTCGATGCGGCGGGCAAGGTCCGCGGCGGCGATGAGCGGCTGCGGCGTGGCGGTTTCGGGCATGGCCGGCTCCGTTGCTGGGGTGGCGGCGTTATAGCAGAAAGCGCGTCGGAACTGGAGGGGCGGCGCGGAAGCGGGTAACGTCCCCGCCCATGAACGATCAAGCCATTACGTCTCATGCGCTGGCCGCCGCGACCACGCGCTGGCCGGTGGTCATTGTCGCCGTCCTGGCCGGGGTGGTGGCGGCGCTGCACGCCGGAAAGGCGCCGCCGGCGGTGCCGCTGATCCGCGCCGAACTGGCGCTGGGGCTGGTGGCGGCGGGGTGGATCGTGGCGGTTCTTGCCGTTACCGGCGCCTTGGCGGCGCCGTTGGGCGGGCTGCTGTCGGACCGCCTGGGCCACCGCCGCACTCTGCTGGCGGGGCTCGGGGTGCTGCTGTCGGGCGACGTTCTGGGGGCGCTGGCGCCCGGCGCGGGGCTGTTGCTGCTGGCGCGGCTGGTGGAGGGCGCCGGGCTCGTCGCCGTGGTCGTCTCCGCGCCGTCGCTGATCGCGCAGGCGACGAGCCCGGAGCACCGGCGGCTGGCCCTGGGGCTGTGGAGCACCTTCATGCCCGTCGGCATCGCCGTGGCGATGGGAATATCGACCCTGGTGCTGCCGACGCTGGGCTGGCGGCCGCTGTGGTGGCTGGTGGGCGCCTTGACGCTGCTGTGCCTGCTGCTGGTGGCGCGGGTGGTGCGCGGCGTGGTGTCCGGCGGCGGCAGCGGCATCGACTGGAAAGGCGCCCTGGGGGCCATGCGTCGCGCCGGGCCTTGGCTTCTGGCCCTGGCGTTCCTGCTCTACACCTGGCAGTGGGGGTCGCTGCTGGTGTGGCTGCCGACCTTCGCGGTGGAGGAGCGCGGCCTGGGGCCCGGGGCCGGGGCGCTGCTGACGGCGGCGGTGGTGCTGATGAACGTGCCCGGCAACCTCATCGGCGCCTGGGCGCTGCGGCGCGTCAGCCGCTGGAAGGTGCTGGCGGCCAGCTTCGCCGGCATGATCGTGCTGTTCCAGGTGGTCCTGGTTGATGCGGCACCCGACCTGCTGCGCTATGGCGCCAGCCTTGCCTTTTCGCTGGTCAGCGGGGCGGTGGCGGCGGGTGTGCTGTCGGGGGCGCCGGCCCATGCCGCGACGCCGCGGCAGATCGGCCTCGTCAACGGGCTTCTGGTGCAGGGCGCCAACGCCGGCTATGTCGTCGGGCCGCCGCTGACGGCCCTTGCCGTCACCGCCAGCGGCACCTGGAGCGGCGCCGCCTGGCTGATGGGGGTGGTGGCCGTGGCCGGGCTGGGGGTGGCGCTGGTGCGCCCGGGCGTCGAGGCCCCGCGCCC
>JAWLGJ010000020.1:0-25627 GCA_041685145.1 Magnetospirillaceae bacterium | reverse complement strand
CTGAGCTATTCGGCCGCGTTCTTTTGCATCGCCGCGGCCATGTCCGTGCCGGCCTCGGCCATCTTGGTCAGCAGCCGCCAGCGCCGGCGGATGCCCACCTCGGCCTCGTCGAGCAGGGCGCGGAAGCGCTCGGGATTCTGGCGGGCGACGATGCGGAAGCGGGTTTCGCCCTCGACATAGTCGGCCAGCGACCCCTTGGGCTCCTGGCAGTCCAGGGCCAGCGGCCCCTCCGCCGAGCCCAGCTTGCGCGGGTCGTAGCGGTACAGCGGCCAATAGCCCGCCTGCACCGCCAGGCGCTGCTGGTCGAGGGCGTCGGCCATATCGTAGCCATGCGCGATGCAGTGCGAATAGGCAATGACGATCGATGGGCCGTCAAAGCTGGCGGCGTCCATGATCGCGCGCACCGTCTGCGCGTCCTTGGCGCCAAAGGCGACATTGGCGACATAGACGTTGCCATAGGTCATCGCCATCAGCCCCAAATCCTTCTTGGGCAGGGCCTTGCCGGCGACGGCGAACTTGGCCGAAGCCGCCAGCGGCGTGGCCTTGGACTGCTGGCCGCCGGTGTTGGAATAGACCTCGGTATCCATCACCAGCAGGTTGACGTTGCGCCCCGACGCCAGGACGTGATCGAGGCCGCCATAGCCGATGTCATAGGCCCAGCCGTCGCCGCCGACGATCCACACCACCTTCTCGACCAGATAGTCGGCCATGTGCTCCAGCATCCGCGCCTCGGGGGCGGGGATGTCGGCCAGCGCCCGGCGCAACTCGTCGATGCGCTGGCGCTGCTGGGCGATGGCGGCCTCATCGTTCAGCGGCGCGTGCAGGAGTTCGGCGACCAGACGCTCGGGCAGGCGGTCGGCCAGCAGCGCCACCAGCCGCCGCGCCTGGGTCTTGTTCTGGTCCAGGGCCAGCCGGAAGCCCAGGCCGAATTCGGCGTTGTCCTCGAACAGCGAATTCGACCACACCGGCCCGCGGCCGTTGGCGTCCTTGGCATAGGGCGTGGTGGGCAGATTGCCGCCATAGATCGACGAACAGCCGGTGGCATTGGCGACCATCAGCCGGTCGCCGAAGGCCTGGGTGAGCAGCTTGACATAGGGGGTCTCGCCGCAGCCGACGCAGGCGCCGGAGAACTCGAACAGCGGCTGCATGAACTGCGTGGCCTTGACATTGGCCTTGAGGATGCTGCGGTCGACCTCGGGCAGGGTCAGGAAGTATTCGAAGTTCTCGCGCTCCTGCTCGCGCAGGGGAAGCTGCGCCTCCATGCGCAAGCTGAGGCGCGACGGCTCCTTCTTGTCCTTGCCGGGGCACACCCGCACGCAGAGCTTGCAGCCGGTGCAGTCCTCGGGGGCCACCTGGATGACATAGGCGTGGCCCTTCATCTCGTTGCCCTTGTAGGGCATCGACTTCAGGGTCTCGGGCGCGCCCTCTAGCGCCTGCGGCGGCACCGCCTTGATGCGGATGGCGCCGTGCGGGCACACCATCGCGCACTTGTTGCACTGGATGCACAGGTCGGGTTCCCACACCGGGATTTCGTCACCGATGTTGCGCTTCTCATAGCACGCGGTGCCGGTCATCCAGGTGCCGTCGACCGGGAAGGCCGACACCGGCAGCAAGTCACCCTCGTTGGCCAGCATCAGCGCGGTGACGTTCTTGACGAAGTCCGGCGCGCTCGGCGGCACGGGCGGCGGCACGTCCAGCATGGCGCTGGCCTCGGCCGGAACCTTCACCTCGTGCAGGTTGCCCACCGCCTGATCGACGGCGGCGAAATTTTTCTCGACCACCTGCTGGCCCTTGCGGCCGTAGGTCTTCTCGATGGCGCCCTTGATGGCGGCGATCGCCTCGTCCGGCGGCAGCACGCCCGCCAGCTTGAAGTAGCACACCTGCATGATGGTGTTGATGCGGCTGCCCATGCCGGCCGCCTGGGCGACCTTGGTGGCGTCGATGACGTAAAGGCGCAGCTTCTTGTCGATGATGGTCTGCTGCACCGAGCGCGGCAGCCGGTCCCACACCTCGTCCGGGCTGTAGGGGGCGTTGAGCAGGAAGGTCGCCCCCGGCGCCGCCAGCTTCAGCACGTTGTACTTGTCCAGGAAGACGAAGTGATGGCAGGCGACGAAACCGGCCTCGCGAATCAGATAGCTGGACTGGATCGGCCGCTTGTCGAAGCGCAGATGCGAGATGGTGATGCCGCCCGACTTCTTGGAATCATAGACGAAATAGCCCTGGCCGTAGAAGTCGGTGTTGTCGGCGATGATCTTGATGGAGTTCTTGTTGGCGCCGACGGTGCCGTCCGAGCCCAGGCCCCAGAACACGGCCCGATAGACGGAGTCCGGCTCGACCTCGAAGGTCTCGTCGTATTCCAGCGACAGGCGGGTGACGTCGTCGTTGATGCCGACGGTGAAGCGCCGCTTCGGCTGCGCCTTGCCCAGTTCGTCGAAGATCGCCTTGACCATGCCGGGCGAAAATTCCTTCGACGACAGGCCGTAACGGCCGCCGATGACCACCGGCTCCTGCGCCGTGGCGCGCTGGCCGGTCGCCCGCGCCTCGTGCAGCGCGGTGACGATGTCCATGTACAGCGGCTCGCCAAGGGCGCCGGGCTCCTTGTCGCGGTCCAGCACCGCAATGGCGCGCACGCTGGTGGGCAGGGCGCGCACGAAGTGGTCGACCGAGAAGGGCCGGAACAGGCGAACCTTCAGCACGCCCACCTTCTCGTCGGTGTTGGCGTTCATCCAGTCGACGACCTGATGCACGGTCTCGGCGCCCGAGCCCATGATGATGACGACCTTCTCGGCCTCGGGGTGGCCCTCGTAGTCGAACAGCCCGTAGCGCCGCCCGGTGACGCGCGCGAAGCGGTCCATCGTCTCCTCGACGATGCCGGCGCAGGCGTCATAGAAGGGGTTGCGCGCCTCCTGCCCCTGGAAGAAGGCGTCGGGATTCTGCGAGGTGCCGCGCACTACCGGGTCGTCCGGGGTCAGCGCGCGGGCGCGGTGGGCGGCGACGAGGTCGTCGTCGATCATCGCCCGCAGGTCGTCGTCGGCCAGCGGATGGATCTTCGCCACCTCGTGGGAGGTGCGGAAGCCGTCGAAGAAGTGCAGGAACGGCACGCGCGAGGCGAGGGTGGCGGCGTGGGCGACGCAGGCCATGTCCTGCGCCTCCTGCACCGATCCCGCCGCCAGCATGGCGAAGCCGGTCTGGCGGCAGGCCATGACGTCGGAATGGTCGCCGAAAATCGACAGCGCATGTGTGGCGACGGTGCGCGCCGAGACATGGATCACGAAGGGCGTCAGCTCGCCGGCGATCTTGTACATGTTGGGGATCATCAGCAGCAGCCCCTGGCTGGCCGTGAAGGTGGTCCCCAAGGCGCCGGCCTGGATGCCGCCATGCGCCGCGCCGGCGGCGCCGCCCTCGGACTGCATCTCCACCACCTGCGGCACGTCGCCCCAGATGTTCGCCAACCCCTGCGCCGACCATTCGTCGGCCCACTCGCCCATCGCCGAGGACGGGGTGATGGGGTAGATGACAGCCAGCTCGCTGGCCCGATACGCCACCGAGGCGCACGCCTCGTTGCCGTCCAGCGTGATCATCGTCTGTTGCGACATGCTTCCCTTCTTCGGTCCGGCGCGTCTTGCACGGTTGCGTTCGTGTGTCCACGCCGACGGCCGGAATGACCGCCCGTCCCGGAATACCGCCATTGTGCGTGGCACTATTTTCGGGGCGAGAATAGTCGGGGCCATGCTGCCATGCAAGACGTTTGCGACGAAAAATTACCCATGCAGGGCGTGTATGGGTAATATTCTAACCCCGGGCCGGCCGCATGACGGCTTGGCGAGGGGGTCTCGCATTGTGCAGTGCGGCATGGGGCGGGCGGGCTGTTCCAGGAAATTGCCGTTTCCGCCACGGCGGGCCGAACCTTACCCGAACCGGCCGACATCCCCACGCGGGCGGGACGGCGCGCGCGCCTGACGCTCGCCGCCGATGGCGGGCGGCTCGGCGGGCAGCTGGAAGGCATCGGCGGCGCGGGGGGCCTCGGCTTGTGAGGCCAGCCCCAGCAGGAGCGCGTAGACCACCCCTGGAATGGTCGTCGTCAACACGGCGGCGTTCCCCGTCATTCGTGCGGTCCTCCCTACAGTTGGGGGAGGCCGCCGACGGCGAAAGGCGCGGCGGCGGGGGCAAAGGGATGACGGCGATTCGGCCTGTGCGAATGGCGGGGCAGGGGCGGCGGCGCGCGCGACCCAGGTTGAAATTCACCGGCGGAAGGGTGCATAATATGGTCGTGCCACGGCGGTTCGACGCCCATTCGGGGTCGGCCGCGGGCACGACCCGACCCGAAGGGTGGGTGCGATAGCGTCACGTTGCTCAGCAAGGGGACTTGACGATGACCATACGCGAAACCGTCGCTGTCGGCCGGCATGGCGCCGCGCCGAGCGTCGGCCGCTGAGACGAGGGAGGGTGCCATGACGGACCTTGCCGTGCCCACAGTCTCGGATGGCGGCCTGACCGCATATTTCCGTGCCGTCCGTTCCTTTCCGCTCCTGGAGGCGGAGGAGGAATACATGCTCGCCAAGCGTTGGCGGGAGCATCAGGACGTCGAGGCCGCGCATAAACTTGTCACCAGCCACCTGCGTTTGGTGGTCAAGATGGCGGTGGGATATCGCCATTACGGCCTGCCGGTTGCCGACCTCATCGGCGAGGGCAATGTCGGCTTGATGCGCGCGGTGAAGAAGTTCGACCCCGAGATGGGCGTGCGCCTGGCCACCTATGCCATGTGGTGGATCAAGGCGAGCCTGCACGAATACATCCTTGCGTCCTGGTCGCTGGTGAAGATCGGCAGCCAGGCGGCCCACCGCAAGCTGTTCTTCAACCTGCGGCGGCTGAAGGCCAAGCTGCGGCTGCTCGATTCCACCGATCTGGAGCCGGAGCAGGCGCGGCGCATCGCCACGGAGCTTTCCGTCGGCGAGGACGAGGTGCAGATGATGAATCGCCGCCTGTCGGCGCGCGACTCCTCGTTGAACGCGCCGGTGATGGCCGACGGCGGCGGCGCCGAGGTCCAGGATCTGCTGCCCGACGAGAGCGCCGACCAGGAAAGCCTGCTGGCCGCGAGGGAGGAGGCCGAGCTGCGACGCGCATGGCTGCGCGGTGGCCTCGCGGCCCTCAATGAGCGGGAACGCGAGATCGTCGTCGAGCGCCGGCTGCGGGACGATCCGGCCACGCTGGAGGAACTGGGGCAGCGCTTCGGCATCAGCCGCGAGCGCGTGCGCCAGATCGAATCCAAGGCCCTCGCCAAGCTGGAGCGGGCGGTGCGCGACCTGGCGGAGGCGGCATAACGGACGCCTTTCCGGTCATCGACGCCGGGGCGGCGGGGCCGGCGGCGCTGCTGGCCGATCCCGCCCATCTGGCCCGGGCCGTCGCCTTGCGCGACGCCGCCATCGGCGCCCACGGCGCCCTTGGCAAGGTGGTGCTTGCCCTGGACGCGGTGTCGCGCCGCTGGCTGCGGCGCTCGCGGTGCGATCCCCACGCCGGCGAGGTGCTAGCGGTGGCCGAACGCATGGGCGGAGGCGGCGTCTGCGCGCTCAACCTCATCTATGACTGGGCCTGCACCACCGCCGTCACCGTCGCCGACGGGTGCCCGCGGATGCTGCGGGTGCTCGACTGGGGGCTGCCCGGCATCGCCGCCCACAGCGTCGCCGTCGCCCGCGACGGTGTCGCCGGACGCTGGCTGGCCATCACCTGGCCGGGACTGGTGAGCGTGTTCACCGGCCTGGCGCCGGGGCGGTTCGCCGCCGCCATCAACCAGCCGCCGAACAGCGATCCGCTGCGCCGCCTGGCGCTGATCGCCGGGGGCGACGGCGTTCCGGCCGGGCATCTGCTGCGGCAGGTGTTCGACGCCGCCGCCGATTTCGAGTCCGCCGTTGCCATGCTTGCGGCGCCGGGTTTGCGGCTGCTGTCCCCGGCGCTGTTCACCCTGGCCGGAACGCGCCCCGGCGAAGGCTGCGTCATCGAGGCGCGCGGGATGCGGCGGCGCCTTCACCGCGCCGCCACCCATCCCGGCGGTGTGCTTGCGGTGGCCAATGCCTGGCTCTCGGACTGGCCGGGGCGGCCGCGCGCCTATGCCGCCGGGCGGGGGGAAGGGGCACGCGCCAACAACGCCCGGCGCTGCGTCCAGCTTGCCGCCGTGGCCCGGGATGCGGCGTGGCAGGAGGCGGCGCTGGCCGCCCCGACCCTCAACCCCAAGACCGTGCATGTTCTGGCGCTGTCGCCGGCCACCGGCGATGTTGCCGCGCGTGCTCTTGATAGGGGGAGCATCGTGCTGGGCCCGACGCGGATCAACGCCGGCGCCGGGTGACGCGGTCACTCGAAGCGGACGCGCAGCGGCGAATCGCTCACCGTCACCTGGCCGCGCGCGACCATGCGCCGCCCCTCGAAAACCAGCCAGCCATCGCCGCGGTAATGGGGCAGCGGCCGCAGCAGCGCCCGCAGCGCCGCCGCGGGCGCGGCGGCCACGGCGCGGGAGCGGCGGGGGCCGGCGGTCGCGACCCAGGCGCGGGCGGTGCCGCGTTCCGCCGCGGCCGGCGGCGGGCCGGACAGGCGGGCCTCCTCCAGGAAGGCGGCGACGGCCTCGGTTGTGCCGATGACCAGCAGCGGCGCCTCCCCCTCCAGCGCCGCCGCCGGCGCCAGCGGCGGGGTCGGTTGGTCGAGCATCCGATTGGCGAGGTCGATGGCGCTGTCGCGATCGTCGGTCAGGATCACCGGCCGCGTCGCGGCGTCCAGGGTGACGTCGCGCAGGATGGGCGGTGTCTCGTCCGGGTGCAGGCGCCGGAAGAGATGGTGGTCGGGATCGACGGCGAGCGCCCGCGCCGATCCCGGCACGTCCAAGGCAACGGTGGCGCTGGCTCCGGACATCGGCACCGTGCGCTCCACCGTGCCGTTGGCGGTTTCGATGCGCACCGGCACCGACAGGCGCCACGGCGTGCCGTGCTGGCGCAGACCAACGGTAACGCTGGTGCCGTCCGCCTCGGCCTGCTCAAGCGACAATCGCGGCGCGCCGGGGCGCTCCAGCCATTGCGCGAAGAACCAGCCGAGGTCGCGGCCCGACGCCGCCTCGAAGGCATTGCGCAGGTCGTCCCACCCCGCGCGGCGGAAACGATCCTCGGACCAGAAGCGGCGCAGGCCGGCGGCAAAGGCGTCGTCGCCGATCTCGTGGCGCAGCATGTGAAACACGAACGCGCCCTTGCCATAACCGACCACCTGGGCAGCGTCGTGGGCCTTGGCGGTAAAGGCCCGCAATGGCACGTCGCGGTCGCGCGGCAGGGCGGCGAAATCGCGCAGCCATTGCTGGCGCATCCGCCGTGCCTCGGCGGGGGCGTCCTCGGCGGCGAGGGCGTGATCGGCCATGTAGGTGGTCAGCGCCTCGGCCCAGTTGCCCCTTTCATAGGCGACGCGCACGCCGTTGCCCCACCAGTCATGCAGGATTTCATGCGCCAGCGAGCGCGGGGCGAAAAACGGCAGCGGCACCACCTGCCGGCCGACATAGGTCAGCCCGGGGAAGCCCAGCCCCACCGGCAGCGGCGTGGTGACGATGGCGAAGGCTTCGTGCGGGTAGTCGCCGATGGCGCGGTCGAAGCGGGCGATGTGCCGCTCCGCCGCCGCAAGCAGGCCGTCGGCGAGCGCGCCGACCTCGTGGTGCAGATAGGCGCGCAGGCGCCGGCCGTCGGCCGTGCGCTCGGTCACCTCGAACGGCCCCGTGAACAGCGACGGCGGCTCGGCGGGCGGCTCGGCGGCGAAAATGGCGCGATAGCTGCCGTCGCTTCGCTCCTCGCTTACCAGGCGCCCGGTCGCCACCGCCACCTGCGGCTGCGGCAGCGTGACCTCCAGCCGCCACGCAAAGGCGTCGGCGTTCGTCTCCGGCAGCCAGGCGGTGCCGGCCGGCAGGAAGCCGCCGTCGGCGGAGAGTCCCAGGCCAACGTCCTCGGGGTCCAGCGGCGGCAGGCGCCCCTGCCACTCCACCACCACCTGTTCGGCGTCGGACCCGTCGAGGCGGGCGGACCAGTGCCCGTCGCCATCGTCCCGCACCCGCAGCGGCCGTCCATTCACGGACACCGCCGTTGCCGCAAGCCCCGGCGCCAGCCGGAAGCTCAGCCGCGATCGCTTGGTGTCGATGAGCGCGCGGCCGCTGATGGTGCCGGCGACCGGATTGAGGGTGACGGCGGCGTCAATGCGCTCGGCCGCCGCCGCTGGCGCGCCCGCAAGCATAACGGCGGCCAGTAAAGCGATGCGCGGTCGTGCCATGCGGGCCTGCCGCCTCAGCTTTCTCCGGAACGGCAGGTCTTGATGCCGAAGGGAAGATAGGCGGGGCACCAGCCGAAGGCCGCCGTCAGCAGCGGCACCAGCCCGATCCAACCCCACGGCGTCTGCGGGCCGACGAAGACCAGGGCGATCAGCACCAAGCCGACGGCGGCGCGCAAGGCACGGTCGACCGCACCCATATTCTTTTGCATCGGTTGTCCTCCTCGATGCGGGATGCTTCTGCCGCCGACAATAGGGCGGCAGCGGGCCGCCGTCCAATTCTGCCGCAACGCCGTCCCCTCAAAAAGTGGCCAATCCTTCGGCTGGTTGCGTGCCGGCGGCCATGATGGTCTTCTCCTCCGTCATGTCCAACCATGCTCGTCTATGTTGTGCGGTGATCGCCATGCTGGGCGCGCTGGCGGCCGGGTCCGTCGCGGCGGCGGGGCCGGAGCCGGTGCGCGCCGTGCCGGTGACCGCTCCCGAGGGCGCCGCCGGCCGCCTCGCCTATCGCGGCGGTTTCGCCCTGCAATCCGACGACGAACGCTTCGGCGGCTTTTCGGCCCTGCACTGGGACGCCGAGGGCGGTGCCGCCGTCGCGATCAGCGACCGCGGTTTCTGGACCTCCTGGCGGCTGATGCTGGAGGCCGACACCGCAACGCGCCTGGCCGGGGTCGAGGCCCTGCACCCGATGCGGCCGCTTCTGGGGCCAGACGGCGGTAGGGTGCGGATGCCCTACAACGACTCCGAGGCGGTGGCGCGCCTGCCCGATGGCACCTTTGTCGTCGCCTTCGAAAGCGTCAACCGCCTGTGGCGCTATGAGGGCGGCCTTGGCGGCGTGGTGATGGCGATGGCGGCGCCCGAGGGCCTGTCGCGCCTGCCCACCAACCAAGGGCTGGAGGCATTGACGGCCTTCGCCGACGGCAGGCTGCTGGCCATCGCCGAAGGGGGCGAGCGCGGCGTCTGGCTGCCGGCGTGGCTGCGGGATGCGGGCGGAGACTGGCATCGGCTGCGATACCGGCGGACGGCGCCCTTCCGCCCGACCGCCGCCGCCACGCTGCCAGGCGGCGACGTGGTGGTGCTGGAGCGGAGGTTCTCCGTTTTCGAGGGTTTCGCCTCGCGGCTGGTGCGGCTGGCGGCGGCGGATATCCGGCCCGGCGCCGATCTTGTCGGCGACGAGTTGGGGCGGCTGGAGCGTCCGTGGCCGACCGAAAATTTCGAGGGGCTGGCCGTGCATTCCCAGAAAAACGAAACAATCCTGCTGCTTATCAGTGACGATAACTACAATTTTTTCCAGCGCACGTTACTGCTCGCCTTCTCTATCCTCCCGCCGATGGAATAGTGCGTGGGCCATATTGCTGCCCGCGCGTGCTCAGCCTAGCCTTTTTGACGTAACGATTTCTCCTCGGGGGTGCCACGGTGCAGACGGATGCGGGCAGCGTGGAGGTTCGTCAGAAGGGTGCGCAGACGCTTTTGCGCGCCGCGGTGGAAGCTTTCGAGCGGGGGCTCCTTCTGTGCGATGCCAAAGGGCGGGTCGTGCAGTGGAACGGGCGGCTCGAACAACTGCTTCCGGGACTGGCGGCCTTGTTGGAGCAGGGGGCCTTGCTGGAGTCGGTGCTGGCGACGGCGGCCCGGCGCGGGCTGGTGGGCGCCGGCGGGCGGGCCGACGTCTGGGCCGCCGGCCGTTGCTCGGACCTGAACGCCGGGCGGCCGGTGTCGCTGCGCACCGCGGCGGGCACGCGGCTGCGGGCGCAGGGGCGCCGGGTGGCCTCGGGCGGCCTGGTGGTGACGGTGGCCGAGATCGAGCCCTCGGCGGGCGATCTGGCTACCGGGGCGGCGGACCCGCTGCCGTTGATCTACCCGGTGCTGGAGTGCAGCGGCGAGCCGGCGCTGGTGCTGGGGGCGGCGGGAGATCTGCTGCACGCCAACGCCGAGGCGGAACGTCTGCTGGGCGAGGCGCTGGCCGGTGGCTGGGCGGGATGCCGGCGGCTATACGCCCGCGAATCGCGGCGCCGTCTGTTGCGCGAGGCGTTGCCGGCCCTGGCGCGCGGCCAGATGTGGGAGGGCCTGCTGGTCCTGCGGCCACCGGGGAGCGCGCCGCTACGGGCGCCCCACCGCATGGGGGCGGTGCCGGGGGCCGATGGCCTGCCCTCGGCGTATTACGTCTTCATCGACCGCAACGCCCGCCGTGGCTGGATGGAAGAGGAACTGCGCCGCGCCCGTGACGCGGCCGAGCACGCCAACCGTGCCAAGACCCGCTTCCTGGCCGCCGCCAGCCACGACCTGCGCCAACCGTTGCAGGCGGTGTCGATGTTCGTCGAGGTGCTGGCGGCGGGAGTCGCCGAACCCAAGCAGGCGCGGCTGGTGGGGCGCATCAAGGATTCGGTGCAGGCGCTCGAAAACCTGCTCAACGCGCTCCTGGACGTTTCGAAACTGGAGGCGGGGCTGGTGGAGGCGAATGTGCAGCCGACGCCGCTCAAGCCCTTGGTGGAACGCCTGGCGGCCGAATTCGGCCCCTTGGCGGCGGCGGAGAAGCTGCACCTGCGCTACCGCAGTTGCCCGGTGGTGGTGCGCACCGACCCGGTGCTGCTGGAGCGCATCCTGCGCAACCTGCTGAAGAACGCGCTGCGCTACACGCGCGAGGGCGGCATTATCCTCGCCTGCCGGCGGCGCCGCGATCATGTGCGGGTGGAGGTCCGGGACACCGGCATCGGCATTCCCAGCGGGCACCTGAAGCTGATCTTCCAGGAGTTCCATCAGATCGGCAATGACGAGCGCGACCGCCGCCAGGGGCTGGGCCTGGGCCTGGCGATCGTGGACCGGCTGGCGCGGCTGCTGGAACATCCCATAGACGTCGCCTCCAAGCCGGGCCAGGGCTCGTGTTTCGGGGTGTCGGTGCCGCTGGCGGCCCAGTCGGACGCAAGGCCGGCACCGAAGCAACTGGTCTTCGACATGCCGCGCGGCGACGCCCTCGTGGCCCTGATCGACGACGAGCCCGACGTCCTCGACAGCGCGCGGATGCTGATCGAAAGCTGGGGTTATGGCGTGGTGACGGCGCTGGATGTCGACGAGGCGCTGCGCTGCCTGCGCAACGGGCGCCAGCCGGACGTCATCCTTGCCGATTACCGCCTGCGCAACGGATGCACCGGCGGTCAGGTGATCGAGCGGATCCGCGGCTGGGCGCGGCGTGACATTCCGGCGATCATCATTACCGGCGACACCGCGCCCGAGCGCCTGCGCCAGGCGACCGCCCGCGGCTATCGCTTGCTGCACAAGCCGGTGCAGCCGGGCAGCCTGCGCAGCGCCATCGAAGGCGCCCTCGCCCAGCGATAACCCACTCGCGGAGACTACGCCGACGCGACCGCCGCTGCGCAAGCGGGGAGGGCGCTTGATGGCCCACCGGCGCCCGGCCACCTAACCCGCAGCCGAAATCTCATGGATGGGCGCTCATGCCAAAAGGACGCCTGCCGCCACAGCATCAGGACCGCCAGCCGGGCCGGCGCGAGGAAATGCGGCCCGTGCCGCGCTCCGACGCGCGCGACTATCGCGGCAGCGGCAAGCTGGAGGGCAAGGCGGCGCTGGTGACCGGCGGCGACAGCGGCATCGGCCGCGCCACGGCCATCGCCTTCGCCAAGGAAGGCGCCGACGTCGCCATCGTCTATTATGACGAACACGCCGATGCCGACAGCGCGCGGCGCCTGATCGAGGCCGAGGGCCGGCGGTGCCTGACCATTGCCGGCGATCTGGGCGACGAAGGCTTCTGCCGCCGCGCGGTGGCGGAGGTGGCGGCGGCCTTCGGGCGCGTCGACGTGCTGGTCAACAATGCCGGGGAACAGCACGTCACGGCCGATTTCGAGGACATCGACGCCGCGCAGGTCGAGCGCACCTTTCGCACCAATGTGTTCGGCATGTTCTTTCTGACCCGTGCCGCCTTGCCGCACATGACCGACGGCGCGACCATCGTCAACTCGACCTCGGTGACCGCCTATCGCGGCAGCCCCCATCTCATCGACTACGCCGCCACCAAGGGCGCCATCGTCGCCTTCACGCGCTCGCTGTCGGACAGTCTGGCACCCAAGGGCATTCGCGTGAACGGCGTGGCGCCGGGGCCGGTGTGGACACCGCTGATCCCGGCGTCATTTCCGGCCGAGCATGTCGAATCCTTCGGCGGCAAGGTGCCCCTGGGGCGGCCGGCACAGCCCGACGAGATCGCGCCCTGCTATGTCTTTCTGGCCTCCGGCGACTCATCGTACATGACCGGCCAGATTCTGCATCCCAACGGGGGCGAGGTGGTCGGAGGATAGCGCAGCGTGCACTCAGGAGAGACGGCCATGACCTACAGCGAGATCGCCGCGCAGGCCCTACGGGAGGCCGCGCAGTTCTACCGCGTGGTGGGCGAGCAGAATCCGCATGTGGACGAGAACCTGCAAGAGGCGGCGGCGGCCTTCGAGGCCATCGCCAGCCAGCTTGACCTCGACCCGCAGGCGCTGCTGCCCGGCGACCGCCCGACCATCCACTGACAGATTGGGAGAAGGCGATGAAAACGGCGTTGGCTGTCATGAGCGGCCTGGCCCTGCTGGCCGCCGCACCCGTGGCCTCGCAGCAGCAGCCCGAGCGCCAGACGGATGCTGCCGCCCTTGCCGCCACGGCGGACGACTTCCGCCGCCACATCGCGGCGGTGATGGAGCGTGCGCCGGTGCCGCAGGCCAATCGCGGCTATCTGGAGATTGCCCAGACCGAAATTGCCATCGCGCTGCGGGAGCTTGGCGCTGCCGGCCATGCCCTCGACGACCTGGCCGAAACGCGGCGGCGCGTGTCGCGGGCGGCGCACGCCCTGTCGCCGGCGGTGGTGCCCGAAGGCCCCGGCCTGGGGGTGGGGGCGCTTCAGGCCGTGGACCAGATGATCGCCCATTTGCGTGCCGCAACCGCGACGGCGCCGGTGCCCGAGGACGTCGAACTGGCGGCGACGCCGGCGCTGGTGGCGGCACAGACCGCCCGGCGCAGCCTGCGCGACGCCGTCGCCCTGGCGCCGGCGGTGGCGACCGCCGGCTCCGCCGAGCAGGCGCAACAGACGGCGGCGCGGATGACCCGGCTGGTGGGGGCGGCGTTGTCGGGCATCGACCTGGACGGTGACGGCGAGACGAGCTGGAACCTGGGCGAGGGGGGGCTCTATCACACCCACGCCTATGCCAGCATGATGGCCCTGGGCTCGGGCGTGGCGACGCTGCCGCCTCAGACCGCGTCCCAGTGACAGGTGAGGCCCAGTTCGCCGGCGGTGTTGGCGACGGTGGCCAGGCAACTGGCGGCGGAGCGCGCCGGGATGGCGACGTCGAAGCGGGTGACGTAGCGGGTCTCGGGCCGGCCCGGCAGGCGGTGCGCGTCCAGGCGCACGATGTTTGCCCCGAACTGGACGAAAACCTCCGACAGCCGCGCCAGCAGTCCGGGACGGTCGCCGCCGCTGAGGACGATGCGATGCGTCACCGCGTCGGGCGGGGCGCCGGCGGCGGCCTGGAACGGCACCACCGAGACCGAGCCTCCCGCCACCTCCGGCAGCCGCGCCAATTGATCTCTCAGGCCATCGTCGCCGACCTCGTCGGGAACGTCGCAGACACTGGTGAATTCGGCGCGTCCCGCCAGGGTGGCAAACGAGGTGTCGCCCAGGTCGCAGCCCAGGTCGAACAGGCGCCCGGCCAGCGCCGACACCAGCCCGGTACGGTCGCGGCAGACGGCGGTGACGATGACGCTTCTCATGCCCGCGCTCCATCATCGTTGTTGTCGATGCGGCGGCGTATCTCATCCAGCATACCGGGGGTGTCGACGTCCAACAGCACGCCGTCGTCGGCCACCGGCACCTCGTAGACATCGTCGTCGTGCTCGGCCACCACCCGCCGGGCACCGACATCGCCCGCCAGGGCCATGACCTCGGTGAAGAAGCGGCGGGCGAGCAGCACCGGATGGCCGCGGCGGCCGTCATGCACCGGAATGCAGATCGCCCGTCCCTCGTCGGGGTCGAAGGCGGCGATGAGGTTGTCGATATGCCGCGGCCGCAGCAACGGCATGTCCGCCAGCACCACCGCCGCCCCGTCAACGTCCGGCGGCAGCGTTGCCAGGCCCGCCCGCAGCGATGTCGACAGGCCCTCGGCGTGGCGGGGGTTGTGGACGAACGCCACGTCCAGCCCGGCCAGCGCGGGCCGCAGGGCCTCGTCGTCGGCACCGGTCACCACCACCACGGGGCGGGCGCGGGACCGCGCCGCCGCCTCTACTGTCCAGCGCGCCAGCGGCCGCCCGCCCAGGTCGCGCAGCAACTTGCCGCCGCCCATGCGGCGCCCAGCGCCCGCCGCCAGTACGAGGGCGGCGATGCGCGGCTCGCGTGGGGCGGCGTGGGCGACGGCGCGGTGGCGCGGCAGGGGGCGGTTGGGGATATCCTTCAGCAGGCCGCCCGCGCCCATGCGCATGATGTCGGTCGCACCCACCGGCACGTCGGCCAGCAGCCGCCGCAGCACCCAGTCGAGGCCGTTGAGCTTCGTCGAGCGCCCGCAGCCGGGCATGTCCACCACCGGAACCGCGCCGATGCGCGCCAGCAGCAGCAGGTTGCCGGGATCGACCGGCATCCCGAAATGCTCGATGCTGCCGCCGGCAACCTCGATGGCGGCCGGCACGACGTCGCGTCGATCCTGGGTGGCCGAGGCGCCGGAGATCAGCACCAGGTCGGCCTCGGCCGCCGCTGCCTTGGCGGCTTCGGCCACCGGCCGCACGGCGTGGGGGCAACGCACCGTGCGCACCAGGGCGCTGCCCAGGCTCTCCAGGCGCCAGGCGGTCGCGGACTCGGTGCGTTCCAGCACCGATTCCTTCATCCCCGGCAACTGCGTAAGGATGAGCACAGCCCGCCGCGCCCGCAACGGCGCCACCGCCAGCAGCGACCCCGTCCCCGCGGCATAGGCGGCACAAGCGTCGACCACATGGCGGTTCACGGCGAAGGGAATGACCTTCACCGTCGCGACGATCTGGCGCTCCTCCACCAGCTCGAAGGGCGGCACGGTGGCGACGGTGATGGTCTCGTCCACCTGGTTGAGAAGATCGAGGCGCTCACGGTCGATCATCGCCAGCCCCGGCCGCCGGGCGATGAGGTTGCAGCGTCCGGTGACGGCACGGGTCACCTCGACGTCGGACCCCGCCAGCGCGCGGGCGACGGTGTCCGCCGCCTCGTCCTCGCCGATGTCGCCAGGCTCCAGGCGCGCGCCCGTCACCCGCTGCACCCCGGCCTGGCGCAGCGCCTCGACGTCGGCCGGCTCCAGCACCCGGCCCTTCTTGAGGGTGCGGCCAGGCAGGCGCAGCGAGTGGGCCAGCACCAGGCCCTCGGCCTCGTCGAGCGCGACCTCGCCGAAGATCATCGGCGGCTCCCCCGGTGGCGCACCTGCACGACCTCCGCCAGCACCGACAGCGCGATCTCGCCCGGCGAGCGGCCGCCGAGATCCAGGCCGACGGGGGCGTGGATGCGGGCAAGCTCCTCGGCGCTGAAGCCGCGTTCGCCCAGGCGGTCGAGGCGCTTCGCGTGCGTGCGGCGGCTGCCGAGGGCGCCGATGTAGAACGCCGGCGAGCGCAGCGCCGTCTCCAGCGCGGGGTCGTCCACCTTGGGGTCATGAGTCAGCGTCACCACCGCCGAGCGCTCGTCGAGGCCCTCGCGGTCCAACGCCTCGTCGGGCCATTCGTCCAGCAGGCGCAGACCGGGGAAACGCTCGGCGGTGGCGAAGGCGCGGCGGGGGTCGATGACGGTGAGGGCGAAATCCAGCGGCCCCACCATCTCGGCCATGCATTGGGTGACGTGCACGGCGCCGATGACGTAAAGCCGCCAGGGTGTGGCGTAGGCGCGCACGAACAGGCGCTCGCCGGCGGCCTCCAGCGGCGCGCTGCTTCCGGCGGCCAGCATGGCGCGCACGGTGTCGAGGCTTTCGGCGGACAGGGCCAGCGCGCCGTCGGCCTCGTCGCGGCCGATCAAAGCCTGGGCGCCGTCGGTCAGGCGCGTCACCACCGCCACCGGGCGCCCGGCCTCGCGTGCGGCCGCCAGCCCCTCGCGTATCTGCCGCTTCATTCCACCACTTCGACGAATACCTCGACCGTACCGCCGCAGGACAGCCCTACCTCCCACGCCCGCTCGTCGCTGACGCCGAACGACAGCAGGCGCGGGGCGCCCTCGCGCATGACGGCGCGGGCCTCCTGCACCACGGCGCCCTCGATGCAGCCGCCCGACACCGAGCCGGCCATCACGCCGTCGTCGCGCACGGCAAGCTGGCTGCCCACCGGGCGCGGCGACGATCCCCAGGTGGCGGTCACCGTCGCCAGCGCCACGTCGCGGCCATCGCGGCGCCAGGCCAGCGCCTGGTCGATGGGGTCCAGGATGTCGGTCATGGTTATTTCTGCGTCCAGCCGCCGTCCGGCAACAGGACATAGGTGCCGGACGGCGCCTCGTCGATCAGCCTGCGGCCCGCGATCACCTGCACCGCCGCCAGGGTGGCATCGGTGCGCTCGGCGATGCGGCGGTATTCCTCCAGGCGGCGGGCGTTGATTTGCTCGACCAGGCGGCGGACCTCCTCATCGCCGCCGCGGACGACCCCCAACAGGCCGTCCGGGCGCTCGCCGACGATTCCCTCGCGCTTGGCTTGGTTGAGGTCGATCGCCTGGGCGGGCGCCGCGAGCAGCACCGCCGCCGCAAGCACGAAAAGCAGGGCGGGCAGCCGCATAAGGCGCGGGTGCAGAATCATGACATGGCGTCCCCGTCAGAACAGGTCCGGGTTCTGTTGTAGCAGGTCTTCCACCTCGCGCTCCACCTTCACGCGGATTTCCTGTTCGATCTTGATGTTCATGTTGATGACGATCGGCTCGTCCGGTGGCTGCAGGCGCACCGTCGGCTGACAGGCCGCGATGCCGACCAGCAGGCTCAGAACAGCCGTCTTCTTGCGTGCCACGCCCTGACTCCCCTCATTGCGCGCCGGGCTTCGACTCTTGTTCCCGGATCGTACCCGGAATCCGGGGCACTGCGAAGCGGCGCGCCAGTAATCCCTCCAATTCGCCGCTGATGTTGAGGTTGAACTCAAGCGGATAGCCCTCGTAGAGGTCGGGGTTGCTACCGCGGATATGTATGGTGGCCACGAGGCCGCCCCCCGAGCGGCCGTCAAGATCAATCGTCAAATCCTCATAGCGGAAGTCGCTCAACGCCCGCAGCAGCACCTCGGAATAGCCCGATCCCGCCAGGGCCGCCGGTGGCCGTGCGGGCTGATAGCGAATGACGCCCGGCCCGGTGGCGCCGAGATGCCCGTCATTGACGGTCAGGGCGTTCCGCTCCAGCACAACCGGAAGGCGTCCCTCCACGGTGCCGGTGACGGTAAGCCCTTCGATGTCGAGCAGCGCCGCGAGGTCGCCCATGTCAACGCCCCTGATCTCCAGGGGTACGTCGAAAGGGTAAGGATCGGGGCGCAGGAACACCGCCTCGGTGGCGACGCTGCCGCCGGCGAGGCGGAATTCCGCCCGCTCGACGCGCAGGCCCTCGGGGAGCAGTTGAAATTCGACGTCGCCGTCGTCCAGGGGCAGCGGCGCCTGCACGGCGCCCACGGACAGGCGCTGGCCCGGGGGGGTGGTGGGGGGCGTCAGCCCGTCCAGCACCACGGTTCCGGCTAGGTCGGCGGCGGTGATGTCGTCCCGGCTGACCGATACCGCTTGCAGGTCGAGAACGATGCGCGGGCGCCAGGCACCGTCGCCCCACGCCACCGAGCCCTCCACCGCCACCGTGCCGTTCAGTTCCTCGACCCAGCCCGCCAGTTCGGGCAGCAGGTGCCAGGGTTGCAGCCCTTCCGTCGCGAAGCGCACGGGGGCGACGCCGAAGGCGATGTCGCCCGTGCCGGCGCCGGCCGTGCCCCGGAAATCTCCGTCGATGGCGCCGTCGGCACCGGTGACGGTTCCCTCAACCGTCGTGCCCGCCGCCCCCGGCCGCAGAAGCGCGGTAACGCTCAGCGGCAGGCTCTCACGGCCGTCGGCGGTGCGACGGAGGGCCGCCGCCGCCAGACTCACCTCCCCTCCGTTGACGCGCAGCCGCACGCCGCTCGCCTCCAGGCCGGCGTCCGGCACGGCGAGGTCCGCGCCCTCGAAGGCAAACGCGGCCCCGCCGCCGCCGCCGGGAAGGCGCCAGTCGACGTCGAGCGTGGCGACGGGGATGGCGGCGCGCAGGGCGGCGCCGTCCGCCGCCGGCAGGAGGGCAACTGCCTCCAGCGGCCCCAGGCGCAGGCGCGATCGCAGCGAGAGCGCGTTGTCGGGCGCCAACGCCGCCTCCAACGCCGCGCCGCCGTCGCCACCACCGGCCAGCGGGACGGCGATGGGGGAACGCGCCTCCAGAATGCCGGGAAGACGCAGCCCCTCCAGCCACAGCCGCGCCGATTCGTCGGGGAACCAGGCGACGTGGCGGCCGTCGACTCGCAGACGCCCGCCGCCGGAAAAGGCCGCCTCGGCCGCTGCCAGTCCCGGGATGGCGAGGTCGTGCGCCAGCATGTGCAGGGTCAGGGCCTCGTGGCCGGCGAGGCGCAGGGCGACATCGGCGGCAGCGGCGAAGGGCGGGCGCAGGCCGCGCGCATCGACGTCCAGGCGCCCGAGGTCGAGACGGCGCACCCCCTGGGGGCCAATCTCGGCCGCTCCCTCCACCTCCGCCGTCAGCGCCGCCCCCGTCCCCACAGCGAGGCGCAGTTGTGTGGCCACACGCCAGCCATCGCCGTTGCGCCTTGCGGTCACCGACCAGGGGCCGTCGCCAAGGGCGCTCAGGCGTAGGCCCAGGGCACCCGCCGACGGCGGCAGCAGGGCCCTCAGGGCGGCGGGCGGATTCGGCCAGGGCAGATTCAGCGGCCCGTCGGCCGCGAAGACGACGCCCTCGGGCCGCGCCTCCAGGCGAAAGGGCACCGGCGCCGACTCGCCGGCGGCCGGGGGCGCCATGCAAACCGCCGCGAATGACAGCAGCAGCGCCGTTAAGGATTTGTTACCCATTGGCCGTCACACTGCACCGTGGCGGAATGGCTTCGAAGCCCCAGGGAGACGCCGACCATGCCCACGGCCGTCGAATCCACCTTCGACGTGGTCGCCTGGTTCCAGGACCGGGCGCTGGACGACAACGAATACCTGCAACCGCAAAAGCTGCACCGACTGCTTTACCTCGCGCAAGCCTACTATGCGGTCGCGAACTATGGTCGCAAGCTGATGCCGGCCACCTTCGTCGCCGACGAGCAGGGGCCGGTGGAACCGGATATTTTCCGCGCCTTTGCGGCCGCGCGGCCCTATATCGAGCCCGCGCCGCTGCCGGAACGGGTGGAGCATTTCCTGGATTCCATCTGGCGGCGCTTCGGCGCCCATTCCGCCGAACATCTCAGCCGGCACCTGTGCGGGCACGCGCCCTATGCCGGTGCCCTGGAACGGGGGCCGCGGGCGGAAATTCCGCTTTCGGAGATGCGGGAATTCTACGGCCGCGCCGCCGACCCGGCCCGCGCCGCGCCCGGCGTGACCAACGTCATGCGCGCGCGGGTGATGCGCTCCCACACGGGACGGCCGGTGGCGGTGAAGCAATGGATGCCGCCGTCCCGGCCGCGCCCGCCGGAAGCCTGATCGCCGTCACCCGTCGCCGCGCCCCTTGTCGTCCATGTGACGCTTGAGGGATTCGCACGGATCGGCGCGTTCCTGGGCGGGCGTGAACCACACGACGTCGAAGGGCAGCGCGCCATCCAGTCCCGCATAGAGTTCGGTATAGTCGGCGGGTTCCAGCTTGCCCTCTTCGACCTCGACGATGCCCAGGCTGAGAATCCGGGCGTCCTCGCCGACGATCGGGCGCAGATAGAAGGGGGCGCCGCGGTCATTGCGGGTGTGGCCGTTGCCGGCGATCAGAACGGCGCCGCCGCCGCTTTGCCGCGCGCCTTCGGCCAAGGCCCGCGCCATCGCCACGTCGCGCACCTTCTGCGCCCGGGTCATGGGGGCCATCATGCTTTCCGGCATTTCGCCGCAGTGGCTGTCGCGGATCTCGTCGGCGAGGGCGGCGGTGTGCTCCTCGGGCAGGGCCTGCGTCGCCGCGACGACCTCGGCGAGATCGGCGGGAAGGTCCGGGGGGAGTTCCTCGCCCATCATGATGCCGCGCACCAGGTCGCGCGACAGATTGGCGGGCAGCACCGGCAATCCCGCATCCAGGGCGGCCTGGAGGATGGGGCGGTACATGGCGAAGTCCGGCCAGCCGGAGTTCTCCCAGTCCAGCGCCGCCGCCAGGGCGTCGGCGTCCCGCGGCGCCTTTTCGAGCTGGACGCCAATCGCCTTCTCCTGGCCGCGGTCGAACATCTCGAAGGCTACCGCCGGGCGGCGCCCCTGGGCGACCATCTCCTCCAGCACCCAGGCCTGGAGGCGATGGGCGTCGGGGTTGTCGTGGACCTCGCCCAGCAGGACGAAGTCGGCGTCGGCGGCGCGCTCGACCACCTGCTCGGGCGTGAGCGGCTGGGCCTGATCGGCGGCCCAGATGGTTCCGGCGAGAGGGTGGTCCCGGCCCAGCGTGCTGTGCCACGGCGGGGCGGGCGCCTGGGCGGCGAGGAGGATGGTTCCGGAAAGGGCGGCGGCTATGATGGCGGCGGGTCGCATGTCACCGATAGATGTGGGATGCTCCGGACGGCTCCGCCACCCCGTCGGGGCGGCGGAGCCGGTCCGTTCAGGACGCGGTACTGGGCACGGGCCGGGTGGAGGCCATCTTGCGCTGCCAGACGAACACCGCGAGCCCCAGCCCGATGCCGACCATGTCGGTGAGCATCCCGCCGGCGATCATGCATAGCGCCGCGACCAGCAGCACGCCGCGCAGCGCCACGCCCATGCGTCCGAAGAACCATGCCTGCACGGCGCCCGACAGCATAAAGACACCGACGGTCGCCGTGACCAGGTTGCGCAGCACCACGGTGGTCTCGGCCTCCATCAGCAGGCCGGGGCTGTAGAAGAACATGTAGGGCACGATGAAGGCGGCAAGGCCGAACTTGAAGGCCGTCACCGAGGTGCGCATGGGGTCGGACCCGGCGATGGCGGCGCCGGCATAGGCGGCCAGGGCCACCGGCGGCGTGATCGCCGACATCACCGCGAAATAGAAGACGAAGAAATGCGCGATCAGCGGCTCGATGCCCAGCTGCACCAGGCCCGGCGCCACCACCGAGGCGGCGACGGCGTAGGCGGCGGTGGTCGGCATCCCCATGCCCAGCAGGATCGAAATGCCCATCGCGAACACCAGGGCCAGAAGCTGGCTGGTGTCGGCCACAGCCAGCAGCATGGCCGAAAAGCGCAGGCCGACGCCGGTCAGGCCGATGACGCCGACGATGATGCCGGCGCAGGCACACACGGCGATGAGCTGAATGGCCATGCGCGACGACAGGTTCAGCGCCCGCAGCACGCCCACCGGCCCCATGCGGTACGGGGTCAGCCAGCTCACCACGGCGGCGCTGACCAGCGCCACCGTGCCAGCCCGGATGACCGAATAGCCCATGAACAGCGCCCCCACCAGGATGACGACCGGCAGGAAGAGATAGGCCTGGCGGGCCATGTCGCGCAGCACCGGCAGTTCGCTCGACGGCAACCCCTTCATGCCCAGCTTGCGGGCCTCGAAATCGACCATGAAGAAGATCGAGGCGAAATACAGCACCGATGGGATCAGGGCGGCGACGATCAGGTCGGTGTAGGGGATGCCCGTCACCTCGGCCATGATGAAGGCGCCGGCCCCCATGATCGGCGGCATGATCTGACCGCCCGAGGATGCCGCCGCCTCGATCGACGCGGCGCTGCGGCTGTTGTAGCCGACGCGCTTCATCAGCGGGATGGTCAGCGAGCCGGTGGCGACGACATTGCCGGCCGAAGTGCCGTTGATCATGCCCATCAGGCCGCTGGCGAACACCGCCACCTTAGCGGGGCCGCCGCGGGCGCGGCCGGCGGCGGCGAAGGCGAAGTTGACGAAGTAATCGCCGACGCGCGACGCCTGCAGGAAGGCGGCGAAGGCGATGAACAGGATGATGTAGGTCGACGACACCGCCGTCGTCGGTCCCAGAATGCCGTTGTCGGTGTAGATGTAGGTGATCAGCCGGTCGGCCTTGTAGCCGCTGTGCGCCAGGAAGCCGGGCAGGAACGGGCCGGCGAAGCCGTAGATCAGGAAGATCGCTGCAATCACCACCAGCGCCAGCCCGGCGACGCGGCGCGTCAGTTCCAGGATCAGCAGGATGCCGGCGGCGGCGGTGAGGAAGTCCGCCTGCTGGGGCATGACGCCGGCGCGGAACTGCCAGCCGTTGAGGTGGAAGATCAGATAGGCGCCGACGCTGGCGCTCGCCGCCATCAGCACCCAGTCATACCAGCCGATGCCGGCGGCGCGCTGGCGGAACAGCCACGCGCCGACGACGCCGATGACGGAGGCGGCGATCACGCTTTGGCTGAAACTGCTCCACACCCACGGCGGCGCCATGCCGCCGCCCAGGACGTCGCGCAGCACGAAGGCATAGATGACGGCGCCGGTGGCGTAGAGCGCGAGGGCACCGCCCAGCACCATCGGCACGATCTGGCGTTTGTCGAAGCGCGGGTCGGGGTCGGTGCGCGGCAGCATCGCCGCGACCAGACCGAAGCCCAGAACCAGGCCGCCCGCCACGTGCAGGATGCGGAAGGCCCACGTTTCCAACGGAAAAACGTTGAGCACCAGCAGGTGAAACAGGGTGTAGCCGATGCACAGCCAATAAAAGAGCGGTTTTTCCCAGGGCCGCAAGGGCCGCTGCACACCCGCAACCTCTTCCTGATTTACCGCGGCAACCTTGTCGGCGATGGTTTCGCCGCCCGCCCCCGTTACCCCGTTCTCGCCGTCGTCCGTCCGGTCCGCCATTGCCCCAAATCCAAAGGTGTCCCAAACCACCAATCGCCGGCGGTGCCGGCGAATCGGGAAGATAAAGGAAAGGCGCCTCCCCGCAAAGGGGAGGCGCCTTGTGCCTTAGCCCTGATATTCCGGCGGGATCAACTCGTCCGGAATGTCAATGCCCTTTTCCTCGAAATAGCGGATGGCGCCGGGGTGGAACCACAGGAAACCGTTCTGGTCCCAGTTCTCCACCACGGTATCCTTCGCCGCCTTGTGGATCTGCATCATGCGGTCGTTGTTGTCGAGAACGACCTTCATGATCTCATAAACCAGGCTCTCGGGCATGTCCTTGTGGGCGATGCCGAAATTGGCCATCGACACGGTCTGGATGTCCGCATCCTGGCTGCGATAGGTGCCGGCGGGGATGGTGAACGGCGTGACCGAGGGGTACTCGCCCAGCAGGGTGTTCAGTTCCTCGTCGGTGAAGCCGAAGATCACCGCCTCGTTCTGCGCCTCGACTTGGCTGAACGCCGAAATCGGGATGCCGGCGGCGAAGGCGAAGGTGTCGATGAGGCCGTCCTGAAGCTGGCCGGCCGCGTCGGCGGCGCCGCCGTACTGGACATTGACGTTGACGCCCAGGCTCTCGAAGAAGCGCGGCCAATAGGTGCCGGGCGTGCCCGTGCGCGGACCGACATTGACGCGCTTGCCGTCAAGGTCCGACACCGTCTCGATGCCCGAGCCCGCCAGCGTGATGGCGTGGAACGGCGTCGGATACATCGGGAACATGGCGCGGACGTTCTTCATCTCGACGCCGGGGGCGAGGTCGCTTGCGCCGGTCCAGCCGTCATAGGCCGGGCCCATCGTCACCATGCCGAACTGAAGCTCGTTGCTGTTGACAAGCGCCATGTTGGCGACCGGGCCGCCGGTCACCTCGGAGGTGGCGTTGACGCCCAGCATCTCCTGGACCAGCCCGGCCCAGCCGGCGCCGTAAATGAAATAGGTGCCGCCCTGCGAGGCGGTGCCGACCTTGACCGAATCCGGCCAGTCGCTGCGGTCCTGGGCGGTCGCGTCGGTGGCGGCGGCCAGGCCGGTGGCCAGGGCAAGCCCGGCGGCAACTCTAAGACAACTTTTCAGCATTATCACTCCTCCCTACTGCTTGCCCGCAAGGGCACGGAAACACCAATGGCAACGGGGGCGAGGGGGCCCCGGAACGCCGACGTGGACGCCCGGTGGCAGAGTATCGCACGCGAGAACGCGCCTGTGCAGTGAACGAAGGGCAGATGCCAATCGCGGCGACGGCGAAAGCGGCTTCCTCGTCGACGCTGGCCCCAGGCGCGCCCGTCGCCAGCACAACACGGCGGATCGGAGGCGAGCCGGGTGGAGGCGTGTAGCATCTCCTCCTCTCCGGAATGGTCGGGGCGGCGCCTCCCCAAAAGTGGGGGGCGGCGGCGCGAAACGCATCCTAATACGCTGAGGATGCGGGTCAACATGATTCAAACAAAGCGTGGTGCGGGGCGGCGAGGGCCGAATGCGGGATACTGAGGCGGCGGCGACGATATTGTGCATGTGCGAGAAGATTGATGCATTGCACCAATAACGGTTTGCGGCCGCACAAGGGTTCGGGCATACTGCGCCGGCTTCGCCGCCGGGTGAGCCAAGTTCCGCAGAAGAAAGGCAGATGAAGGGAAGGATGACCGCCCGTCGTGCCCTCTTGCGCCGTGCCGGCGCCGCCGTCGCGCTTCCGCTTGCCGCCGTCGCCTGTATTGCGAATCCGGCCCCGGCCCTGGCGGCCGCGGCGGGGGCGCCGCATCTCGACGGCGGCGCGCTGGGCCTGGCCTGGGTGGTTCCCTTTGCGGGCATCCTGCTGTCGATCGCGTTGTTCCCTCTGCTGGCGCCGCGCTTCTGGCATCATCATTTCGGCAAGGTGTCGGCGTTCTGGGCGCTGGCTTTCCTGCTGCCTTTCGCCGGGCGCTTCGGGGTTGAACTGACGCTGTACGAGCTGCTGCACACCCTGTTCCTGGAATACATCCCCTTCATCATCCTGCTGTTGTCGCTGTTCACGGTCGCGGGCGGGGTGCGCGTGCGCGGCGGCATCCGCGGCACGCCGCTGGTCAACACCGGTTTCCTGGCGCTGGGCACGGTGATCGCAAGCTGGATGGGCACCACCGGCGCCGCCATGCTGCTGGTGCGCCCGTTGATCCGCGCCAATCTTTGGCGCCGGCACAACGTGCATGTGATGGTGTTCTTCATTTTCCTGGTCGCGAACATCGGCGGCTCGCTGACGCCCTTGGGCGATCCGCCCCTGTTTCTGGGCTTCCTGAAGGGGGTCGACTTCTTTTGGCCGACCACGCACATGGCCGTGCCGATGCTGGTGACGGCGGGAATCCTGCTGGCGGTCTTTTTCGGGCTGGACTGGATTCTCTATCGCCGCGAGAGCCGCAAGCCGTCGGTGGTCGAGGCGGAGGCGGCGGCCGCCGCCGC
>JAWLGJ010000074.1:0-9236 GCA_041685145.1 Magnetospirillaceae bacterium | reverse complement strand
CGTCACGACGCCAGCGCCGAGGCGGTGGCGGCGCTCGACCGGCGCCTGGAGACGCTGGCGGAACGGCTCGACGCCGTGGCGGCGCGGCCGGCGGAGGCGCCCGCCGCGCCCGATCCGGCCATCGTTGCCCTCGGCGATGCCCTGCGCGAACGTCACGACGCCAGCGCCGAGGCGGTGGCGGCGCTCGACCGGCGCCTGGAGACGCTGGCGGAACGGCTCGACGCCGTGGCGGCGCGGCCGGCGGAGGCGACCGCCGCACTGGCGGAGACCCTGCACCAGCACCACGCCACCACCACCGAGGCCGTCGCCGCCCTGGAACGCAACCTGGAGGGTCTGGTCGCGCGCATCGACGCCGCCGTCAGCGAAGCGGCCGAGGCGGAGGCGACTCCGGCCGCCGACGCGGGCGCCGCGCCCCGGACCGCGCCGCCGCCGCTGCGCCGCAACCCGCTGTTGCTGCGCGCCCTCGCCCGGCGCTGGGTCGCGGCGCCCCCAACACCAGCGCCGGCACCAGCACCGGCACCAGCACCGCCCACGGCGGAACCGCCGCCACCCCAGCCGGAGCCGGACGGCGACCCGGCCGCCCAGCCGGCGCCGCCCCGCCGGCGGGCCAAGGCGCGCGCACCCGACGACACGCTGCGGCGCGAACGGGTCGATGACACGCTGCTCACCGACATACGCCGCCGCATCGGCGACGCCTCGGGCGAGGGGGACGGGTGAAGGCGGGCGATTCCGACGTGGTGCCACTCTCCGAGGCGGTCACCCCGACGCGCCCCACCGTCATCGCCGTCTGCAACCAGAAGGGCGGCGTCGGCAAGACCACCACGGCCGCCAATCTGGCCGTGTGCCTGGTGGCGTATGGCGCCCGCGTGGTGCTGATGGACTTCGACTCCCAGGGCAACGCCACCCAGGCCGTGGGCGTGCCGGGCGCCGCCGGGCGCGGCACCTATGATCTGCTGGCCGGGCGCGCGGACATGCGCGAGGCGCTGCGGCCCGGCCTGGTGCCGGACCTGTCGCTGCTGGCGGCGACACCGCTGCTGGCGATGGCGGACATCGAGACGACCTTCCTGGAAGAGGCCTTCGCCAATCTGAAGCAGGGCCTGCGCGCCCTGGCCGACCGCGCCGACGTCGTCATTGTCGATTGCCCGCCGACGCTGGGGCCATCGGTGGTCAACGCCATTGCCGTCGCCGACGCGCTGCTGGTCCCGGTCACCAACGACCGCCTGGCCCTTGAGGGCCTGAAGCGGACGTGGAGGCTGGCGACCCAGGTGCGCCAGGGCCTGGACGTCACCAGCGGCGTGTTGCTTATCGGGCGCGGCGAGCCGGACACGCCCGAGCGTCTTGAGGAACGCCTTGGGAAGGAACTGGCGGCGGCCACCTTCGCCACCCCCATTCCCACCGACCTGCGCGTGGTGGCGGCGGTGGCCCGCAATCTGCCGGCGGTGCTGTACGACCCGGCCGGTCCGGCGGCGTGGGCCTATTTCGACGTGGCGCAGGAACTGCTGCAGCGCCTGCGCCGACACCTGCTGCTGCCGCCCGGGTTCGCCCCCTATCCGCAAAGCCGCGCCGCCGAGATACTGCACCAGTGGCACGAGGGCGCCGCCCCCACCGAGGCGACCGGCGACCCGCCCTTCCTCGACGCCCCTCCGGCGACGACCGCGCCGCCGCCCGAGGCACCGCCGCGCCCGCCGCAACTTCGGCGCGCGCTGATCGCTACCGGGCTGCTGCTGGCGTTCGCCGTGGGAATCGTCGTCGGCGGCCTGCTGGCGATGGCGGCCTATCCCGGCGGCTGACGGTCCCGCCGCCGCGCCAGGACGAAAGCCGCCGCCCCGAACAGCCCCAGCACATAGCCCAGCCCGCCCAGGACGTCCCGCCACAGGATGCGGTCTTGCAGGCGCGCGATGTCGCGCCGCAACGGCGCGACCCGCCGTGCCAGCGCCGCGTCCACCGCCGCCGCCACCGCGGCGGGCTCGCGTGCGGCGGCGGAGGAGGGCGTCGCGGCAGGCTCCGGCAAGGCATCGGCCGGCACCAGCGCGCTGGCGGCGTGGCCGTCGCCGACGTCGGCGAGCAGGCGGTGATCCACCCGCCGCGTCACCGGCAGGCGGAAACGGCCCTCGGCGTCGGTGCGGGCCTGAGCCAGCGCGTTCCCATCGGGATCGACGGCGACAACGCCGACCGCGGCCGCCGGGCCGCCGCCGGCGAAATACACCTCGCCGACGATGGCGCCGCCCTCGACGGTAGCGAACAGCCGCGCCGCGTGCGCCCACGCCGCCCCAGCCGCGACCGTCAACAGCAGCGCCAGCAGCATGGCGCCGGTCGCCGGATTCCGGCACGGCCACGCCCTAGGCATTGGCGGCCACCGCTCCCGGCAGTGCCGACGGCCGCACCTGATACAGCAGCCGCACGGCCGCGGCGGTGACCACCGCCTCCACCGCTGCCAGCGGCAGATGCGCCGCCGCCACCAGCTTTGCCGCCGGCAGAAATGCCTCGCCGCTGGCAGCCAGCGCCAGCGCCACCAACGCCCCGGCCATCGCAACGCCCAGCCCGCCGGCGGCCGCGCCGGCAACCGCCGCCGCGCGTTGGCCGCGGCGCAGCAAGGGCCGCAGCAGGGCGCCCACCACCAGCGCCGGCAGCGCCATCACGGCGACATTGACCCCGAGGCTGCCGAGGCCGCCATGACCGAACATCAGCAGTTGCAGCATCAGCGCCACCAACACCGCCGGAAACACCGCCCAGCCCAGCATCAGGCCCATGAGGCCGGTCAGCATCAGATGTGCCCCCGACGGCCCCAGCGGCACATGCACCAGCGACACCACGAAGAAGGCCGCCGACACCAGCGCCACCGGCGCCAGATCGTCCGATTCCAGGCGCCGCAGCGCCAAGGCGGTACCGCCGGCGGCGACGGCAAGGCCCGCCGCCAGCACGGGCGGCGACAGGATGCCGTCGGGAATATGAGCCATTCTCTGCCTTCCCTACCGCATGTCGGTGGCGTGGACTCGCATCGGCCCGCCGTGGTCGACCGGCACCGGACGGCCGTCCTGCACCGTGCGCATGGACCTTGCCGGCGCCGCGACGCCGGTCAACACGGCGACGCCCGGGGCAACCGCCCCCGCCCAGCTCCGGAAATGCATTATGCGACTACCTGCCAAGGAATTATGATTGCAGTCGAGGATGTTGGCGGACGCTAACACGAAACCCGGCCGCTGCCCAGCCCAAGCTGGAAGCCCCCGCGCCGGCGCGATATAGTTGTGCGGACAGAGAAGAGGGAGCGCGAGCATGGGGCGCGGACGCCACCCGCACCGGCACTATCACGAGCACGAGCACATCCACATCCACGCCCACCCGCACCGCCACGCGGGCGTCGTTCACACCCACGAGCACAAGCATGTGCACCGCCACTTCCACACCCACCAGCACACCCACGAGCACGACCACGGTCCCGAGGCCGGCCACTACCACCAGCACCCCAACCACGCCCTGAAGCCCCACGACCACCGGCACGCGCCGGAGGAACTGGAGCCCCACGACCACGACCACTGACCGGCGGCGCCACCACTCCGGCCCCACCCCTTCGGGCGGATTCGGCCCTGCCCATGAAATGTGGCGGCTCCCCCCGCCCGGGTGTTCCGCGGGTGGTTGCCGGCGGGCATTCTTGCTCCAGGCTGCGCCAAGCGAGGCGGCAGCCGCATCGAACGGCCACCAAGCCCGGTCATTCGCAAGACCCAGGGAGCGAGAAGAAAATGGATCAGTCGAAGCGTTACGCCCGCCTCAACCTGAGCGAAGAGGAGCTGATCGCCGGCGGCCGGCATGTGCTGTGCGCCTATCTTATGAAGCCGCGGCCCGGCTATGGCTATCTGGCCACCGCCGCCCACTTCGCCGCCGAATCCTCGACCGGCACCAATGTCGAGGTCAGCACCACCGACGACTTCACCCGCGGCGTCGATGCCCTCGTCTATGAAATCGACGAGGACAAGGAGTTGATGAAGATCGCCTATCCGATCGAGCTTTTCGACCGCAACGTCACCGACGGCCGGGCGATGATCGTCTCTTTCCTGACCCTTGCCATCGGCAACAACCAGGGCATGAGCGACGTCGAATACGCCAAGATGCTCGATTTCTACGTCCCCCCGGCCTATCTGCAGCTGTTCGACGGCCCGGCCAAGAACATCGAGGAGATGTGGCGGGTGCTGGGGCGGCCGCTCAACGATGGCGGCATGATCGTCGGCACCATCATCAAGCCCAAGCTGGGCCTGCGTCCGCAGCCCTTCGCCGACGCCTGCTATCAGTTCTGGCGGGCGGGGGACTTCATCAAGAATGACGAGCCCCAGGGCAACCAGGTCTTCGCCCCCTACAAGCAGACCATGCAGCTTGTCGCCGACGCCATGCGCCGCGCCCAGGACGAGACCGGCCAGCCCAAGCTGTTTTCCGCCAATATCACCGCCGACGACCCCTTCGAGATGATCCGCCGCGGCGAACTGGTGCTGGAGACCTTTGGCGAGAACGCCGGCCACGTCGCCTTTCTGGTCGACGGCTATGTCGGCGGGCCCTCGGCGGTCACCCTGGCACGGCGTTACTTCTCGGGGCAGTTCCTGCACTACCACCGCGCCGGCCACGGCGCCGTCACCTCGCCGCAGGCCAAGCGCGGCTACACCTCGCTGGTGCACATGAAGATGGCGCGCCTTCAGGGGGCCTCGGGCATCCACACCGGCACGATGGGCTTCGGCAAGATGGAGGGCGCGCCCGAGGACAAGCTGCTGGCCTTCATGCTGGAGAACGAGGAGGCCGACGGGCTTTTCTACCGCCAGAAATGGTATGGGATGAAGGCCACCACGCCCATCATCTCGGGCGGCATGAACGCGCTGCGCCTGCCCGGCTTCTTCGACAATCTCGGTCACTCCAACATCATCCAGACCTCGGGCGGCGGCGCCTTCGGGCACAAGGACGGCCCCGTCGCCGGCGCCAAGTCGCTGCGCCAGGCGCACGAGGCCTGGACCCAGGGCGTCGACCTGCTGACCTATGCCAAGGAGAATCCGGAACTGGCCGGCGCCTTCGAATCGTTCCCGCACGACGCCGACGCGCTGTATCCGGACTGGCGGCAGGCGCTGAACAAATAGTATAAGAGAGCTCTAATACTTCTTACCAAGCCGGAGAAATAAGCCGGCACCCGGCGCCCGCCCCCCGCCCCCGGGGCGGCGGGCGGCGCGGCCGCCATAACCAGCAGGAGAGGAGAGGGATGTCACGGAAACACCCGATCATTGCCGTCACCGGGTCGTCCGGTGCCGGCACCAGCACCGTCAAGGAGGCCTTCGAGCACATGTTCCGCCGCGAAGGCATCAGCCCGGCGGTCATCGAGGGCGACAGCTTCCACCGCTTCAATCGCAAGGAAATGAAGGAGGCCCTCGCCAAGGCCGAGGCCGAGGGGAACACCCATTTCAGCCATTTCGGCCCCCAGGCCAACCTGTTCGGCGACCTTGAAGACCTCTTCCGCACCTATGCCGCCAGCGGCGGCGGCCGGCGGCGGCTGTACATCCACAATGACGGCGAGGCCAAGCCCTACCAGGAGCTGGGCATCGGGCCGGGCGAGTTCACGCCCTGGGAGGACATCCCCGGCGGCACCGACGTGCTGTTCTATGAGGGGCTGCACGGCTGCGTGGTCACCGACGAGGTCAACGTCGCCCAGTACGTCGACCTGAAGATCGGGGTGGTGCCGGTGATCAATCTGGAATGGATTCAGAAGATCCGCCGCGACACCGACCTGCGCGGCTATTCCGAACAGGCGGTGATGGACACGATCCTGCGCCGGATGCACGACTATGTGCATTACATCGTGCCGCAGTTCAAACTGACCGACATCAACTTCCAGCGCGTTCCCATCGTCGATACGTCGGACCCCATCATCGCCCGCGATATCCCCACCGCCGACGAAAGCCTGGTGGTGATCCGTTTCCGCAAGCCGGACCGCTTCCGGCTCGACTTCCCCTATCTGTTGCAGATGCTGAACGGGTCGTGGATGTCGCGCCGCAATTCCATCGTCGTCCCCGGAGGAAAGATGGGGCTGGCGATGGAGCTTATCCTCACGCCCATCCTGCGCCGCATCATCGACGACCGTCGCAGCCTGATGACGTGAGGCGGACCTCCCCTGTCCAACATGACTTTCGGGGCCGCGAGGCCCCGTCTTTTTTTCGCCCTCCGGCTTTGCAAGCCGGCCGCTTTCTGCCATAACGCCTGCGCTTCGGCCGCGCCACAGACCAGGACGTTCCCGCGATGATTCCACGCTACAGCCGCCCCGACATGGCCCGCATCTGGGAGCCGGAGAACAAGTTCCGCATCTGGTTCGAGATCGAGGCCCACGCCGCCGACGCAATGGCCGCGCGCGGCGTCATCCCCAAGGACGCCGCCAAGGCGATTTGGGAGCGGGGCGCCTTCGAGGTCGCGCGCATCGACGAGATCGAGCGCGAGACCCGCCACGACGTCATCGCCTTCCTGACCAACGTCGCCGAGCATGTCGGCCCCGAGGCGCGCTTCCTGCACCAGGGGATGACCTCCTCGGACGTGCTCGACACCTGCCTGGCGGTGCAACTCGCCCAGGCCGCCGACATCCTGCTGGCCGACATCGACGCCCTGCTGGCGGCCTTGAAGCGCCGCGCCTACGAGTTCAAGGACGTGCCCTGCATGGGGCGCAGCCACGGCATCCACGCCGAGCCGGTGACGATGGGGCTGAAATTCGCCTCCTTCCATGCCGAGTGGCAGCGCAACCGCGCCCGGCTGGCGGCGGCGCGCGCCGATGTCGCCACCTGCGCCATCTCCGGCGCGGTGGGCACCTTCGCCAATGTCGAGCCCTATGTGGAGGAATACGTCGCCGCCAAGCTGGGCCTGACGCCCGAGCCGATCTCGACCCAGGTGATCCCCCGCGACCGCCACGCCCAGTTCTTCGCCACGCTGGGGGTGCTGGCCAGCTCGGTGGAGCGGCTGGCGGTGGAAATCCGCCACCTGCAACGCACCGAGGTGCGCGAGGCCGAGGAGTATTTCGCCCCCGGCCAGAAAGGTTCCTCGGCGATGCCGCACAAGCGCAACCCCATCCTGACCGAAAACCTCACCGGCCTGGCGCGGGTGGTGCGCATGGCGGTGGTGCCGGCGCTGGAGAACGTTGCGCTGTGGCACGAGCGCGACATCTCGCACTCCTCGGTGGAACGCATGATCGGCCCCGACGCCACCGTCACCCTGGATTTCGCCCTGGCGCGGCTAACTGGGGTCGTCGACAAGCTGGTGGTCTATCCCGACAACTGCCGACGCAACCTGGACCAGTTGGGCGGGCTGGTGTTTTCGCAGCGGGTGCTGCTGGCGCTGACCCAGGCGGGCATGAGCCGCGAGGACGCCTACAAGGCGGTGCAGCGCAACGCCATGCGGGTATGGGACGAGCAGCGCAACTTCCTGGACCTGCTCAAGGCCGACGAGGAGGTCTCACGCCACCTGACGGCCGGGGCGCTGGAAGACCTGTTCGACCTCGGCTACCACACCAAGCATGTCGACACGATTTTCACGCGGGTTTTCGGCGAGGGTTAAGGCCGCGGCCTCTCTCCCCGCCTGTCATTCCCGCGACAGCGGGAATCCCGTGGCCGCCGCCCCAGGATATTGAATCAGCAGTCCGGTCTTCGCACTTGGGCTCGATGGACACCTGGGCGCAACGCCTGCACCAGTATATGCGGTCGTCCTCGAACTCATAGACGGCGTGTACGGCGTCTTCCCTGCAATAGGGGCAGTATCGGCTCTGCTGCACCACATGACCCTCACTTCGGCCCCCAATATTCCCCCCCACCGAAATCGTGGACTGCCCCTGGACAGGCAACAACCTATCAGTTTCCATAGGGTATGGTTGCGCAACGACTAGGGCGAAGGGATCGCGGCAGTGCATTGGACCCTGCAGGATTTCTTCACCGCGTTGGAACGCGCTGACACCGTGGACGACGCCTGGGCCGTGGCGCGCGACTTCCTGCAACAGCGGGGCGCGCAGACGGTGCATTCTTGGTTCGGCACCGACCCGGCCGCGGTCCGCTTTCTCACCACCTGCCCGGAATGGTGGCCGGAGCAGTATTTGGCCGAAGCCTATTGGCGCGTCGACCATGTCGCCCACCACTGCGTGACCCGGCCGATACCGCTGGTGTGGGGGCTGGACATCGACGCTGACAACCCGGCCGTCGCCGAGGGCAGCCGCCGCCTGATGGAGGACGGCTACTCCGCCTATGGCCTGCGCAACGGGCTGTCGGTGCCGGTTGGGCATTGCGACGCACCCCTCGGCGGCACCGTCACCCTGGGGTTTCCGGAGGATGGCGACGGTCTGGTGCGCCTCCTGGCTCACACCGGCGGGGTGATGCGTCTTGCCGCTGCGGCCGGCCATTACCGCCTGCAGGCGCTGATGCGGGAAGAGACACTGGACGCGGTAAGGCTGACCGCCCGTGAGCGCGAGGTGCTGCTGTGGCTGGCCAAGGGGATGCGTGTCGCCGAGATCGCCGACCGCCTCAAACTGGCCGAGGTCACGGTCAATCTTCACGTCGCAAACGCGAAGAAAAAGCTGGGCGCCGCCACCCGCGAGCAGGCGGTGGCCAAGGCGGTGCTGCTGGGGGCGGTGCAGCCCTAGGGACGGGGAAAATCGCCCGCGGGAGTGGCGCGAGCCGCGAACCCGCGTTTCGCGCCGTGCGGCGACGGGCGATCAGCCGCCGCGGTTTTGCTTGGCGGCGGTGACCTCGCTGACGATCTCGGCGCGGGCCTCGGCGCCCAGGCGGTCCATCGTCTTGCGCAACCGCTGCTCGTCCATGTCGACGCCGGCGGCGGCAAAATCCTCCAGCACCTTCTGCACCACGTCGTCATCGCCGGGCTGCGCGAAGTTCGACTCGACCACCGTCGCGGCGTAGGCCTCGGCCTCCTGCCCGCCCAGGCCCATCAGTTCGGCGGCCCATCGGCCCAGCCGCTTGTCGCGGCGGACCTGCACCTTGAAGGCCGTTTCCTGATCCAGGCGGTATTTCGCCTCGAAAGCCTTTTCGCGATCATCGAAGGTTGTCATGCTGCGCTCGTCGGTCCCAGTCGAAAAGCCTGCACCCTACATGTAGGGGCACGAGGCCGCCATCCCAACGCCCCGTGCGCGGGTGTTATAACCCGTACGCCAAAGAGGTACAGGACTTTTTTGCATGTGCACAGTCGTCATTCTACACCTTCCGGGGCATGAATGGCCGCTGCTGCTGGCG
>JAWLGJ010000019.1:0-58533 GCA_041685145.1 Magnetospirillaceae bacterium | reverse complement strand
TGGGGTGGTGGGCACCTCCACCCGGTGCAGGCGCGCCGGCCGGCCGGCCAACACCAGCACCTCGTGCCCCAGGCGCAGCGCCTCCAGGGGATCATGGGTGACGAGCAACACGGTGCGGTCGCGCAACAAGTCCGCCGCCAGGGTCTGAAGCTGCAGGCGGGTGATGGCGTCGAGCGCCGAAAACGGCTCGTCCATCAGGATGATGGGACGGTCCTCGATCAGGGTGCGCACCAGGGCGACCCGTTGGCGCATCCCGCCCGAGAGTTCCGCCGGTCGCGCGCGCAGCCGCTCGCCCAGACCGACGCGGCGGAGCAGGTGCTCCGCCCGGCCCTTGGGCGCGGGCCGCCCGCGTAGGCGATGGCCGAGCAGGGCATTGCCCAGCACGTCCAGCCAGGGCAGCAGCAAGTCCTGCTGCGCCATATAGGCGACGCGACCGGCCAAGGCGCCGCCGTCGCCGCAGCGCACCGCCGTCTGCGGCGCCGCCGGAACCAGGCCGGCGATCAGCCGCAACAGGGTGCTTTTCCCCACCCCGCTGGCGCCCAAAAGGCACGTCCAGCGCCCGGCGGGCAACTGCATGTCCAGATCGACGAAAAGCGGCGCGCCGTCAAAGGCGACGCGCGCGGCATGGACAAGAACGGCTGGCGACGGGGCGAGAGCGGGAACGGCCAAGAAACACCTTCCTACGCCGGCATGACCCGGATCAGGTTCAGGGGTCGTTCCGAAAGCAGGAACCTCTCAGCCGGTTGCGCCGGCTCCCCCGGTGACGTTTGTCCCAGACTATGCCGCCGCGCGGCGGCAATGGCAAGGCGCGATCTACCCCTTGCGATAGGGGCCGAGGGCGGCGAGTTCGGCCAGGTCGTGCTCGACCATGCTGCGCTCGTCGCGCAGGTGCCGGGCGAGCAGGGCGCCGAAGGTGGCGTCGGCGAACCAATGGGCGCTGTAGGTGGGCACCGGCTCGTAGCCCCGCGGCAGCTTGTGCTCGCCCTGGGCACCGGCCTCGACCCGCGCCAGGCCGTGGGTGATGGCGAAGTCGATGGCGCGGTAGTAGCAAAGTTCGAAATGCAGGAAGGGATGGTGCCCGCGCACGCCCCAATAGCGCCCGAACAGCGCGTCCTCGCCCAACAGGTTCAACGCCGCCGCCACCGGCCGCGTGCCGTCGCGGGCCAGCATCAGCACCACCCGGCCGGCCATGCGCTCGCCCAGCAAATGAAAAAAATCGTGCGACAGATAGGGTCGCCCCCATTTGCGGTCGCCGGTGTCGCGGTAGAAGCCATACATCGCGTCCCAATGCTCGGGCCGCAGGTCGGCGCCGCGGAGGGTCTCGATGGTGAGGTCAAGAGCGGCGACCCGCTCGCGCTCGCGGCGCATGTTGCGGCGCTTGCGCGACGAAAGGGCGGCCAGGAAGTCGTCGAAGCGGGCATAGCCGCGGTTGTGCCAGTGGTACTGCTCGCCCAGGCGCGGCAGGAGGCCCGCCGCGCGGCAGGCGTGCCAATCCTCGGCGGTGGGAAAGGTGACGTGCAAGGACGACGCCCGCTGCCGCCGCGCCAGCTCCTGCATCGCCGCCAGCAACGCCCCCCGCAGGTCGGCCGCCGGCGCGCCCGGCCGCACCAGCAGGCGTGGCCCGGTGACGGGCGTAAACGGGACGGCGCACTGGAGCTTCGGGTAGTAGTCGCCGCCCAGGCGGCGATAGGCGTCGGCCCAGGCCCAGTCGAAGACGTACTCGCCGAAGGAATGCGACTTCAGATACAACGGGGCGCAGGCCACCACGCGGCCATCGGCATCCTCGGCGACCAGGTGACGCGGCGCCCAGCCGGTTTCCGCCGTCGCCGAGCCCGACTCCTCCAGCGCCGACAGGAAGGCATGGGCGACGAAGGGGTTGTCGGTGCCGGCGCAGGCGTCCCAATCGCGCGCCGGGACTTGTTCGATGGCCGACAGCACTTTGACCACCGGCGGGGTATGAGTATACGGCGACTGCATTCGGCGAGCGGGGTAGGCAGTTGTCTTTTCGATAGGCGACGAACGTCTTAAATGGAGGCGGGCCAGCGCCCGTCAAGGCGGAAGGGGCGGATGCCGATCGAAGGCGCCAGCGACAACGAAGCGGACCGGCGGCGGGAACTGCGCCGGATGCGCACCCTGGCCACCGGCCTGCTGGTTCTCATGCTGGTGGTGTTCCTCGCCGCGCGCATTCATCAGCCGGCGTGGCCGTGGCTGTCCTTCGTCGAGGCCTTCGCCGAGGCGGGTATGGTGGGGGCGCTGGCCGATTGGTTCGCGGTGACGGCACTGTTCCGCCATCCCTTGCGCATTCCCATTCCGCACACCGCCATCATCCCCCGCAACAAGGACCGCCTGGGGCGCAGCCTGGGGCGCTTCATCGCAGGCAATTTCCTTGCCGAGGACGTCGTACTGCACAAGCTGCGCGGCCTCGACGTGGCCCGCCGCGCCGCCGACTGGCTGGCCGAGGACGCCAACGCCCGGTTCCTCGCCGACCGGCTGGCGGCCTCGATGCCGGGCGTGATCGACGCCGTCAACGATGAACACGTCCGGGGCTTCGCGGGCGAAACGGTGCTGCGCAGCCTGCGGGCGGTCGATCCCGGGCCGGCGGGGGCGCGGGTGCTCTCGGTGCTGGTGGCGCAACGGCACCATCAGGCGCTGTTCGACCGCATGATCGTCGCGGCCGGCCGCTTCCTGCATGACAACAGCGACGCCATCCGCGCCAAGGTGGCCGAAAAGACCGCCTGGTGGGTGCCGCGCTGGCTCGACGAACGGCTGTTCCAGCGCATCGTCGCGGGCGTCGAGGAAACCCTGCTCGAACTGAAGGCCCCCGACCACCCGTGGCGGGAGCGTTTCGACGCCTCCGTTCACGACCTGCTGCGGCGCCTGGCCGACGACCCCGCTTATCGGGAGCGCGCACAGGCCTTGCGCGATGAAATCCTCGACAGCCCGCAGGTGCGCGACTACGTGGCGTCGGTGATCGCCGAAAGCGCCGAGCGGATGCGCCGCGACTTGACGGCCCCCGAATCGGCGACGCGCGAAACCCTGCGCGCCGCCCTTCGCGCACTGGGCCGCAGACTGCGGGACGACCCCGCTATGCTGGCGGCGGTGAACATGTGGGTCGAGCGCGCCTTCCGGCGCTTCGTGGTGCCCCGCCGCCATGCCATCGGCGCCTTCATTGCCGGCGTCGTCGAGCGCTGGGACACGCCGACGCTGGTCGACAAGCTGGAGGTCCAGGTGGGCAAGGATCTCCAGTATATCCGTATCAACGGCACGCTGGTCGGGGGGCTGGTGGGGCTGACCATCCACGCCCTCACCGCCGCCTTTCCATAGCCCTCGCGATCAGTCGAAGGTGTCGCTGTCCCACAGGGGCTCGCCCAGATAGACCTGATCCTCGTCGGTGAACATGCCCGTGGCACCGCCGGCAAGGGCGCCCACGGCGGCACCCGCCGGCCCTGCCAGGGCCCCGACGCCGGCGCCGATGCCCGCGCCGCTCACGGCGCGGTCGGTGGATCGCGTGCCGCAGGCCGCCAGCACGGCGGCAGCCAAGACGATGGCGGAGAGGGAGCGAGCGTTCATTGCCTGACCTCCGGTTGCACGTTGGATGTCCTGCCAGCTAAACAGCCACAGGCGTGCTCGGGTTCTCCAAAAGGCCGTCAGGCGATCTGGAACAGCCCCTCTATCTCCACCGCCACCCCCAAGGGGAGGGAGGGCGCCCCAACGGCGGCGCGGGCGTGGCGCCCCTTGTCGCCGAACACCTCCACCATCAGGTCGGAGGCGCCGTTAATCACCTTGGGATGGTCAAAAAAATCGGGCGTGCAGTTGACGAAGCCGCCCAGCCGCACGACCCGCTGGACGCGATCGAGTTCGCCGCAAGCGGCCTTGACCTGCATCAGCAGGTTGAGCCCGCATTGGCGCGCCGCCGCATAGCCCTCCTCGATTCCCATGTCCTCGCCCAGCCTGCCGACATAGGCGGGCCGGCCGTCGTGGACACCGATCTGCCCCGAGACGAACAGCAAATCCCCCACCGTCACCCCGGCCACATAGTTGCCGGCGGGGGCGGGGGCCTCGGGCAACCGGATGCCCAGCTTCGCCAGCCGGGCCTCAACCTCACCACTCATGGTCGCCTCCATAATTCGACGGGGTCTTTTGTCAACGCTAGCGCAGGACGCCGGGGGCATCCAGGCCCCTATCCCATTGGAGGAGGGAGGGCTTCGCGGACGCTGCTGAACGGACCAAATCGAAGCCTTGCGTGTTGATGCCCGTGCAGGAGCATCAGTCGGCCTCACTGGAGGAGAGTTATGGAGCACAAGAGCCTTGAACAGTTGGAAGCCTTGTCCATCGGCCGGCGCAACCGCATGACCCGGCGCGAGCGCCTGGAGCGGTGGGCCCGGCTGTTGGAAGCAAATCCCGACGCGCGTCTGCGGCCACTGAAGGACATTGAGTTCGTTCCGCCCGGACAGCGGAGGCTGTTGCGGGCCGAGCAGTCTCCCCTGACCGTTGCCTATGAGGATCCCGAACTGCGTGCCGAGGGCCTGAAAGGCGACACCTTCGGCGATGCGGTGGATTTCTTTCAGCTTTCGGACCGGCGGGCCCACTACCTGCTGTGCGAGTGCCACTATCTGACCATGCCGTCCTCCTCGGAGGTGGCGGCGCGGGTACGGCACGCGGCGGCGCCGCTGGCCGCGTTGCGCTCGCCCGGCGTGGTCGTCACCCTCGCGGGAGCCACCGCCGCCGCAAGCGCCGTTCTGGCCGCCGCCGTCATCTAGACTGGGGGCATCTGGGGCGGGGAACCGCAACGCCGCCAGCGGGGTTAATTCCGACGGTAGGACAATGAACCAGCGGGAGGAGGCAATGCAGGTCCGCGAGGTCATGACCACGAATGTCGCCTATGTCGATCCGGACATGTCGCTGAAGGACGCGGCGGTGCGGATGCGCGACATCGACACCGGCTTTCTGCCGGTCGGCGAAAACGACCGCCTGGTGGGAACCATCACCGACCGCGACATGGCGGTGAGGGCCATCGCCGAGGGATTCGACCCCGTCTCCCACAAGGTGCGGGAGGCCATGTCGGCGCATGTGGTGTACTGCTACGAAGACCAGGACGTGAAGGAAGTCCTCAAGGTGATGGAGGAGAAGCAGATACGCCGCATCCCCATTCTCAATCGCGACAAGCGCATGGTTGGCGTGTTGTCCATCGCCGATGCGGCCGCTCGTGCCCATGAGGACGAGGAGGTGGGCGAAGCCCTGGAGCGCATCGCCGTCAAGACGGGGAAGCCCCGCAACGTCTGACAAAGGGTTCCCCTGGCAACGGGCCGGGAGGCCGGGCATCGCGCCCGGCGCTCCCGGCCCTTATCTTTTGCGTGACGCGCGCGGTTGAGGAGAAGGGCGATGTTCGCACACCGGCTGAAGCTGTTCGAACTGATGGGCTTCAAGGTCCATGTCGACCTGAGTTGGCTGCTGCTGGCGATCCTCATCGCCTGGAGCCTGGCTGCCGGCTACTTCCCCTTCGTGGCCCCGGGCCTGTCCGACACGCTCTACTGGTCCATGGGCATTATCGGCCTCATCGGCTTGGCGGCGTCGATCATCGTGCATGAATTCGCTCATTCGCTGGTGGCGCGGCGCTACCAAATGCCGATTCACGGCATCACCCTGTTTGTTTTCGGCGGCGTGGCCGAAATGGCCGAGGAACCCACCAGCGCCAAGGGCGAGTTCTTCATGGCGATCGTGGGGCCGCTAACCAGCCTGGTTCTCGCCGCGCTGTTCTATGCCTCGACGGCGCTGTTCCCGCCCGACCTGGCGCAGCATCCGGTCGCGCTGGTGCTGGGCTATCTGGCCTTCATCAACGTTGCTTTGGCGGTGTTCAACATGATTCCCGCCTTCCCGCTCGACGGCGGGCGGGTGTTGCGCTCCATAATCTGGCACGTCAAGGGCGACATCATGGCGGCGACGCGCATCGCCGCCAATGTCGGCGCCGCCTTCGCCTTCCTGCTGATGGCGCTGGGGCTGTTGTCGGTGATCGGCGGCAATTTCATCGGCGGCATCTGGTGGTTCCTGATCGGCTTGTTCGTGCGCGCCGCCGCCGCCGGCGGCTATGAACGCCAGGTGCAGCGCCGGGCCCTCAGCGGTGTTTCGGTGGCGCGCTTCATGCGCCGCGAACCGATAGCGGTGGCGCCCGAGACCAGCCTTGACCGTGTGGTCGAGGACTATTTCTACCGGCACTATTTCAAGAATTTTCCCGTCGCCGGGGCCGACGGCCGGCTGGCCGGGTGCGTGTCCCTGCAGGACGTGCGACAGGTCGATCCCGACGAGTGGCGGCGCCGCAACGTCAAGACGGTCATGGCGGCGTGCGGCGGCGAGGAGACGGTGGCCCCGGAGACCGACGCCGCCGAGGCGCTGGCGAAGATGCAGCGCGCCGGGCGCACGCGGCTGTTCGTCGTCGACCACCACAACCGCCTCGTCGGGGTGCTGTCGCTCCGCGATCTGATGAATTATCTGTCGGTGCGCATGGAAATGGACGAGGCCGGCGGGCGGTCTTGACAGCGGCGAGGCCGCCCCTTATTGTCCGCCGACCTTGGACGACGGCCGGACGAATCGAGGAACAGGGCAATGAAAATCCGTAATTCGCTGAAGGCGGCGAAGACGCGCGACAAGAACTGCCGGGTGATCCGGCGCAAGGGTCGCGTTTACGTCATCAACAAGCAGAACCCCCGCTTCAAGGCCCGCCAGGGCTAAGGCGCCCCGGCGCCGGCGGCGCTTGATGTAACGCAACATTCCGCGGGCCGCGCCTTGGTGCGGCCCGTTGCGTTTGCTTACCTGCCCTTCACCAATTTGCCTTATCCTGCCCCCAAAGGGTGCCGTTGCCCGTCGCGGTGGGCTGTGGCACAACGTTGGGTCGTGGGCAGGGAGGGATAGCGTGCGATTCGGTGCGACCATTCGGGACGGGCTTTTTGTTGCACTGGCGGTGGCGACGCTGGCGGCGGCGCCGGCGCGGGCGGCGACGGATTTCGACAATTGGCTCCAAGGCGTGGTCGCCGAGGCGCGCCAGAACGGCATCAGCGAGCGCGTCATCGAACAGGCCCTGGACGATCTGACGCCCATCCCGCGCGTCATCGAGCTTGACCGTAGCCAGCCCGAGTTCACCCTGACCTTCGAGCAGTATGTGCAGCGCGTGGTGCCGGCGGGGCGCATCAAGCGGGGGCGGGCGCTGTACGACTCGCATCGCGACATGCTGGACGAGATCGGCGCCGCCTACGGCGTGCAGCCGCCGTACATCGTTGCGCTGTGGGGAATCGAAACCGATTTCGGCCGCCTTACGGGCGGCTTCGAGGTCGTCCCCGCGCTGGCGACGCTGGCCTATGACGGCCGGCGCGGCGAGTACTTCCGTGGCGAGTTGATGCACGCCCTGACCATCCTCGACGAAGGCCACATCGACGCCGACTCCATGTCCGGGTCGTGGGCGGGGGCGATGGGTCAGTGCCAGTTCATGCCGTCGAGCTTCGTCAAATATGCCGTCGACTTCGACGGCGACGGGCGCCGCGACATTTGGAGCACCCCCGCCGATGTCTTCGCCTCCGCCGCCAACTACCTGGCCTCGGAAGGCTGGAAAGGCGACGAGCGGTGGGGCCGACAGGTGCGCCTGCCGGCGGATCTCGACGACGGGCTGCTGGGATTGGAGACGCGCAAGCCCCTGGCCGAATGGCGCGACCTCGGGGTGCGGCGCGCCGACGGCGGGCCGCTGCCGGTGGTTGCGGGCATGGAGGGCTCGCTGCTGTGGCCCGACGGCGACGGCCGCGCCTTCATCGTCTACGACAATTTCCGCACCCTGCTGCGCTGGAATCGCTCGAATTACTTCGCCCTGGCCGTCGGCCTGCTTGCCGACGCCATCACCAATCGGTAGAGTCCTGGTCATCCTTCGTATAGGGGTGGGCGGGCACGATGACTTCCTTGCCGTTCGGCACACGGCTCCCCGCGCTTGTCGGCGCGGTCCTCATCCTGGCCGGTTGTTCGGAAGTCGCCCTGGTCAGCCATGTCTACAAGGAACACACCCCGCCGCCGATGACCGCGGAGGGCGGCACCTACAAGGTCGGCAAGCCCTACCAGATCGGCGGCGTGTGGTACTACCCCAAGGAGGATTTCAGCTACCGCGAGGACGGCGTCGCCTCGTGGTACGGCAAGGACTTCCACGGCAAGATGACCGCCAATGGCGAGCGCTACGACATGTATGCGCTCACCGCGGCGCATAAGACGCTGCCCATGCCCAGCATGGTGCGGGTGACGAACCTGGAAAACGGCCGCTCGCTGGTGCTGCGGGTCAACGACCGCGGGCCCTTTGCGCGCAAGCGCATCATCGACGTCTCGTACCGCGCGGCCCAGTTGCTGGGCTTCGAGCGGCAGGGCACGGCGCGGGTGCGCGTCGAGATTCTGCCCGAGGAGAGCCGCGCCATAGCCGAGCGCATGACCGGCCAGCCGCGGGTGGTGAAGGCGTCGGCCACCCCCGCGCCGCCGCGCCCGGCGCCACGGGTGGAGGTGAATCGCCAGGATCTGCCACCGCCGCAGCGTGTGCGTGTCGCCGACCTCGGGCCGAAGTCCGACGCGGCGCCGCCGCCGGAGCCGGAGCCGGTCGAGCCGCCAGCCGCCAAGCCCCTGACGACGGCGGCGCTGGAGGAGGGCGGGGCCATCTTTGTGCAGGCGGGGTCGTTCATGGACTACGAAAACGCCTTCCGCCTCAGCAGTCGCCTCACCGGCATCGGCCCCACCAACATCATGCAGGCGGCCGTCGACGGGCGGCATTTCTATCGCGTCCGCTTGGGGCCGATCCACAACATGGACGAGGCCGACAGCGTGCTGGAGGCGGTGGTCAAGGCCGGCCATCCCGAGGCGCGGTTGATCGTCTATTGACACCTTGATGCCACAATCGCCCGGCATAGCCCGGAAGAGACAGTTGCAAGCCCACCGACGGATTCAGATGTCAAACTCGCCCCTTAATGCCGCCGTCCGCGCCCTGTTGCTGGGGCTGACGCTCATCCTCGCCGGCGCCTTTGCGGCGGTGCCGGCCGCCCATGCCATTGAAACCCGCGCTGAACAGGCCATCCTGATGGACTACCACACCGGCGCGGTGCTGTTCGAAAAGAACGCCGACGAGTTGATGCCGCCCTCGTCGATGAGCAAGCTGATGACCGCCTATATGCTGTTCGAACGCATCAAGGACGGGCGCATCGGCCTCGACGACACCATGCCCGTTAGCGAGAAGGCGTGGCGCAAGGGCGGCTCGAAGATGTTTGTGCTGGTCGACACCCGCGCGCGGGTGGAGGACTTGATCCGCGGCATCGTCGTGCAGTCGGGGAACGACGCCTGCATCGTGGTGGCGGAGGCCATCGGCGGCAGCGAGGACAATTTCGCCGACATGATGACCCAGCGCGCGCGGCAATTGGGGCTGGAACGCAGCGTGTTCAAGAATTCCACCGGCTGGCCGCATCCCGAGCACCTGACCACGGCGCGCGAACTGGCGTTGCTGGCGCGGCGGCTCGTCCACGACTTTCCCGACCTGTATCCCTATTTCAGCGAAACCGAGTTCACCTACAGCGACATCACGCAGCACAACCGCAACCCGCTGCTTTACAAGAACATGGGCGCCGACGGCCTCAAGACCGGCCACACCGAGGCCGCCGGGTACGGCCTGGTCGCCTCGGCGGAGCGCGAGGGGCGGCGCCTGATCCTGGTGGTCAACGGCCTGCCCACCCCCAAGGCCCGTTCGGAGGATGCGGAACGGCTGCTGGAATGGGGCTTCCGCGAATTCGGCACCTATGCCCTGTTCGCCGCCGGCGATACGGTGGCCGAGGCGCCGGTGTGGCTGGGCGAGGCCGAGCGCGTTCCCCTGGTGGTGGCCGACGAGGTGGTGCTGACCATTCCCAAGATGGCCCGCGACCGCATGAAGGTGACGGCGGTGTTCGACGCCCCGGTGCCGGCGCCGGTGCGCCAGGGGCAGCCGCTGGCGACGCTGCGCATCGAAATGCCCGACCGCGCCCCCATCGAGCGCCCGCTGCTGGCGGGCGTGGATGTGGAACAGCTCGGCTTTTTCGGGCGCATCGCGGGGGCGCTGAAACACGTCGTCTGGGGCGGGAGCTGAGGTGACGGCCGCGGCGGCGCGATTCGTCACCCTGGAGGGCGGCGAGGGCAGCGGCAAGTCCACCCAGGTCCGCCGCCTCGCCGAGGCCCTGCGCCAGAAGGGGCTGGAGGTGGTTGCCACCCGCGAGCCCGGCGGCGCGCCCGGCGCCGAGGAGATCCGGCAACTGCTGGTCGATGGTGCCGTGGGGCGCTGGGACGCGATGACCGAGACCCTGTTGCATTTCGCCGCCCGCCGTGACCATCTCGTGCGCACCGTGTGGCCGTCGCTGGCGGCGGGGCGCTGGGTCGTCTCCGACCGATTCGCCGACTCCACGGTCGCCTATCAGGGCTATGGCCACGGCCTTGGCCGGGACACGGTCGCGCGCCTCTACGACGTGGTGGTGGGAACGTTCCGGCCCGACCTGACCCTGGTGCTGGACCTGCCGGTTGAGGAGGGCCTGCGCCGGGCGGCGGCGCGGCAGGGCGGCGAGGATCGATACGAGCGCATGGATCGCGATTTCCATGAACGGCTGCGCCAGGGATTCCTGGACATCGCCCGCCGCGACAGCGACCGCTGCGTCGTCATCGACGCCGGCGGCGACGTCGAGGCCGTACATGCCCGCATCATGGCGGCGGTCTGCGACAGGCTGCTGACGGCGCGATGAGCGCGGACAATGCCGCAGCCTCACCGGTGGACAATCCCCTGCTGCTCGGCCACGAGGCGGCCGAGAGGGCCTTTCTCGACGCCTGGAACGGCGGTCGTCTGGCGCACGCCTGGCTGATTTGCGGGCCGCGCGGCATCGGCAAGGCGACGCTGGCCTACCGCATGGCCCGTTTCGTCCTGGCGCAGGGCGGGGAGGGCGGCGCCGGCGGCCTGTTCAGGCCGCCGGACACCCTGGCCATGCCCGCGGACGCCCCCGTCTTCCGGCGCATCGCCAGCGGCGGCCATGCCGATCTGCGCGTCATCGAGCGCCGGCGCGACGACAAGGGCCGCCGGCGCACCGAGATCGTTGTCGACGACGTGCGCGGGCTGGGGCATTTCCTGTCGCTGACGCCCGCCGAAGGCGGCTGGCGGGTGGTGATCGTCGATGCCGCCGACGAGATGAATCGCAACGCCGCCAACGCGCTGCTTAAACTTCTGGAGGAACCGCCCGAGCACGCCTTGCTGCTGCTGGTGGCGCACAGCCCCGGCCGCCTGCTGCCCACCATCCGCTCGCGCTGCCGCCGCCTGACGCTGCGCCCGCTGCCCGAGGACACGGTGGCGGAGCTTTTGCGCGGCCTGCGGCCCGAGCTTGCCGAGGGCGACCTGCCGGCGCTGGCGCGGCTGGGAGAGGGCAGCATCGGCCGCGCGCTGGGCCTCAGCGACAGTGGCGGCCTCGACCTCTACCGGGCGATGATCGACCTGCTGGCGGGGCTGCCGCGCCTGGACGTGGCGGCGCTGCACGCCCTGGCCGACCGGGTGGCGCGGGCCGGAGCGGAGGATTCGTTCCATATCCTCGGCGAACTGATGGGCTGGTGGCTGGCGCGGGTGGTGCGGGCCGGCGGCCGCGGCGAGGCGGTGGCGGAAGTGGTGCCGGGCGAGGACGCGGTGGCGCGGCGCCTGCTGGGCGCGGCAAGTCTTGAACAATGGGTCGACGTGTGGGAAAAGACCGCTCGACTCTTCGCCCGGGCGGACGCCGTCCATCTCGATCGCAAGCAGGTGGTGCTGGAAGCCTTCCTGACCGTGGAGCGGCTGGCCTGTCCTTGATGGGCCGTCGGGCGGGCATACCTTAAGACGCAGTCCAGGAGGCGCGCGATGTCCGGGGTCAGACGCTACTACCTCACCACGCCCATCTACTACGTCAACGACAGCCCCCACATCGGCCACGCCTACACGACGCTGGCCTGCGACGTGCTGGCGCGCTTCAAGCGGCTGGACGGGTTCGAGGTGAAGTTCCTCACCGGCACCGACGAGCACGGCCAAAAGGTCGAGAAATCGGCCCGTGCGGCGGGCATCGAGCCCAAGGAGTTCACCGACCGGGTGTCGCAGAATTTCCGCGACCTGGCGCGGGTGCTGAATTTCTCCAACGACGATTTCATCCGCACGACCGAGGAGCGGCACCTGCGCTCCTGCCAGCAGTTGTGGAAGGAACTGCTGGCGCGCGACCAGATTTACCTGGACAAATACGCCGGCTGGTATTCGGTGCGCGACGAGGCGTTCTGGGCCGAAAGCGAATTGATCGACGGCCCCGACGGCACCAAGTTGGCCCCCACCGGCGCGCCGGTGGAATGGGTGGAGGAGCCCAGCTACTTCTTCCGCTTGTCGGCCTGGCAGGAGCCGCTGCTGGAGCTTTACGCCAAGAACCCCGATTTCATTCTGCCGCCGTCGCGCCGCAACGAGGTGGTCAGCTTCGTCAAGGGCGGCCTGCAAGACCTGTCGGTATCGCGCACGACCTTCAACTGGGGCATTCCGGTGCCCGACGACCCCGAACATGTGATGTATGTGTGGCTGGATGCGCTGACGAACTACATCACCGGCGTCGGCTATCCTGACACCGGCGGCGACTACGCGCGCTTCTGGCCGGCCGACCTCCACATGGTCGGCAAGGACATCCTGCGCTTTCACGCCGTCTACTGGCCCGCCTTCCTGATGGCGGCGGGGCTGGAGCCGCCACGCCGCGTCTTCGCGCACGGCTGGTGGACGAACGAGGGCCAGAAGATCTCGAAATCGGTCGGCAATGTCATCGATCCGGTGCAGCTCGTCGACCGCTATGGCCTCGACCAGGTGCGCTATTTCCTGCTGCGCGAGGTGCCGTTCGGCAATGACGGCGACTTTTCGCACCGCGCAATGGTGGGGCGCATGAACAACGACCTCGCCAACGACTACGGCAATCTGGCGCAGCGGGTGCTGTCGATGATCGCCAAGAACTGCGGCGGCGCGGTGCCGGAGCCGGGCGCGCGCGGCGCCGAGGACAAGGAACTGCTGGCCGCCGCCTCGGCGGCCCTGCCGACGGTGCGGGCGCATATGGACCGCCAGGCCTATCACGAGGCGCTGGAGGCCATTTGGCAGGTGGTGCGGGCGGCCAACGGCTATGTCGACCGGCAGGCGCCGTGGGCGCTGCGCAAGACCGATCCGGCTCGCATGGCGACGGTGTTGTGGGTGCTGGCGGAAACCGTCCGTAATCTGGCCATCCTCACCCAGCCCTTCATGCCCGATGCCAGCGCCCGGCTGCTCGACCAGCTTGGCGTGGGCGAGGGGGCGCGCAGCTTCGAGCACCTGACGCCCGCCGGGGCGCTGGCGCCCGGGACGCCGCTGCCCAGGCCCCAGGGCGTCTTTCCGCGCCATGTCGAGACCGAGGAGGAGGCCGCCGGCTGATGCTCGTCGACAGCCATTGCCACCTCGACTTTCCGGACTATGACGGCGAGTTGGACGAGGTTCTGGCGCGGGCGCGGCGTGCGGGGGTCGGGCGGATGCTGACCATCTGCACCCATGTCACGCGGTTCCGCCGCGTGCTGGCGGTGGCCGAGGCCCACGACGACATTTATTGCACCGTCGGCATCCATCCCCACGAGGCCGGGAACGAACCGGAGGTGACGGCGGACGACCTCGTCGAGATGGCCGCGCACCCAAAGGTGGTCGGGTTCGGCGAGACGGGGCTGGATTATTACTACGAGCACAGCCCGCGCGCCGCCCAGGAGCGCAGCTTCCGCGCCCACATCGCCGCCGCGCGCCAGGCGGGGCTGCCGGTGGTGATTCACACCCGCGACGCCGAGGACGACACCCGCCGCATCATCGGCGACGAAATGGCGCAGGGGCAATTCCAGGGGCTGATGCATTGCTTCAGCAGCAGCCCCCAACTGGCTGAATTTGCCTTGGAAAACGGCCTATATATCTCACTGTCGGGCATCGTCACCTTCAAGAAGGCCGACGATCTGCGGGCGACGGTGCGCGAGGTGCCGCTGGAGCGCCTGTTGGTCGAGACCGACGCGCCCTATCTGGCGCCGGTGCCGAAGCGGGGCAAGCGCAACGAGCCCGCCTTCGTTGCGCACACGGCCGCCATGCTGGCCGAGGTCAAGGGCGTGTCGACGGCGGAATTGGCGCGGGCGACCACCGAGAACTTCCACCGCCTGTTCGCCAAGGTTCCGCGATGAGGGTCACCATCCTCGGCTGTGGCGGCGCCGGCGGCGTGCCGACTGTCAGCCACGGCTGGGGACGGTGCGACCCCGGCAATCCCCGTAATCGCCGCCGGCGTCCGTCGATCCTGGTCGAGCAGGATACGACGGCGATACTGGTCGACACCGCCCCCGACCTGCGCGAGCAGGCGCTGGAGGCGGGGATTCGGCGCCTCGACGCGGTGCTTTACACCCACACCCACGCGGATCACCTGCACGGCATCGACGACCTGCGCGAGATCAATCGCGCGATGGCGGCGCCGCTGCCGGTCCATGCCGAGAAGGATTTCCTCGACCAGATAGTGCATCGGTTTCCTTATGTGTTCGGCACGCTGGAGGAGGGGGTGCCGGTCTACAAGCCGATGCTGCTGCCGCATGTCATCGAGGGGCCGTTCCAGGTGGGCACGGTGGCGGTGACGCCGTTTCCGCAGGATCATGGCTACGGCCACAGCACCGGATTTCGTTTCGGCCCGGTGGCGTATTCGACCGACGCGGTCCAACTGCCGGACGCCGCCTTTGCCGCCCTTGAGGGGGTGACGCTGTGGATCGTCGGCTGCCTGACCACCCAGCCGCACACCACCCACGCCCATCTCGACAAGGCGCTGGCGTGGATCGACCGCGTCAAGCCGGAACGGGCCGTGCTGACGCATATGGGGCCGGGGATGGATTACGAGAGCGTGCGGCGGGCGACGCCGGCGCATGTCGAACCCGCTTATGACGGCATGGTTCTCAAGGTCTGAGGGACCGCCCTACAGCATGTGGGGCACATCGGAGGCGGCGGTGGGATAGCCGAAGACGGTGTCCTTCAGCATCGGCGCGGTCAGTTCGTGCCGCATGGCCAGTGCGAAGAAGCCGATCGTCTCCTCGGCGCGGGGGCCGAGGACGTGGGCCCCAAGGATGCGCTCGGTGCCTTTCTCGACCAGCACCTTCGAGGCATACACCGGCTCCTGTTCTGCGCGGGCGGTGAACCATTCCGAGGCGTCGCGCTTGATCACCCGGACATCGAGATTGCGGGCCCGCGCCTGGTCCTCGTCAAGGCCGACGCGCGCCAGCGGCGGCAGGGTGAAGACGACGCGAGGAACGGCGTGGTAATCGGGCCGGCGCCGGTTGCCGTGCAGCAGGTTCTCGGCCACAGCCTCGCCATCGAGCGCGGCGACGGGAGTCACGGGTGGGCCCTGGGCGGCGGCATCGCCGGCGGCGTAGACGGCGGGGTTGGACCGGCTTTGCAGGAAGTCGTTCAGGGCCAAGCCGCCGTCGACAACCTCGACGCCGCCGCGCGGGAGGTCAAGGCCATCGATGGCGGGCGCGCGGCCGGCGGCATGAACGACCAGGTCGGCGCTCAGCCGCGCCCGCCGGCCTTTCGTCGCCTCGGTTTCCAGGGTGTAGCCGGTGCCGTCCGACGCCACCGCGCGCACGGTGGTTTCGGTTTCCACCACAATGCCCAACTCGCGGAAGCGGTCCATCAGGCGGGCGACCAACGCCGGGTCAAAGCCCTTCAACATCCGCGGCCCGCGCTGTACCACCACGACCTCGGCGCCCATCAGTGCGGCAATGGTCGAAAGTTCCGCCGCAACGTAGCCACCGCCGACGAAGGCAATCCGTCTGGGCAGGGCGTCGAGATCCAGAAAATCGTCGCTGGTGGCGACGTGCTTGCCGCCGTCAAACGGCAGCGGCATCGGCCGCGCCCCGGCGGCGATGACCATGTGCGCCGCCCGGATCTCGTGCGAATCAATCTGCAGGCTGTTGGGGCCGGAAAAACGGGCCCGCCCGCGCATCGCGACGGCGCCGATGCGGCGGTACCAGTCCTGTTGCTGCTCCGGTTGGGGTTCGGTGAACGCGCGCTTGAAGGCCATCAACGGCGCCCAGGCCGTCTCGATGTGGCCATCCAGGCCCTTGCCGTAAAAGCTGTTGGCGCGGTCGAAAGCGGCGGCGCCGGCGCGCAGCAATTTCTTGGGATCGCAGCCGCGCAGCATACAGGTGCCGCCGAAGGGCCGCTCGTCGATCACCGCGACGGAACGACCGGCGGCACGGCAGCGGCCGGCGACGGTGCGCGCCGCAACGCCGCTGCCGACGATGGCGATGTCGAAGTTGTTGTTGCCCATGCCGCAGCACCTTGAGACCGTGGTCGCCGTTATCACCGGCAAACAGCCGTCGCGGCCCAACGATCCCCACGCCGCCGCCGAACCGGGAGCAGCGGCGAGAATAGCCATAATATGCATTATGCGACATTTCGGTGTCGCGATACGGCGCGGGTGGCCCGGCCTCGGCCTCGTCCCCTCTTCGCCGCCGGCCGCCGCTCGCGTCACTGCGCCGTGTAGCCGCCGTCGATAACCAGTTCCGCGCCGGTCATGAAGCGTGACTCATCCGAGGCCAGATAGACGATGCCATAGGCGATGTCGTCCGGTTCACCGACATGGCCGACCGGGTGCATGGCGTCGAGCGCCCGGCGGCCCTCTGCGACATCACCCTGCGAGCGCAGATAGTTCTCGACCATCGGTGTCCAGACATAGCCCGGGTGGATGGTGTTGACGCGGATGCCGTAGCCCGCCTTGGCGCAATGCAGCGCCGCCGACTTGCTGAACAGCCGTACCGCACCCTTGCTGGCGTTGTAGGCAGCCAGATTGGGGTCGCCGACGATTCCCTCGATCGAGGACATGTTGATGATCGAGCCGCCGTGGCGGCCCTTCATCGCCCGGATGGCTTCGCGGGTGCCCAGGAAGACGGCGTCCAGGTTCACCGCCATCAGCCGTCGCCAATCCTCGACGCTGGTGTCCTCGGCGGTGCCGCCGATACCCAGGCCGGCGTTGTTCACCAGGGCGTCGAGTTGGCCGAAACGCTCCAGCGTTGCCGCGACCACCTGGTGCCATTCCGCCTCGGAGGCGACGTCGTGGTGCATGAAGGCGCCCGCTCCGCCGATCTGTTCGACCCGCTGGACGGTTTCACGGCCTTCCTCGTCCTTGATGTCCGTAACCACCACCCGCGCGCCCTCGCGTGCGCACATTTCCGCCGCCGCGCGGCCGATTCCCAGCGCGCCGCCGGTGACGAGCACCACCTTGCCGTCGAGTCGGGGCATCTCGCGTCTCCGTCTCCATGTCTCCTGACGGTTTGGGAGCGGTCGTAGAGCGGCGCAACCGCCCTCCTCCTCGTTGCCGATGGAATGTCCCGAAGTGGTTCACCCCCTCGACAGCCGGCGGTCGAGCGCCATCTTGAGCTCATGCGCGACGAGCAGCCCATTGTGCGGCATGGGAGTCTTCGTGAGTTGTATCTGGCCGAGCGGGCACGCCGGCAGAATATCCGCGCGCAACTCAGCATTCCGGTGTCGATCATTTCGTTTTCGATCTTCGGCTTCGTGGCGTTCGCGCAGTATGTCGACCTGTCGCAATGGCGCGAGCCGGTCACCCTGGTGATGATCGGCTTCGTTCTGGCGGCGCTGGCCTTCCTGTTCGCGGCGATGGTTTTTTTGGCGCGGGTGGAACGGCTGTTCATGGCCCTCGACCTCGAACGCCTGGAGGAGCGGGTGAACAGCACCACCGAGGAGGACTATTTCCGCCAGGCCTATTTCCGGACCGTCGCCACCAATGACGAGGCGGCGCGGCATCGCGGCCGCGCCTTCCTGCTGCTGTTGATTGCCCTTGCCTGTTTCGTGCTCGCCGTGGCGCTGCTGCCGGCGCATCTGCATGGTTCGGGGGTTCACGGCCGTCCCGCCGCCCAGGCGGGCGTTGCCCTTCCCGGCGGCAGCGGTTATGCCCTAACGACACGCGGCGACGAGGTTCGGGAATGCGGATCGACGAACTCCTTCAGGTCATGGCACGGCTGCGCGATCGCGAGCACGGTTGCCCCTGGGACGTGGAGCAAAACTTCGCCACCATCGCGCCCCACACCATCGAGGAAGCGTATGAGGTCGTCGACGCCATCGAGCGTGGCGATCTGGAGCACCTGAAGGACGAACTGGGCGATCTGCTGTTCCAGGTGGTGTTCTACGCCCAGATGGCGCGCGAAGCCGGCGCCTTCGACTTCGCCGACGTCGTCGCCGGCATCACCGACAAGATGATCCGCCGTCACCCCCACGTCTTCGGCGAGGCCCGCATCGGCACCGCCGCGGCACAGACCGAGGCCTGGGAGGCGCTGAAGGCACGCGAGCGCCAAGAAAGGGCGCCGGCCGATGCGCCTCACAGCGCCCTCGATGGGGTGACCGCCGCCCTGCCCGCCGTAACGCGGGCGCTCAAGCTCCAGAAACGCGCCGCCCGGGTCGGCTTCGATTGGCCGGCGGCGGAGCCGGTTCTGGACAAGGTTGCCGAGGAGGCGGATGAGATTCGCGCCGAGATGGAGGCCGGCGGCAATCCCGACCGCCTCGACGCCGAGGTCGGCGATCTGCTGTTCACCAGCGTCAACCTCGCTCGCAAGCTTGGTGTCGAGCCGGAGGGGGCCCTGCGCCGCTGCAACGCCCGCTTCGAACGCCGCTTCCGTACCCTAGAGGCCGCCCTTGCCCACGGCGGCAAAAGCGTCGAGGATGCAAGTCTGGAGGATATGGACGCGCTGTGGGAGCAGGCCAAGAGGCATGAATAGGGGCGCGATCCGCCTTGTCGCGGCCATAGCGGCGGTCCTGGCCCTGTCGGCGGGGCTGGCCGCCTGTTATGTGCCGGATTCCTTCATCGCCGAAATCCGCATCAACCGGGCCGGCGCCTACGCCATCACCTATCGCGGCGACCTGACCTGGGCCCCGCTGCATCGCGACGTGCATCAGGGCGAGATGAGCGAGGAGGAGGCCGCCGAAAAGGCGGAGATCTATCGCCGCGACCTGCTGCGCGACGAAGGGTTCTCGCGGGTGGAGCACAAGGGAAACGGCCGGTTCGAGGTCGCCTACGAGCGCCAGGGCGTGCTGCCCGCCAGCCGTCAGGTCACCTTCGTGCGCCGCAACGCCGACATCATGGCCATGATCGCCCGTCCGGACGGCACCGTAACCATCCGCGGCCGTCCCCTCGCCGCCAGCCAGGCCCAGCAGGCGGTCGAACTGGGGCTGGGCCTGCGCGGCCGCTTCCATGTCGTCACCGATGCCGCCGTCCTGCGGCACAACGCCCAGGAGGTGCGGAGCTACAAGGGCTATGACGTCTATGTCTGGGACGTCGAGAACCCCTTGTCCCCGATGCCGCGCCTGGTGCTGGTCCGCGACACGCCAAGCGGCTGAGTGCATCCGATTGCTGGGGAGTTGCCCTATGACTGCATTGGAACAAAGAGTTGCTTTCGTTACCGGCGCCACATCCGGCTTCGGGGCCGAAATCGCCCGCCGCCTGGCGAAGGCCGGCGCAAGGCTGGTCATCGCCGGCCGCCGGCAGGAGCGGCTGGAGGCCCTGAAGGAGGAACTCGGCGGTTCCGCCCATGCCGTTGCCCTCGATGTGCGGGAGCGCGAGGCGGTGTTCCGCTGTGTCGACAGCCTGCCGACGGAATTTCGGGAGGTTGACCTGCTGGTCAACAACGCCGGTCTCGCCCTCGGTCTGGAGCCGGCCCACAGGGCAAGCCTCGACGACTGGGAGCGCATGGTCGACACCAACATCAAGGGCGTCATGTATTGCACCCGCGCCTTGCTGCCGGGGATGGTGGCGCGCGATCGCGGCCATGTCGTCAACATCGGCTCCATCGCCGCCAGCTATCCCTATGCCGGCGGCAACGCCTATGGGGGCAGCAAGGCCTTCGTGCAGCAGTTCTCGCGCAATCTGCGCGCCGACCTGCTGGGAACGCGGGTGCGGGTCACCAATGTCGAGCCCGGACTGTCGGAGACGGAATTCTCGCTGGTGCGCTTCCACGGCGACGCCGAGCGCGCGAAGAAGGTCTATGAGGGGACACAGCCGCTGACGGCCGCCGACATCGCCGAATGCGTCCTGTGGGCGCTGACCATGCCGGCGCATGTCAACATCAACACCATCGAGGTGATGCCCGTCTGCCAGGCCCCCGGCGGCGCCAAGGTGCAGAAGCAGGGGGCCTGAGGCCCCCTGCCCGTCGCGCCGGCGCTCGCTCCGCTCGCTTGGCTAGAGGCTGGGCCGGATGTGGGTCAGCGGTTGCGCCGACTGATAGGCATGGGCGGCGCGGAGCACCAGGGCGTCGGCGTGCCGTGCCCCCACCACCTGCAGGCCGATGGGCAGCCCGTCGGCGGTGAAGCCGCACGGCACCGAACAGGCCGGTTGGCCGGTGATGTTGAAGGGATAACTGAACGGCGTCCAGGTGGGCCAGCGCTCATGCGGCCAGCCTTCCGGCACCTCCACGCCCGCCTTGAAGGCACGGATGGGCAGCGCCGGCGTCAGCAGCAGGTCATAGCGGCGATGGAACACGCCCGTCGCCTCGATCAAGGCCAGGCGTTCGTTGGCGGCGGCGAGGTAGTCGAGCATCGAGAGCTTCTCGGCCCACTCGACCACCGCCACCAGCCCCGGGTCCATCTGCGCCCGCTGTTCGGGGCCCAGGTCGCGCAGCGCGTTGGCGGCGCCGCCGTAGAACAGGCGATTGAACGTCTCCAGCGGGTCCGAGAAGCCGGGATCGACCTCCTCGACCACCGCGCCCAGTTCCTCGAACACCTTGGCGGCGGCGGCCACCGATTCGGCCACCTCGGGCTCGACGATGTCGACATAGCCCAGCCGCGGGCTGAAGGCGACGCGCAAGCCCTCGACGCCGGCGTCGAGATCCTCGATCAAGTCCTCGGCGGGCGCGGCCAGGGTCTGGTCGCGGGAATCGGGCTCCTCCATCACCATCATCAGCAGCGCCGCGTCGGCCACGGTCCAGGTCATGGGGCCGGGATGCGCCAGCGGATAGAAGGCGCTGGGCGGCCACATCGGCAGGCGGCCGTGCGTCGGCTTGTGACCCACCAGGCCGCAAAAGGCCGCCGGAATGCGGATCGAGCCGCCGGCGTCGGTGCCCAGCGCCAGCGGCCCCATGCCCAGCGGAACCGCCGCGGCGCTGCCCCCCGAGGACCCGCCGGCGGTCTTGTCGGGATTCCAGGGGTTGCGGGTGATGCCGTCGAGGCGGCTGTCGGTAACGCCTTTCCAGCCGAATTCGGGCGCCGTGGTGCGCCCCAGGGGCACATAGCCGTGGCGCTTCAGCGCCGCGATGGCGGGCGCGTCCACGGGCATCGGCCCCTGGTCCACCACCAGCGAGCCTTTGCGGTTGGGCCAGCCGGCGGTGACGAACATGTCCTTAATGGCCACCGGCACGCCGTCGAGCACGCCCATCGGCGCCCCGCGCCGCCAGCGCTCCTCCGAGCGCCGCGCCGCCGCCAGCGTGGTCTCTTCGTCGAGGAAGTTATAGGCGTTGACGGTGTCGTTGTAGCGCCGGATGCGGCCCAGGCAGGCCTCGGTCGCCTCCACGGGCGACGCCTGTCCCGACTGGTACAGATCCAGCAGTTCGACGGCGGTCATTTCCGCCAAGTCGGTGGCCTTCATGGGCGTCTGTCTCCCCTGCTCCGCTCCATTCACCCCGGCACGTAGCCGCGCCGCTTGTCGACGACGTTGAACAGCGGCTCCCCGCGCCGCCAGCGACGGAAATTGTCGATGAACTGCCGGCTCAAGGCCTCGCGCCAGCCCACCACATCGCCCGACATGTGGGCCGTGATCAGCACCTGCGGCATGGCCCACAGCGGATGCTCGGACGGCAGCGGCTCGTCCTCGAAGACATCGAGGACGGCGCCGGCAAGCTGGCCGTCGCGCAGGGCGGCGACCAGCGCCTCGGTATCCACCACCGGCCCACGGCCGACGTTGATCAGGCGCGCGTGCGGCGCCATGCGGCGGAAGGCCTCGGCATTGAACATGTGCCGGGTCGCCGGCGTCAGCGGCGTCGCCAGCACGACGAAATCGGCGTTGGGCAGAAGCTCCGGCAGCGCGTCCTGGCCGTGCAGGCGCCCGAAATCGGCGTCGCCGTCGCGGGCGCGGCTGGCGACGCCCTCGACCTCCATCCCCACCGCCCGCAACAGCCGCGCCGTGGCGCGGCCGATGCCGCCGGCGCCGACCACCAGCACCCGGCGTCCCTCGACCGCCTCGCTATCGCGATGCCGCCATTTGCGCTGTGACTGCAGATGAAAGGAGCCCAGGAAGTCCTTGGCGAACAAGATGATTGCCCCCAGGACATATTCAGCGATGGGGCGGTCGAATATGCCCTTGGCGTTGGTGACCGGAATATCGCTGTCGACCAGGGCCGGGAACATCAGCGCATCGACCCCCTGCATGGTGGCGTGCACCCATTGCAGACGCCGGGCCCGTGGCCAGACGCGGGCCAGCATTTCGGTGCGGAAGTCGGTCACCAGCAGCACATCGGCCTGCTCCAGCGCGCCCGTCAGGGCGGCCTCGTCGGCGGCGTGCAGCAGGCGCGCCTCCCCCGCCAGGGGGGCGAGGCCCGGCGGCAATTCCTCGCCGCTGGCGGTGAGAACGGCGACGGCGGGCATGTCTTGGTTCGCGGTGGTCATGGGCGCAGCCTACGCCTGACACTTTCGTTGTTCAACGGTCGCACAAGAGTTCGTGCAAGAGAATCGACTACACGACTTGCAAGCGGTGACGGCCTCTGTCAGCTTGGCAAATGGGCCTAAACGCGCGAGGTCGGCATGGTCACTCCCTTCGACGACGAAACCTATGAAAACAGCCCGCAGCCCCTGTTCGGGCCGGCGATGCAGGCCATCCCGATGCCCGGCATCCGGCGCATGGTCAATCTGGCGGCGGGCCGCGAAAACGTGCTGCATCTCTCGATCGGGCAGCCGGACTTTCCGACGCCGAAGCACATCATCGAAGAGCACATCAACGCCCTGGAAAAGGGGCAGACCGGCTACACTATGGATGCGGGCCTGCCGGAACTGCTGACGGCGCTGAAGGACTATTACAGCGATCGGTACGAGCGCGAACTGACCGAGGACAACATCATCGTCACCACCGGCGCCACCGAGGCCATCTATCTGGCCCTGTCGGCGACGGCGGCGCCGGGGCGGCAGTTCCTGGTGACGGACCCGACCTTCTTGCTGTATGCGCCGCTGATCCGTGCCAATGGCGGCGAGGTGAAGCTGATTCCGACCCGCGCCGAGCACGGCCATCAGCTCGACCCGCAGGAGGTGATCGACAGCATCACCATGCGCACCTTCGCCATCGTGCTGAACTCGCCCTGCAACCCCACCGGCGCCGTCTATCCGCGCGAGACCATCGAGGCCATCGTCCAGGAATGCGCCTATCGCGGCATCTATGTCTTCTCCGACGAGGCGTACGACCACATCCTGCTGGATGACATGGAGTATCCCAGCGTCATCCGCTGCACCTCCGACCTCGACCATGTGATGGCGATTTCCAGCTTCTCCAAAACGTTCAGCATGGCGGGCCTCCGCATCGGCTGGATCATCTCCAGCCAGGGCGCCATCAAGAAGCTGCGCCGCTACCACATGTTCACCACCACCGTCGCCAACACCCCGGCGCAGTGGGCCGGGGTGGCGGCGCTGCGCGGGCCGCGCGACTGCGTCAGCGACATGGTGGCCGAATACCGCCGCCGCCGCGACCGGGTCGTGCAACTGGTCTCGGAAACGCCGCACCTCACCGGCTACTGGCCGCAGGGCGCTTTCTATATCTTCCCCAGCCTGCCGCCGCGGGTCGACGCCACCAGCGTCGCCTATCGGATGCTGGACGAGATCGGCGTCTGCGTGGTTCCCGGCGACGCCTTCGGGGAGAGCTGCTCCAACTGTTTCCGCATCAGCTACTCGACGTCGCTGGAGGTCATCGAGGAAGCCTTTGCGCGGATGCAGCCCTGGCTGGCCGCGCAGAAGTTCTAGGGCGGCCCCCCGGCGAGGGTGACAGGGGTCCATGTGACTGGAAACGGCCCTAAGGCAGCAACGAGAAAAGGCCGGGCACTCGTGCCCGGCCTTTCCCTTGGGACGTGGCGCCGCGGCTAGTTGGCGCCCATCTGCTTCTCGACCTCGGCGATCTCGGCGGTGAAGGCATCGATGATGGCCTTGCCGACCTCGCCTTCCATCTCGATGAACTTGTCGCGGGCCGCCATCGACCGTTCCTTGAAGACCGCCCGCTCGTCCTCGCTGAGCTGGATCATCTTGATCGAGGGCTTGGCCTCCTTGATCATGTCCAGGCGCGTCTGCGCGTATTCGTCCTGGACGCGGAAGATGTAGTCGTTGAGTTCCGCCACGACCTCATCGAGCATGGCGCGGCGCTCGTCCGACAGGCCGTTGTAGAAGTTCTGGTTGGCCACGACGCTGGTGGTGAACTGCTGCTGGCCGGCCCAGATCATGTAGTCCTGGACCTCGTAGAACTTCATTTCCTGAATGGCGAAGATGGGGTTCACCTGGCCGTCGATCTGGCCGAGCTGCAGGCCGCCATAGACCTCGCCATAGGGCATCGGCGTAGGGCTGGCGCCCATCGACTTGTACGCCTCGGTCAGGATCGGCGAGACCATCACCCGCATCTTGAAGCCCTTGAAGTCCTCGGGCTTGCGGATCTCCTTGTTGGTGGTCCACACCATCTCGCCCTCGGGGAACATGGTGACCAGCTTGAGGTTCTTCTTCTCAAGCTCGGGGGCGAGGTTCTCGTAAACCACGCGGCCCTCGGTCAGCACCTTCTTGTTGACGGCGTTGTCCTGGCTGAGGATGTAGGGGAGGTTGAACACGCCCATCTCGGGCACGAAGCTGGCCAGGTGGCCCGGCGAACCGAAGGCGAACTGCAGCGTGCCGTTGGCCGTCAGTTCGGTGATGTCGGCGGAGGTGCCCAGCGCCCCGTAGGGATAGACTTCCACCGAAATGTCGCCGCCGCTGCGCTCCTCGATCAGGGTCTTGAACTGCTGCGCGTAGCGGTCCTGGACGCTGCCCTCGATCTCTTCGAGCGCGAACTTCCAGCTTTCCGCTTGGGCCGGCACGGCGGCGCCGATCCCGAGCGCCGCCGCCGCGGCAAAAGCGGTACCGAGCTTGCGAAGGCTCATAAGGCTTTCTCCTCCAAGGCGTTACCATTCGTCCCTGCGCCAGGCGCGAAAGCGTGTACGCGGGAACCGGCCAGGAAGCCCCCCGGCAGTCCCGGCCCGCATGAATGCTCCCAAAATGGAAGCAGCCTTCATGCTAGAGGTTACCAATTGAGCAACGCAAGTACCTTATCGTGCGTGGCAGACACCATGCTAATGCGATAGTCCTTTTCGCAGAGACCAGAGCCGATGCGGCAAGGATCGATTCGGGGAGGTTTCCGCCGTTCAGCCCGAATTCCCTACCAATTGGCATGGTTAGTTGCAACAATTTGCCGCTCCTGTGTTGCATCCCCGGGATTCCAAGAAATACCCCGCTTGTTCAAGCAGCAGCGTTGACGCGGCATCCCTTGCCCCATAGGCTTCGCGAAATGGTTTTAATCCGGCGCCGCCAGCGCCGGGCAGCAAGGAGGGTCGGCAGCGCCATGTCCGGGTCTTCGCCATCCGACGACGGCTCGCCCGACGGCCGACGAGGCCTTGTGGGAAGTCTTCTCCTAAGGCCGGTCGCGCAACTCGATCGCGTCATAGCGGTGATCGAGCGGGTCATTCTTTCCTACGCCATCCTGCTGATGTTCCTGAACACCATCGGCAATGTCATCGGGCGCTACATCTTCGGGCAAAGCCTGTATTTTTCCGAGGAACTGAACCAGTTCCTGATCGTCATGGTCACCTTCGTCGGCGTCGGGTATGCGACCCGCCGCGGGCGTCACATCCGCATGTCGGCCTTCTATGACCAGCTCAAGGACAAGCACCGCAAGATCCTGATGGTCCTCATCGCCCTTGGCACTGGGCTGGTGATGTTCTGGCTGTCCTGGCTGGCGGCGCAGTATGTGATGAGCGTGGCGGCCTCGGCGAAGGTGACGCCGGCGCTGCGGGTGCCGCTGTACCTGACCTATCTGTGGGTGCCGTTCGGCCTGTTCCTGACAGGCATCCAATACATGCTCACCGTGGTTCGCAACCTCACCGAGCCGGCCGTCTACATTTCGTATGAAGAGGTCGACGCCTATGAGGAAATCGACACCACCACCGCCGGCGCCGGCGAAGACCGCTCGTAGGGGAGACGATTCGCGATGACCGCCGTAATGCTCACCGTGATGGTCGTCCTGCTGGTGCTGGGCTTCCCGATGATGATCCCGCTGATCGCCGCCACCCTGCTGGCCTTCGTCGCCTTCTTCCCGATGATGCCGATGGAGAACATCATCCAGCAGATGATCGGCGGCGTGAAGCCGACGGCCCTGATCGCGGTGCCGATGTTCATCTTCGCCGCCGACATCGTCACCAAGGGCCAGACCGCCGACCGGCTGCTGGATCTGGTGATGCGCTTCGTCGGTCATGTCAAGGGCGGCCTGGCGGTGACGGCGGCGGCCACCTGCGCCCTGTTCGGGGCGGTGTCCGGCTCGACGCAGGCGACGGTGGTGGCCATCGGCGGGCCCATGCGGCCGAAGATGCTGCAGGCGGGCTACAAGGACAGCTTCGTGATGGCGTTGACGGTCAACGCCTCCGACATCGCCTTTCTCATCCCGCCCTCCATCGGCATGATCATCTACGGCGTCATCTCGGGCACCTCCATTGCCGAGCTTTTCATCGCCGGCATCGGCCCCGGCCTGATGATTCTGGTGATGTTCTCGGCCTATTCGATCTGGTTCGCCTACCGCAACAACATTCCCGTTCAGCCCAAGTCCGACTGGCTGGAGCGCCTGCAGGCGATAAAACGCGCCATCTGGCCGCTGGGCTTTCCGGTCATCATCATCGGCGGCATCTATGGCGGCATCTTCAGCCCCACCGAGGCCGCGGCCGTCAGCGTCGCCTACGCGCTGATCCTCGAAGTCCTGGTATTCCGCGAGGTCAGCCTGCGTGAAATTCCCGATATCGCCCTCTCCACCGGGCTTATCACCGCGGGTGTCTTCATCCTGGTGGCGGCGGGGCAGGCATTCTCGTGGGTCATCAGCTTCGCGATGATCCCCCAGGCGATCATCGGCGGCCTGGGGCTCGACGGCGCCGGGCCGGTGATGACCCTGGTAGCCATTTCCATCGCCTTTTTCATCGGCTGCATGTTCGTCGACCCCATCGTCGTCATCCTGGTGTTGGTGCCGATCTTCAAGCCGCTGGTGACCGCCGCCGGCCTCGACCCGGTGCTGGTGGGGACGATCATCACCCTGCAGGTAGCCATAGGCTCGGCGACGCCGCCGTTCGGCTGTGACATCTTCACCGCCATCGCCATCTTCCGACGGCCGTATTTCGAGGTTATACGCGGCACGCCGCCGTTCATCTTCATGCTGCTGCTGTCCTCGGCGCTGCTGATCACGTTCCCGCAGATCGCGCTGTTCCTGCGCGACCTCGCATTCCGTTGACCGGAGGCCGACATGCTGGGGTTCAAGACGATTCTGGTGGCCGTGGATGGGTCCGAGTTCGCCATGAAGGCTTTGGACATGGCCGCCGAGTTGGAGGCGAAGTCCGATGCGACGCTGCATGTGCTGTCGGTCTATCCGCATCTGAGCATGTTCGAAAGCTCGCACTCGCTGATCCGGCCGCGCCAGCCGATCCCGCATCCCGACGAGACCTTCCGCCAGCTTGCCCGCGAATGCGTCGACCTCGCCGCCCGGCGCGCCGAGGAACTGGGCGCCACCGGCATTCGGCGGGTGGTGCGGCGGGGCAAGCCCGCTCGCACCATCCTGGAATATGCCGACGAGATCGGGGCGGATTGCCTCGTGGTCGGCGGCCGCGGCATCGGCGGCGTCGCGGCGGGCTCGCTGGGCAGCACCGCCCACAAGGTCGCCAGCCGCGCCCGTTGCACCTGCATCGTGGTGCGCTAGAGGGCCTAAGCCTCGGTCAGCCGTCCCTCCCGCAGCGCCAGACGCCGCACCCGCAGGCGGTCGTGGAGGCCAGGGTCATGGGCGGCGACGATCATCGCCTGCGGCAGCGCCGCGAGCACGTCCAGCAGGCGGTCGCGGGCGTCGTCGTCCAGCCCCGCCGTCGGCTCGTCGAGCAGCAGCACCTCGGGCTCCATCGCCAAGACCGCCGCCAGCGCCGCCAGCCGCTTTTCGCCGCCCGACAGGTGATGCGGGGTCCGGTGACGCAGGTGCTCGATACCCAAGGCGGCCAGTGTCGCCGTCACCGCCGCGTCAATGCGCTGACGCGGCCATCCTAGATTGGCCGGGCCGAAGGCCACGTCGTCCCACAGGGTGGGACAGAAAAGCTGGTCGTCCGGATCCTGGAAGACGAGTCCGGCCCGCCGCCGCACCTCGCGAAAATCCTTCTCGGCCCGCCGCGCCCGTCCGAAGGCGACGATGGTGCCGGCCCGGGGCCGCAGCAGGCCCAGCATCAGGCGCAGCAGCGTGCTCTTCCCGGCGCCGTTGGCGCCCAGCAGACCCAGCCGCTCCCCCGACGCCACCGTCAGATCGACGCCGTCCAGAACCGGAAGCTCGGCGCCGTAGCCGAAGACGACGCCACGGAGATCGAAAAGAGGCGCGGCGCTCACATCACCCTCGCCGCCGTTACCAGCGCCGCCGCCGCCACCAGCGCCGCCGCCAGGAGGGCGATGTCGTGCCTCTGCAAGGGCGGCGCCTTCCGGCGCGGCGGCAATCCGTCGAAGCCGCGACAGGCCATCGCCTCGCGCACCCGCTCCGCGCGCTCCAGGCTGCGCACCAGCACCATGCCGAAAAGATGGCCGTAGGCGCGCCAGGCCCGCGGGCCGCGGGCGTGGAAGGCGCGCGCCTTCATCGCCAACCGCAGGCGCCGCTGCTCGTGCTGCAGCACCGCGACATAACGGCCCGACAGCAGCAGCAGATGCACAAGGACGGGCGGTATTCCGACGCCGTGCAGCCCCTGCCCCATCCGGCGCGGGTCCATCGTCCCGATCAGAGAGGTGGCCAGCAACAGCACCGCGTTGGCGGTCAGGACGATCGCAACGGCGTGGTGCAGCCCCTCCCGGCTGGCGCCCACGCCCCAGAGGGCAAGAAGGGGTTCACCGGGCGTGGTGAAAGGCAGTGACAGCACCACCAGCAGCACCAGCGCCTCCGCCGCCGCAAGGCGCCGCAAAACCGCTTTTGCCGTCAGTCCCGAGAGCGCCGTCACGAGCACGGCGGCGGCAAACGCGGCCGCCAGCAGGTGCACGTCCTCGGTGGCCAGCACCGCCACCGCCAGGACGACGGTCACCAGAACGCGGACGCGGGGCGCGAAGCGGTCGAGGCGGGACGACGGCACGGGGGGCGAATCGGGCATGGCCGGCAAATGTACCACGGCAATGGACGAGCGCCAGCGGTGGCAACCCGATGGGGTCTCCAGGGGCGAATGCGGAGTAGTTACGCGGAGGCGACTTGTCACTTTTGAAAATCTACTTCATTTGGAGGAGTGGCGAGCCTACCGCCAACGGCACCGCAATCGGGGACACATGACCCTCCTCCCGCGCCTCATCGTCCTGGTGCTTCTCGCCATCCTACCGGCGGCGATGATCGAAACCTATGCGGAATGGTCGAAACGCCGGAGTGATGAGGCGGCGTTACTGGAAAAGTCCTCCCGCCTGCTGGCGAGGCTGACCGGCGAGCAGGAACGCCGCAGCATCGAATTGCGCCGCATCCTCGCCACCGTTGCCGCCACCGATGCCGTGCGTTCCGGCGACGCCGAGGCTTGCCAGATCCTGCTCCGGCGCCTGAGCCAACGCTATCCCGCGCATTTGACGGTTCGTGTCGCCGGCCCCGACGGCCGCGTCCGCTGCGCCACCGACCCGGCCGGGGAAGCCATCGACATTTCACGGCAAAGCCATTTTCACCGCGCCCTGGAAAGCGGGATGTTCACCGAGGGCGGCTATGTCCGCCGACCGCCGGACGGCCACCCCGCCCTGGCCTTCGCGATGCCGCTCGCTCCGGGAGGCGGTGCAACGGAGGCCGTCGTCACCGGCCTTTTGGGAATCGACTGGCTGCGGGACCACCTGACGGAGCATCCCCTGCCCCCCCATGCGTCGGTAACGCTTGCCGACGGCGCCGGCAATGTTCTGCTGCGGGTGCCGGATGATGCGGTGGGCGGCCTGCCGGCCGCCTACCGCACCCTGATGGACGAAGGGCAAGCCGGCGAACTGCGCGTGGAGCACACCGACGGCCGCGAGGAGATGGTCGCCTTCGCGGCGACGAAGGGCAGTTCGGGGCTGGTGATGTTCGCGGCTTTCGACGCCGGGGCCGTGCGCGGTTTTGGTGGCACGCGCCTCGGCTGGCTGTTGGCGGAGGTTGCGGCGATCATGACGGTAACCGTCGGCATCGGCCTCCTCGGGCGGCGCCACCTTGTCCGCAAACCGATCGGCCGCATCCTGCAGGCGATGGAACGATGGCGGGCCGGCGACTATTCCGCCCGTGTGGCCACCCGTGGCGGCGGCAACGAGATCGAGCAATTGGCGGTAGCCTTCAACGCGATGGCCGCCGAAATGGAGGAGCGTGACCGCGCCCGCGAGGACGCCCGGCGCGAGGCCCTGCGCATGGAGCGCGATGCACTCACCGCCCGCGACGAGGCCAACCGCGCCCGCCTGGCCGCCGAACGGGCGGTGCTGGCGAAATCGAAATTCCTGGCCGCCGCCTCGCATGATCTGCGGCAGCCGATGCAGTCGCTGTTCCTGTTCGCCGAAATGCTGAACGGGCATGTCGAATCGAGCACCGGGCGCGAGGCCCTGCGCCACCTGCACGCCAGCCTGGCGGCGCTCAAGGGCTTGCTGGACAGCCTGCTCGACATTTCCCGGCTCGACGCCGGCGTGGTGGTGCCGCAGCTTCAGCCGGTTTCCCTGGCACAGATCCTCGACGAGTTGGAGGGCGGCTATTCGCTGATGGCCAGGCGGAAGGGGCTGTTCTTCCGGGTGCCGTGCTGCGGGCACCACGTTTACAGCGACCCCACCCTGTTGTCGCGAATCCTGCGTAATCTGGTCGAAAACGCCTTCCGTTACACCCCCGAGGGCGGCGTCGAGGTCGCCTGCGCCCAGACCGAGGGGCATCTCCAGATTGAAGTCCGCGACACCGGCATCGGCATCCCCCCCGACGCACAGGAGGAAATCTTCGCCGAGTTCCACCAGCTCGGCAATCCGGAACGCGACCGCGAGCATGGCCTGGGGCTGGGGCTGGCGATCGTCAAGCGCCTGTCCATGTTGCTGGGGCACGAGGTAAGCGTATCGTCGTCGCCCGGCGAAGGGTCGGTGTTCACGGTGACGGTGCCGCTGGCCGAACCGGCGACGGCGTCACCGGTGGCGTCCGCTCTCACCCCGGATGCCGGTGCGCACGGCCTGCTGGTGGTGATCGAGGACAATCGGCTGGTGCGCTCGGCAATCGCCGGCGTCCTGCGCCGGTGGCAGTACAGGGTGCTCGAGGCCGACGGGGGCGCCGATGCGTTGGCGGCGCTTGCCGACGTCAACGAGGCGCCGGCTCTCTTGCTGGTCGATTACCGCCTGCGGGGCGGCGAGGTCGGCACCTCGGTCATCGGCTCTCTGCGCGCGCGCTTCCAGCGGCCCATCCCGGCGATCCTGCTGACCGGAGAGACCGAGACCGATGTCCTGCAGGCGGTCAACGGCAGCGACGTCGAGATGGTCCACAAGCCGATTACGCCCAACGTGCTGGCGGGACTGGTGGAGCGTCTGGTGCCGGCGGCGGCGGACCTGCCGAACCAGGACCGTTAGCCGGGGCGCCGTCAGGCCTCGTCGTCGGTGGCGGCGACGCGCTTGCGCTTGGCGGTCTTGGGATCGGCGGTGATGGGGCGGTAGATTTCCACGCGGGAGCCTTCCTGCACCTCGGCGTCAAGCTTGGCCAGCTTGCCGAAGATGCCCACCTTCTGCACCGCGAGGTCGATCTCGGGAAACTGGTCGAGGATGCCGGATGCCTCGATGGCCTCGCGCACCGTGGTGCCCGGCGCCACGTCGACCTCCATCCACACCTGCCGTGCGGCGGTGGCGTAGGCGACGCCGATCTTCATGCCGCCGTCTCCTCCAGGTCCGCCGCCGGCGCGGGGGCGGCGCGGCGGCGGCGCGGTCGCCGTTCAATCAACCGCTTGCCCGCCAGCAGGAAGCCCAGAACCACGAACGCTCCCGGCGGCAGCACGAACAGGAGCACCCCGCCATAGCCGGGAATGAGGGTCATCTCCATGAAATCCGCCCAGGGGCCCAGCAGCAGCGAGGCATTGGCGAACAGGGTGCCGCCGCCGAGAATCTCGCGCACCCCGCCCAGCACCACCAGCACCAGCGTGAACCCCAGCCCCATCATCAGCCCGTCGAGGGCCGCAGGCGTGACGGCGTGCCGCGAGGCGAAGGCCTCCGCCCGGCCCAGGATGGCGCAGTTGGTGACGATCAGCGGAATGAACAGCCCCAGAACCTTGTAAAGCTCGTGCAGCCAAGCGTTCATCACCATGTCGACGACCGTCACCAGCGAGGCAATGACCAGGATGAATGCCGGGATGCGCACTTCGGGCGGGATCGCCCTGCGCAAGGCCGCCACCAGCGTTCCCGCCGCAACCATCACCGCCGTCGTCGCCAGCCCCATGCCCAGGCCGTTGGTGGCGGTGCCGGTGACCGCCAGCAGCGGGCACAGGGCCAGCGTCTGGGCGAGGACGACGTTGTTGTCCCACATGCCGTCGCGGACGATGCGACGCCAGCTCGTCTCAGTCATCGGCCGCTCCTTCCTCGGCGTCGGCGGTCACCGTTCGCAGCAGTTCCCCGCGCCGCGCCGCAAAGAATTCCAAGCCTTCCTTCACCGCGTGCACCACTGCCCGCGGCGTGATGGTGGCGCCCGAGAACTGGTCGAAGTCGCCGCCGTCTTTTCTCACCGCCCACCGTTCCGCACCTCCCAGCGAGCGGCCTTCGAAGCCCAGAATCCAGTCGCTCTTGGCGGCCTCGATCTTGTCGCCCAGCCCCGGCGTCTCGACATGTGCCAGCACCCGCACCCCCTGGACGGCGCCGGCCCGGTCGACGCCCATCAACAGCACGATGTCGCCGGCATAGCCCGCGGCACGGGTTTCGAACGCCACCGCCGTTACCATGCCGTCCTTGCGGCCGCGGTAGACGGTCACGGTACCGCCGTCGCCGGTGGCGATCTCGATCGGGTCGGCGAGCAGGTTGTTGTCGTAAAGCTCCGCCGGCACCACCTGAGCGAGCGAGGCGCGCAAGTCCTCGGCGCGCCGCTCGGCGATGGCACCGGCGGTGCCAAGGTCAACGGCGGCCAGAATCGCCGCCGCCACGGTGGCGAACACCCCCAGCAGCAGGGCCTGGAACGCGGCCGAGCGACGAAAGGCACTCACCCCCTGCCCTCCCTGCCCAGCTTGATGGGTTCGCCGGAGGCGGTGCGGCCATAGACGCGCGGGCGCATGTAGCGGTCGATCAGCGGCGTGGCGGCGTTCACCAGCAGCACCGCGAAGGCCACGCCCTCGGGATAGCCCGCCCAGGTGCGGATGATGAAGACCAGGGCGCCACAGCCGGCGCCGAAGACAAGCTGCCCGCGCCGGGTCACCGGCGATGTCACCAGATCGGTGGCGATGAAGAACGCCCCCAACAGTGTCGCCCCCGACAGCACATGGAACACCGCGTCCGGATAGCGGCCGGGGTCGAGTAGATGGAACACCGTCGCCAGCACCGCCAGGGTGCCCATCATCGCCGCCGGGATGTGCCAGGTGATGATCCGCAAGGCCATCAGGAACAGGCCGCCCAGCAGCAGCAGAAAGGCCGAGGTCTCGCCCAGGCTGCCGGGGGTGGTGCCCAGCAGCAGGTCGGTCATGCCCCACAGCCGCGACTCGTCCACCGGAATGCCGCGGGTCAACTCGGTCTTGACGTGCCCGAGGATCGAGGCGCTGCTGACGGCGTCGATCTGGGCGGCCCCGCCGGCGCCGAAGGTCACCGCCAGCGCCTCCGCCGCCCCGGGCGCGCCCTCGCCCCCCAGCGGCAGCGGCGCCACATAACTCGTCATCTCCAGCGGAAACGAGATCAGCAGCGCCACCCGCGCCACCATCGCCGGGTTGAAGACGTTCTGGCCCAGGCCGCCGAAGACATGCTTGCCCAGCACGATCGCCGCCACCGCGCCCAACACGCCGATCCACCACGGCGCCCACGGCGGCAGCGACATCGCCAGCAGCCAGCCGGTGAGCAGTGCCGAGCCGTCGGTGATGAACGGCATCACCGGCCGGCGCGCCGCCATAAGGCACAGGGCCTCCACCGCCACCGCCGCGGTCGCGGTCAGGACGAACAGGTACACCGCCGGCCAGCCGAACTGATAAAGGCCGAACAGGGTTGCCGGCGCCAGGGCCGCCAGCACCAGAAGCATGGTCTGGCGGACGCCGCCGCGCTGGTGGGCGTAGGGGGCGCTGGTGCGCGGCTTGGCGGGGATCATGCGCCCCCGCCCTCGGCCGCCGAGGCGCCGCCGTTGTTGGCGGCGTCGGGAGGCGGCGCCGCGGCCTTGGCGGCCGCCTTGGCCGCCGCCTCGGCCTTGCGCTTGGCGAGCATCGCCTGCTTGGCGCGCTTTTCGGCCTCAAGGCGCTTTTGCCGCCGCTCGGCGATGCGCTTGGTGACCTCCTGCTTGCGCTGCTGCCGCTCGACTTCGCGCAGGCGCCCCTTGGCGTAGTTGAAATACTGCACCAGCGGAATGTGCGAAGGGCAGGCATAGGCGCAGGAGCCGCAGCTCAAACAATCCATCAGCCCAAGATCGGCCGCCGCCTGCAATTCCTCCTTGCGGATGCGCGCCGCCATGTCCAACGGAACCAGCCCACAGGGGCAGACCTCGACGCAGGTGCCGCAGCGGATGCAGGGCATGGCCCGGTCGCGAGGCGTCTCGGCGGCGGTCAGCGCGAGGATGCCGTTGGTGCCCTTCACCAGCGGCACCTCGGTCGACGGCAGCGGCTGGCCCATCATCGGGCCGCCGGCGATCAGGGTGACGGGCGGGCGCGCGAAGCCGTCGCACTGGTCCAGCAGGAAGGATATCGGGGTGCCGATCACCACCTCCAGATTGCGCGGCCGGCGGATGGCGCCGCCGCTGACGGTGACGACGCGCGAGATCAGCGGCCGCCCCAGGCGCACCGCCTGGTGCACGGCAAAGGCGGTGGCGACGTTGTGCACGACCACGCCGATATCGGCGGTCAGGGCCCGCGCCGGCGTCTCCAGCCCGGTGAGGGTCTGGACGAGGTGCTTCTCCGACCCCATCGGGTAGCGCGTCGGCACCCGCACCACCGTCACTTCCGGGTGCGCCTGGGCGGCGGCGCGCATGGCGGCCAGCGCCTCGGGCTTGTTGGCCTCGATGGCGACGACGGCTCGCGGCACCTCAAGAGCCCGCCGCATGGCGCCGATGCCGTCCAGCACCAACTCGGCGCGTTCGCGCATAAGGCGGTCGTCGCAGGTGAGGTAGGGCTCGCATTCGGCGCCGTTGATGACCAGGGTGTGCAACTGGCAACGCTGGCGCAGGTTGAGTTTCACCGCCGCCGGGAAGGTCGCGCCGCCCATGCCGACGATGCCGGCCCAGGCCACCCGCTCGGCGACAGCTTCGGGGGCGGCGGCGTCATCCAGGGGCGGTGGCAGCTCCGCCCAGCGGTCCTCCCCGTCGGGCCGCAGGGTCATGGTCCGCGCCGGCAACCCCGACGGATGCGGCGCCGGGTACTCCGACACGCCCAGAATTTCGCCCGAGGTGGGGGCATGGATGGGGGCGGAAATCGGCCCTTGCGGCGATGCGATCAATTGTCCCTTGAGGACGCGGTCGCCGCGCGCCACGCACGGCTCGGCGGGCTGGCCGATGTGCTGTTGCAGCGGAATGTGCAGGATTTCCGGCAGGGGAGCGGCCTCAATGGCCTTGTCGGCCGTCAGCCGCTTGCGCCCCTCGGGGTGGACACCGCCACGGATGGGAAACAGCTTCATCGATGCCCCTGCCCTGCCCGATGCCTACGCCGCCAGCGCCCGCGGCGCCTCGGCCTCGTCCTGGGCGGCGGCCGCCTCCGGCTTCGGCCAATGCCAGGTTTGCAGGGTGACCTCGATGGGGCGCATTTCGATGCATTCGGTGGGGCAGATTTCGGCGCATTTACCGCAGCCCGTGCAGACATCGGGCAGGACGACGTGAATCTGCTTCGGCGCGCCCACCAGGGCGTCGGTCTCGCACACTTGGAAGCAGCGGGTGCAGCCGATGCACAGATCCTCGTTCACGAACGCGACCGTGGGAACGGCCTCGGCGACCGCCGAGAGATCGACGCTGACGCCCAGCGTGTCCGCCAGTTCCGCCGCCAGGGCGCGCCCGCCGGGGGGGCAGAGGGTGACCTCGGCGCGGCCGTCGGCCAGGGCCTCGGCGGCGGCGGCGCAGCCGGGAAAGCCGCACTGGCCGCAGTTGCTGCCCGGCAGCATCTCCTCAAGCTCATCCTTCAGCGGATTGCCCTCGACGCGCAGGTGGCGCGCCGCCACGCCCAGGAGGCCGCCCAGAACGACCCCGAGAACCGACAGACTGGCAACCGCTTGCAGCATCGTTCGGCCTCCCTCTCCTACTGCACCGACAGCCCGGCGAAGCCCATGAAGGCCAGCGACAGCAGCCCCGCCGTGATGAAGCCGATGGGCGAGCCGGCGAAGGCCGCCGGCACATCCGCCGTGGCCAGCCGCTCGCGCAGGCCGGCGAACGCCACCAGCACCAGGGTGAAGCCGAGCGCCGAGCCAACGCCGTAGATCAGGCTCTCGGCCAGGCCGTGATGTTGCTGGACGTTCAGCAGCGCCACCCCCAGGACCGCGCAGTTGGTGGTAATCAGCGGCAGGAAGATGCCCAGCACCTGATACAGCACCGGCGACACCTTGCGCACCGCCATCTCGGTGAACTGGACGACGGCCGCGATGACCAGGATGAAGGTGACGATGCGCAGATAGCCCAGCCCCAGCGGCGCCAGCAGGTATTCCTCCAGCGCCCAGCTTGACACCGCCGCTAGCGTCAGGACGAAGGTGGTGGCGAGCCCCATGCCCGTGGCGGCGTCCAGCTTGTTGGACACGCCCATGAACGGGCACAGGCCAAGAAACTTGACCAGCACCACGTTGTTCACCAGGGCCGTGCCCAACAGCAGCAGGAGGTATTGCTCCATCCCGGTCAGCCCTCGCCTCTCACCCGCATTTACATCAGCCTTTCTTCATTGTGCGTCGCACACCGCCGGAACACAAGCCCACAGGGGTGGTGCAGCATCATTTTCTGTCTTTGGCCCTCACGCGCGCGCAATTTTTGTTCGAACTAGGAGGCTAGACCGTTATGTTTGAACCGCAACGCCTGTTTGGGTAGGGCGTACCTACCCGCCCCACCTGCCCGGTGGGGCCGGTTTCTCGCTGCGGTGCAGTAGTCGCGGATGGCGGTCAGAGGGGGTCGCTGATCACCAGGCGGGCGGGCTCGCCCTCGGCAAAGCTCAGGCGCTCGGCCATTGCCGGGTTGGCGTAGACGACGCCGTCCTCGTCGACCAGAAGCGCGTAGCGAACCCCCATCCGCCGCGCGACGCGGTGCCAGTCGTCCGGCCCGGCGACGGTCAGCGCGGTGGCGGCGGCGTCGGCCAGCGTGCCCTCCTCGGCGACCACGGTGGCCGAGACGATGTGGTGCACGGGCATCCCGTCGCGGGGGTCGATGATGTGGGCGTAGCGCACGCCCTCGTGCTCGCGATAGCGCTCGTAATTGCCGGAGGTGTAGACGGCCTCGCCCCCGGCGACCTCAAGGCTGGCGATGACGCCCCAGTGGCGGGGATGGCGTATGCCGACTCGCCAGGGCCGCTCCCCCGCATCTCCCATCGTGTTCAGGTCGCCGCCGGCGTTGACGACCGCGTTGTCGATGCCCATTGCCCGCAGGCGGGCGACGGCGCGGTCCAGGGCGGCGCCCTTGGCGACGGCGCCGAAGTCAAGCTGCACCGCCGGATTGCGCGAGCGGACGGCGGCGCCGTCGATGACCAGGTCGGACATCCGCGGCCGCGCCGCCGCCAGTTGGGCCACCTCCTCCGCCGACGGTGGCGGCCCGCGCGGGGGCTCATCGGCGTGGAACCCCCACAGGGCGATCAACCGGCCGATGGCGGGATTGAACAGGTCGTCGCTGCGCGCCGCCAGTTCCTGGCTGCGCCGGACGAGGGGCAGCAGATGAGGACTGGCCTCGAAGGTCTCGCCGCGGGCGATGGCGGTGTTGAGGCGGGCAAGTTCCCCCGGCTTCCAGGCGTGCCAGTCGCGGTGCATGAGGCGGAAGTCGCGCTCGACCGCCGCCACCGCCGCGCGCGCCCGCGCCTCGGGCACGTCCCGGATGACGAACTCGACCAAGGTGCCGAAGACATAGAGGGTTTCGCGATGCTCGACCCGATCGTCGGCCCCGCCGTCGCAGGCCGCGAGGGTAACCAGCGCGGCGACGGCCAGCGCCGCCAGGCGCCGTGCCCCGTTCAGCCGGTTTCGCACTCGGAAACGCCCGCCGCCCGGCCCAGCAGCACCGGCCTCAGAACCCGCTCCTGACGGCGGGCGGCGATGCGGGCGCCGCCGAGGCCCGTAGCCAGGCCCACGCCACCGCCGATCAGCGCCGCGCCGTCGCCGCCACCGGCAACGGCCACCGCCAGCGCCCCCACCACCAGCGCCGCCACCGGCAGCACATAGGTCAGCAGCGCCGCGCGCAGCAGAACCGAGGAGGCGACGCCCAGCACCACCGTATCGCCCGGCTGGTACTCGCCGGCCCCCACGGGCAGGGTCAGGCGGGCACCCTTTCCGCGCTCCAGCAGTCCGGCCACGGTCGAGATCCCGCACCCGCGCAAATGGGCGCAGCCGCCGCAGGCGGTGCGCGGCATGGCTTCGACAACGATGGCGCCGTTCTCGACCTTGCGAACCAGCGCCTGCCCCTGCACGAGACTCTCCATCGCCGCCCCCGCCTCAGGCCGCCCGGCTGCCGGCCACCGGCCCGCAGGGTTGCAGGTGATAGGGCTCCTCGATCCAGTGGGCCAGCACGTCGAGGTCGCGGGCCGGCAGATAGGCGACCCCGCCGCTGCCGGCGAAGGCGGCGCGCAGCCGCCCTACCGCCTCATAGGGCAGATAATTGCGCGTCAGCATCAGGAAGTACCAAGCCATGTCATAGCCGGCGGCGTGATCGATGCGCCGCATCCGCGCCGCAAGGGCCGGTCCGTTGCTGAACTCCGGCGTGCGGACGAAATCCGCCACCAGATGGGCGTCGGGGGTGAGCGGCCGCACCTCCTGCTTGTGGTCGCCCAGCGAGTCGAGATACGGAACCACGGTCAGCGCCCAATGGTCGCAAAAGCGCGCGCCGTGGACCGAGGCGCTGCTGCGTTCCCACTCCTCCAGGAAACGGCGGAAGCGCGGGTCGCCGGTGAATTCGGAAGTCAACTCGCCGAAACGCCCCGACCAGTCGACAGCGCGGCGGAAAACGTAGCGCGGCGGCGCCAACGGGCGGGGCGGCAGGCGTACGCCGCCCAAGGGGTCGATGACGTCTTCAAGGGTGTCTGGAATGCGGTCGGGATCGAACAAGGGGCGCTCGACCACCTCCTGTATCTCGTCGACCTCGACCTGCAGGAACTCCAGCGGTCCGGGGCCCTGGGCGGCGATGAAATAATGCGTGCGGCCGCTAATGGCGGTGGCGCAATAGCCGGCGTCGCCGTAACGGGCCAGCAACTCCAAGGCATCGCCGCCGGATTCGGCGTCCGCCCACTCATAGAGGCTTTCGGCGACGCGATCGCCGTCGGCGGTAACCACACCGCCCAGGCGATACCACTCGTCATCGATGGACAGACGGCGGACCTCCAGTGGCCGAAGCGCGTCCTGAATGCAGCGCCGCAGCGCCTCGGCTCCGGCCGTGGGTTCGATGCGCCCACAGGCTTCGGTCAGGCACTCCAGGTCAGCCGCCTCGTGCCGCATGATCGTCCTCTCGTCCCCCGCGCGATCAACGCGCTTTCGCATAGGCGAAATCGTCGGCAGTGTCAATCGGGACCACCGCCGGCACCGCTCGCCCGTTGCCTCAACGCATTCTTCTAACGTGTTGTAACAACGGCATTATCAGCTCGAAGCGAAAAATGCCGTCTGGCAATACTGCCCCGCGCTTTGCAACGCGCGGCACAACTCCTGCGCCGTCACCTCGTCGGGCAGCGGACCCGCCTTCAGGCGGTAGAAAATCCCCTTCTCCGGTCCGAGGTCGACGCGCGACACCACCACGTCCAGCGCCCCCAGGCGCTCGGGGTGTTTGCGCCGCAGTTCCCGCCAGCCCCGTTCCAGCGTGTCGCGGTCGCGATAAGAGGCCAGATGCACCGCCATCGCCGGGCCGACCGCCGCCGCCGCGACCGGGTCGGGCGCGCGCGGCAGCGCAGGGGCCACGCCCTCGTCCCCGGACTGCGGCCGCAACAGGGGGAACGGCCGCGCGCCGTCGGCGTCGAGGGCCAGGGCGCTGCGGCGTTGGCGGGAATCGTCGTCGGCCGGCGGCTCGGACTGCGCCGCTTGCAGCGCCTCGCGCTCGCGCGCCGCCTCGTCGTCGCCGATCAGTCCGGCTTCGTGCAGGCGCTCGACGCGGCCCAGTGCCGCGGCCGCCGCCAGCACGTCGCGCGGCGGCGAGGCGGGTTCCGTCGAAAGTTGCGCCCGGGGCGGCATCACGCCGTCAAGAATGGCCTTGCGCTCGACGGCATGGGCCCGCGCCGACAACGCGCCGGATTCATGGGCCGTCCGCAGGTCGTGCAGGCGCTGGACGATTTCCTCGGGCGGGGGGATGGGACGCTGCAAGGCGGCGGGCGCCGGCGGGTGCGACAGGGGCAGCAGCGCGCCTAGATTCGCCTTGCGGCGGGCGCGGTACTCCTCCGGCGTGACGAGGCGTTCGTCGAGCAGGCGCTGCAGAACGTGAAAGCGCCGCGCCACCGGGGCCGCCAGCCCCTCGATATCGGGTTCGGCGGGGGGATCGGTCACCTCCTCGACCATCGCGGCACCGGCGCGGGCATCGGCGGCAGGCTTGGGCGGCGGTGGGCCGTCCATGCGCCGCAGCGCCCGATCCGCCATTTCCACCAGGCGGACCTCGGTGCCGTCCTCGGGAACGGCCGTGCGGGCCTCGGTGCCCAGCGCCGCCAGAGCCCGGTAGTGCTGGGCCGCGGCGACGGTGTGCCCCAGGCGTTCGTTCGACACCGCGGCCACGAACAGCGCATAGGGGTCGCCGGGGTCGCGGTCAAGCGCCTGGCGTGCGTGTTCCCCCGCCTGGTGGTAATCCGTCCGGGCCAGCGCCGCCAGCGCCGCGTCGCGATCCGCGACCGGCTGCAACAGGGACAGCACCGAGCGCCCCTCCGGCAGGGTAGAACATCCCCCCAACGCCAGGGCGGTGACGGCCGCGAGAATAAGCGGGCGTAAGGCGCGCAACGTTCCGTATCCCCTTGGAGCATCCGACGGGGAAGAGTGGCAGAGTTTCCAAAAGGTGGCAACACGCGCCCCGGGGACGGGCGGTCTTCGCCCCCCGGCCGGCCGCCTTGCGCCGGAGCCGAAGGCGCCTCATTTTCACCTTGCGCCGGGAACGGCCACTTGCTATAGCTTCCGGCCCCCGGCGGGGGTGTAGCTCAGTTGGTTAGAGTGCCGGCCTGTCACGCCGGAGGTCGCGGGTTCGAGCCCCGTCACTCCCGCCATTTCCTCTCCTGTCAGCGCGACCTTCGTCACCGCGACCGCTTGCGGCCCGTGATCGCCCGCCACGCCAACAGGATGAGCACGGCGCCGACCACCGCGCCGATGAAGCCGGCGCCGTCGGCCGGCCCATAGATGCCCAGCGCCCGCCCCAGGAAGGTGGCCACGAAGGCCCCGCCTATGCCCAGCAGGATGGTGATGATGAAGCCGCTGGGGTCGCGCCCCGGCGTCAGCAGCTTCGCCACCACCCCGACGATGAGTCCGATGAGGATTGTGCCGATAATGGACAACGCCTTCCTCCCCGTCCGCGCCCTCCTGCGTCAACAGGCGGGGGCGGCCGGCGGTTCCGTTGCCGCGCCGCGGCGTGTTATAGGGGCGGTTTGACAAGGGAGCCCGTGATGCGCAAGGTCGTGTACTTCTATGGCGGCAATGTCGCCGATTTCCCCATCCCTGACGAACTCTATGACGCCTTCAAGGAACGCGCGGTGGAGTTGAGCGCCGGGCCCGGCGAGCACCTGGAGCCGGCGCGCTTGGTCCTGCAAAAGGTCATGGAGGAATTCTCCTCCAACGGCGAGGCGCAGCAGATGGGGGAGAACGAGGCGTTGGCCGCCTGCTACATCTGGCACTATTTCAACACCACCGACGAAGAAACGCGCATCGACGACGACATCCTCATCGTCGACGCCGACGGCGAAAGCCAGGACGTGCAATATGTGCCGCTGTCGGAGGTGGAACTGGTCCAGGAGGATTAACGCCCGCCTCTTTCGGATAACCGGCGGCTGCGATTCCGGGCTAACCCCCCTGCCCGTCCGGATTCCACCTTCACGGTGCCGGCCCCCCGCCCACATGGGATGGCGTCCAGTCATCCCGGAGGCGGGGCATGATGTCCGTTCTCGTCAATCTCGTGCTGCCCTTCGTGGGCGTGCTGACCGTGCTGATCTTCGTGCACGAGCTGGGGCACTACGCCGCCGCGCGCCTGGCCGGGGTGGCGGTGGAGCGCTTCTCGGTCGGCTTCGGCCCCGGATTTGCGCTGGGGCGCGACCGGCACGGCACGGAGTGGCGGGTCGGGCTGTTGCCGCTGGGCGGCTATGTGCGGATGAAGACCGAGGGTCCCGCCACCGCCGCCGGGCGCAATTTCAACGATGCCGGCAGCGGCGCCAAGGCCTTCATCGCCGCCGCCGGACCGGCCGCCAATCTGCTGTTCGCCTTCCTGCTCACCCTGGGCCTGTTCGCCGCCGCGGCGGTGGAGCGGACGCCGCCATTGGTGGCCGCCGTCGCCCCCGACAGCCCGGCCGCCTCCGCCGGTCTGCGCCCCGGCGACGAGGTGCTGAGCCTGAACGGCCGGCGGGTCGGCAGCCTTGACGACATCACCCAACACGCCGCCTTGCGCCTGGACGAGCCCCTCCACCTGGTGATCCGCCGCGGCGCGGACGAGCACGCGGTGGTGGTGCGCCCGGTCATCCGGGACGTCGAAATGACCTCGGGCCGGCGGCAGCAAGTGGGGGTCGTCGGGGCCTATGGACCGGAGCCGGAGAGCCGGCGGCTGGGCCTGGGCGAGAGCGCGCGCGCCGCCGTCCGCACCACCGTCGGCTATGCCGGCGACACCCTTGTCGGCCTGCGCCAGGTGGTGTCGGGGCAACGCTCCCTCGACAGCCTCGCCGGCATCATCGGCATCGCCCAACTGGTGGGCGAAATCATCGCCAGCGCCGGCTGGCCCACCCTGGTCGCCTTCCTGGCCCTCATCTCGGTCAATGTCGCGGTGGTCAACCTGCTGCCGCTGCCGGTTCTGGACGGCGGTATCATCTTTGCCGCAGCCGTGGAGCGGTGGCGCGGGCGGCCCATGCCGGCGCTGGTGTCGCGCTGCGCCAATGTCGTCGGGGTGGGCATCATCCTCGGCGTGCTGGCCCTGACCACCTGGAACGACATTTCCGTTCTCGGCTAGCCCACCTGCCCAATCGTTAGGCACGGACGCCTGCGAAATAGGCAGGCGGCGGCGGCGCCATGCGCCCCAAGCCCGCGCCCGGCGGGCGATGGGCGTTGGCACGCCTCATGCAGCCTCCTTTGGCAGTCGATGCAGTGTGGCAGCAGCGAGGACCGCGGGCATGAAAAAGATCGAAGCCATCATCAAGCCTTTCAAGCTCGACGAGGTGAAGGAGGCCCTGCACGAGATCGGCCTCCAGGGGATCACCGTCACCGAGGCCAAGGGCTTTGGCCGCCAGAAGGGACACACCGAGCTTTACCGCGGCGCGGAATACGTGGTCGACTTCCTCCCCAAGGTGAAGATCGAACTCGTCATCTCCGACGACCTCGTCGAACGCGCTGTCGAGGTTATCCAGCAGGCGGCGCACACGGGGCGCATCGGCGACGGCAAGATCTTCGTCACCAATGTCGAGGAAGCCATCCGTATCCGTACCGGCGAGCGCGGCGGCGACGCCATCTGAACCATTCACCGAAAAAACCGGGAAATGACCATGTCCGATACCATGAACAGCCCCGAGCATGTGCAGAACGTGCTGGAAATGATCAAGGAAAACGACATCAAATATGTCGATTTCCGCTTTACCGACCCCAAGGGCAAGTGGCAGCACACGGCCCAGCACGTCAACACGGTCGACGAGGACATGCTGACCGAGGGCCTGATGTTCGACGGCTCGTCGATCGCCGGATGGAAAACCATCGACCAGTCGGACATGATCCTGCGCCCCGATTGCACCAGCGCCGTCGTCGACCCCTTTGCGGCACAGCCGCAGTTGATCCTGTTCTGCAACGTCGTTGAACCGGCCACCGGCCAGCTTTACGACCGCGATCCCCGGTCGGTGGCGGCGCGGGCGGAGGCCTATGTGCAGGCCACCGGCATCGGCGACGCCGTTCTGGTCGGCCCCGAGGCGGAATTCTTCGTCTTCGACGATGTCCGCTACGACGTCTCGATGAATCGCTGCTTCTACGAGCTTGATTCCGAGGAAGGCCCCTATGTCTCGGGCAAGACCTACGCCGACGGCAATCCCGGCCATCGGCCGCCGATCAAGGGCGGTTATTTCCCCGTCCCGCCGGTCGACAGCCACATGGACATGCGCGCCGAGATGCTGACGGTGATGGGCGACATGGGCATCCCGGTCGAGAAGCACCACCACGAGGTCGCCCCCAGCCAGGACGAACTGGGCTTCAAGTTCGGCGCCATGACCAAGGCGGCGGACTGGATCCAGATCTACAAATACGTCGTCCACAACGTCGCCCACGCCTATGGCAAGACCGCCACCTTCATGCCCAAGCCCATTTTCGGGGACAACGGCTCGGGGATGCATGTTCACATGTCGATCTGGAAGGGCGACAAGCCGGCCTTTGCGGGTTCGGGCTATGCCGACCTGTCCGAGACGGCGTTGTATTTCATCGGCGGCATCATCCGGCACGCCAAGGCGCTGAACGCCTTCACCAACCCCTCGACCAACAGCTATAAGCGGCTGATTCCTGGGTTCGAGGCGCCGGTGCTGCTGGCCTATTCGGCGCGCAATCGCTCGGCCTCGTGCCGAATCCCCTACGCCACCAGCCCCAAGGCCAAGCGCGTCGAGGTGCGCTTTCCCGACCCGTCGGCGAACCCCTATCTGGCCTTCGCGGCGATGCTGATGGCGGGCCTGGACGGCATCGAGAACAAGATCCACCCCGGCGACCCGATGGACAAGAATCTCTATGACCTGCCGCCCGAGGAACTCAAGGACGTGCCCACCGTCTCCGGCAGCCTGCGCGAGGCCCTGACCAGCGTCGACGCCGACCGCGACTTCCTCAAGAAGGGCGACGTGTTCACCGACGAGTTCATCGACAGCTATCTCGACCTCAAATGGGCCGAGGTCTACGACTTCGAACACTCCCCGCACCCCATCGAATTCAAGATGTATTACTCGGTGTGAGGAAAACGCGCGACGGCCGGAGGCGCCCGCCTCCGGCCGTTGTTTGCCCGTGGCGACGGGCGCGCGGTCACGAGTGGAAACGCGCCTAGGCGGCGCGGTGCCGGACGGCCTGGGCCAGGGGCACCGCCACCGAAAACACCGAGCCCCGTCCCTCCACCGTGCGCACGCTCAGATCGTGGCCCAGCAGTTCGGCGGTGCGCCGCACAATGCCCAGCCCAAGCCCCAAGCCGCGGCGGCGGTCGCGTTCGGGGTTGTCGAGCTGTTGAAAATCCTCGAACACCACCCCGATCTTGTCGGCGGGAATGCCGGGGCCGGTGTCCCACACTTCGATGCGCACCGCTTCGGCGCCGCAGCGGCGGGCGCCGATCAGGATGCGGCCGGTGCTGGTGTATTTCAGGGCGTTGCCGACCAGATTGGCAAGGATGCGGTGGAGCAGCACCGGGTCGGTCAGCAGACAGGCCGAGCTGTTGACGACCGTGAAGCGCAGCCCCTTTCGCACCGCCTGGCTGCGGAACTGGCGTTCCAGGGCGGCCAGCACTTCCGAGAGCGGCACCGGCTCCCGCTCGGGCGTCAAGGTCCCCGCCTCCAGCACAGAAACGTCGAGCAGCGCCGACAAAAGCTCCTCCAGCCCGCCCAGGGCGGCCGAAGCGTTGGCGAGGGCCGCCGTTCGCAGGTGGGGGCTGGCGTCGCCGGTCAGCACCTCAAGATACAGTCGCAGCGCCTGCACCGGCTGGCGCAGATCGTGGCTGGCGGCGGCCAGGAAATGCGACTTGGCGGCATTGGCGCGTTCGGCGGTCTCCAGGGCGGCCGTGCGCTCACGCGCCGCCGCCTCGGCTTCGCGGGCCCGCCGCTCGGCCTCGGCGGTGCGCTCCGCCACCTCCTGGCGCAACCACTGCTCATTCAGAACGTCGCGCCTGGCCTGGCGCAGCGCCAGCCACGACATCCAGCCCAACAGCAACGAGGCCATCGCCGCCAAGGCGCTGTTCAGCAGCAGGTCGTCCCGCCAGGGCCGCAGAACCGCGCCCATGTCGACGCCATAGCTGACATAAAGCGGAAAACCGCTCAGGCGCCGGACGGCGTATTGTCGTTCGGTACCATCGACTTGCGCCACGGAACGGTAGCTGGCCGCGGCACGCCCGAGGCCGTGCTGCATGAATCCCGTCTCCGGCCCCAGCCGAACGGAGCCTTCGAGCGGGGGAAAGCGTGCGAGTACCTCGCCGTCCTCGCGCAGGAGGGCGATGCCGACCTGCTTGCCGCGGGTGCCGGCGGCGGCACGGAAGGCGTCCTCGAAGAACGCCGGCCGCATGGCGACGGCGGTCACGCCGCCCCCCGGTTGCCGATGGCGGGCGACAAAAAACAGGGGCTCGCCGCTCAGTCGGCCGACGACGCGCGCGCCGACAACCACGCCCCGGCTGCGCATCGCCCGAAGGAAAAAGTCCCGATCGGAAGCGTCGACGACCGGCGCGTTGGCATCGAGGCTGGTGACCCGCACCCGGCCGCTGGGGTCGAGCAGCGAAATGGAGTTGGCGCCCTCCTCGGTCAGCACCCTCTCGCGCAGGAACCGATGCAGCTCGGCGGCATTCCACGCCTCCGGCGGGGCCGCGGCCAGCTTCAGGTCGACAAGGTCGATGAGCCCCCGTTGCGCGTGCAGCACCCCCTCGGCGTGCTTTTGCAGGATCTCGGCATTATAGCCGGCCTCGACCTCGCCGCGCCGGACGGTGTCGACGCGCTGCTCGTAGGAAAACAGCGCCGATAAAGCCAGCGGCAGGGTTGCCCCTGCCGCGAGGAGATAGCCGAGAAAGCGGGCACGCTTCATTTGGGTTGGACGCATTCCATCCTGGACGACGCAGATATAGCGCTTCCAGGCGAGAACGTCCTCCTCCAGAAGGGGCTATCCCATATGGAATAGCCCGCCCCAAAAGCAACGGGCCCTACTCCATGCCCAGCGCGGACTTGTAGAGGTCGAGAAGCTCTTCCTGTTCCCGGCGGTCCTGCTGCTCCATCTTGCGCAGCGCGACCACCTTGCGGACGATCTTGGTGTCGAAGCCCTGGGCCTTCGCCTGGGCGTAGACCTCCTTGATGTCCTCGGCGAGCGCCTTTTTTTCCTCCTCAAGCCGCTCGATGCGGTCGACGATCTGGCGCAGCGCCTCGGCGGCGATGCCGCCGATGTCGGTGCTTGGCGTGGTGTCCATGACCATCCTCTGCTGTACCCCCGGGGCCGGGCCGGGAGCATAACCGCGCGACCGCCGCCCCGCAAGGCGGCTGGGGCGCCGCCCCGCTCAAAGCCCTTGCGTGGTCTGTGCCACCACGGCATCGACCACCGCCCGCAGGGCGCCGGCATCGTCGGCGCCGGCGTCGCGCGCCTCGGCATAGGCCTGGCGTTGCAGGTGGGCGCCGGTGCCGCGCTCCAGGATGCGGCGCGCGTGCGCCAACTCATGCTTGCAGCCGAAATAGCGGGCGTCCTCGGCCAGCAGGTCCAGCAGTTCCGCCAGCAGTTCCGCATAAGGCACGACCGCCCCGCGGCCGAAATCGACGAGGCCGGCGTCGATGCCGTATCGCTGCGCGCGCCAGCGGTTCTCGTCGAGCAGCATCGGCGAATAGATGCGCCACCTCTTGTTGCCCCGGCGCAGGCGCCACAGCATCCGCAGCAGACAGCGGAAGACGGCGGCGATGGCGATGGCATCGTCCAGGCGCGGGCAGACGTCGCAGATGCGCAATTCCAGGGTCGGGAAGCGCGCCGAGGGGCGCAGATCCCACCAGAGCTTGGTGGCATCCTCCAACAGCCCCGCCCCCACCAGGATGTCGACGTGGCGCTGGTACTCGCCCCAGGACTCGAAATAGTGCGGCAGGCCGGTGCGCGGCAGTTCCTTGAAGACGCTGATGCGGTAGGACATCAGCCCGGTGTCCTGCCCGCGCCAGAACGGCGACGAGGTCGACAGGGCCAGCAGGTGCGGAACGAAATAGGCGGCCTGGTTCATCAAATCGATGCGCAACGCCTCGTCCTCGACGCCGACATGCACATGCATTCCGCAAATCAGCAGGCGCCGCACCACCCCCTGCAGGTCGCGGGCGAGCACGTCATAGCGTTGCTTCGGCGTCGTCTTCTGGGCGTCCCAAGCGGCAATCGGGTGGGTGGAGGCGGCCAGCGGCGCAAGGCCGTGGCGGCCGGCGACGGTCGCCACCGTCGCCCGCAGCCGCGCCAGGTCGCCGCGCGCCTCGCCGAGGGTGTCGCAGACGCGCGTGCCGACCTCGATCTGCGAGCGCAGGAACTCCGGCGCCACCTGTTCGTCCAGGCTGGCCTCGCAGTCGCGCAGCATGTCGGGAGGCGGGTCGGACACCAGTTCGTGACTGGCGCGATCGACGAGCAGGTACTCCTCCTCGATGCCGATGCTGAAGGACGGGTCCGCCATCGCCCTAGAACCCCTGCACGCGGTGCAGGCCCGGCTGGGCCAGGATCGGCGCCAGGGCGTCGGCAAGCAGCTTCCCCCAGCGCCGCACCCCGTCGGGGCCCGCGATCAGATCCTGGCGCAGCTCAAGGGCGACGTGGGGCAGACCGGCGGCGCCGGCATGGGTGTCGATGGAATAGTTCACCTCGCGCCCGGAATAAGGCTCGTTGTCGCCCACCACCACCCGCGCGTGTCGGCGTAGGGCGGCCATCAGCGGCACCGCCAGGCGCGGGTCATGGTTCCACAGCACCCCCACATGCCACGGCCGGCGGCGGCCGAGCATTCGCGGCGTGAAGCTGTGCACCGAAATCAGCGCCGGCGCCGTGCCGCCGCGCCACAAATGCGCCAGACGCCGCCCGACGGCGTGATGATAGGGCCAGAAAATCTCTTCTTCGCGCGCCAAGGCATCGGCCTCGGCAAGATCCCGGTTGCCGGGCACTTCGACGCCGTCGCTGGCGGCCGCCATCGACTCCGGCGCGCCCGGCTGGCGGTTGAGGTCGATGACCAGGCGCGAATAGGTCGACAGAATCGCCGAGGCGTCCAGCCGCTCCGCCAAGTCCCGGGTCAACGCCCCGGCACCGATGTCCCAGGCGACGTGGCGGCGCAATGCCTGCGCCGGCAGGCCCAAGGCGTTCAGCCGCTGGGGTATCGCGCGGCCGGCATGGTCGGCGATGAGCAGAACCGGCCGCTCGCTTTGAGCGTTGATCAGGCTGAAGGGTGCCGGGTCGTCCCCGGCCAGCAACCCCGGTCTTTCGGGCGCGGATAGGGGATCGTACATGCCGGCACTATAGCGCCTGCTCGGCGCCGCCGCCAAGGCGAGTCGGGCTACCCCGCCCCCTCTTCCTCGCGCTCACGCAATTGCGAATGCGAATAACCCTTACAAAGCGCCAAACGCCATACCACATAGCAAAAGGTTGCAACATGCCTCCCGCCTGCCCCCTATGAACATCACGTATCTGGCTCTAGCCCTCCTCCTTATGGCACTGATGGCTGCGGCACTCTGCCTTGTCGGCGGCCGCCGATTTCGCCCGGCGCAGACCAGCGCCGACGAGGCGACGGTGGGCGCCATTCTTGAGGCGGCGGTGGACGGCATCATCACCATCGACAGCCGCGGCCACATCGAACGCTTCAACCCCGCGGCCGAACGCATCTTCGGCTATCACGCCGCCGAGGTCATCGGGCGCAATGTCAGCCTGCTGATGCCCGAGCCCGACCGCGGCCGCCATGACCAATACATCGCCAACTACCAACGCACCGGCAACCCCAAGATCATCGGCAAGGGCCGCGAGGTCCGTGGGCTGCGCAAGGACGGCAGCACCTTTCCCATGTACCTGGCGGTGGGCGAGGCGCGCCTGGGGCGGCGGCGGCTGTACGCGGGCATCGTCCGCGACATCAGCCAGCGCATCGCCCAGGAAGAGGCCCTGCGCCACGCCAAGGAATATGCGGAGCGGGCCGACCGGTCGAAATCGAAGTTCCTCGCCGCCGCCAGCCACGATCTGCGCCAGCCCGTGCAGGCGCTGTTCTTTTTCGTCGCCGCCCTGCGCGGCCGCCTGAAGGACAGCGGCGCGCTGCGCATCCTTGACGATCTCGAACGCTCGCTGGGGGCGCTGAAGATGCTGCTCGACTCGCTGCTCGACATATCGAAGCTGGACGCCGGGGTCGTCACCGCCAGCCGCTCGGTGTTCTGCATCGATTCGGTGCTTGAGCGCGTGGCGGCGGACTTCGTGCCGCTGGCGCGGGAGAAAGGTGTCGCCCTGCGCCGTGTCGCCAGTTCCGCCCATGTCGAAAGCGACCCGGCCCTGCTGACGCGCATCGTTCAGAACCTGGTGGCCAACGCCGTGCGTTATACGGACAACGGACGTGTGCTGGTGGGGTGCCGGCGCCGCGGCGCAATGCTCCGCATCGAGGTTTGGGACACCGGCATCGGCATTGCCCCCGACAACCTGAAGCAGATCTTCCACGAGTTCTACCAAGTGGGCAACGACGCTCGGGACCGGGCGCAAGGGCTGGGGCTGGGGCTGGCGATCGTCGAGCGGCTGACGCGCCTGCTCGGCCACCGCCTGGAGGTGCGCTCCTTGCTGACTCGCGGCTCGATGTTCGCGGTCAACGTCCCGTTGGCGGTGCCACCGGCGGCGCGGCCGCACTACCCATTGGACCTGCCCACCAACCCGCCCGGCCGGGGGCTGGTGGTGGTGATCGACGACGATCCCGCGGTGTTGCGCGGCTTGCGGTTCATTCTTCAGCAGTGGGGCTACGAGGTGTTGGCAAGGACCTCGGCCGACGAGGTTGTTCGCCATCTGGTGAGGCGGCCCGGCCCGCCGCAGGCCATCATTGCCGACTATCGCCTCGCGGAGGGGCTCACCGGCGCCAATGCCATCGCCAGCATCCGCGCCCTTTACGGCCGCGATATCCGCAGCATCATCATCACCGGCGACCCTAGCCTGCGCGAACGCACCCCTGCCGATGCCGCCGATGTTCCGGTGCTGTCCAAGCCGGTCGAGCCGCCGGTTCTTTGGAATCTACTGGCAAATGACGAGAGTTAAGACGGCAAATAAATAAAATTGTCTATACCGCCCTATTACTGTTGCAGTATGACCCGCGTCTGCGGGCATAGTCAATCGGACGAATGGTTATATTGCCCCGCGGGGTTACGGCCGTCATTGTGCCCTGGCTGATCCCAGCCTGGGCAGCACGACCGGCAAGCGGAAGGCGTGCCTCACGCCGAACCGCCAGGGGACGGATGCCCTTCGTGGTATCCGTCCTTTGGTCGTGGCGGAATTTGCCGGATACGGGCGGGCGTGGTGGGCGGTGACGGATTCGAACCGCCGGCCCTCTCGGTGTAAACGAGATGCTCTACCAGTCTGAGCTAACCGCCCGCACGCGCGGAGTATCGACCCCGCGGCGGAAAAAGACAATGCCGGCTGAACGTACCGTCAGCCGGCATTGCAAAGCGTTCGTTCGCTGCGCCTAACCCTGAACGGCGTCCTTCAGGCCCTTGCCGGCCTTGAATTTTGGCTGCTTGGACGCCGGGATCTGAATCTTTTCACCGGTACGCGGGTTGCGGCCTTCGGTCGCGGCCCGTTCGGACACGTTGAAGGTGCCGAATCCAACGAGACGCACCTCCTCTCCCTGCTTCAGGGCGCCGGAGATGGCTTCAAAAACACCATCCACCGCCCTGGCGGCATCCGCTTTCGACAGGCCGGTGCTGCTGGCCACCTGCGCAACGAGATCATTCTTGTTCACGTTGGTTACCCCCTTCTGAAAATAAAAGCGCAAAACGAAAGCCTAGGCGAGAAGCACTTACGGCGGGTCGCAGTCTAAATCGGCTTTCCGAGGGGCGTCAATTGGGAAACCCACGGAAACCGCCGATTTCCGCGGCTTTCCGGCCCGTGGCTCGGGGAAAACCCTGGGCACGCCGTGTTGCGCCGCCGCCGGCGGCAGCGGGAAAATTCGTGAGATGACAGCCGCTTGCGCGCTTTCATTGATAAAGCGCGGAAACGCGGCGATCGGGCCGACGGACTAAGCCACCCGCCGATGCTCGCGCAGCCGCAGCCAGGCGATCATGGCGGCGACGACGGCCAGCAGCGGCACGGCCGCCAGGTTCACCGCCTGCCAGCCCAGCGTCGCGTGCAGCGCCCCGGCCGACAGCGAGGCGGCGGCGGTGGTGCCGAACACGAGGAAGTCGTTGAGCCCCTGGGCCCGCGCCCGCTCGGAATCGTCATAGGTGGTGGTCAGCAGGCTGGTGCCGCCGATGAACAGGAAGTTCCACCCCACCCCCAGCAGGATCAGCCCCGGCCAGAAATTCAGCATCAGATCGACGCCGCTGAGATTGAAGGTGATGGCCCCCGCATAGACCGCCACCCCCGCCGCCATGACATTGACCTCGCCGAAGCGGCGGATCAGATGGCCGGTGAAGAAGGAGGGCACATACATCCCCAGCACATGCCACTGGATTACAAAGGCCGAGTCGGCGAAGGAAAAGCCGCAGAAGGTGATGGCCAGCGGCGTGGCGGTCATCACCAGCGACATGATCGCATAGCCGCCGGCGGCGCCGACCACCGCGACGATGTAGCGCGGCTGCCGGGCGATGCCGCCCAGGGCCCGCCCCCCGGCCGTCGCCGGCCGCCCGACCGCGCGCGGAATGACCAACGCTGCGACCGCCGCCAGGGCGAGAACCTGCAACCCCACGGCGGCGATGAAGGTGCCCGTGAACGGCACCGGCCCCAGCAGATCCTTGGCCCAGTTGGCGACATTGGGCCCCACCACCGCCGCCACGACGCCCCCCGCCAGCACCAGCGAGATGGCGCGGCTGCGGAAAGTCTCGCTCGCCACCTCGGCGGCGGCGAAGCGGTAATACTGCACGAAGGCGTTGGCGCCCCCCAGGAGGAAGGCGCCGACGCAGAACATGAGAAAGGTGCCCGACCACACCGACCACGCCATCGTGGCGGTGCCGGTCATGCCCACCAGCAGGCCGAAGGCGAAACCGGCGCGCCGGCCGATGCGCTGCATCAGCATCGACGCCGGTATGGTGGCGGTCATCAGGCCGACCATCGCCAGCGCCACCGGCAGCGTCGCCAGGGCGTCGCCGGCCAGCATCCGCCCCGCCAAGGGCGCCGTGGCGATCATCAGCGACATCACCGACATGCCCAGGGCCAGCGCCGTGGACAGCAGCAGGACGTTTCGACGCATCGCGGTATCGGGCATGGTCTGTGGCGCCGAGTTCAGGCCGCTTCGCCGGGCCAGACGTCGCGCGCCACCATGTCGCGCACCACCGCCACCACCGTATCGCGCACCGCCCGCGCCGCCGAGGTCAGCGGCCGATGGGTCATGTTGCACACCGACAGCGCCCGCGACAGCCGCGGCTCGACCACCGGGCGGGCGGCAATCCGGCCCAGCTCGACCTCGTCATGCATGGCCGACTTCGACAGCAGCGTGTGGCCGACGCCGCGCGCCACCAGGGCGCGGATCTGCACCATGCCGTCGACCTCGGCCACCACATTGAGGGTGACGCCCTGTTCGCGCGCCTTGTCCTCGATCATGCGGCGCAGGCCGTGGCGGCGCCCCGGCAGGATGAGGTCGAATTTGGAGACATCGGCGAAACGCACCGTCCGGCCCGGCACCTTGGCCCCGGCGGGAGAAATTAGGTCGATCTCCTCGTTGACGAGGAATTCGGAGCTGATGCCGCGCTGGTTCTCGGCGTTGTAGAGCACGCCGAGGTCGAGCCGCCCCGACGAGAGCCAGTCGGAAACGTCGCCCGACAGCGACTCGACCAGCCGCAGCGACACCTCCGGCAGGCGCAGGCGCACCGCCTCGACCAGCGGCACCGTCAGCACCATCGCCACCGACGGCGGCATTCCGATGGTGACCGGGCCGGCGGGCGGGTCGGCGATGCCGCGCACATGCTCGCGCGCCCACTCCAGGTGCTGCAGGATCATGCGCGAATCGTCGGCGAGGCGTTCGCCGGGTTCGGTGGGATGCACGCCGCGCGCGCCCCGCACCAGCAGGGTGACGCCCAAGTCCTCCTCCAGGCGCCGCACATGCTGGCTCAACGCCGGCTGCGCCACGCCCAGGCGATGCGCCGCCCGCGACAACGAGCCCTCCTCGACGATCGCGAGGAAATATCGAAGCTGTTTCAGGTCCATTCCCTTACATCCTTGCCAGCAACCCCAGAACCGCCGCCCCGCCCATCACCGGCACCAGCAATGTGCGGCCGAAACCCAGAAACAGCGCCGCCGCCACCCCGGCCGCCAGCAGCCGCGCCCACAACGGCGTCGTGTCCAAAACGCCCACCGGCAGCACCGTCATCCGCGCCACCAGCGCCGCCAGCAGCGCATAGGCCACCAGGCTCACCCATTGCACCCAGGCGCTGCCCGGCTGCAGCCGCCCCGCCAGCATCACGCCGGCGAAGCGCCAGACATAGGTCGCCACCGCCCCGGTGAGCACCGCCGCATAGGCCCATAGCACATCGTTCATGCGCCGTCGCCGCCCGTCAGCATCATCGCCGCCGTACCCCCCAGCAGCCCGGCCAGCGGCAAACTCCACTCCGGCGTCAGCAGATACAGGGCCGGGCCCGCCACCGCGCCAACGCCGACGGCCACAGCGCGCCGGCGGTGGCGGCACTCGCCCAGCAGCAGCAGCATGAAATAAAGCGGGTTCAGAAACACCAGCGCGAGCGACACCGATGCCGGCAACGCCCCCGCCGCCAGGTAACCGACGGCGGTGCCCAGCAGCGTCGCGCTCCACAGAGTGGCGCCATACCCGGCGACATAGGCCAGGCGCTGGTCCTCGGGAAGCTCGGGACAGCGCCGCATCCCGTAGAACCAACTGGTGGCGGCGATCACCTGTGCCACCAGCAGGTATTTCCAGCGCGCCACGCCCGGCCGGCGGATGTGCGGCATCAGCGAGACGATCATCGGCGCCAGCCGCATATTGGCCGCCGCCACCGACAGGGCGATCACCAGCAGCGAGGCGCCGGTGGCGTAGAGCTCCACCGCCACCACCTGCCCCGGCAGCGCCCAGGTGGCGGCCGTGGACAGCATTCCGGCGCCAAGATCAAGGCCGACGGAGCGCACCAGCGAGCCAAAGCCGATGAAGCTGGCCACCATCACCAGCGCCGGCGTCGCCAGTGCCTCGCGCGCGGCCCCGAGAAGGGCGCCGCGCGGCGATCGATAGCGCATCCCCTGCGTCATGGGGCCATAAGTATCACATATGGATGTGCAGGCAAATATATCTTTGACGGACTATCTCCGCAGCCTGTAAGTGATGGCATCGGACAAGGAGCAGGCATATGGGCGAGCGCTTTTCCGACATCCGCGAGGCGGTGCGCAAGCTGTGCGCCGGCTTTCCCGGCGAGTATTGGCGCGGGCTCGACGCCGAACGCGCGTACCCGGCCGATTTCGTCCGGGCCTTGACCGACGGCGGCTTCCTCTCCGCCTTGATCCCGGAGGTTTACGGCGGCAGCGGCCTGGGTATCGGGGCGGCGGCGGCGATCCTGGAGGAAATCCACCGCTCCGGCTGCAACGGCGCCGCCTGTCATGCGCAGATGTACACGATGGGCACCTTGTTGCGGCACGGCAGCGAGGACCAGAAGTGGACCTATCTTCCCAAGATCGCCGCCGGCGAGCTGCGCCTGCAGGCCTTCGGCGTCACCGAGCCCGGCAGCGGCACCGACACCACCCGCATTCGCACCACGGCGGTGAAGGACGGCGATTCCTATGTCGTCAACGGGCAGAAGGTGTTCATCTCGCGGGTGGAGCACTCGGATCTGATGGTGCTGCTGGTGCGCACCTCCCCGCGCGAGAAGGTGGCGAAGCGCACCGAAGGTATGTCGGTTCTGCTGGTGGATTTGCGCCAGGCGGTGGGCAACGGCCTGACCGTGCAGCCCATCCGCACCATGATCAACCACCACACCACGGCGCTGTTTTTCGACGATCTGCGGGTGCCGGCCGGCAACCTCATCGGCGAGGAAGGCAAGGGGTTCGGCTACATCCTCGACGGCATGAACGCCGAACGCATCCTCATCGCCGCCGAATGCATCGGCGACGCCCGCTATTTCGTCGACCGCGCCGGCGCCTATGCCGCCGAGCGCGAGGTCTTCGGCGGCCCCATCGGCCGCAATCAGGGGGTGCAGTTCCCCATCGCGCGCGCCCATGTGCAGACCGAGGCGGCGGCGCTGATGGTCGAGAAGGCGGCGGCGCGGTTCGACGCCGATCAGCCCTGCGGCTCGGAGGCCAACATGGCCAAGCTGCTGGCCTCGGAGGCGTCGTGGTTCGCCGCCGACACCTGCCTCCAGACCTTTGGCGGCTACGGCTTCGCCGAGGAATACGACATCGAGCGCAAATTCCGCGAAACCCGCCTCTACCAGATCGCGCCGATTTCGACCAACCTGATCCTGTCACACATCGCCACCAAGGTGCTTGGACTGCCGAGGTCGTTCTGATGCCCGGACCGCTGCAAGGGATTCTCGTCGTTTCGCTGGAGCAGGCCGTCGCCGCGCCCTACTGTTCGTCGCGCCTTGCCGACGACGGCGCCCGCGTCATCAAGATCGAGCGCGCCGACGGCGACTTCGCCCGCCACTATGATCACGTCGTCCACGGCGAAAGCGCCTATTTCGTCTGGATCAACCGGGGCAAGGAGTCCCTGGTGCTGGACATCAAGGCGGGTGAGGACGCCGCCCTCCTCCACCGCATCCTCGCCAAGGCCGATGTCTTCATCCAGAACCTCGCCCCCGGCGCGGCGGCACGGGCGGGATTCGGTTCGGACGCGTTGCGCCGCCGGCACCCGCGCCTTGTTACCTGCGACATCTCGGGCTATGGCGACGACGGCCCCTACCGCGACATGAAGGCCTATGACCTGCTGGTGCAGTGCGAGACCGGCCTCGCCTCGATCACCGGCGCACCGGAGCGTCCGGGCCGGGTCGGGGTGTCGGTCGCCGACATCGCCTGCGGCATGTACGCCCACGCCGCCATCCTGCGCGCCCTGCTGGAGCGTGAACGCACCGGCAAGGGCCAGGGGGTGGCGGTGTCGCTGTTCGATGCCATCGCCGACTGGATGACGGTGCCGCTGCTGCACCAGGACTATGGCGGCAAGGCGCCGGAGCGCGTCGGCCTCAACCACCCCTCCATCGCCCCCTATGGCGCCTATCGGGCCGCCGACGGCAAGGAGGTGGTGATCTCCATCCAGAACCAGCGCGAATGGCGGCGCCTGTGCGCCGAGGTGCTGGAGCGGCCGGAGCTGGCCGATGATCCGCGCTTCGCCACCAACAACGACCGCGTCGCAAACCGCCCGGCGCTGAACGCCGAGATCGACGTCGCCTTCGGCCGCCTTCCCCACGCCGAACTGGTCGCCCGGCTGCGTGACCACAAAATCGCCTTCGGCTCGGTCAACAGCGTCGCCGATCTGTCGTGCCATCCGCAACTTCGCCGCGCCGATGTCGACACCCCCACCGGGCCCGTCTCGCTGGTGGCGCCGCCATCGCGGCGGCGCGAGGGCGAAGGTTCGCTGGGGCCCGTCCCGGCGCTGGGCGAGCATTCGGCGGCCATACGCAAGGAGTTCAAGGAATGAGCGACTGGCTGGAGCGCGCCCGGTCGTGGATTGGGCGGCAGGAGGAGGTTCTGGACGTCATCGCCCCGGCGCCGGTGATCGGCCTCGCGGCCACCCTCGACCACGTCTCGCCGCCGTGGAAGGAGGGCGAGGTGCCGCCGCTGGCGCATTGGTGTTATTTTCTGCCCCGCGCCCGGCAGTCGGTGCTGGGCCCCGACGGCCACGAGGAGCGCGGCGGCTTCCTGCCGCCGGTGCCGCTGCCGCGGCGCATGTGGGCCGGCGGGCGCCTGTGGTGGCAGCGCCCGCTGCCGCTGAACACCACCGCCCGCAAGGTCTCAACCATCCAGGACGTCACCCGCAAGCAGGGCCG
>JAWLGJ010000073.1:0-9933 GCA_041685145.1 Magnetospirillaceae bacterium | reverse complement strand
CGCCGCGACCTTCTCGAGAAACTCCTGCGGCAGCGTCGTGAGCACGCCGGCTCCATCGCCGGAGTTCTTCTCACTGCCGACGGCGCCGCGGTGGGTCAGGTTCTCCAGGATGCGGAGCCCCTGGCGGACCGTTTCATGGTCCTTGCGGTTCTTGATGTCTACGACGAAGCCGACGCCGCAGGCGTCGTGCTCGTTGCGCGGGTCGTAAAGACCCTGCGTCGGCGGCAGTCCCGCCGCAGCGCGCGCACGGTCAAGGTTCTTGGCCGGCGTCTTCAAAGTCATAATTCCCCACTCTGGACAAAAAGGATCACCCCTTTATCAAAGCGGCCCCGGCTTGCCAAGCGGATTCCTGGCGCCCGCACGCGCCCCGGCGGCGGCGCAATCGCTTGCGCTCGGTGGCTTGACTCCTGGCGGCAAAACGTTTTGTGGCGACGGGGCCCCGGCCGGTCAGCCCGCCCCGCGCACTACCAGCAGGTCACATGGCGGCGCCCGCAGAAGATCCTCGGCAACGCTGCCCAGCATGGCGTGGGCCAGGCCGGTGCGGGCGTGGGTGCCCACCACCAGCAGATCGGCGTCCTGCCGTTCGACCTCGCGGCGCAGCACGGTCACGACCTCCCCGCGTCGGACGGCGCCGTCGACGCTCAGCTTGCGTTCGGCGATGGCGGCGCGCCGGGGTTCGACCACGCGCTTGACCACCGTGTCGAGGGCGTCCTCGTGCTGGTGGCGGGCGTCGCTGGCGGCGCCGCTGCCGCCCCGGAAGCCGGCGAACGGAATCTCGTAGGCGTGCACCATTTGCAGGTGCGCGTCGCGCAGCCAGTCGAGGGCGAAGGACGCCGCCGCGTCGGAGGCGCCGGAGGGCTCCGCCCCCAGCACGGCCTTGCGATACGGGCCGGCGGGGTAGTCGCGCGCCAGCAGGACCGGCAGCCGACCGCCGCGCACCAGGCGCCCGCCGCTGGTGCCGCGAAAAAGGTCCAGCAGCGGCCCGTCCTGATGGGCCCCGACGACGATGAGGTCGGCCTGACGGCGGTCGGCCTGGCGCAGGATTTCCAGCACGCCGTCGCCGGGCACGGCGGCGACCTCGGCGGTCACCGCCTCGGCGCCCGGCAGCGCCGCCACATGCTGGCGCAGGCTGCGCTCGACCCGCGCGCAACGGTCGTCGATGACGTCTTCGCTCAGGGCGGCGTCCACCACATGCAGGACGGTCAGCCGCGCCCCCTCGTCGCGCGCCAGCAGCAGGGCGCGGGCGATGCCGCGGTCCGAGCTGCCGGAGAGGTCGGTGGCGGCAAGGATGTGCTGCATCGGTCGGGCTCCCTCCAACGCTCTCCGTCACGGATATGGGAGCGCGCCGCCCCCGGTTCACGGGGCCGATACTGCAATGTCATCCCCCGCGCCGCAACCTGAACCGGACGTTGAAAACGCGACGGGCCCGCCCGGACGGCCGGGCGGGCCCGCGCGGCGATGCCTGGATCGGCGTCAGACCACCGATTCGACCCATTCGACCAGCTTGCTCTTGGGCAAGGCGCCGATCTTGGTGGCCGCCACCTGGCCGTCCTTGAACAGCATCAGCGTCGGGATACCGCGAACGCCATATTTCGACGGGGTCATGGGGTTCTCGTCGATGTTGAGCTTGGCGACGGTGACCTTGCCGGCCATCTCCTGGGCGATCTCTTCCAGCGCCGGGGCGATCTGGCGGCAGGGCCCGCACCACTCGGCCCAGAAGTCGACGAGCACCGGACCAGGCGCCTTCAACACATCGGCGTCGAACGACGCATCCGTCACTTGCTTCATGGAAAACCTTCCTCGGATTGCCGAAACGGGCGGGGCTCAAGGGCTGCCGGCCATGCCCCTGGCGGCCACTTTAGGGAGCGCGTATGAACCCGTCAAGCAACGCACCCGGCAGGGGCCCGAACCCTCAGCCCAGCCCCGCCAGCGCGTCGTCGAGCCGCGCCGCCGGCAGCGGCATCAAGGTGGGGCCGTCGGTCCACAACAGCGCGCAACGGATGGCCCGGCCGGGGTAGACGCAGGCCAGGGCGGCGCGGTAGGCGGCCATCTGGCGCAGATAGGCCGGCGCCACCTCGTCGACCCGGCGCGGCGGCGGGCGGTTGGTCTTGTAATCCACCACCAGCACGGCCTCGTCGGTGACCACCAGCCGGTCCACCTGTCCCGACACCACCCGCTCGCCCAGCAGCCCCACCACCGGCACCTCGGCCTGGCTGCCGGGGCCGAAGATGGCGGCGAAATCGGGGTCGTCCAGTACCGCCGCAACCTCGGCGCCGATTTCTGCCTGCACCGAGTGCGGCAGTTCCAGGCCGGGGCGGGCGAGAAAGCGCGCCGCCACCCGGCTGCGGTGCTCGCGCGGCACCTCGGGCAGGGACTGCAACAAGCGGTGGATGATGCGCCCGCGCCGAAAGCGCCAGCCGTCGTCGGGGCCCAGCGGCGAGCGCACCGGCGGCTCCTCGCCCTCGGGGCGCGACGGCGCCAGCGGGCGCGGCGGCGACGCCTCGGCGGGCGGGGCGCGGCGCAGCCAGTCCGGCGCCGGCGGCACCGCCGCCGCGGCCGGGGCAGGTGGCGCCGCCGCCGGTTCCCGACTTTGCGGGCAGGTCAGCCGCAGCACCGCCCCCTCCTCGGCCGCGTCGTCGGCCAGGGGCTGCAGCCCCGTCCTCACCAGGTCGTACCAGCAGCCCTCGGGCGCCGCCTGCCGTGTCTCCCAGCCGCACACATAAAGGCGATCCTCGGCGCGGGTCATGGCGACATAGAGCAGGCGGCGGTATTCCTGCATCTGCGCCACCCGCGCCGCCTCGGCGGCGGCGCGGCAGGCCGGGTCCATCACCCCCTTGCGCGGCGCCCATACCAGGGTTTCCTCGTCGGGCGCCCCCATCCACAGCAGCCGCGGCAGGTCGCGCGGCACCTGCATGGTGTCGGGCAGGAACACCACCGGCGCCTGCAACCCCTTGGCGCCGTGCACGGTCATCACCCGCACGGCGTCGGCCCCCTGCTCCATGTCGCGGCGGATTTCGACGGCGCCGCTGTCCAGCCAGCGCAGGAAGCCTTGCAGCGAGGGCGCGTGCTCGCGTTCATAGGCGAGGGCGAGTGCCATGAACTCGTCCAGGGCGTCCTCGGCCTCCCAGCCCAGCCGCGCCACCAGCCGCCGCCGGCCGCCGCGCCGCGCCAGCACGTCGGCGAACAACTCGTGCGGCGGCACCCGGTCGGCGAGGGCCAGAAGCTCGGCGAACAGCCGGTGGGCGTCGGGAAACGCCTCGGCGACGTCCTTCAGCGCCTGCCAGAGGGTGCCGGTGCGGCCGTGGGCGAGGCGGAACAGATCGTCTTCGCTCAGGCCGAACAGCGGCCCCTTCAGCACCGTCGCCAGGGTCAGGTCGTCGTCGGGCAGCAGCAGCGCGTTGCCCAGCGCCACCAGATCCATGACGGCAAGCTGCTCGGTCAGCACCAGCCGGTCGGTGCCGGCCACCGGCACGTCGAGCGCCTTCAACTCCCGCACCAGTTCCTCGACGAAGGCGTTGCGACGGCGCACCAACACAAGGATGTCGCCGGGACGGATCGGCCGCCCCTTCGAAGCCAGCGTCTCGGCCCCGACCATCGCCTTGATGCGCCGTGCGACGCCCCGTGCCAGGCGGGCGCGGGGATTGTCGCCGCGAATACGCTCGACGGGCGGTTTCCATTCGTCGAGGGCGTCGGCCGGCGCCGGCGCCTCCGGCGGCCACAGTTCCACCAGCCCGCCGTCGCCGTCGCGCCAGGGAATGTGGGTCATCGTCTCGCCCTCCGGCACGACGCCGTTGGCGGCGACGGGGCGGTTGAAGACGCTGTCGACCGCATCCAGGACCGCCCGCACCGAGCGGAAGGAAACGCGCAGCGCCACCGTCTCCCAGCGGGCCTCGGCCTCCGGCACCTGGGCGGACAGGCGCGCGTGCATGGCGGCGAAGGCGGCGGGGTCGGCGCGCTGGAAGCTGTAGATCGACTGCTTGGAATCGCCGACCGCGAAGACGGTGCGCAGGCGGTCCTCGGCGGCGCCGCGCCCGGCGAAGAACTCGTCGGTCAGCGCCCGCACCACCGCCCACTGGTCGGGGTTGGTGTCCTGGGCCTCGTCGATAAGAATGTGGTCGATGCCGCCGTCCAGCTTATAGAGCACCCAGGCGGCGTCGCCGCGCGTGCCGGCCAGCAGGTCGCGGGCGGCAAGGATGAGGTCGTCGTAATCCAGCAGCGCCCGCGCCGTCTTGGCGGCCTCGTAGCTGGCCAGCATCGCCTCGGCGAGGGTCAGCAGCGCCGCCGTCGCCTCGGCCACCCGCGCCGCCTTCCAGCGTTCGCGCACCGCCAGCAGCCGTTCGGCCTCGGCCTCCAGCGCCGGCAGGGCGGCGGCGCAGCCGGCGGTGGCCAGCCGCTTGCGCACGGCCCCTTCGCCGGTGAGAAAGGCCAAACAATAGGATTCGAAGCCCCGCGCGCGGCCCGCCGCGTCGGCGGCCAGCCAGGGGGCGATCTTCTCGGCGGTCTTCACGTCCGAAGGTTTGCCGCCGAACAGAAGCGCCAGCGCCGCCCGGCAGGCACTGCCGTCGAAGGCGGCATCGTCGCAGGCGGCGGCGATGATGGCCTCCGGCGTCTCGTCCGGCGCCAGGCCCAGGCATCGCCGCACCTCCGCCACCGCGCCCGCCAGCCCGCCGCCGCGCCGGAACTGGCGGCGCAGGCGCCCGCGCTCGGTCGCCAGGTCGGCCAGCAGCGCGGTCAGGCCGTCCTCCCCCGCCCACAGGCTGACCAGGGCCAGCGCCCGGCCGACGGTGCCACCGCCGTCGCCGTCGCCGTCGCCGTCGTAATCGTCGCGGGCCTGCCGCAGCATCGCCTCGCGCGCCGCGGCCATCATTTCGGCGGCACGGCGTTCGTCCATGATGGCGAAATGCGGTGCCACCCCCGCCTCCAGCGGAAAGCGGCGCAGCAGCGACTGGCAAAAGGCATGAATGGTCTGGATCTTCATGCCGCCGGGGCAGTCCAGCACCGCCGCGAACAGCCGCCGCGCCCGTACGCGCTCCTCGGCGTCGGCCTCGCGCCCCAGCAGGTCACGCAGGTCGGCCTCCAGCTCCGCGTCGGCGGCGATGGCCCATCCGGACAGGCGCCGGGCCAGGCGGTTGGCCATTTCGGCGGCGGCGGCCTTGGTGAAGGTCAGGCACAGGATGCGCTGCGGCGCGGTGCCGTCCACCAGCAACGACAGCACCCGGTCGGTGAGCACCTTGGTCTTGCCGGTGCCCGCCGAGGCCTGCACCCAGGCCGACACCCGCGGGTCGGCGGCGACGCGCTGGGGGATGCGGGGGTCGTGGCGCTGGTGGCTCATTCCCCCTCCTCGGCGCCGGCGGCCCATTCCTTCACCCGCGCCAGATGCTCGTAGTCGGAGAAGCGCGGCGCCTTGTCGGGGCGGGGGCGGGCCTCGTAGGGGGTTTCGGGGCGGTCGAACACCGCCACCAGTGCCGCCAGATTGGCCAGGGCGTCGGCGGCCAGGGCGTCGGCGTCGTCGCCGGCGCTGGTTTCCTTGCCGGCGGGCTCGCCCCCCGACAAGCGCCAGTAGCGCAGGCGCGCCACCGGCGCGGCGGGAATGCCGCGAAAGCCGCCGGCGCGGGCGATCGCTGCCTCCAGCGGCAGTTGCGGCGCGAAGCCGGCCTTGACCTCCTTGGCGGTCGGCGGGGCGCCGGTCTTGTAGTCGATCACCGCCAGGGTGCCGTCGACGAGTCGGTCGATGCGGTCGGCCTTGGCCTTCAGCGAGAACGGGCCGCCGGGGGCGTCGATCGCCAATTCCCCCCAGGCCTCGCAGAAGCGTTCGGCGACGTCGGCGCCGGCCTCGGCCTCGTGCGCCGCCACCCAGGCGGCGATGCGCCGGAAGCGCGGCCACCAGAAGGCCCACACCCCCGGCCGGTCCATGACCTCGGCGAAGGCGGCCCGCCCGCTGGCCAGCAGCCGCGCGGCGGCGTCGGGCGGCAGGCGGCGGGGATGGTCGCGGAAAAAGGCTTCCAGCGCCGCGTGAACGATGGTGCCGTAGTCGGCGGCGCCGGGGTCGGCGTCGATGGCCTCCAGCGCCCGCAATCCCAGGACATGACGGGCGTAGACGGCATAGGGATCGCGCATCCAGGTCTCGATCTGGGTGGCCGACAGCGCCCGTGGCCGCGCCGCCACCGGCGGGCACGGCGCCGGCGGCCCGTGGGGGCGGATGGCGTCCGGCCGGTCCAGGCCCGCGAACCACGCCTGCCAGGGCGCGCGCAGGCGCCCCTTGTCGAGCCCGGCGGCCGTCAGCACCGCCTCCAGGCGCAGCAGCCAGCGCGACGGCACCGTTGGCGAGCCCTCGGCCTTCAGCGCCCGCGTCAGCACCACCTCGGACGCGCAGGCAAGCTGCACGAAATCATGGGCGGCAAGCCCGATGCGGCGCTCGGGCGCCGGCAGCCCGAAGTCGCGGCGCATGGGGCGGCTCATCCAGGGGTCGGCGGCGGCCTCGGGCGGCCAGGTGCCCTCGTTGAGGCCGCCGAGGACTAGGCGGTCGGCGTGCTGCAGCCGCGCCTCCAGCGGCCCCCAGATGTGCAGGCGCGGATGCCCGCCCCAGGTCGGCCGCACCACCGCGCCCGCCATCAGCGTCTCCAGCAGCGCCGGATAGGCGCGCCCCGGCACCTCCTCCAGCACCGGCGCCGCCTCCAGCAGGTCGGCGACGAAGCGCGCCGCCGCCTCGCCGTCGTCGCCGTGCCACAGACGTTCCGGCCCCTGGTGACGGTCGTCGGCGGCCAGCGCCTCGGCAAAGGCGACATGGGCGCGCGCCAACGCCGCCAGCGGCGCCGCCGGGCGCGCCATCAGCGCCGCCAGTTCGGCGGCGTCCTCCGCCAGCCCCGCCAGCCAGCCGGACAAGGAATGCCCGGCGCCCAGGCCGGCGCGCAGGCCGGCGATGCCCGGCGGCGGCCGGGGCCCACGCAGCACCGCCCGTTCCAGCCGCCGCACGCGACGGCGGAAAGCGGGCGCCTCCAGGCCGCCGGCGGCCAGCGGGTGCTTCAGGGCCGCCAGCAGCGGGTGCGGCGCGAACTCCTCGGCCACCATCTCGGCGGTCAGGCGCAGGAACACGCCCGGCGGCGTCACCGCCAACGGCCGCCCGCCGGAGTCGTCCACCTCGACGCCCCAGCGGCGCATCTCGGCCGCGACGCGGCGGGCCAGGGCGCGGTCGGGGGTGACCAGCGCCGCGCTGGCGCCGGGCCGTTCCAGCGCCCCGCGCAGCATCACCGCGATCGCCCCCGCCTCCTCGCGGGGATTGGCGGCCTCGACCAGCGTCAAGCCATCCAGCGCAGCGTCGGCGCCAGGCAAATCCAGGTCGCGCCAGGAGTCGGTGGTGGCGGCGGGGCGCAGGGCCTCGGCCAGCAGCCGCGCCCGCGCCGGCGGCGGTGGCGCGCCCGGCCAGGGCCGCACCTCGGCGCGGCGGCGGCCCAGGCGTTCCAGCAGGCGCTTGAGGCCGAACTGCGGATGCTGCGGCTCCAGCGCCTCCCACGAATCGGGATCCATCCCCGCGTCGAGCCCCGGCAGCACCACCAGCCCGCGCGGCAGCCCGGCGACGACCTCGATCAGCGCCGCCGTCGCCGGGATGCTGCCCGTCGAGCCCGCGGCGATGACGGGCGCGCTCGGCGGCGCCTTGCGCCATGCCTCCGCCTGGGCGCGCAGCAGGACGTTGCGCCGCACCGCCGGGTCGATCCAGCCTTCCTCGTCCAGCACCCGCGGCCAGGCCTCGGTGACGATCTCCAGGAAGCGCAGCGTCGTTTGCCAATGCTCGGCGTATTGCGCCGGCACCAGATCCTTCAGGCGGGCGAGATCGAGCCCCTCGGTCTGCACCTGGTCCAGCAGGCGCGCCAGTTCCGCCGCAAGCTGCGCCGCCTGATCGATGCCCGGCGCGCGCCCGCCCCGCGCCGGCCCCAGCGCCCGCACCAGCCGCGCCAGCATCAACTGCCGGCGCAGCGGCGGCACCGCAGGCGGCAGGGCCAGCACCTCGGCCCCCGCCGGCTCGGGGCCGAACATCAGATCCTCGTCGTCCATTTCGCCCAGGGGCAGCAGGCGGGGCAGCAGCATCGGCCGGCCGCCCCCCAGGCGCAGGAAGGCGTCGCGCAGAGCGCGGCAGGCGCGCCGGGTGGGCAGCAGCACCGCCATGCGCGACAGCGCCAGCGCGTCGCCCGCCGCCTCGTCCATGAGCCCGCGGGCCAGGGCGTCGACGAAGGGCACGCCGGCGGGGATGGAGTAGACGCCCGCCCGCAATGCCGCGCCGCCGCCCATGTCAGCGGTCGCTGACGCTGTGGAAGGGAAGGATGCGCGAATGCACCTCGGCCAGGGCCTCGGGCGTGCCGACGTGATACCACTCGCCGTCGTGGACCAGCCCGCGCAGGCGCCCCGCCTCCAGGGCGCGGTCGTAGAGGCGGTTCAAGGAGAAGGCGCCGGCCGGGCAGCCCTCGAACAGGCGCGGGTGCAGTACCTGCACCCCCGCGAACAGCAGCGGCGCCACCTCGCGCTCGCGGCGGCGGCGGGGCCGCCCGACGGGGTCGAGGAAGAAATCGCCCATGCCCTCATAGCCGAAGGCCGAGGCCGAACGCTGCATCAACAGCAGGGCGTCCATCGTTCCGGCGTCCCAGCGCCGCGCCAGGCGGCGCAGCGCCGGGGTGGGGCCGTCGACCCACACCATGTCGCCGTTCAGCACGAGGAAGGGCTCCTCGCCCAGCAGCGGCAGCGCCTTGGCGACGCCGCCGCCGGTGTCCAGGAGGTCCGGCTCCTCGGAAAAGGCGACGGCGATGTCATCGCGCTTCTCCAGGTGCCCGCGCAGCATGGCGGCCTTGTAGTGCAGGTTGACGACGCACCTCTCCACGCCCGCCGCCACCAGGTGATCGAGCACGCGGTCGATCATCGCCCGCCCCGCCACCTTGATGAGCGGCTTCGGCCAGCGGTTGGTGACCGGGCGCATCCGGGTGCCCAGCCCGGCGGCCAGCACCATCGCCACCCGGGGCACGGGGCCCGATCCCGCCCGGTCGACGGTCATGCCGCCTCCGGCGCCGTGCGGGTTTCGGGGGGCAGGTGACGCTCCAGCCACTCGCGCAGCGGCGCAAGCTGCGGGTGTTCCGCCGCCCGTTCCAGACGGCGCCAGACGCGCGGGATGTGGCGCAGATAGCGCGGCTTGCCGTCGCGCCGCCACAGGCGCGTGAAAATGCCGATCACCTTGGCGTGGCGCTGCGCCGCCAGCACCGCCCAGGACGCCTCGAAGGCGGCGGCGTCCAGCATGGTCATGGCGCGCAGGTAACGCTGGCGCATTTCGTCGGCCAGCGCCTTGTCGACGTCGCGGCGCGCGTCCTCCAGCAGCGACATGAGGTCATAGGTCAGCGGCCCCGCCACCGCGTCCTGAAAATCCAGCAGCCCGCAGGCGGCGAGGCCGGGCCGCTCCAGCCGCATGAGGTTGTCGACGTGGAAGTCACGCAGCACCAGGGTATCGGGAACGGTGCGCGCCAGCGGCAGCGCCTCGAACCACACCGCGCGATAGGCGTGCCGCGCCGCCGCCGACAGCGGCGCCCCCAGCGCCTCGGGCGCGTACCAGTCGACCAGCAGCGCCGCCTCGGCCAGCAGACGGGCGTCGTCATAGGGCGGCAGCCAGGCGGGCACGACGTCGGCGCGGCTGTGCAGATCGGCGAGCATGTCGACGGCGAGCCCGTACAGCGATGCGGGGTCGGCGCCCTCGTCCAGCAGGCGGGCGAAGGTGGCGTCGCCGAAGTCCTCAAGCAGCAGCAGACCGGCCGGCATGTCGGTGGCCAGCACCCGGGGCGCGCTGTAGCCAAGGCGGTTGAGGTGCCGCGAGAGGTCGCAGAAGGGCCGCACGTCCTCGTGCGGGGGCGGCGCGTCCATGAGCACGGCGCGGCGGCCGCCCGCCTCCAGCCGCTGATAACC
>JAWLGJ010000018.1:0-59712 GCA_041685145.1 Magnetospirillaceae bacterium | reverse complement strand
GGCGACGATCATGCCGCCGCCCCGGCATGGACGTCGGAACAGCCCCGCGGCTCGGCGCGCGGCACCCGGCCCAGCACCCGAAAGCCCTTGCCCTCGACGACCCCGACATCGCCGGTGAGCAGGCTGTGTCCGGGGTAGCTGTGGGGCAGCAGGCTCAAGACCTGGATCAGCCCCGGCGTTCCCGGCGGCACCACGGCGCCGCCGACCGGGTCGCGCACCAGGACGGCGGCGAAGGCGGGCGGGTGCAGCAGCCCGTCCTCGCCTTGCAGGTGGACGGTGCCGATCTGCTCGGCCATGCCGTAGAAGTCGTAAACGCGGCGAATGCCGCCGCAGCGGCGCAGGCCCTCGCGGAAGGCGGCGTCGTCCACCGCCTCCTCGGCCAGCCGCTTCCAGCCGCCGGAATGGACGAGTATGGCGTTCGACAGGTCCAGGCCGGCGCCTTCCAGCGCGGCGCGGAAATGCCGCCAGACCATGAAGGTGAAGCCGAAGACCAGGAAGGGGCGCCGGCCGTGGCGGTCCAGGAAATCCGCCAGCGCCGCCACATCCAGCCGCATGGCGGCGTCGAGGCAGAACAGGTGGTTCCGTCCCAGCTTCATCATCCCGAGGATGCCGGCGGCGCGGGCGCTGATGGCGTCGGCGGCCAGGGTCTCGCGGGCGTCGACGACGACCATCGGCAGGCGCTCCGGCCCCAGCACCGGGCGCAGGGTCGCCGCCAATGCGCGCGCCTGACGGCGGGCCGCCTCGGCGTCGAGCGGCACGCGGCTGACGGTCTGGCCGGTGGTGCCGCTGGAGGTCACCCAGCCGGTGATGGCGTCGTCGGGCACGCTGGCCAGCCGGTGCGACTTGAACAGGCCCACCGGCAGCCAGGGCAACCCCGCCAGATCGTCGGCCTCGCGCCAGCCGGGCGCCGTCAGCCCGACGAGGCGTGCATAGGCGGGACAGGCGGCGAGGTGGTGCTCGGTCAGCGCCTTCAAGGCGGGCAGCAGGTGGCCTTCTTCGTCGCCCCGCCCCAAATCGCGCCCCGAATCGGCAAGCAGGTCGTCGAGGACCGCAAGCGCCGTTCCGGCGGCGCTCACGCCAGGGCCTCCAGGCGGCGCCGGTCGGGTTTGCCGCCGGGCAGGGTCGGCAGTTCCGGCAAGCGGCGGACCTCGACGCGGCCGGTATGGATGCCGCAGGCGGCGGCGACCCGGGAGCGTATCGAGGTGGCCTCGGCGTCGTCCCCGGTGGTGAACAGCACCAGACGCCCTTCCGCGGCCACCGCGACGGCGCCGCCGCCGGCCGCCGCCTCCACGTCGGCCAGGTCCAGGCGCAGGCCGTCGACCTTGGCGAAGTGGCCGCGCCGTCCGGCGACGGTGAGGTAGCCGTCGGCGTCGAGGCTGCCGGTGTCGCCGGTGGCCAGGCGCTCGCCCATTTCATCGCCGCGCCCCAGATCCTCGCGGCGCTCGGCATAGCCCATCATCACATTGGGGCCGTGATAGACGATCTCGCCGCGCTCGCCGCTGGGCAGCGCCCGTCCGCGCTCGTCCACGACCTCGAAGCGGCCGCCGGGCACGGCGCGCCCGGCCTGGTCGGGGCGGTGGGCGGCCTCGCCGGCCGGCATCACCGCCATGCGCGGCGCCGCCTCGGTCTGCCCGTACATGACATGGAAACGCCCGCCCCGCGCGGTGGCGAAGGCGGCGAAGAATTGCACCAGCGCCGGCGACAGCTTGCCGCCGGCCTGGATGAAGCTGCCCAGCGTCGGCACCCCCAGCCGTTCGAAATCGAGGCGGCGCAGCATGTCGAACTGCACCGGTACCGCCGGCAGGACGGTCGCCTTATGCCGTTGCGCCAAATCCCACAGCCGGTTCTGGACCAGCCCGCCGCCGGCCAGCACCACCGGCGCCCCCGCCAGCAGATGGCTGTGCAGCACCGACAGCCCGAAGGAGTAATGCAGCGGCAGGTGCAGCAGCGCGCGGTCGTCGGGGGTGATGGCCAGGGCCTCGGCGATTTGGCGGGCGTTGGCGGTCACCGCCCGGCGCGACAGGCGCACGAAGCGCGGATTGCCGGTGCTGCCGGAGGTGGCGAGCATCAGGCACAGATCGGGATGGATCGCGCCCTGCGGCGGGCGCCGCCACAGCGGCAGGCCGGCCGCCGCGCCGACCGCCTGCCATTGGTCGCCCGGCGCCGTTCCGCCGACGACGATCTCGGGGCGGTAGGCCTCCAGCAGGGCGCGTCGGCGCTCGGCCGCCATCTCCGCCGGCAGCAGCGCCACGACATGACCCTCGGCCAGCGCCGCCACATGCAGAATGGCGACCTCGGGGCGGTTGTCCGCCGCCAGCCACACCAGCGCCTTCGCCGGCGCCGCCAGCGCGCGCCGCGCCGTCGCCACCGCCTCGCGCAGGCCGCCGAAGGACACGGCGCCGCCGTCGTGGAGCAGGGCGGGGGCGTCATCAACGGCGGCGGCAAGCAACATGGGCTGGTCTCCCTAGATGGCCATGCCGCCGTCCACGCCCAGCACCTGGCCGGTGACATAAGCGGCGTCGTCCGACACCAGGAAAAGGATCGCGCGTGCGACCTCGTCCGGCGTGCCGGGGCGGCCCAGCGCCGTGGCGCCGACCAGCCGCTCGCGCACCTCGGGAGCGAGGTGGTTGAGCATATCGGTTTCGATGACACCGGGAGCAACGGCGTTGACCCGGATGCGACCCGCACCGAGTTCCTTCGCCGCCGAGAGCGTTAGCCCAACCAGACCGGCCTTGGTCGCGGCGTACAATGCCTGCCCCGGATTGCCGCGCACACCGACGATCGAGCTGACATTGACGATGGCGCCGCCGCCTCCGCCGCGCCGCATCAGCCGCGCCGCCATCTGCAAACAGTGCAGCGCGCCCTGGAGGTTGACCGCCATCACCCGCTGGATGGCGTCGCCGGGGATCATGCCGATGAGCGCATCGCCCAGGACGCCGGCGTTGTTGACCAGGATGTCGAGGCGGCCCAGAGCGCGGAAGGCCTGCCGGAACAGCGCGTCCACCTGCGCGGCGTCGGCGACATCGGCGGGAATGGCGATGCACCGCGCACCGGTTTCGGCGGCCACCGCCGCCGCCGCCGCCTCAAGCCGCGCGGCATCGCCGGCGCCGTTGATGACCACCGCCGCGCCCTCGCCGGCCAGGCGGCGGGCGGTGGCCAGACCGATGCCGCGCCCGCCGCCGGTGACGACGGCGACCCGCCCTTCAAGCCTGCGCGTCGATGCCATGACTGGACAGGATTTCCAGGGCCTTGGCGAAGCTGCTCATGTCGATGATCTGTTCCGTCTCCAGCAGCAGGTCGAACTCGTCTTCGATCGCGGCCACCAGTTGCATGTGGCCGACCGAGTTCCATTCCGGCACGCCGCGATACTCCAGGGACGTCACCTCGACCTCCGGCCCCAGGCCCAACGCGGCGCGAAACGCGCTCGCCAATCGTTCGCGCACCATCACCCCTTCCCCCCGTTGCGGCGACGAAGGCGTTCCGCCTCGATGCGATCTTGGGTAGGATCATCGTAGCACACAACGCACACCAGCAGCGGTCCTCCCGTGCGGCTTCCTGTTCATCGTCCCCTGCTGCCACCGGCCCGGCGTCTGCTGCCCTATCTGCGGCGCATCGACGACGGCCGCTGGTACAGCAACCACGGTCCCCTGGTCGCGGAGCTGCGGCAGCGGCTGGCCGCACATTACGGCGTGGGCCCCGATGGCGTCCAGCCCGTGGCCAATGCCACCGCCGGCCTGGTCGCGATGCTGATGGCGGCCGCGAGGCCGCGCGGGGCGTTGTGCATGGTGCCGTCCTGGACCTTCGTCGCCACCGGGCAGGCGGCGCGGCTGGCGGGGCTGGTGCCCTATCTCGTCGATGTCGAGGAGGCAAGCTGGGCACTGACGCCGGCGCTGGCCGCCGCGGCGCTGGCGCGGGCGCCGGGGCCGGTGGCGGCCGTGCTGCCGGTGGCCCCGTTCGGGGCGCCGCTGGACCCGGCGCCGTGGGAGGCGTTCGCGCGGGACACCGGCGTCGCGGTGGTCTTCGACGCCGCCGCCGCCTTCGATACCGTGCGCGCCTCCACGTTGCCGGCGGCGGTCAGCCTGCACGCCACCAAGCCGGTGGGCGCCGGCGAGGGCGGATTCGTGCTGGGTGACAATCCCGCCCTGCTCGCCGACATCGGCTCGCGGGTCAATTTCGGGCTGTCGGCGGCGCGGCGGGTGACTGCCCTCGGCGTCAACGGCAAGATGAGCGAATACCACGCCGCCGTGGCGCTCGCCGCCCTCGACGCCTGGGCGGAGACGCGCGCCGCCTTCGCCGCGGTCGGCGCCGGACTGGCCGATGCGGTGGGAAGCCTGCCGGGGGTCTCGATGCTGCCCGGCTATGGGCGGACGTGGGTGAGCAGCACCTTTACGGTGCGCCTGCGTGGCGCCTCGGCGGAAACGGTGGCGGCGGCGCTGGCGGCGCGGGGCATCGAAACCCGCCGCTGGTGGGCGGAGGGGCTGCACGCCGAGCCGGCCTTTGCCGACTGCCCGCGCACGGCGCTGCCGGTCACCGGGATCTTGGCGCGCGAGGCCCTCGGCCTGCCGTGCTCCGTCGACCAGACGCCGGCGCAGACGGCGGCGCTGGCCGAGGCGCTGGCGGGGGCGCTGGCGGCGGCGGTGTGAGGCACCGCGTCATCGCTGCCTCCAGGGCGTCGGGGCGCACCGGCTTGGCGACGAAGGCGCAGTCCGCCGCCGCCGCCTCGTCGGCGACCGCGTCGCGCCGGTCCGAGGAGATGATCACCGCCCCCAGGTCGGTGCCGAGGCGCTGGCGCAGGTCGAACACGGCCTCGACGCCGGTGCCGTCGCGCAGGTGATAATCGGCGACCACCAGGTCGGGGGTGGCGGCGTCGAGGCGCTCCGCCGCCTCGGTGATGCCCGCCGCGGTGTCGACGCGGCAGCCCCGTTCCTCCAGCAGCGCCTTTATCGCCCCCAGAACCCAGGCGTCGTCGTCGATCACCAGCACGCGGCGCCCGGCGATGGTGGCGGCCGGGGCGTCGTCCTCCGCGTCGGGCGCGCGCGGCGGCGCGCGGTCGCCGGCGGGGCAGGTGACGGCGAACACCGATCCGCGCCCCTCGCGCGAGCGCACGTCGATCTCCAGCCCGGTCAGTTCGCAGATGCGGTCGACGATGGCCAGCCCCAGCCCCGATCCCGAGGTCTCGTTGTCGCCGCCGGGCTTCAGGCGCCGGAACGGTTCGAAGATGCTCGTCAGGTGCTTTTCGGCGATGCCGACGCCGGTGTCCCAGACCTCGATGCGCACCGCGTCGCCCCGGCGGCGGCAGCCCAGGACGATGCCGCCCGTGGGGGTGTAGCGGATGGCGTTGTGCAGCAGGTTGCGCAGCACCCGTTGCAGCAGGCCGCGGTCGGTGTGCAGGGTGGCGTGGCAGGGCACCACCCGCAACCGCAGGCCGCGGCGCCTGGCGGTGGGCGCGAATTCGTCGCGAAGCTGGGTGAGCAGCGGCGCCAGCGCGAACGATGACTTGCGCACCGCCATGCCGCCGGTCTCCAGCTTGGTGATGTCGAAGAAGGCGTCCAGCATCTCCTCGGCGGTCTGGAAGGCGGATTCGATGCCGGCCAGAACCTCGCGGCCGGCGGGGGAGGTGATCTCGTCGCCCAGCGCCCCCAGCAGCAGGCGCCCGGCGTTTAAGGGCTGCTGCATGTCGTGGCACAGCGCGGCCACGAACTGGCTCTTGCTGCGGTTGGCGTCCTCGGCCAGGCGCTTGGCGCTGCGCAGGGCGGCCTCGAGTTCCTTGCGCGCCGCCAATTCCCGCGACAGGCGGCGGTTGGCGCTGCCGACCTCGGCGGTGCGCTTGCGCACCGTCTCCTCCAGGACGATGGCGTGTTGGAAGACCGAAAAGGTGTCGGCGCGGAAGTCGATGCCGCGCTCGACCCGCTCGCGCAGGACGGCGACGGTCTTGCGCAGCTTGGCGTTCTCGCGCTCATAGCGGGCGACGATGTCCTCGCCGGGCACCGCCGGCCGCGTCCCGGTGGGGGCGCGGACGGCCGCGCCGATGGCGACCCCGGTCAGGGTGTGGTTCAGGTGCATGGCGCCGATCTGCTCGCCGTAGGCCGAAAAGCCCAGAATGCGGTTGTTGCGGAACAGTTCCGACAGCTTGTCCTGCACGCCCTCGCGCGCCGCCTCCAGCCGCCGGGCCAGGCAATCGGCGACGATGACCACCGCCGGGCGGCCGATCTCGGTGCGGATGTCGCGGGTCAGCCGCCGCACGCTGTCCACCAGGCCGGTGTTGCGCCCCAGCGACAGCGGCACCCCGACGTCGATGGCGCAGGCGAATTGCAGGCAGTCGTCGGCGGTGATGCGGTTGACGCTGCGGGCGTAGTAGGCGCCACCGATCTTGACCATCAGCGGCGGCAGGTAGCGGCCCTCGCGCTTCAGTTCGTCGAGATCGACGCCCAGCACGCGGGCGTATTCGCTGGCGGCTGATTCGCCATTCAGTTCCAGCACCAGGCGCCGCTGCGGATCGGCGTCGGTGACGATCAGCGGTTCCTCCGACCCGACGAAATGCTGACTGGAGAACACCTTGAAGGGGTGCGAGGTGTGGACCAGCGTCACCACCGCCGCATCGGCGTGGAAGCGCCCCTCGTGCAGGACATGCGACTGGCGATAGCGGCCGCCGTCGCCGGCGGAGCCACCGAAAATGGGAATATTGCCCAGCCCGGCGCTGGCGCTGGCGATCAGGCGTTCCTCGTTGGCCGACATGCCGTCGACCAGCGACAGGCAGAAGGTGTTGCCGGGGTCGGGCTTGACGCCGCGGCGCTCCAGCGCCGCCAGCAGCGACTGGGCGCACTCCTGGCCGGTGCGGCTGTCAAGCTGGGCGATGTCGTCCAGGCGCGCCGACACCGAGATGCAGTCGCCGGCCGGGGCGGTGATGCCGAGGATGCTGCCGGCCTCATAGCCGTTGGGGGTGATCTCGCCGGCGGTGGTGCAGCCGACCAGCGGCGCATCGCCGAAACGGCGGGCGAGCTCGTCCCCGACCGCCGTGAGGTCGTAGCGCGGCGAACAGAAGATGGCGCCGAAGCCGATGTCGGGGCCGCCGACGGCGTCGTACAGGGCGGCCACCGCCTCGGCGGGGTCCGGCGCGGTGGTGGCGAAGGCCCTGAACCCGCCCTGGGCGCTTGCGCCCCCCGCATCGTCGCCCGCGCCGGCGGCCGGACGGCCGTCAAGACTGGACATGTCGTTCATCCTCCCGCCCCCAGAAGCTGCGAATTATTATTCTGCAAAAACAGCGGCAAATGCGCTCCTGGACAAGAAACCGATGTTGTGTAGTGTAATGGCAAGGTTGTCGCCACAACACCTGAATCGTCGGCAAGACGAGAGACGGCGGCGCCGCGGCTATAACATTAGCTATAGACCATACGGGGAGGAACGATGAGTCATGCCCAACATCCTGGTTGTGGATGACCACCCGCTGTTTCGCAAGGCGCTGGTCTCCGTCCTGACCCGCGCCGTGCGTGGCACCCGCTGTCGCGAGGTGCAGGATGTCGACGGGCTCATGGAGGCCATCCGCGCCCAGGAGTTCGACCTTGTGCTGCTCGACCTGTTCCTGCCCGGCGTGCAGGGCTTCGCGTGCATGGCGGCGTTGCGGGCGCGCCTCGACGGCGTGCCGGTGGTGATCATCTCGGGGTCGCGCGACCCGGAGGTGGTGCAGCAGGCGCGCCTGTTCGGGGCCGCCGGCTTCCTGCACAAGTCGCTGCCCGAAGAGCGCATCGCCGAGGCGGTGCGGACGGTGATCGCCGGCGGAACCTGCTTTCCCGACGAGCCGCGGGGCGAGCGGTCCGCCATCGACGAGGACGGCGAAGGCCGGCTGGCGAGCCTGACGCGCCGCCAAGCGGCGACTCTGCAACTGCTGGGCCGGGGGCTGTCGAACAAGGAGATCGCCCGCGCCCTCAATGTCAGCCACGAAACCGTCAAGGCCCACATCTCGGCGATCCTGCGCAAGCTGCAGGTCGGCAGCCGGACCGAGGCCGTCGTCGTCGCCCATCACCTGATGGACGAACGTCAGCCGGATGTCTGAGGGCCCTAAAACTTACCTATTCGGGGAATAGGCGAGCCCAGACGCATAGGCATAGCATTCCTCAAAAGGCGGCGAACGGCTTCGTCGACCGCGGGCTGCGTCGCCGCCGTCCGCGCAAAAGGGCCAGGGAGGGAGTGCCAATTATGTCTATTTCGTCGACCGGGCGGCTGCGCCGCCTGTTGCTGGGCAGTGCCTGTGGAATCCTGGCGGCCGGCAGCGCCGCCGCCGAAGTCACCCTCGTCGATCAGGACGGCACCAGCATTACCGCCGACCTCGTCGCCGGGGCCGGCATTTTCCACAACACCGATACCTATTTCGGCAACGCCGCGGCACGGCCGCCGGGGGTGGAGGACGACGCCACCTGGCAGGAGTTCTTCGTGGTGCCGGGCCTCAACCTGAATTTCAGCGCCGGCGCCAGCAGCATCTATGGCCGGGCCAGTGCCGCCGGGGTCTACACCGGTGGGGACGGCGAGCCCCTGGGCTTCGATTCGCGCGGCGACGTTGACCTTGAGGAAGCCTATCTGGGCTGGAACTCGGGCGACACCTTCGACGGCTTCAGCCTCGACCTCTCCGCCGGCTCGCAGCCCTATGTGATCGGCGACGCCTTCATTATCGGCGACGGCGACTTCGACTGGGACGACGACGGCGGCTATTGGATGAACGCCCGCAAGGCGTTCGACATGACCGGCATCGCGCGCCTCAATGTCGGCCCGGCCCTGGTGGAAGGCTTCTACCTGGAGACCGACAGCGACTACGGCACCAAGCTCACCGGCATCAACGCGGAGCTGTCCAACGACATGGGCGTGATCGGCGCCAGCTACATGAAGGTGCACGACGTCAACAATACCCCCCTCGCCCCCCCGACCCGCGACGGCATGAGCGTCGTCAGCGTGCGCGCCCAGGGCAACCCGGTGGACAACGTGTTCCTGGCCGGCGAGGTGGCCCTGCAGGACAACAGTTCGCCCGACCTCGACGCCCACGCCTGGTACGCCGAGGCCGGCTACACCTTCGCCGAAGCGCCGTGGTCGCCGACCATCGGCTACCGCTACAGCAGCTTCAGCGGCGATGACGCCGCGACGGCCGAGTCCGAGGCCTATGATCCGCTGTTCTACGGCATGGAGCGCGGCTGGGGCACCTGGTTCCAGGGCGAAATCATGGGCGAGTATTACTGGATGAACTCCAACATGAACGCCCACATGTTCAAGCTGTCGGGCACGCCGCTGGAGAATGTCGAGGTCGGCGCCTTGCTGTTCCGCATGGACTTCGAGGAGACGTCCAGCCTTGGCGTCACCGACGACCACCTCGCCGACGAGATCAATCTCTACGCCGACTGGGGCGTCAACGACTGGCTGTGGCTGAGCGCCGTGTATGGGTACGTCAACCCCGGCGACGGCGGCGAACAGCTGTTCGGCGGCGATGACCCCATGCACATGTTCCAGCTGGTCGCCATCACCTTCTTCTAGGCCGGCATCCGTAGAGAAACGAGGTTTGCATGAACGCGGCAACCGAACATCTGAGCGCGCGCGTCCGGGACTGGGTCGCGTCGCCCCGCAAGCTGCTGATCGGCGGCCAGTGGGTGGAATCCGCCTCCGGCGTCACCTTCCCCACCCATGATCCCGCCTCCGGCGAAGTCATCTGCCAAGTCGCCGAGGCCGGCGCCGAGGACGTCGACCGCGCCGTTCAGGCGGCGCGGCGGGCCTTCGAGGATCCGGCCTGGGCGGGGATGCGCCCCTGCGACCGCGAACGCCTGTTGCACCGGCTGGCCGACCTGATCGAGGCCAACGCCGACGAACTCGCCGAGTTGGAGGCGCTCGACAACGGCAAGTCGAAGATGATGGCCCGCTACGGCGATCTGGTCATGGCCCTCGACTTCTGCCGTTACATCGCCGGCTGGCCGACCAAGATCGAGGGCAGCACCCTGCCGGTGTCGATGCCCTACTATCCCGATCCCAACGCCAAGTTCTTCGCCTACACCACCCGCGAGCCGGTGGGCGTGGTCGGCGCCATCGTGCCGTGGAACTTCCCGCTCTTGATGGCGATCTGGAAGCTGGCGCCGGCGCTGGCGACCGGCTGCACCTCCATCCTCAAGCCCGCCGAGGAAACGCCGCTGACGGCGCTGCGCCTCGGCGAGCTGGTGCAGGAGGCGGGCTATCCCGACGGGGTGGTCAACATCCTGCCCGGCTATGGCGAGACGGCGGGCGCCGCCCTCGTCGCCCACGAGGGCGTCGACAAGGTGGCCTTCACCGGCTCCACCGAGGTCGGGCGCATGATCGTGCGCGGCAGCGCCGGCAACCTCAAAAAGGTGTCGCTGGAGCTGGGCGGCAAGTCGCCGGTCATCGTCCTCAACGACGCCGATCCGGAGATGGCGGCGCCGGGCGCGGCGATGGCGGTGTTCTTCAACCACGGCCAGGTGTGCACCGCCGGTTCGCGGCTGTATGTGCACAAGTCCAAGTTCGACGCCGTGGTCGAGGGCGTTGCCGCGATGGCCAAGGGCATGACTCTGGGCTCGGGCCTCGATCCCAACACCCAGATGGGGCCGCTGGTCTCGCGCCAGCAGCAGGAGCGCGTGCTGGGCTATATCGAATCCGGCGTCTCCGAGGGCGCGCGCGCCGTCACCGGCGGCGGCAAGCCCGACTCCCGGGGCTATTTCGTCGAGCCGACGGTGCTGGTCGACACCCGCCCCGACATGAAGGTGGTGCGGGAAGAGATCTTCGGCCCCGTGGTCGTCGCCCAGCCCTTCGAGGATCTGGACGAGATCGCCCGCCAGGCCAATGACAGCGTCTATGGCCTGGCGGCCAGCGTCTGGACCAGCGATATCGGCAAGGTTCAGCGCCTGGTGCCCAAGCTCAAGGCCGGAACGGTGTGGGTGAACTGCCACAACGTGCTCGACTCGACGATGCCCTTCGGCGGCTTCAAACAGTCGGGCTGGGGCCGCGAGATGGGCCGGGCGGTGATCGACCTGTACACCGAAACGAAATCCGTCTGCATTCAGTACTAAGCGGACGCGGGGGGACGGCGGGGCGCCCGGCGCGCCGCCGCCCGCCGCCAAAAAGAACGACCGGCGGCGTCCGCCGGACCGGAGACGACCAAGGAGGCTGACGATGAACCCGAGAAAGGCGTTCCTGTACCTCGCCGCCGCCGCGCTGACGACGACGGCGGGCGCGGCACAGGCCGAGGTCGACGCCGAGGCCCTGCTGATGGACCGCTGCGCCAGTTGCCACGAGCAGCTTGCCGACGGGGGGCTGAAGCGCATCGACCATATCCGCAAGACTCCCGAAGGCTGGGAGATGACGCTGGCGCGGATGAGCATCTGGCACGGCGTCCGCCTGACCGCGGACGAGCGCCGCGTGCTCGTCAAGCATCTGGCCGACACCCGCGGCCTTGCGCCGGAGGAGACCGAGCCCTTCCGCTACGCGCTTGAAAACCGCCCCAACATGGTCGAGGCCCCCGACAACGAGGACCTCGCCACCTTCTGCGCCCGCTGCCACAGCTATGCCCGCGTCGGCCTGCAGCGCCGCGACGAGGACGAGTGGCTGAAGCTGGTGCACACCCATGTCGGCCAGTGGCCGACCATCGAGTATCAGGCGATGGCGCGCGACCGGCCTTGGTGGGACATCGCCACCAGCGATATCGTCCAGGCGCTGGGTGAGAAGTGGCCTCACGCCTCCGACGCCTGGGACGCCTGGAAAAACGCCGACGCGCCGGACCCGGCGGGCGAATGGCGCATTGCCGGCAACCAGCCGGGCAAGGGCTCCTATACGGGCGTGATGAAGGTCACCGCCGAGGGCGACGACCACTTCGCGGTCAGCTACCGGCTCAACTATGCCGACGGCAGCTTCGTCGACGGCACCGGGCGCTCGGTGGTCTATACCGGCTATGAATGGCGCGGCTCCACCATCCTCGGCGAGCGGGACGTGCGCGAGGTGTTCGCCTTGTCCAAGGACGGCAACGAGATGACGGGCCGCTGGTACCTCGCCGACGAGCGCGAGACCGGCGGCGACTTCCACGCCGTGCGCATGGACGGGCCGGCGCGCATCGTCAGCGTCTCCCCCGCCTACGCCAAGCAGGGCGAGAAGGTGCGGATCACGATCGCCGGCACCGGCCTTGGCGGTGATGTGGACTTCGGCCACGGCGTCGAGGTGCAGGAGGTGCTGGAGCGCTCGCCGCAGGGGGTGACGGTGCTCGCCACCGTCGCCGACGACTGCCAGCTTGGGCCCCGTGACGTCACCGTCGGCGGCACCAGCGCCGGCGGCGGCCTGGTGGTCTATGACCGCGTCGACCATGTGGCGGTCGAGCCCGGCTTCGCCATCGCCCGTCTGGGCGGCGGAACGACGCCGGCGGTGCCGGCATGGTTCGAGGCCGTCGGCTACATGGCCGGGCCCGACGGCGAGGCCGGCACCGACGACGACGTTCGCATCGGCGTCATGCCGGCCGAATGGTCGACGGCGCCCTTCGACGAGGTGGCCGAAATGCTGGAGGACGTCCGCCACGCCGGCGGCTTCCAGGGCAGCGGGATGTTCATGCCGGCCAGTGCCGGTCCCAACCCGGCGCGCCCCTACCAGGCCAACAATGCCGGCAATCTCCAGGTGGTGGCGAGCGTCGACGACGGCGGCCGGTCGGTCGAGGGCGTCGGCCAGCTTATCGTCACCGTGCAGCGCTGGAACGACCCGCCGATCCGCTGACCCCAGGGTCAGCGGCCGCGGGAGCGGGGATGTGGGCATGACCGAGATGAACCTCTGCGCCGAGAACCTGCACGAGGTGAAGTCCAACGGGCAGCGGCTGTTGTTCCATGTGCCGACCAGCAGCCTGTTCGCCCTGGACGCCACCGGCGGGGCCGTGCTCGACCTGCTGCGGACCCGCCCCGTGGCCTCGGCGGAGGACGTCTGCCAGGACCTTCCCGACCTGCCGCCGCAGGCGGTGGGGGACGTTCTCGACGAGTTCCGCCAGCTCGACCTGGTGCGCCCGGCCGGCACCGCGCCGCGGGTGTTCCAGGGCGAGGCGGACCCCGTCCGGTTGGCGGACATGCCCATCGACACGCTGGTGCTCAACCTGACCAGCGAGTGCAACCTAGCCTGCACCTACTGCTACAAAGAGGATCTGAGTTCGGTCGCCGCCGGCACGCGCATGGACGTCAAGGTGGCGGTGGCGGCCATCGACTGGCTGTTCGGCCAGCCCGACCTGCCCGAGCGGCTCAACGTCGTCTTCTTCGGCGGCGAGCCGCTGGTCAGCCGCAGCGTGTTGGTCTCGGTGGTGGCTTACGCCCGCCGCCGGGCCGCCACGGCCAACCGGCACATCCACTTCTCGCTCACCACCAATGGCACCCTGCTCACCGAGGAAGTCATCGACTTCCTGGTCGCCAACCGTGTCGGCGTCACCGTCAGCATGGACGGCCCGCCGGAACTGCACGATCGGCGGCGGGTGACGGTGTCGGGGAAGGGCACCTACCGCAGTGTCGCCGCCAATGTGCGGCGGCTGCTGGACCGCCAGGTTCTGCAGCCGGTGGGCGCGCGGGTGACGCTCACCACCGGCGTCACGGATGTCGTCGGCATCTTCCGCCACCTGACCGAGGAGGTGGGCTTTGCCGAGGTCGGCTTTGCGCCGGCCACCGCGGACGTCCCGGCCGCCTTCGGCCTGGACGGCGCGGGGATGGAGGAGGTGATGGCCGGGCTGGAGGAACTGGGTGAGCTGTTCCAGGAAGAAGCGGTGCAAGGCCGCCGCCTGGGCTTTACCAACATGCTCCAGCTTCTGCGCAACCTGCGGCACGGCAGCCGCAAGCTGGTTCCGTGCGGGGCGGGGGTGTCCATGCTGGCTGTCGACACCGACGGCACCTTCCGCCTGTGCCACCGCTTCTGCGGCAGCGGGGCGGGCGGTTTCGGCGGCGTCGATGGCGGGCTCGACCGTCCGGCGCTGGTCGAACATTTCGAGCGGGTGGTGCATCGCAACAGCCGGGCCTGCGCCCAGTGCTGCATCCGCAATCTGTGCGCCGGTGGTTGCTACCACGAATCGCATGTGCGTTGCGGCGACCTGCTGCAGCCCACCTTCCATGCCTGCTCCATCCTCTACCGCTGGGTGAATTTCGGCCTTCGCGCCTATGCCCGAATTGAAATGGAGAACCCCGCGTTCTTCAAAAAACACATCGAGCCGCTCAGGGAGGCTTAGACCATGAAGCATTTGAAACCATTGAACAAAAAGGCCCAGGCGCTCGACAAGGCCGCCGAAGAAGGCACGCTGGACGAGGTCCGTGTGATGCAGACCGTCGTGATGGGCTGCACCAGCACCCTCGACCCCGGCTGGGAGGTCGATCCCTTCGGCGGCGTTGCGGCGCTGTGCCAGCCGATGGAGGCCGATCTCTACGGCTGCGCCGATCCCTGCTGGTGGCCCGCCCAGGTGCCGGACACCATCAACACCTATCCGCAATGGGACGGCGACGCCCCGTCGGCGCAACGCGACTGGCGCCAGCTTCAGGCGGTCTACCCGAAGAAATGAGGAGCGCGGAGACGATGACAGCGAAGCGGACCCCCGCAGGAATGCGCACCGCGAAGGCGTTGCTGGCGGTTTGTGCCGTCGCGGCAGTGGGCCTCGCCCCCCAGCCCGGCGCGGCCAAGGAATACATCCTCACCGCCGCCAAGCCCAACACACTGGTCCTGGCCGACCCCGAAAAGCGCGAGGTGGTGCGGACCTATCCCATCCCCGGCGACGGCTCGCCCCTGTCGGTGGCGCCATCGCCGGACAACAAGGTTGCCTATGTCCTCACCAACCACTGGGGCAGCATCTCGGGCATCGACCTCGACAGCGGCGACGAGGTGTTCCGGGCCGATTTCTCGACCGAGGACACGCGCGTGCGCGGCATGTTCGCCATCGCCGTCAGCCCCGATGGCGAGGAAATCTACTCCACCCAGTTGCCCGTCGAGATGGGGCTGGGCGAATACACCGTCGGCGCGCCCTATGTGGCGGTCTACCGCACCGCCGACGGCGTCGGCGCCAAGCCGGTGCGCAAGATCGAGGTGCCGCGCCGCACCGTGCTGATCTTCCTCAGTGACGACGGCAGCAAGCTCTACGCCGTAAGCTGGGACGTGCATGTCTATGACACGCAGACCGGCGAGGAGATCGGCGTGCACAAGGTCTACAACTGGGACCGCGAGAACTACTATCCGCCGGACGTCTTCGGCGTGTGGGTGCAGCACGAGCAGGCGAAGAGCTTCGTCAATCCGTATTTCGCGCTGCGCAGCGACATGTCGCCCGAGAATCCCGACGCCTGGAAGACGGGGATGCTGACCATCGACATGAAGACCGGCGAATTCGAGATGGCCGACTTCGAGAGCACCTCGGCGATCATCTTCTCGGCGGTGCGCAACCCCGTGCGGCGCAACGAGGTCTATGGCGTCTACACCCAGTTGTCGAAAATCGACACCGACAAGAACGAACTCGCCGGCCGGGTGGAACTCGACCACACCTATTACGCCATCAACGTCTCTGGCGACGGCAGCGAGGTCTATGTCGCCGGCACCATGGACGACATCGGTGTCTATGACAGCGAAAGCCTCGACAAGCTGGGCGAGATCGAGTTGCCCAGCGGCAACGACATGGGCACCGCCTGGATCCGCATGATCGAGCGGTAACGCCCATGACAGGGGTTCCTCCCCGGGGTGGGGCGGCTCTCGGGTGGCTGTACGGTTTCGTGCGGCCTCACCGGGGCCGCCTTGCCCTCGTTCTGGCCCTGTCGCTGGCCAGCGCCATGCTGGGCTTGGCGCAGCCCTATCTGACCAAGCTGCTGATCGACGACGGCCTCATCGCCGGGGACTACGACATCGTGCTGCGGCTGTGCGGCATCCTGCTGCTGGCGGCGGTGGCGGGGCAGGCGCTGGGCGGGGTGAACCGCTGGTTCTATGTCGCCACGTCGGGGCGGGTGCTGTTCGCGCTGCGCGAATGCCTGTACCGGCACCTGCAGACGCTGGCGCCGACGTTCTTCGGCCGCGTCCGCGACGGCGATTTGCTGGCGCGGATCGACGGCGACGTCGCCGAGATCCAGCGCTTCGCCGTCGATACCCTGCTGGCGGCGGTCAACGCCGTGGTGGTGCTCATCGGCACCGCCATCATCGTCGTGGTGCTGAGCTGGCAACTGGCGCTGGTGGCGGCGCTGGCGATCCCGCTGCAAATCGCCTTCCTGCGCTTCATCCGCCCGCATATCGAGCGCCGCACCCGCACCGTGCGGGAGCGCAACAGCGATCTCGTCTCCTTCCTGGCCGAGCGCATCCCCGCGATCAAGTTTATCCGTTCGGTGGGGGCGGAGGAGCGCGAGGCGCGTCGCTACCGTGGCCTCAACGAGGCCTATCTGAACGACCTGCTGCGCCTGGAGGTCACCTCCTTCTTCGGCGGCGCCGTGCCGGGGCTGCTGTCGACGGCGGCGACGGCGGCGGTGTTCCTCGGCGGCGGCTGGCTGGTGGTCAACGGTCAGCTCAGCATCGGCACCCTGATCGCCTTTTCGGCCTATCTGGCGCGGGCGATGGGGCCGGTGCGCACCCTGCTGGGCCTGTATGTCGCCGCCTGCCGCGCCAAGGTCAGCCTCGACCGCGTCATGGAGATCATGGACGCGCGCCCGGCGGTGGAGCCGCCGGTGCGGCCGGTGCGCCTGGAGGCCCCGGTGACGGGGCGCCTGGACATCGAGGACGTCACCTTCGCCTATGTCGACGGCCGCCCTGTGCTGTCGGGGGTAACGGGGGTGGTGCCGGCGGGGGCGAAGGTGGGGATCATCGGGCCGTCGGGGGTGGGCAAGACGACGCTCATCGACCTCCTGCACCGCCATTACGACCCCGACGCCGGGCGGATCGCCCTGGACGGCCACGACCTACGCTCGCTCGACCCGGCGCAGTTGCGCCGCCTGATCGCGGTCGTCGCCCAGGACACCGTCGTCCTCGCCGGCAGCATCGCCGAGAACATCCGTTACGCCGCCCCGGAGGCCACCGACGCCGAGGTGCGCGCGGCGGCCGAGCGCGCCGGGGTTCTGGAGTTCGCCGAAAAACTGCCCGGCGGGCTGGAGGCGCGCGTCGGCGGGCGCGGCCGCACCCTTTCGGGCGGGCAGCGTCAGCGCATCGCCATCGCCCGCGCCCTGCTGCAGAACCCCGCCGTGCTGGTGCTCGACGAGGCCACCTCGGCGGTGGACCCCGCCACCGAGCGGCGCATCGCCCAGGCCATCGACGCCCTGTTCGCCGACCGCACGCGCATCGTCATCACCCACCGCCACGACTCGCTGGCCGATTGCAGCCTGGTGCTGGTGCTGGAGGCGGGGCGCTTCGTCGCCGGGGAGGCAAAGGAGGCCTCCGGTGGCGGCTAGGGTTCCGATCCATGTCGGCGTTCTGGACAGCGGCGTGGGGCCCGACGGCCTCGCCGCCGCGCGGCGGCGTTTCTACCTTGACGGGGACGGCGCCGCCGTCGCCGCCGAGGCGCGGCCCGACCGCCTGGGGCACGGCACGGCGATGGCCGCCCTGATCGCCGAGGCGGCGCCGGATGCCGCCATCCTCGACGCCCAGGTGTTCACCGCCACCGGCAGCACGGCGCCGGCGGTGGTGGCGGCGGGGCTGCGCTGGCTGGTGGCGCAGGGGGCGGCGGTGGTCAATCTCAGCTTCGGCCTGCCCGCCGACCGGCCGGTGCTGGGCCAGGCCTGCGACGAGGCCCTGCGGCGCGGCGTGCTGCTGGTGGCGGCGGCGCCGGTCAGCGGCCCGCGCACCTGGCCGGCCGCCTATGAGGGCGTGGTGCGGGTGACCGCCGACGGGCGCTGCCCGCCGGGCCAGGTGGCGCATTTCGTGCGCGGGCCGGCCGAGTTCGGTGCCTGCCCGCGCTTCGACGGCTCGACCACCGTCGCCGGGGCCAGCGTCGCCACCGCCCGCGTGACGGGCACGTTGGCGCGCCTGCTGGCGGCGGGCCTGTGCCCCGACGAGGCGCTGGCGCAGTTGCGCCGCAACGGATTCGCCGGACCAGGGGGATTCGCCGGACCGGGGGCCCATGCGACGACCGGCTGAGACCGCGCTGCTGGTGGCTCTGGCGGTGCTGGCGGGGGTCGCCCTCGCCGCGGCCGGCGCCGGGGCCGAGCGCCTGCTGGCGCCGGCGGCCGTCGGCGTGGCCCTCGCCGGCCTGGCGCGCCCGGACTGGACGGCGGCGCGCCGGGTTCTGGCGGTGCTGCTGCCGGCGGCGGTGGTGGCGCTGGCGCTGCATTTCTTCCGCGACGATTTCGGCTACCGCTATGTGTGGTCCTACAGCGCCGCCGACCTGCCCTGGCGATTCAAGCTGGCCGGGCTGTGGAGCGGCGACCCCGGCATCATGCTGCTGTTGGCGGCGCTGGCGGCGGCGATGCTGTCGTCCCTGGCGGCCGCCGGCCGCTGGGCGCTCCGGGGCGGTTTCGCCTTCGTGGCGTTCTTCGCCGCCGCCGCCATCGTCTTCGACCCCTTCGCGGCGCAGGCGCCGGCGGCCGAGGGCATGGGCATCAACGCGCATCTGACCACCATCTGGGCGCTGTTGCACCCGCCGGCGGTCCTGTTCGCCTTCCTGATCGTCCTGATGCCGGCCGCCGCCGCCGCCGAGGCCCTGCTGACCGGGCGGAGGGCGGATTGGGCCGTGCTGGCCGACCGCTGGCTGCGCCCCGCCTGGGTGGTGCTGACCCTGGGGCTGGCGCTGGGCATCGCCTGGTCCTACGAGGACTACACCTTCGGCCAGTTCTGGCATTGGGATCCGGTGCAGACCGCCACCTTCGCGCTGTGGAGTGTGCTGACGGCGCTGCTCCACCTCCAGCGCGGTTACGCCAAGCATGACCGCTATGCCCGCCTACACCCCGTCCTGGGCCTGGCGGCGGCGGCGCTGGTTCTGCTGACGATGGCCGCCACCCGCGACACCACCCTGGCCTCCTCGCACCGCTATGTCGGCGCCACGGCGGCGCCGCTGCTGCTGGCGGCGGCGGTGGTGCCGTTGGCGGCGATGGTCGCCGGTCTGGCGCGGCGGGGCGGCGGCGTCGGCCTGCCGCGCCTGCCGCTGTCGCCGGTGCAGCTTGCCGCCTGGTTGTTCGTCGCCGCCGCCGCCATTGCCCTCGGCCAGCTTGCCCACGCCTATGGCGCCGAGCTTATGCGCCTGGACAAGCCCGAGGAACTGCGCCCCTATTTCGAGACCCTGGCGCGCTGGATCGACGGCGAGGAACTGCAACGCCTGCGCCGTGCCTTCGCGCAGTGGGAGGTGAACCCCTATTGGGTCAATGCCTGGATGGCGCCGCTGGCCGCCGCCCTGGCCCTGGTCGGCGGGCACTTCTTCCTGCCGCTGGCGTCGCGGCGCCGCCGCTGGGCGGTGACCGGCGCCGTGGTGATCGTGGGGATACCGGCGGTGCTGTGGTTGGGGCCGCTGGCGGCCGCCTATGGCGGCGGCGGCATGACCTCGCGCAACACCGTGGCGATGCTGCCGCTTCTGGACCTGCTGACGCTGGCGGCGGTGTTCTTCCTGGGCGCCCTGGGGGCCTGGACGGTGGCGCGCCTGCGCCAGCCCGGCGCCGACCGGCTGCGGGTGGCGGGCATCGGCCTGCTGCACGGCGGCGTCGCCGTGGCGGTGATGGCGGTCGTCGTCGCCACCGTCTTCGACGGCTACGCGCAGCGTTTGCTGACCACGGCTGAGGCGGCGGCGCCGGTGCGCTTTCCGGGCGGCTACGAGGTCAACGTCACCGCCCATCCCCCGGCCCCGTCCGAACGCGGCAGCCCCCGCGTCTACCGCGCCCTCGCCGACGTCGAGTGGACGTTGCGCGGTAACGGCGCGGTGCTCGAACGGGCGCGGGGCTATTCGGTCTATCGCGACGAGGCGGCGGTGATGGCGGCGGCGGAGCGCGGCCCCATGCGGGCGATCTGCGAGGCCCTCGACTACCGCTACAGCCGCTATGCGGCAACGCCCAGCCGCATGATTCAACCCTTCATCCACCGCGGCCTGTGGCAGGATGTGCAGGTCTGGGTGCCGCTGGGCACCAAGGGCGAGCGGCTGCCGATCGTGCTGAAGGTGTTCCCGGCGGTGAGCGCCGTGTGGATCGGCCTCGCCGCCACCGTCGCCGGCGGCGCCCTGACCTGGCTGGCCGGCCTGTCGCGCAAACGGAGGAAGGCGCCGCAATGACCGACGCGCCCGCAATCGCCGTCACCGTCACCACGCCGGGCAATCTTGCCGCCCTGCCGTCGGCCCCCGTGCTGGGCGAGGCGTTGGCGGCGCTGGGATGGCGGCGCCTGGAGACCTTCGGTTGCGAAGGCCGCCGCGTGGAGCGCCTGCACATCGGCAGCGAATACTGCGAGCGCCTGATTCCCGCGCCGGCCGAGTTGGAGACGGCGGTGACCGAGGCGGGGCGCCTGGGGGCCGCGCTGACCCTGACGACGCCGATGGCGGGCGACGCCGCGCTGGCCCGGCTGCGGCGCCTGTTGCCGCTCTTGCCCGAGGGCAGCGAGGTGGTGGCCAACGACTGGGGCGTGCTGCGCCTGCTGGCGCGCGACTTCCCGGCCCTGGTGGCGCGGGCGGGGCGGATGCTGTGCCGCATGGTCAAGGATCCGCGCCTGCCTTCGGAAACCTGGGGACGGCTGTACCCGCACGGGCTCGGCGCCTCGCCCTTCGTGACGCTGCTGGGCCGCTTCGGCGTGCGCGGGGTCGAGATGGACGTCGCCCCCTTTGCCCGCGCCGAGGATTTCGCGCACACCGGGCTGCCGGTGGCCCTGCACGTCCCCTATGGCAGTTCGGTGAAGGGGCGCATTTGCCGCCCGGGCTCGCTGCACCAGGAGGGGGCGCGCAAATTCGCCCCCGGCCACGGCTGCCGCCTGGAATGCCTGGACTATGTCGGCGAGATGCGCCGCCACGGCGCCGCCGGACTGCACACTTTTCAGCGCGGCAACACCATCTTCTATCGCCACAGCAAGGCGATGGAGGAAACCGCCGCCGCCGCCGTGGCGGCGGGCAGCATCGACCGCCTGGTGTTCTCGGGAGACTGGAATGAAAATCACCGCGCCGATCAGCCGGGTTGAGGAAGCCGACGTCCTGGCCGCGGCCGGGGCGGACGAGCTTTACTGCGGCGTCGTCCCCGAGGATTGGGTGGACCGCTTCGGCACCGCCGGCGTCAGCCGCCGCGTCTTCGCCAATCTGCGCAGCTACGCCGAACTGCGGGAGGCGGTGCGCCGCGCGCACGACGGCGGCGCGCGCATCTCGCTGGCCCTGAACGCCCAGCACTATGACGAGGCGCAGATCGAGGCCCTGGCCGATCTGGCGGCGCGTTTCGAGGACATGGGCGGCGACGCGGTCATCGTCGGCGACGCGGCGGCGCTGGCGGTCCTGGGGGCCAAGGGCCTGGCGCTGGGAATCCATGTCAGTTCCATCGCCACCTGCCGCAGCGCCGAGTCGGCGGGTTTCTTCGCCGATCTGGGGGCGACGCGGGTGGTGTTCCCGCGCCATGTCACCGTCGCCGAGATGGCGGCGGTGGCGGCGGCGGAACCGCTGCTGGAATACGAGGCCTTCGTGCTCAATGACGGCTGCGTCTTCGACGAGGGCGCCTGCCTGACCCTGCACCTGCCCGGCAAGCTGGGCGGCCCCATCTGTCTCGACCGCTACGACTACGCCTATGTCCGCACCGACGGCCGCGACCTCGACCCCGACGAGCGTCGGCGGGCCGAGCGGAACGAAGCCGCCTACGAATCCTGGCTGTGGTACCGCTTCGGCTGCGGCTTCTCGGTCACCGCCGACGGGCTGCCCTACGGCCCCTGCGGCCTGTGCGCGCTGGCGGCGATGGCCGAGGGCGGCGTCGGACATGTCAAGATCGCCGGCCGCGAGGCGGCGACGGAGCGCAAGCGCCGCAGCGTCGAATTCGTGCGCGAGGCCATCGGCGTGCTGGACAGCCAGGGCCGCGACGCGCTGTTCGACTACGCCACCAACCGGCGCGGCGAGCCGGAACGCTGCGCCACCGGCTTCATGTGCTATTACCCGGAGGTTCTGCCCCCGATTCCGGGATCGACAGCGTCCGCGTCGCCAGCCCGCCCAGCCCCAGAAAGGCGGGGTAGGGGTGCGTGACCACCCAGGTCGGGATGGCGGCCATATAGTCGGCGAAGCGCCCCTTGCCCTCGAAGCGCTCGCGGAAGCGCGAGCGGCGCAGGGGCTCCAGCATCTGCGGCACGATGCCGCCGGCGACATGGACGCCGCCCCGCGCCCCTAGGCTCAGGGCCAGGTTTCCCGCCACCGTGCCCAGCATGGCGAAGAACATCGCCAGCGCCTCGGCGCAGATGGGGCAGGCGCCGGCGAGGGCGCGGGCCGACACCTCGCGCGGGGTGGCCGGCTGGGCGGTGGTGCCGTCGACGGCGGCGAGGGCGCCGTAGAGGTTCACCAGACCGGGGCCGGACAGCACCCGCTCGGCCGACACATGCTCGTAGACGCCGCGCAGCCAGGCCAGCACGGCGGCCTCGCGCTCGTCGGCGGCGGGCATGGTGGCGTGGCCGCCCTCGGTGGCCAGCGGCAGCCAGCCGCGCCCCGCCGGCACCAGCGCCGAGACGCCCAGCCCGGTGCCGGGGCCCAGCAGCGCCACCGGCGCCCCGGGGGCCGCCGTGCCGCCGCCGATGGCGCGGCGGTGGGCGTCGTCCAACAGCGGAACCGACAGGGCCACGGCGGCGAAGTCGTTGATCACGTCCAGGCGCTCCAGCCCCAGCCGCCGGCGGACGGCGGCGATGGAAAAGCGCCAGACGTGGTTGGTCATCTCCACCTCGTCGCCGGTCACCGGCGAGGCGATGGCGAAGGCGGCGCGCTTGGGCCGCGAATCCGGCGTGACGCGGCGCAGATAGGCTTCCGCCGCCTCGGCCGGTCCGGCGAAGTCGGCGCAGGGCAGCACCAGCGGATGCGCCGGCTCCGCCCCCGGCCGCGCCAGGGCGAAGCGGGCGTTGGTGCCGCCGATGTCGGCGATCAACGCGGGGGCGGGCGCGTCGCTCATCCCGAACCGCCGCCGGGGGCGCGCCGCAGGGTGTCCAGGAAGCTGGTGCGCCAGTTGGCCAGCGAGTGTCTTCGCACCGCCGCCATCATCCGCCGCCAGCGGTCGCGGCGTTCGTCGAGCGGCATTTCCAGCGCCTGGGCGATGGCCTGGGCCACCGTGTCCATGTCGTGCGGGTTCACCAGGATTGCCCCGTCCAGTTCGTGGGCGGCGCCGGCGAAGCGCGACAGCACCAGCGCCCCCGGCGTCTCGGGATCCTGCGCCGCCACATACTCCTTGGCAACCAGGTTCATGCCGTCGCGCAGCGGCGTGATCAGGCCCACGCGGCTGAGGCGGTAGAAGGCCGCCAGCACCTCGCGGGGGTAGCTGCGGTTGATGTAGCGGATGGGCGTCCAGTCGAAATCGGCGAACGCGCCGTTGATGTGCCCGGCCTCGGCCTCCAGGTCGCGGCGGATGGCCATGTATTCGGGCACGTCCGAGCGCGACGGCGGCGCGATCTGGAGCAGCGTTACCCGGCATTTATATTCCGGGCGTGTCTCCAGCAGGTGTCCGAAGGCCTGCAGGCGCTCGACCAGGCCCTTGCTGTAGTCGAGGCGGTCGACGCCCACCACCACGGCGCCCTCGCCGATCGAGCGTTGCATGCGGCGGGTTTCGGGGCGCTTCGGCGCCGCCCGCGCCGCCGTCACCATGCCGTCGACATCGATGCCGATGGGGAAGACGTCGGCGAGCAGGCTGCGGCCAAAGGCGCGAACGCTGCCGTCGGACAGCACCTCGCCGTCGGCTTCGACGGTCAGGTAGTCGTGGAAGGCGCGCAGGTCGTCGGCGGTCTGGAAGCCGACGAGGTCATAGGCGCACAGCGCCTCGACAATCTCGCGGTGGTGCGGCAGCACCATCAGGATGTCCAACGCCGGGAAGGGCGTGTGCAGGAAAAATCCCATGCGGTTGCCCAGGCCCCGGCGCCGCAGCTCGGCCCCCAGAGGAATCAGGTGGTAGTCGTGAATCCACACATCGTCGGCGGCATCGACCAGGGGCGCCAGGGTATCGGCGAACAGGCCGTTGACGCGGGCATAGCCGCTGTGGAACTCCGAGGTGAAATCGGCCAGGTCGGTGCGGTAGTGGAACACCGGCCACAGCGTGCGGTTGGCATAGCCGGTGTAGTACTCATCGTGGTCCTGCTGGTTCAGGTCGAGCAGCGCATAGGTCACCGCCCCCTCGCGCACGATCCGGGGGCTGGCGGTGTCGGGGGCGATCTCGCCGCTCCAGCCGAACCAGACGCCGCCGTCCTGCTGCAGGGCCTCCTGGAGGGCGACGGCCAGCCCGCCCGCCCGCGCCCCTTCCTCGGGGACGGCCACCCGGTTGGAGACGATAACCAGCCGCGCCACGGCATCCTCCCACGTCTGGGGTCTCCTGCGCCAACAGCCCGCCGCCGGTCGCGGTTCCGGCCACCTTACCCCGAAAGCGAGTGAAACAGCGCCCGGTACGCCGCGGCCGCGGGCGGCCAGCCGAAGTCGAGGGCGGCGCCGGCGGCCTGGATGCGGCGCCACTGCTCCGGCCGGCGGTACAATGCCAGCGCCCGTTCAACGCACCATTGCAGGTCGGCGGCCTCGGTCCGTTCGCAGACGAAGCCGGTCGCGGTGCCGGCGGCAAGGGTGTCGTAGCCGGTGTCGACGACGGTGTCGGCCAGCCCGCCGGTGCGGTGGACCAGGGGCACCGTGCCGTAGCGATAGGCGTAAAGCTGCGTCAGGCCGCAAGGCTCGAAGCGCGAGGGCATCAGCAGGATGTCGCCGCCGGCCTGGAGGCGGTGCGCCAGCGCCTCGGAATAGCCCGTGTGCACGAACACCTGCCGCGGATCGGCCGCGGCGGCGGCGCGGAAGGCGCCCTCCAGCCCCGTCTCGCCGCTGCCCAGGACCGCCAGTTGCGCCCCCGCCTCCAGCATCGCCGGCAGCACCGCCGGCACCAGGTCCATGCCCTTGTGCCAGGTCAGGCGGCTGACCACCACCAGCAGCGGCGCCTCCGGCGCGATGTCGAGACCGGTGTCCGCTTGCAGGGCGCGCTTGTTGGCGGCCTTGCCGGCGGCGTCGCCGGGCCGGTAGGGCTGGGCAAGATGGGGGTCGTGCTCGGGCGACCAGACGCCGTAGTCGGCGCCGTTCAGAATGCCGACCAGGTCGGCGGCCCGCGCCGCCAACAGCCCCTCCAGCCCGGCGCCGTGGGGGGCGCCCTGGATTTCGCGCGCATAGGTGGGGCTGACGGTGGTGATGTGGTCGGCGTAGAAGATTCCCGCCTTCAGGAACGACACGTCGCCATAGAATTCCAGGCCATCGATCGCGTACATGCTCCAGGGCAGGCGCAGACTCGGCAGCACCCCGGCCGGAAAGCGGCCCTGATAGGCGATGTTGTGGATGGTCTGCACCACCGGCGGGCGGGGTTGCCCCCAATCGTGCAGATACGCCGCCACCAGCCCGGCCTGCCAGTCCTGGCAGTGCACCACGTCGGGCCGCCAGTCGAGCGGACTCATCCGGTGCGACAGCACCGCCCCCGCCCAGCACAACAGGCCGAACCGCAGGTGGTTGTCCGGCCAGTCGTCGCCCTGGGCGTCCAGATAGGGGCCGCCGTCGCGGCGGAACAGCGCCGGGCAGTCGACCAGCAGCAGCGGCTGGCCGCTGCCGGGCATCCGCGCCGCCAGCAGGCGCGCCGCCCCGGCGCCGAAGGGATCGCCCAGATCGGCGATCTCGCGCTGGTCCTCGGCCCCGGCCAGCACCGCCGGATAGGCGGGCAGCAGCACCCGCACATCGTCCCCCAGCGCCGCCAGCGCCGGCGGCAGCGCGCCGGCGACATCGCCCAGGCCGCCGGTCTTGACCAGGGGATAGGCTTCCGATGTGACGAACAGAACGCGCATGAACGGCACCTGATACCATCGGCGGGGCGGGTGGCTCGAAAGAGGTATAGTCAGAAAAGCTTCTTTGGACCAGCCCGGCCCGTGCCTGTAGATTTGCCAAGGGCCCGGCCCGTTCGCCCCTGGCGCGCGGGCGGGCAATTCGTTCGCAGGCGCTTGGGGGGTAAATGGCCGCACGCAGCAAATCGGCGACGCCGCCGGTCAATCTGGACACCACGCAACGGCTGAAGCGGACCCTGGCGCTGGTGCTGGCGGGCGGGCGCGGCAGCCGCCTGAAGAACCTGACCGACTGGCACGCCAAGCCGGCGGTGCCCTTCGCCGGCAAATTTCGCATCATCGACTTCACGCTGTCGAACTGCATCAATTCCGGCATCCGCCGCATCGGCATCCTGACCCAATACAAGGCCCACAGCCTCATCCAGCACATCCACCGCGGCTGGGGCTTCCTGCGGGGCGAGTTTAACGAGTTCGTCGAACTGCTGCCGGCGCAACAGCGCACCACCGGCGAAAACTGGTACAAGGGCACCGCCGATGCCGTGTACCAGAACCTCGACATCATCCGCGGCCATGACCCCGAATACGTCCTGGTTCTGGCCGGCGACCACGTCTACAAGCAGGACTACGGGCGGATGCTGGCCTTCCACCTCGCCCGCGGCGCCGACGTGACGGTGTGCTGCATGGAGGTGCCCCTGGCCGAGGCCACCGCGTTCGGGGTGATGGCGGTGGACGAGGACGGCAACATCGTCGAGTTCCAGGAAAAGCCCGCCAACCCCAAGCCGGTGCCCGGCAAGCCGGACACCGCCCTCGCCAGCATGGGCATCTATCTGTTCAACGCCCATTTCCTCTACGACCTGTTGCAGTCGGACGCCGACCAGTCCGGCTCGCGCCACGATTTCGGCGGCGACGTCATCCCCTCGCTGGTGGGCCGTGGGCGGCTGCTGGCGCATCGCTTCCAGGATTCCTGCGTCACCGACCCCACCACCAAGGAGGCCTATTGGCGCGACGTCGGCACAGTCGACGCCTATTGGGAGGCCAATCTGGACCTGACGCGCATCACGCCCAGCCTCAATCTTTACGACACCAACTGGCCGATCTGGACCTATCAGGAACAACTGCCGCCGGCGAAATTCGTCTTCGATTCCGAGGACCGCCGCGGCATGGCGACCGATTCGATGGTCTCGGGCGGCTGCGTGATTTCCGGGGCGGTGGTGCGGCGCTCGCTGCTGTACTCCAACGTGCGGATCAATTCCTATTCGCTGGTCGAGGACAGCGTGGTGCTGCCCGATGTCGACATCGGCCGCCACTGCCGCCTGCGCCGCTGCATCGTCGATTCCGGCTGCACCGTCCCGCCGGGACTGGTGGTGGGCGAGGACGCGGCGCTGGACGCCGGCCGCTTCTACCGCACCGAGCGGGGCGTGACCCTGGTCACCGCCGACATGCTGCGCCGCGTCGCCCAGGAACGTTGAGGTCGGGCCGCCGAGGCCGCCGCTACCGGCGGCGGTTTTCCATGTAGCGGCGCAGCACCGCCTCGCGATAGGCGTCGGCGGCGGCGCGGGCGTCGGCGCGGCGTTCGGCGGTGTCGTGGCGGCGCTCCTCCACGGCCGCCACCCGCACCGGCGTCGGCGGCGGCGCGGCGTCGCGGCCCTTCCACTCCCGCAGCAGCTTGGATTGGTAGCGCGCCGCCAGATGCGGCGTGCGCGAGTGATAGGCGGTGGCCGCCTCGGTCCAGGAGGCGAACTCGCCGTGCAGGCGGCGCAGGAAATCCGTCGCATAGCCGACATTCATGCGCGGCTCGAAGGCTTCCTCAAGGCCGGCGAAGGCGTCGGGGTGGTGCAGCAGGTTGATCTGCATACAGCCGACGTCGATGTTGCGCACCCCGCGCGCCTGCAAGGCGCGCGCATAACGCACCGCCTCCGCCTTGCTGGGAAAGAACTTCCCCTCGCCGCCGCTGGTCACCGTCCACGGCCAGGCAAGCTTTTCCCGGCGCTCGCGGTGCCAGCGCCCCGATTCGACCAGCGAGACCGCCGTCAACAGCCCCGCCGGCAGGCCCGCCGCCCGTTCCTGCCGCCGCGTCTCGGCGCCGCATGCGTCCCAGGCGGCGGCGGTGGACGGCGCCGCCCAGGATGGCGGCGGCGCCGCCACGCCGGCGAGGGCCAGCGCGACGACGGCGAACAGGCGGTGGATCCACGGCTGCGGCATGACGTCCCCTCTTGGTCCCCTGGACGGCAATGTCCAAGCAGGAGGCGTGCCAACCGCGCCGGCCGGCGCCTTGCAATCACCGCATTGCTGCGATGCAAAATGAAATAAAGCCTTTGGAGGCAAGGTCTTATGCCAAATTTCCACCCCAACGGCTGCCAAACGGCCTTGCATCAGCGTGGGGGAGGGCATAAATTCCGCGCTGCAGCAACGGACAGTCTTCGGACGGTCCTTTTGTCTGCCTTTCTTGGACGTTTCCTCCCTGAACTTGGGCCGTGCGCATGTCGCACGGCCTTCTTTTTTGGCATGGACCTCCGGCCGATTGGCAGGCCCTGCCGCCGCCGTTACCTTTCAGGATGGATGCGAGGTAACGGAGTGGCCGATGCGGAAGATGCGGTTGGCGGCGACGGTGGCGGCGGTGCTGATGGCGACGGCGGCGGCCGCCCAGGCCCAGGGATGGAACCCGCCGGAGGACGAAGCGGCCGTGGCGACGCCCGGCAACGGCGAGGCGGTCAAGGCGCTGGTGGAGGAGTTGCGCGCCCTTGTCGAGGAGGCCGAACGCCAGCGGTCCGCCGATCCGCGCTTCCTGGACCGGTTGCGGCAACTGGCGGCGCGCCACACCTGGCCGTGGAACGAGGCCGTCCTCGCCGATGAGTTCCGTGACGGCGACTACACCCGCAACCCCGCCTGGCGCGTCGCCGCCGGTGAGTTCTGGATCGACCGGCAACTGGGCCTGCGCACCAGCGTCGGCGCCCCCGGCGCCGCCGCGTCCGGCGGCACGGCCGAGGACGACGACCCGGTGATGGGCGTTCTCAGCGGCGTTCTTGAGGAGCTTCTGCGCGAGCCGGGCCGCAACGGGCGGGGCACCGCTGCGCCGACGAACGCGGCGGCGCCGGCCGAAATCCATATCGACACCGCCTTCGCCAACGCCTTCGCGCTTGAGGTGCGGCTGTTCATCCTGCCGGGGAGGAGCGACGGCGGCGGGCTGTATATCGGCCCCTACCAGGGCGAGAGGCGCAGCAGCGGCTATATGGTGGGGGTGCGCCCCGACGGCGATCGGCTGACCCTGGAATTGCTGCGGCTGCGCAACGGCGGTTCCAGCGTCGTGGCGGCGCAGGAGACGGCGCTCGACCGCGGCGCGCGCGACCCCGTCGAGCACGTCCTGCTGTGGACGCGCGCCGCCGACGGCACGATGGCGGTGCACTGGAACGGCACGCGGGTGATCGACACCCTGGACCGCGGCATCACCCGCGGTTTCGCCGGGCTGCGCCTCGTCAACGAGGGCGGCAGCTACGGCGTCCGCCGCGTCGCGCTGGACACCGTGGATCGCTGACGGCGCCCCCGCCGCTTGGCAGGGCGCGCCGCCAGCGGCTAGGCTGCCGTCGCGGCTTGACTGTCGGCAGGAGCAACGATGACCGAAGAGATATTCCGCGATGATGCCTATGCGCGGTCCTGCACCGCCACCGTGCTGGAGGCGGGGCCGGAGGGAATCCGCCTGGACCGCACCGTCTTCTACCCCACCGGCGGCGGGCAACCGGGCGACAGCGGCGTGCTGCGCCTCGACGGCGGCGGCGAGGTGCGGGTGGCGGAGACCCGCAAGGACCGCGACAGCGGCGCCATCGTCCACATTCCCGCCGAGGGGCAGGCGCTGCCCGCACCGGGCGCGGCGGTCAGCGCCGAGATCGACTGGGACCGGCGCCACCGGCTGATGCGGATGCACACCTGCCTGCACCTGCTGTCGTCGCAGGTGGCAGGCGGGGTGACCGGCGGCGCCATCGGCGACGGCAAGGGGCGGCTGGATTTCGACCTGCCCGACAAGGTCGTGGACAAGGACGAGTTGACGACGCTGCTCAACCGCCTCGTCGACGAGGACCGCCCCGTGCGGCTGCGCTGGATCACCGACGCCGAACTTGAGGCCCAGCCCGACCTGGTGCGCACCATGTCGGTGAAGCCGCCGATGGGCACGGGGAAGGTGCGGCTGGTCGAGATCGAGGGCGTCGACCTGCAACCCTGCGGCGGCACGCATCTGCGCTCGACGGGCGAGATCGGCCCGGTGGTGGTGCGCAAGATCGAGAGCAAGGGCCGCCGCAACCGGCGCATCACCCTGGCCTTTGCCGAGGACGCCGACGCACCATGAAGCGCCATGCCCCCGCCGCCGAGCGCAACCGCGAGCCGATCCTGGCGGTGCTGCGCCGGGTGCTACCGACGGCGGGGCTGGTGCTGGAGATCGCCAGCGGCACCGGCCAGCACGCCGCGCATTTTGCCCGCCACCTGCCGGGGCTGGCGTGGCAGCCCTCCGACCGTGACCCCGACGCCTTGGCCAGCATCGAGGCCTGGCGGCGCGAGGCGGGGCTGGCCAATCTGCGCGCGCCGGTCGCGCTCGACGTCGCCCGGCCGCCCTGGCCCATCGCGGCCGCCGACGCCGTGTTCGCGGCCAATCTGATCCACATCGCCCCGTGGGCGGCCTGCGAGGGGCTGTTGCGCGGCGCCGGCGCCGTGCTGCCGCCGGGCGGGCGGCTGGTGCTGTACGGCCCCTTCATGATCGGCGGGCGTCACACGGCGCCCTCCAACGCCGCCTTCGACGCCGATCTGCGCGCCCGCGACCCCGCCTGGGGCGTGCGCGATCTCGACGCGGTGACGGCGCTGGCGGCGGCGCAAGCGCTGGCCTATGTCGAGAGGGTGGCGATGCCCGCCAACAACCTGACCGTCGTGTTCGAACGTAAGGAGTAAGCCGTGCCGCTGATCGAGGCGCTGATCGCCGAGGCCGAGGAAATGGCCGCCTGGCGCCACCACATCCACGCCCATCCCGAAACCGCCTTCGAGGAACATGGCACGGCCGAGTTCGTGGCCGCGAAGCTGGCCGAGTTCGGCCTGGAGGTGCATCGCGGTTTGGCCGGGACCGGCGTCGTCGGGGTGCTGAAGCGCGGCGACGGCCCGGCGGTGGGCCTGCGCGCCGATATGGACGCCCTGCACCTCGACGAGCAGACCGGCCTCGCCCATGCCTCGCGCCATCAGGGGCGGATGCACGCCTGCGGCCATGACGGCCACACCGCCATGCTCTTGGGGGCGGCGCGGCACCTGGCGCGGGCGGGGAACGTCCGCGGCACCGTCGTCTTCATCTTCCAGCCCGCCGAGGAGAACGAGGGCGGCGGGCGGCGCATGGTCGAGGAGGGGCTGTTCAAACGCTTTCCCGTCGACGCCGTCTTCGGCCTGCACAACTGGCCGGGTCTGCCGGCCGGCACCTTCGCGGTGCGGGCGGGGCCGGTGATGGCGGCGACCGCCGCGCTGGAGATCGTCGTCCGTGGCCAGGGCGCCCACGCCGCCATGCCGCATATGGGCAGCGACGCCGTGCTGGCGGCGGCGCAGGTAGTGACGGCGCTGCAAAGCATCGCGGCGCGCAACGTGCCGCCGGTGGAGGCGGCGGTGGTCAGCATCGGCCAGATTCGCGGCGGCGACACATGGAACGTGCTGCCGGCCGAGGTGCTGCTGCGCGGCACCCTGCGGGCGTTCGGCGACGACGTGATGGCGCTGCTGGAAGGCCGCGTCCTCACGGTGGCGCAAGGGGTGGCCGCCGCGCTGGGCTGCGGCGCCGAGGTGACCATCCGCCGGGGCTACCCCGCCACCGCCAACAGCGCCGCCGAAAGCGAAACGGCGGCGCGGGCGGCGGCGGCGGTGGCCGGAGACGACAAGGTGGTGCGGGACCATCCCCCCAGCATGGGGGCCGAGGACTTCGCCTATATGCTCGCCGAGCGGCCGGGCTGCTATGCCTGGCTGGGCAACGGCCCCGCCGACGACGGGCGCGGGCTGCACTCGCCGCGCTACGACTTCAACGACGCCATCCTGCCCGTCGGCGCCAGCTATTGGGTGCGCCTGGCCGAGACGGTGCTGGCCTGACGCCAGGGGCTTGAGCCCAGCCGGTCAGTCGCCGCCGCCGGCGAGATCCTTCTTACGCTGGAGATAGTCGTCGCGGTCGATCTCGCCGCGGGCGTAGCGCAGATCCAGCAGTTCCAGCGCCTCGCGGCGGCTGCCGGCCGTGGGGCGGGCTTCGGTGCCGTGCCACAGCCAGCGGATCAGGAAGACCACCCCCACCACCACCGCCGCCACCAGCAGCAGCGACAGGATGCCGTGGAAGGGCATCCACCACATCCAGCCCCCGTCATACATGTGCCAGCCACGGTCCCAGCCCGGCCCGCCCTGCTGGGCGGCGGCCGGTGCGGCGACGGCGGCGATGGCGGCGAGGGTGACAAAGAAGCGTGTGCCGGCCATGCCTTCCTCCACTGTTCCCGCCAACCGTAGCATGGCGGCGCCCGGGGGCGAAACGGCGCCGAAGGCTCACTCCTCCTCGCTGCGCTGCTTGGCGGTGCCGATGGCGGTGGCGAGGTTGTAGGCCGAGTTCACCAGCCCGACATGGCTGAAGGCCTGGGGGAAATTGCCCAACTGGCGGCGGCGTTCCGGGTCGTATTCCTCGGCCAGCAGGCCGACGTCATTCGCCACCGCCAGCAACGCCTCGAACCGCTTCCGTGCCTCCTCGCGCCGCCCCAGCAGGGTCAGCGCGTCGACCATCCAGAAGCTGCAGGCCAGGAAGGTGCCCTCGCCGGGCGGCAGGCCGTCAACGGCGGTGTCGGCGGCGTAGCGCATGATGAAGCCGTCGTGGTTCAGTTCGCGGTCGATGGTCTCGACGGTGCCGCGGATGCGGGGGTCGTCGGGCGGCAGGAAACCCACCAGCGGCAACAGCAGCAGCGCGGCGTCGACCTGCTTGCCGCCATAGTATTGCACGAAGCTGTTGCGCCCGGCGTCGAAGCCGTTGGTGCAGACGTCGTCGTGAATGTGGCGCCGCAGCCGCCGCCAGCGGTCGACCGGCCCGTCGAGCCCGAAGCGTTCCACCGCTTTGACGGCGCGGTCCATCGCCACCCAGGCCAGCACCCGCGAATGGGTGAAGTCGCGACGCGGACCGCGCACTTCCCAAATCCCTTCGTCCGGCTGGTCCCACCGGCCCTCCAGCGCCTCCAGCATGACCTTCTGCACGTCCCAGGCGGTGTCGTGCGGCTCGACGTTCTGGGCGCGGGTGACGTGGAAGGCATCCATGACTTCGCCGAAAATGTCGATCTGAAGCTGTTCCCAGGCGGCGTTGCCGCTGCGCACCGGGCGGCTGCCGGCATAGCCGGGCAGCCAGCCGAGTTCCAGTTCGGTGATCCGGCGCTCGCCGGCGATGCCGTACAAGACGTGGAACTGCGACGGCTGCCCGGCCACCGCCCGCAGCAGCCACTCCCGCCACGCGCGCGCCTCGGCGCGATAGCCGGAATTCAGCAGCGCGTACAAGGTGAAGGTGGCGTCGCGCAGCCAGCAATAGCGATAGTCCCAGTTGCGCACGCCGCCGATCTTTTCCGGCAGCGAGGTGGTGGGGGCGGCGACGATGCCGCCGGTGGGGCCGTAGGTCAGCGCCTTCAGCACCAGCAGCGAGCGCCGCACCTCCTGCCCCCAGGGGCCGTCATAGGTGCAGCGCCCGGCCCATTCGGTCCACCAGGCGCGGGCGGTCGCCAACATGCGCTCGGCGTCGCCCGGCGGCGGCGGCGCCACATGCGACAGGTGCCACGACATGCAGAACGGCACCGTCTGCCCCGCCGCCACCGTGAAGCGGCCGCGGCTGCGGGTTCGGGTGTCCCAGTCGAGGCGGGGCTGGCAGTGCAGGCGGATGGCGTCGGGTCCGCCGACGGCGCTGACGCCGCCGTCGATATGCTGCACCCAGGGCACGATGTGGCCATAGTCGAAGCGCGGGGCGAGGTCGCTTTCCATCTCCACCCGGCCCCGGACGCCCTTGACGAGGCGCACCACCTGCTCGGCGGTCTCGTCACGGGCGGCGGGCATGAAGTCGATCAGCGCCACCTCGCCGTCGGCGGTGACGAAGCGCGTCTCCAGCACCAGCGATTGGTCGAGATAGTCGCGCCGGATCTCGGTGACCGGCGCCGTGGGCGCGATGCGCCAGCGCCCGTGCTCCTCGCTGCCCAGCAGCGCCGCGAAACAGGCGGGGGAATCGAAGCGCGGCAGGCACAGCCAGTCGATGGCCCCGTCGCGGGCCACCAGCGCCACCGTGTGGGTGTTGCCGATCAGCGCGTAGTCCTCGATGGGCTTGCTCATCGGCGCGCTACTCCGCATAGGCCACGGTCGACAGCAGACCCAGCTCCGCCTGGCGGCTGTCCAGGCGGGTGTGCTGCACCACGATGGGGACGTCGGCCTCGATGACACTGGCGTAGTCGGTGTCGCGGGGCACCGGCTCCGGGTCGCGCAGGTCGTTGAAACGCAGGTGCAGGGTGCGCCGCGCCGGCACGGTGACGCGGTAGGGGCCGGCGGGCTCGCGGTCGGCGAAGAACAGGGTGATGGCCACGCGCGCCTCGGTGTCGCCGGCGTTGAGGATGCAGGCGGTTTCGTGGCTGGTCATCTGCGGCGCCGGGCCGTGGCTTTGCGAGGGGATATAGCCCTCGGCGATCGCCCACCGCCGTCGGCCGATCGGGGTCGGCATGGCTGCGAAGCTCCGTCTAGCGTTTTTCCAGTGCCAGGCGCATCGCCTGCGCCAGGTGCAGGGGGCGCCGCGGCGATGCCTGCATGACCTGTTCGCGGCAGGCATAGCCGTCGGCAAGAACAAGGGTGTCGCCGTCGGCGGCGCGCACCGCGGGCAGCAGCCGGCGTTCGGCGCAGGCGAGCGAGACGTCGTAGGGCTCGCCGGCCTCGAAACCGAAGGCCCCCGCCATGCCGCAACAGCCGTCCACGACCTCGGGCCGCATCCCCATATGCGCCATCATCGTCCGGTTGCCCTCGAAGCCGAGGACGGCGTGCTGATGGCAGTGGGGCTGCACCACCGCCTTGCGGGCCAGCGGCGGCGGCCGCCAGTCGGTGCGCGCGGCAAGGAAGTCGGCCAGCATCCAGGCGTTGGCGGCGATGGCCTGGGCGCGCTCATCCTCGGGGAACAGGCCGATCAGCTCGTCCTTCAGCGCGGTGACGCAGGCCGGTTCGACGCCGACGATGGGTACGCCGCGCCGCGCCAGCGGGCCGAAGGTCTCCATGACGCCTTGCAGGTTCCGCCGCGCCAGGTCGAGCCGGCCGATGTCGTAAAGCGGACGGCCGCAGCAGAAGGCGTTGGCGGGCACGGTGACGTCGCAGCCCGCCGCCTCCAGAACCTGCACCGCCGCCCGCGCCACGCCGGTGTGCAGATGGTTGGCGAAGGTGTCGGTGAAGAACGCCACCGGGGCCCCGCCGGCATTGCATCTCCCCCGGTCGCGGGCCTCCTGCTTGAAGGTGCGGCGGGCGAAGCGCGGCAAGCGCCGCTGCGGCGCGATGCCGGCCAGGCGCTTGCCCAGATCGGCGAAGGGCCGCGTCTGGCCGAGGGCGTTGGCCACCCCCGGCGCCAGCGACGCCAGCCGCGCCCACCAATGCACCAGCCCCAGGGAGTGGTGGGTGCGCGGGCGCCAATGGCGGGCGTAGTAGTGGCTGTGGAACTCCGCCTTGTAGGTGGCCATGTCGACGTCGACGGGGCAGTCGCGCTTGCAGGCCTTGCAGGCCAGGCACAGGCGCAGGGCCTCGTGCACCTCGCGGCTGTTCCAGCCGTCGTGCAGCGGGCCGCCGTGGATCATCTCGAACAGCAGGCGCGCGCGCCCGCGGGTGGAGTGCATCTCCTCGCCGGTGGCCATGTAGCTGGGGCACATCACCCCACCCGACCGGCGGCGGCACTTGCCGACGCCGACGCAGCGCATCGCCGCCCTGACGATATCGCCGTCATCGTCCTTCAGGGCGAAATTGACCCCGGCCGCCTGCCGACTCCAGCCGGCGTCGTGGGGCCGGAAGCCCGGCCCCAGGCGCAGATTGTCGTCGGGGGCGTAGGCGTCGACCACCTTGCCGGGGTTCATCAGGTTGTCGGGATCCCAGGCGGCCTTGAAGCGGCGCATGGCCGCGACGAGATCGTCGCCGTACAGGCGCGGCAGCAGCCAGCCGCGGGCCTGGCCGTCGCCGTGCTCGCCGGAATAGGAGCCGCCGTAGCGGCTGACGATGTCGGCCATGTCGAGGGCGAAGCGCTTGTACGTGTCGATGCCGTCCGGCGTCAGCAGGTCGAAGTCGATGCGCACATGGATGCAGCCCTGGCCGAAATGGCCATAGAGCGCGCAGCCATAGCCGTAGCGCTCCAGGGTGCGGCGGAAGTCGCGCAGATAGGGGCCGACCTTGTCGGGGGGCACCGCCGAGTCCTCCCAGCCGGGCCAGGTCGGCGGCATTCCCGGCACCCAGGCGGTCGCCGCCAGGCCCGATTCCCGCACCTGCCAGACCGCCTCCTGCTCGTCGGCGCGGGTCAGCACCCGCATCGCGGGGGCGCCGCCGTCGCGGGCCAGGGCCTCCATCGTCGCGCGCGCCGCCGCCTCGGCCTCGGCCTCGCTGTCGGCGCCGAACTCGGCCAGCAGCCAGCCGCCGCCCTCCGGCAACAGGCCCAGCCCTTCGGTCTCCTTCCCCTTTCGCTTCAGGAAGGCGATCAGCCGGTCGTCGATGGCCTCGCAGGCCTGGGGGCGGTGGGCCATCACCGCGGGCACATGGTCGCCGGCGTCGCAGATGTCGGCATAGGCCAGCACCAACAGTGCCTGGGCGGGCGGCTTCGGCACCAGGTTGAGGGTCGCCTCCAGCACGGCGACGCAGGTGCCTTCGCTGCCGACCAGGGCGCGGGCCAGGTTGCAGCCACGCTCGGGCAGCAGATCGTCGAGATTGTAGCCCGACACCCGCCGCGGGATGTCGGGATAGCGCCGCCGCACTTCCTCGCCATAACGCTCGCGAATGGCGGTCATCTCGCCATAGATGCTGCCCCGGCGGCCACCCGCCGCGATGATGCGTTCGAAGTCCTCGTCGCTGGTGGGGCCGACGGTCAGGCGCAGGCCGTCATGGGTCAGCACCTGCATTTCCTGCACGTTGTCGGCGGTGCGCCCGCCCATGATCGAATGCGGCCCGCAGGAATTGTTGCCGATCATGCCGCCGATGCAGTTGTGGGTGTGGGTGGCCGGATCGGGGGCGTAGGTCAGCCCGTGCCAGCCCGCCTGCTCGCGCAGGTCGTCCAGCACGCAGCCCGGCTCCACCCGCGCCAGCCTCCGTTCGGGGTCGATGTCGAGGATGCGGTTCATGTGCTTCGAGTAGTCGATGACCACGGCGGCGTTGCAGGTCTGCCCCGCGAGGCTGGTGCCGCCGCCGCGCGACAGCACCGGCAGGCCGCGCTCGTGGCACACCCGCATGGTGGCGACCACGTCCTCGGCATTGCGCGGCAGCACCACGCCCAGGGGCACCTGCCGGTAATTCGAGCCGTCGGTGGCGTACAAGGCGCGATAGCCGCGGTCACAGCGGACCTCGGCGCCGGTGGCCGCGCGCAGCGCCCGCTCCAGATCCTGCAATTCGTGTTCGGGCAGGTGCATGGGCCGCGGGCGGTTCATGCGAACCGCTCCAGTTCCCGCTCCTTGGGCTCCAGCCCAAGGCCGGGCCGTTGCAGGTCCGGTGCCAGGCGCCCGCTCGCCGGTGTCGGCACTCCGTCGAACACCATCGCCTCGATGCGCACATGGTCGTGAAAGTACTCCAGGTCGACCGGACCCGGCACGGCGCAGCAGGAATGCAGATGCACCGCCGGCGCCGTGTGCGCCGACAGCGGCAGGTGCCAGGCCCGCGCCAGCACCGCCGCCTCCAGAAAGCCACTGATGCCCAGGCAGCGGGTGGCGTCGGCCTGCAACACGTCCACCGCTCCCGCCGCCACCATGCGGCGGAAATAGGTGGCTTCATAGCCGTACTCGCCGGCGGCGATGCCCATGCCGGGCGGGGCGCGGTCGCGCAGCAGGCGCAGGCCCTCCAGGTCGTCGGAGGTTACCGGCTCCTCGAAGCGGGTGACCCCGGCGGCGGCGAAGGAATGCGCCATTGCCAGGGCCTGCTTGCGTTCATAGGCGCCATTGGCGTCCACATACAGGTGTACGCCGGGGCCGATGGCCTCGCGCACCGCCGCCACCCGCCGCGCATCGTCGCGCGGCGCCGCCCCGACCTTGACCTTCACCGCCGCGAAGCCCGCCGCCGCCCAGTCCGCCGCCTGTCGCCGCAGCCGCTCCAACCCATAGCTGGTGAAGCCGCCGCTGCCGTACAGGCTGACATCGTTCCAGGCCCGGCCCAGCAGCACTGCCAGCGGCACGCCCAGCAGGCGAGCCTTCAGATCCCACAGGGCGATGTCGGTCGCGGCGATGGCGCGGGCGGCGACGCCGGGGCGGCCGGCATTGCGGACGGCGTCTTGCATGGCACGCCACAGGCGCGGGATATCATTGGCCTCGGCGCCGGCCACCACCTCGGCCAGGCGGTCGCGGACGAGCGCCGCGTCGGCGACTTCGCCATAGGTGTAGCCAAGCCCCCGCACGCCGGCCGCCGCCACCCGAACCAGCACCAGCGTCGTGCGGTCCCAGGCCAGGGTGCCATCCCCCTCCGGCGCGTCGGTGGGGATGGTGTGGGCGGAAACAGTCAGCCGCTCGATCCTGGGCATGAGGCGCCGCCGCTCACACCATCTCGCGCACGCGGTCGCTGAGGGCGGTCAACGCGATGCGGGTGCGGTTGGGGGTGCCGCGCGCCAGCGCCTCGGCGAAATGCCGCACCTGCCCGATCTTGATCTTGGGCGGCATGGGCGGCTCGTGCGGGTCCACCACGGCCTCCACCACCACCGGCCCAGGCGTGTCCAGGGCCTCGTCGAGGATGTCGCCGCAGTGGCGCGGGTCGTTGATGGTAAGGCCGCGGGCGCCGCAGGCGCGGGCGAAAAGGGCAAAATCCATCGGCTGAAGGTCGCAGCCGAACTCCGGGTTGCCCAGGAACACCATCTGCTCCCACTTGATCTGGCCCAGGGTATCGTTCTTGAGCACGATGACCTTCACCGGCAGGTCGTATTTGACGCAGGTGAGAAGTTCGCCCATCAGCATGGTGAAGGCGCCGTCGCCGACCAGCGCCACCACCGGTCGGTGGGGATAGGCGATCTGGGCGGCGATGGCGTAGGGAAAGCCGCAGGCCATGCTGGCCAGGTTGCCCGAGATGGTGCACATCTGCTCGCCCCGCACCGGAATCTGGCGGGCGTAGAAGGTGGCGGCGGTGCCGGAATCGCAGGTGAAGATGGCGTTGTGCGGCAGGCGCTTGCCCAGCTCCCACGCCACCACCTGCGGCTTCATCGGCATCGAGGCGACGGTGCCGCGGCTTTCCATCAGATCCCACCAGTCCTCCATGCCCTCCTGGGCCTGCTGCAGAAAGCCGCGATCCTCCTTGCGGCGAAGCTGCGGCAGCAGCGCCTCCAGCGTTTGCCGCGAATCCCCCACCAGCCCCACCTCGGCGGGATAGCGCAGCCCGATGCGCTGCGGGTCGTGGTCCACCTGCACGCAGCGCGCCTGGCCGGGCTTGGGGTAGTATTCGACATAGGGGAAGGTCGAGCCGACGATGAACAGGGTGTCGCAGGATTCCAGCGCATCCTGCGACGGCGCGCTGCCCAGCAGGCCGACGGGGCCGGTGGTGTAGGGGCTGGTGTCGGGCACCGCCATCTTGCCCAACAGCGGCTTGACGATCGGCGCCGCCAGGGTTTCGGCGATCTGCTCCAGGATATCGCGGCAGCCGATGGCGCCGCGTCCGGCCATGATGCACACCCGCCGGCCGGCGTTCAGAACATCGGCGGCGGCGCGCAGGGCCTCGGTGTCGGGGCAGCCGCCCGAGCGGGCGTAGACGTTGGAGACATGGCCGGGGACGTTGCGCCCGGAGGCGCGGCGCGGGTCGACGGACTTTTCCTGCGTGTCCACCGGAATGGTGATGTGCGCCACCCCCCGATACCCCAACGCCGTGCGGCAGGCGATGGCGGCGGCGTTCTGGACATGCTCGGGGCCCATGATGCGGTTGTTGTAGACGGTCACATCCATGAACAGCTTGTCCAGCTCGACATCCTGCTGAGTGAAGGTGTTGACGAGGTCGTGGTGCTGGAGGCCGGTGATCGCCAGCACCGGCGCCTGGTCGAGCTTGGCGTCGTAGAGGCCGTTGAGCAGGTGGATGCCGCCGGGGCCCGAGGTGGCGAGGCAGCAGCCCAGCCGACCGGTGAGCTTTGCGTGGGCGCAGGCCATGAAGGCGGCGGACTCCTCGTGGCGGACCTGGACGAAGGCGATGCGGTCCTGGCGCTTGCGCAGCGCCTCCATGATGCCGTTGATGCCGTCGCCGGGCAGGCCGTAAATGGTATCGACGCCCCAGGCGTGGATGGTGTCGATGAGGAGGTCGGCTGCGGTCTGCGCCATGGCGATTCCCTCTCCGCTGCGTGGGTGGGGCCTACAGCGTGAACGGCGCAGGGCGGGGCGGGTTCCGAACTGGTGCCGGTGGGTCAGGCGCCGGTGGGTCAGGTGCCGGTGGCCAGCACCAGCAAGACGGTCAGCAACAGCAGATAGGCGATGCCGGTGGCGGCGAGGTCGCGCAGGCGGATCTCGGCCGTCCTGATGTGCGCCACCCGCCGCAGCAGCGACGCCATTGCCGGCAGCGACGGCAGGCGCGGCGGCCGTCCCAGGCGGCCCAGCCACCGCTGAATCGGCCGGTCGAGCAGAACCGCGACGTCGCCCGGCGGCAGGCGCCAGCGCGGCCGGCGCCGCAGGCCGCGCACCGCCAGGGCGATGGTGACGCCCCGGAACACCGGCCAGAGGGTGGCCCACAGATGCGCCGGTGCCAGCATCAGGGCCGCCGGGGCGGGATGCCAGCGCAGCAGCAGCACCCAGGGCACCACCAGGGCGACGGCGGCGACCATCAGGAAGGCGCCGGGCGGTGCCGTCGGCCCCGGCGGCACGGCGCCGGCGCGCGCCAGCCACAGGAAGCGGGCCATGATCAGCGTGCTGGCGACCGAGGTCGCCGGCAGCAGCGCCGCCACCAGCCCGTGCCACGGCTCGGCCAGCGCCGCCACGCCGCCCTCGACCCACAGCTTCGCCATCGCCCCGCCGGTGAGCGCCAGCGCCGCGATCGCCAGCGCCAGCAGCACCTGGGCGGCGGCGACCGCGCGCCCCGGCGCCGCGGCGGTGCCCAGCACCAGCGCCGGCTTCACCAGGCCGTGATGGACGGCGAACAACAGCAGCGCCGGCAGCAGCGCCAGCCAGTCGCCCGCCGCCGCCACGCCCGTAAATGCCAGCAGCAGGCCCATCTGGCTGACGCTGGAATAGCCCAGCACCGCCCGCGCCCGCTCCTGCAACGCCCCCAGCCCCGCCCCGGCAAAGGCGGTGAACAGGCCCAGCAGCATCAGCCCCGGCGCCAGGGCGGCGGGGGCACCGGCGATCTCGGGCAGGAAGCGCAGCAGCCCCGCCATCGCCGTCACCAGCAGCGGCCCGGCGAAGGCGACGGCCCCGCGCGTCGGGGCGCGTTCATAGGCCGGGGCGAGGGCGACATGCAGCGGCGGTAGGCCCAGCTTGGCGCCGACGCCGAAGACCAGCAGCCAACCCGCCAGCGGCCCCGGCCGCTCCGCTAGGTGCAGCAGCAGCGCCGCCAGCAGGATCATCTCGCCCACCAGCGCCAGCGACAGATAGATCCGCCCGGCCCAGCGCGTCTTCCGGCTGTCGTCGCCGACGACAAGGCCATAGGCGGCAATGGTGACGATGCCGAAAAAGACATAAAAGGTCAGCAGGTCGGCGGCCGCCACCGCGCCCAGGCTGCCGATGCCGGCGATCCAGGACGCCAGCCGCAGCCGCCGCCCCGGCGACGGCACCGCCAGCGCCGCCAGCCAACCCAGAACCGCCACCGGCAGCAGCGCGGCGGCAACGGCGTCGGCGCCGAAGTTCAGGCCAAGGACGAAACCGGGCAGCTCGATCACGGCGGGAACTCCCGGTCGACGACCAGTTGCGCCCATTCCAGCGGGCTGACGATGCTGCCCGCCAGCACCCCGGCGAAGATGGTGAAGGCGGCGGTGATCAACGGTGGGAACAGCAGGCTGGCGCGGGTTTCCAGGCGCGGCGACAGCACGCGCTCCTGCGGCCAGCGCGCCGCCGGCGGCCGGAACCAGGCGGCGTAGACGATGGGCAGGAAATAGGCGGCGTTCAGCAGCGCGCTGACGATCAACACCGGCACCGCCCAGGGATGACCGGCCTCGATGGCGCCCAGGCCCAGATGCACCTCGCTGACGAATCCGGCCAGCGGCGGTGCCGCCATCATGCCCAGCGCCGCCACCGTGAAGGCCGCCATCGTCCACGGCATCCGCCGGCCGACGCCGCGCAATTCGCGGATGTCATGGATGCCCAGGGTCTCGGCCAGATTCCCGGCGCAGAAGAACAGGGTGATCTTCATCAGCCCCTGGTGCACCAGATGCACCAGCCCGCCGACCAGCGCCACCGGCCCCGCCAGGGCCGTCCCCAGCACGATGTAGGAAACCTGGCTGACGGTGGAATAGGCCAGCCGCCGCTTCAGGTCGGTCTGGCGCAGCGCCCACAGCGAGCCCAGGATGATCGTCGTCGCCGCCGCCGCCGCCAGCGGCGTGGTCAGGCCCAGGTCGCGGGCCATTTCGGCGCCGAAGACGTCGTGGACGACGCGGACGATGGCGAAGGCGCCGGCCTTGACCACCGCAACCGCGTGCAGCAGCGCGCTCACCGGCGCCGGCGCCACCATCGCCCGCGGCAGCCAGCCATGCAGCGGCACCACCGCCGCCTTGACGGCGAACCCGGCCAGCAGCAGCGCGCCGATGGCGGTGAGGGCGCGCGGATCGAGACCGGCGGTGCGCCCCACCAGGGCGCCGCCGGTCTCGATGAACTCGACCGGCCCCACCAGCGCCTGCAGCCACACCACCGCCCCCAGGACGGTGGCGCCGCCGCCCAGGGTATAAGTCAGGTACAGGCGCCCGGCGTTCAGCACGGCCGGCGTGCCGCGATGCACCACCAGCGGATAAGTCGACAGGGTCAGCAGTTCGTAGAACAGGAACAGGGTGAACAGGTTGCCGGCCATCGCGATGCCGACCGTCGCCGAGACGCAGACGCTGAAAAAGCCGAAGAAACGGCTGCGGTTGGGCGATTCCTCCAGATAGCCGATGGCGTAGACGGTGGTCAGCAGCCACAGCCCCCCCGACAGCGACACGAACAGCATCGCCAGGGCGTCGATGTTCAGCAGGAAGTCGATGCCCGGCAGCAGCGGCAGACGGAAGGTGAAGGCGCGCTCGGCCTGGTAGAGCCCGATCAGCATGGCGCCGATCAGCGCCACCTTGACCACGGCGCCGGACAGGTTCAGCACCGTGCGGGTGCGGTGGCGCTCCTCGCCCAGGAAGAAGATCGCCAGCCCCGGCAGCAGCGACGAAAGCAGGATGGTCAGGGGCACGGCGCCGTTCCAGCTCATGCCCCGCCTCCGGACCGCGCCAGCACCGCCACCAGCGGCATCGCCGCCAGCCCCATCAGCAGCGAGGCCGCCGCCATGCCCAGGGCGATCCACTCCAGCGGCCGCGGCGGCTGGCGCTTGCGGGCCTTGGAATGCGAGAAGGCCGGGCCGATGATGCGGAACACATAGGCCGCCGCCAGCAGCCCGCCCCCCAGCAGCACCAGCACCCACCACCACTGCCCGTCGCTCCAGGCGGCGCGCAGCAGCAGCCACTTGGCGGCGAAGCCGCCGCTGGGCGGCAGCCCCATCAGCGTCAGCCCGGCGACGCCGATGGCATAGGCGGTCACCGGCATCCGCCGCGCCACCCCGCGCATACTGCCGATGCGGTCCTGCCCCGTCGCCTGGATGATGAGGCCGGTGGCCAGGAACATCGCCGCCTTGGCAAAGGCGTGGGCGACCGCGAGCATGATGGCGCCGGCCCAGGGGTCGGCGCTCCAGTCGGCCGCCGGCGCCGCCAGCGGGATGGCCAGCAGCAGATAGCCCATCTGGGCGGTGGTGGAATAGGCGATCACCGCCTTCAGCCGCCGCTGCGACAGCGCCAGCAGCGAGCCCCAGATCACCCCCGCCGCCCCCAGCGCCCCCAGCCCCTGGCGCAGCGGCGCCCCGCCGACGGCGGCGAAGACGTCGAACCACAGCCGCAGGATGACGTAGGCCGCCGCCATCACCACCAGGCCCGACAGCAGGGCGCTGGCGGGGGCGGGGGCGGAGCCGTGCGCCGGCGGCAGCCAGGCGTGCAGGGGGAACAGCGCCGCCTTGGCGAACAGGCCGCCGGTCATCAGCACCGCCGCCACCGTCGTCGGCATGTCTCCCACCGCCGCCGCCGCTGTCAGCAGGCCGACGTCGAGGGTGCCGTGGCGGGCGTACAGGAAGGCGACGCCGAGCAGATAGGTCAGCGCCCCCGCCTGCGCCACCAGCAGATAGCGCAGCCCCGCCGCCAGGGCGGCGGCGCGCCCCTCCAGGGTCACCAGCATCACCGCCGCTAGGCTGACCAGTTCCAGCGCGACATAGATGTTGAACACGTCGCCGGACAGGAACAGGGCGTTCAGCCCCGCCCACAGGAACAGGAACGGCGGCCAGAAGCGGTGCGCCTCGCGGCCCAGATGCTCGCGCGGCAGGCTGGCGGTGGCGAAGACCGCCACCGGCAGGGCGACCAGCGCCGCCGTCGCCAGCAGGATGGCCGCCAGGCCGTCGAGATTCCAGACGATGCCCAGCGGCGCCGGCCAGCCGCCCAGGGCGTGGCGGACGGCGCCGTCGCGCGCCACCGCCAGCACCAGCCCGATCGCCGCCGCCGTCGTGCCGACGCCGGCCGCCAGGGCGACGGCGCCGGCCCAGGCGCGGTGCAGGCTCAAGGGCGCCGCCACCAGCGGCACGGCCACCGCCGCCGCCATCAGGATCGGCGTCGCGCTCATGGCCCGCCGCCGTCCTCCGTCAAGGTGTCCCGTCCGGTCTCGTCGGCAAAGCGCCGCAGCAGCGCCACGCCATAGGCGGTCACCGAGACGGTGACGACGATGCCGGTCAGCACCATCGCCTGCGGCACCGGGTCGGGGGGGGCGTCGCCGTCGGCGGCGGTGCCGAGCAGGAACAGGAAGACGCCGCTGCCGGCGATGTTGGCGGCCATCAGCTTGCGCAGCAGGTGCCGGCGCAGGAACAGGGCCAGCAGCGCCACCGCGAAAAGGACGACGCCGGCGCCGGCGTAGAGCAGGGCCGAGGTCACGGGCGCCTCCGGCGCGGGATGCCGATCACCAGCAGGGTCAGGGCGGCGGCGATGGAGACGGTCAGCAGGCTTTCGAGCCCCAGAATGGCGGCCTTCGCCCAGCCGGGCGGGTATTGCAGGACGCCGTGGCCGCCGACGGCGAACAGCAGCGCCGCCAGGACGAAGGCGACGGGGCCGATCGCCGCCGCCGCCCATGCCGCCGCCGGCCGCCCCGCCAGCGGTGTTCCCGTCAGCAGGCCCAGCGCCAGCACCCCCGCCAGCAGCGATCCCGCCTGAAAGGCGCCGCCGGGCGCCGAGCCGCCCGCCCACAGCAGATAAACCGCCACCAGCAGCGCCACCGGCAGCAGTCGCCGCCGGTACCAGTCCGCCATCGGTGTCTGCGGCGGCCCGGCGGTGATGGGCCCGGCGCCCCGGGGCAATGCCCGGTCAAGGGGGCGCAGCAGCGCCACCGCCACCGCGGCGCCCAGCAACACGAACACCTCCAGCAGGGTATCGAAGCCGCGGAAGTTGAGCAGCACCGCCGTCACCGGGTTCTCCACCCCCGATTGCTCCAGCGCCGCGAACACCCGCGGCCCGAGTCCCGTCGCCGCCGACGGCAGGTCGCCCAAGGCGCGCAGCAGCACCGCCACCAGCGCCAGCGACAGCAGCGGCAGCAGCACCACCGCCGCCGCGCGCAGCGGCGTGCGCCCCCCCAGCAGATGGGCGAGGCGGCCCAGCCCGTCGAGCAGCACCACCACCAGCACGCCGGCCCCCACCGCGGCCTCGGCCAGGGCGAGGTCGGGGGCGCGCAGGCGCACCCAGGCCAGGGCCATGACGCCGGTAAAGCCGATGAAGACAATCACCGCCTCGGTCAGGCGGCGCGCGTTGAGGGCGCGCAACGCCATCCACACCAAGCCGACGGCCACGGCGCCGTCGATGAGCAGCATCATCTCTTCTTGCGCCACGGCTGCATCCCTTCCCTGACGGCGGCATGAGCGACGAGGTGGCTGACCATCACCGACGCCAGCAGCGCCAACACCCACACGGCGACGATGACCAGCACCGTGCCCGCGTCCTCGGCCAGCAGGGCCAGCCCGGCGGCGATGAAGCCCATGCCCAGATTGTCGGCCTTCACCAGCGCGTGCAGGCGCGAGAACAGGTCCGGGAACCGCAGCAGCCCCACGGTGCCGGCGATGAAGAAGGCGACCCCCACCGCCACCAGCAGCGCCGCCAGGCCCTCCAGCACGATCACGGCCCGCCCTCCTCGCCGGGGCCCAGCCGCCACCACAGCCGCCGCACGAAGGCCAGCGCCGCCGCCGCCGCCAGAATCGCCAGCACCAGGGCCACCAGGCGCGCCGCCGGCTGGTGCGTCGCCTCGGCCAGCAGCAGCAGCACGGCGATGCCGGTGGTGGCGAGAAGCTGGATCGCCAGCAGGCGATCCGCCGCCGACGGCCCCACCAGCGCGCGGAGAATACCGGCGGCGGCGTTCACCAGCAGCACCGCCACCGCCACCAGCAGGACCAGGTCGATCATCGCCGCCCGCCCCCCGGCGGCCGCTGCCGGTGCGGCGTCAACGCCCAGGCCAGGCGCCGCTCCATCGCGGCGATGCTGCGCAGCGAATGCTGATGCCGGTCGATGGTGTAGACGTGCAGCCACCGCCCCTGCCAGTCGGTGGCCAGCGTGCCGGGCAGGGCGCTGACCAGGAAAGCCAGCGCCATCGGCACCGGCCCCCGTGCCGTTCCCAGGCGGTGATGCAGGATGGCCGGGTCCATCGGCAGGCTGGGGCGCAGGGCCCGCAGCGCCACGTCGACGCCGGCGACGATGGCCTCGCGCAGGAACAGCGGTATCAGCAGCAGCGCCCGCAGGGGCAGGGGGCGGGCGGCGCGCAACGGGCTCAGGCGCAGGCTCGCCGCCGTCGCCACCGCCACGGCCACGCCCCCCGCCGCCAGCGCCGCGCCGGACACGCCGGCCAGCGCCACCCACAGCAGCGCAAACACCACCACCCGCTGCGCCAGCGTCGCGGCGGCGCGGCGACCGCCGATGCCGCCCTCAACGACGCGATTGTCCTCGCCGGCCATGACGGCTCCTTCGGCCCCGGATGAGAAGCGCGTGGCCAACCTCCCGGAGAAGGCCGGCCTTGGAGGATAACGCCTGGGGCGCGGTGGCGTCGAGGTCGGGCGCCTCAGCGGCGGCTTCGCCGCGCGAGCCCCCGGCCGCCGACGACGCCCAGGCCCACCGCTGCCGCCGCCAGACCCAACCCGCCGGCCAGCGCCGCCTGCCGCGCCCGCCCCGCCGTCATAATCGCCGCCGAGGGCTCGGCGGCGCCGTCGAAGGGGCCGTGGGCGCCGAAGTCGCCATCGGCGGGCGCGAACAGGTTGTCGGGCCGTCCCGGTTCCGGCGCGCCGTCCGTCATCTGTCCGTCATAGGCGCGTTCGGCGAGATAGCGGTCCATGAAGGCGGGGGCGGCCAGGGCGCCGGCGATGGTCTTCAGGGTGGCGCGGCCCACCCACAGCTCGCGCGGCGCGTGGTCGGCGGCGTAGAGGACCGCACGCGCCGCCGCCTCGGGCCGGCAGACCGGCGGCACGGGGCGGGGCTTGCGGGGCAGGTGGGTGCGGCACCACAGGAATTGCGGCGTGTTCACGGCCGGAAGCTGCACCATGCTGACGCGGATGCCGCTGCCCTCGTGCAGCAGTTCGCAGCGCAGGCTGTCGGTGAAGCCGCGAATGGCGAATTTGGCGCCGCAATAGGCCGCCTGCAACGGAATCCCGCGATAGGCCAGCGCCGATCCCACCTGCACGATGGCGCCGCGGCCGCGCGGGCGCATGTGGTGCAGGGCGGCGAGGGTGCCGTGGACACAGCCGAGATAGGTGACCTCGGTGGCGCGCCGGAATTCCGCCGCCGTCATCGCGCTCAGCGGCGCGAAAACGGTGGTCATGGCGTTGTTGATCCAGACGTCCACGCCGCCGAAGCGGGCGGCAAGACGGTCGGCGGCGGCGGCGACGGCATCGGCATCGGCGACGTCGGCGGGCAGCGCCAGGGCCTCGGCGCCCAAACCCACGGCCTCGGCGCGGGTGGCGCGAAGGCCGTCCATCCCACGGGCGATCAGGCCCAGCCGGGCGCCCCGGCGGGCGAAGGCCCGCGCCACCGCGCGCCCGACGCCCCCCGACGCGCCGGTGATCGCCACCACCGGCGCCTGGCGCCGCGATCCTTTCGGCATCGGCGTCTCCCAAGCGTTTGGCCGCCAAGGCAGCCAACAGCCCGCCAACGGGCGGGTTCCGTCAGGGGTCGGGGCTGAGAAGGAGATCCCAATGGTAAAGCGGCGCCTTCCAATAGCCGGCGCCGGCGATGATGCGCAACTGTGCCACCACCATGTCGGCGTGGCGTTCGGGCATTCGCCCGGCCCATTGCAGACCCTTCGCCTCGTGCCACCAGACGGTGTAGCCGATAACCGGCAGGTCCACATACTCTTCGTGGCGGCGGTACTGCGCCTCGGAGTCGGGCATGACACCCCGCTTGATCTAAAACGTTGGTCAAGGGTGGCGGTGGCGGCGGCGCAAGTCAACGACGCCATGCCTGTTGACAGCGTCAGGCGGCCGTGGCCCTGTTGCGTGCCCGTGGGACAGGGGGACGATGTACGAATTCGCGTTAATCGCCGGCGGCCTGGTGCTGCTCTTCCTCGGCGGGGAGGGCCTGGTGCGTGGCGCCGTCAGCGTGGCCCGGCGTCACGGCGTGTCGCCGCTGGTCATCGGCCTGACGGTGGTCGCCGCCGGCACCTCGGCGCCAGAACTGGTGGTGTCGCTGCAGGCGGCGGCGCGGGGCGAACCCGACATCGTGCTGGGCAATGTGGTGGGCAGCAACATCGCCAACATGCTGCTGATTCTCGGGGCGTCGGCGCTGATTCGGCCGCTGGCCAGTTCGCGCGCGGCGGTGCTGCGCGACGGCGGGGTCTTGCTGGTGGCGACGGTGGCGGTGCTGATCGTGGCGCAGACCGGAATGGTGACCCGCTGGCAGGGGGCGTTGCTGTTGGCGGGGCTGGTCGGCTATCTGCTCTACACCTATTTCCACTCCCGCAGCCAAGCGGCGGGCAGCTTCTACGCCGAGGAGGCGGAGGAGTTCGCCGGTGACATGCGCCCCTTGGCCGCCTGGGCGTTCGTGGCCGGGGGCTTCGTCGGCCTGGTGGTGGGGGCGGACTGGCTGGTCGAGGGCGCCGTCGCGGTGGCCGTCGCCGCCGGGGTGCCGCAGGCGGTGATCGGGCTGACGCTGGTGGCGGTGGGTACTTCGCTGCCGGAAATGGCGACCTCGCTGGTGGCGGCGGTGCGCGGCCATGCCGAGGTGGCGGTGGGCAACGCCGTCGGCAGCGGCATCTTCAATTTCTTCGGCATCCTGGGGGTGACGGCGATGGTGACGCCGTTGTCGGTGGCGCCGCGCATCGCCGCCGTCGATATCTGGGTGCTTCTGGGCGTGATGCTGCTGGCGCTGCCGGTGATGGCCACCGGCTGGCGCATCACCCGCGCCGAGGGCGCCGGCTTCCTGGTCGTCTATGCCGGTTACGCCGGCTGGTTGTACGCGGGCTGAGCGCCCGTCAGCCCGCCAGGGCGGCCTTGCGTTCCTCCACCACCTTGTCGCTTTCGCGGCCCATCAGTTCCTGCAGGTGATCGAAGCGCCACGAGAAGGTGCCCACGCCCATCGTCAGCGAGCGCAACTCGACGATGAGGTCGTGCATTTCGGCCTGCGGCAGCGAGGCCTGCACGACATCCCAGCCGCTCCACCCCGGCTTGGCGTCGAAGCCGAGGATCTGGCCGCGCCGCCCGGCGATGACGCGCTGCAGCTTCGAGGTGAACTCGTTGGGCAGCGCGATCTCGACGCGCAGGATGGGCTCCAGCAGCACCGGCTGGCACTGCGCCATGCCCTCGGTCATGGCGATGCGGGCGGCGGTCTTGAAGGCCATGTCGGAGGAGTCGACGCTGTGGTACGAGCCGCTGGTCAGCATCACCGCCACGTCCACGACGGGAAAGCCCAGCGGCCCCTGGCGCAGATAGTCCTTCACGCCCTCCTCGACGGCGGGGATGAACTGCTTCGGCACGACGCCGCCGACGATGGTGTCGGTGAAGGCGAAGCCCTCGCCGCGCGGCAGCGGCTTGATGTCGATATAGACGTCGCCGAACTGCCCGTGGCCGCCGGTCTGCTTCTTATGGCGGCCGTGGACGGAGGCGGACTTGCGGATGGTCTCGCGGTAGGGCACCTGCGGCTTGCGCGTGACGACGTCGAGGTGGAAGCGGCTCTTCAGCTTCTCGACCGACACCTGCAGGTGAATGTCGCCCTGGCCCCACAGCACCAATTCGCCGATTTCGGGGTTCTGCTCCACCGACAGCGACGGATCCTCCTCGCACAGCCGGGCCAGGGCGCCGGTCAGCTTGACCTCGTCGGCCTTCTTCTCGGCGTGCAGCGCCATCGAGAACAGCGGCGGCAGGGCCGCCGGCCAGGTCTCGGCGGTGGCGTCGGCGGCGCCGATCCAGTCGCCGGTCTTCACCGCCTCCAGCTTGCCGAACGCCACCACCTCGCCGGACCCGGCCTGCGCCGTCTTGGTCAGCTTGCCCGCCGGCATGGTGTAGAGGCCCGAGACGCGCTCGTCGCCGATGGTCTGGCCGTCGGCGAACTCGCCCCGCCAGATGCGGGCGAAGGTGAGCTTGCCGGTGTGCTGGGCGTGGACGGTCTTGAAGGCCCGCGCCAGCGCGCCGCCCTCGGCGGCGAGGCCGAGGCGGTCGCCGGTCGCCTGCGGCTGGGGGGTCTCGTGGCGCAGCGCCTTCAGCAGGCGGTTGATGCCGCCGTTCTGCTCGGCCGAGCCAAAGAACACCGGCACGATCAGATCCTCGGACAGATCCTTCGACAGGCTTTGATAAATTTCCTCGGTCGGGGGGACGACGTCCTCCAGCAGTTCCTCCAGCAGGTGGTCGTCGAGGTCGGCGAGGTTCTCCAGCATCTCCTGGCGGGCCAGTTCCTCCTCTTCCTTCTCGCCCTCGGGAAGCTTGATGAGGTCCGACGGCTGTCCGGGCTTGTATTTATAAGCGCGTTCGCTAACCAGATCGACATAGCCGGTGATGCGGTCGCCCTCGCGGATGGGCAGTTCGCGCAGCACCAGCGGCCGGTCCGACACCGCCTGCAACGCCTCCAGCGTCTCGCGCAGGCGCACCTGGCCGGTGTCGACCTTGTTGACGAACAGGAAGTGGGGGATCTTGTGCTCGTCGAGAAACTTCAGGATCGGCGACACCATGATCGCGCGGGCGGGGTCGGGCTCGCACACCACCACCGCCGCGTCGGCGACGGTCAGGGCGTTGTAGGCGTCCTGGACGAATTCGATCGAGCCGGGGCAGTCCAGAAAGGTCCAGGTGTCATCCAGATAGGCGGTGCGGGCGATGTTGACCTCGACGCTCATCTGGCGGTCGCGGGCCTCGGGGCCGGCGTCGCCGACGGTGTTGCCGTCCTTGATCCGCCCCTGGCGGGGGATGGCCTCGGTGGCGAACAGCAGGGCTTCGAGGAGGCTGGTCTTGCCGCTGGCGAAGGGGCCGACGAGCGCGGCGACGCGGGGTGCGGACGGATGGTTTGCCATGCTGATCCTCCCACCGATCTTCAACTTCGCGTTTACGGGGTATGGTTCCAGTCCCGCCCGGCCCTCGCAAGCGAAATCGCCCCCGCCGAAGGTGCCGGTACGGGTTAGGTTTGACTAATATAAGCAGAATGTAATTGAATGGCGGTTCCGCCCCGTGTGGGGCCGGGCCGACTGGGGAGGCTGTATGACGGGCGACGCTGCCGCCGCCGACGGCGGGGGCCGAACCGAGGTCAAGACCACGACCTGCTATATGTGCGCGTGCCGGTGCGGCATTCGCGTGCATCTGCGCGACGGCGAGGTGCGCTATATCGAGGGCAATCCCGAGCATCCCCTCAACAAGGGGGTGATCTGCGCCAAGGGTGCGTCGGGGATCATGAAGCAGTATTCGCCGGCGCGGCTGACCCGGCCCCTGAAGCGCAAGGAGGGCGCCGAGCGCGGCGCCGGGGAATTCGAGGCGATCGGCTGGGACGAGGCCTTTGCCATCCTGGAGGAGCGGCTGGCCCGCATCCGCCAAACCGACCCGCGCCGCTTCGCCCTGTTCACCGGGCGCGATCAGATGCAGGCCCTGACCGGCCTTTTCGCCAAGCAGTTCGGCACCCCCAACTACGCAGCCCACGGCGGCTTCTGTTCGGTGAACATGGCTGCGGGGCTGATCTACACCATCGGCGGCTCGTTCTGGGAGTTCGGCGGCCCCGACCTGGAGCGGGCGCGGCTGTTCGTGATGATCGGCACCGCCGAGGACCACCATTCCAACCCCATGAAGATGGCGCTGGGGGCGTTCAAGCGCCAGGGGGGGCGCTTCATCGCCATCAACCCGGTGCGCACCGGCTACGCCGCCATCGCCGACGAATGGGTGCCCATCCGCCCCGGCACCGACGGCGCCCTGCTGCTGGCGCTGATCCACGAGATCGTCGAACTGGGCCTGTTCGACCGCGATTTCCTCATCGACTACACCAACGCCCCCGATCTGGTGAACGTGGCCGAGGGCGGCGACTCCGAGGGCCTGTTCGTGCGCACCGACGCGCCGGTGGAGGAGGGGTGTTTCGAGCCCCAGAACAAGCTGTGGTGGGACCGCCGCGCCGACCGCGCCGTGCCCGCCCGGGCCCAGGACGCCGAGCCGCGGCTGATGGGCGCCTATGCCCTGGCGGACGGCACCGCGGTCAAGCCCGCCTTCCAGCTGCTGAAGGAGCGGGTCAAGGACTACACCCCGGAATGGGCCGAGGGCATCACCGGCATCCCCGCCGCCACCATCCGCCGTCTGGCGCACGAGATGGGGGTGACGGCCCGCGACCAGCACATCGAACTGCCCATCGCCTGGACCGACTGCTGGGGCAGGGATCACGAGAGCGTGCGCGGCAATCCCGTCGCCTTCCACGCCATGCGCGGGCTGGCGGCGCACTCCAACGGCTTCCATGCCATCCGCGCCCTGGGCATCCTGATGACCCTGCTGGGGACCATCGACCGCCCCGGCGGCTTCCGCCACCGCGCCCCCTTCCCGCGCCCCATCCCGCCCTGCGCCAAGCCGCCCAAGGGCCCCGAAGGGGTGCGTCCCGGCGAGCCGTTGGCGGGGATGCTGCTGGGCTGGCCGGCCGACCCGGACGATCTGTTCGTCGACGACGCCGGCGCGCCGGTGCGCCTGGACAAGGGGTTCTCGTGGGAATACCCGCTGTCGGTGCACGGGCTGATGCACAACGCCATCACCAATGCCTGGCGCGGCGATCCCTACCCGATCGACACGTTGATGCTGTTCATGGCCAACATGGCCTGGAACTCCACCATGAACACGGTCGAGGTGCGCAAGATGCTCACCGACCGGGACGAGGACGGCGAATACAAGATTCCCTTCCTGGTCGTCGCCGACGCCTTCCACTCCGAAACTGTCGCCTTCGCCGATCTGGTGCTGCCCGACACCACCTATCTGGAACGCCATGACGTCATGTCGATGCTGGACCGGCCCATCTCGGAATTCGACGGTCCGGTGGACGCGGTGCGGGTGCCGGTGGTGCCGCCGACCGGGGAATGCAAGCCGTTCCAGGAGGTGCTGATCGAGCTGGCCTCGCGGCTGAAGCTGCCGGGCTTCGTGGCCGCCGACGGCGGGCGCAAGTACCGCGACTATCCCGACTTCATCGTCAATTACGAAACCGAGCCCGGCTCGGGCATCGGCTTCCTGGCCGGGTGGCGCGGCGCGGGGGGCGAGAAGTTCATGAAGGGCGAGCCCAATCCCCGCCAGTGGGAGATGTATGCCCGCAACAACAACCACTTCCATTACGAACTGCCGCGCTCCTACCAATACATGCGCAACTGGAACCAGGGCTATCTGCAATGGGCGCGGCACCATCGCCTGGTGCGCTACGCCGAGCCCATACAGATCCACCTCTACTCCGAGGTGCTGCAGAAGTTCCGCCTGGCGGCGCAGGGGCGGCGCAAGGGCAAGCAGCCGCCCGAGGCGCTGCGTCGTCGGGTCGAGACCTTCTTCGATCCGCTGCCCTTCTATTACCCGCCGCTGGAGTGGCAGGCGATGGACTCGGGGCGCTATCCGCTGCACGCCATCACCCAGCGGCCGATGGCCATGTACCATTCCTGGGATTCGCAGAACGCCTGGCTGCGCCAAATTCACGCCCACAACTATCTGTTCGTGCATCCCTCGGTGGGGGCGGCCGGCGGCTTCGGCGACGGCGACTGGGTGTGGGTGGAAAGCCCCTGGGGGCGGGTGCGCTGCATGGCCCGCTTCTCCGAGGCGGTGGAGCCGGGGACGGTGTGGACCTGGAACGCCATCGGCAAGGCGTCGGGCGCCTGGGGGCTGGCGCCGGAGGCCAACGAGTCCAGCAACGGCTTCCTGCTCAACCACCTCATCGCCGAGGAACTGCCGCGCCTCCTGGACGGCGGCCGGGTCTCCAACTCCGATCCGGTGACCGGCCAGGCGGCCTGGTACGACGTGCGCGTGCGGGTGGTGAAGGCGGCGGACGACGAGCCGCGGGAAACCGCCCCCCGCTTCGCGCCCGTGCCGCCGCCGCCGGGGGTGCGCCGCTTCGGCGCGCGGGTGCGCGCCTATTTCGCCGGCGGGCGGGGGCGGTGATGGCCGACAAGCAGCTTGCCCTGGTCATCGACCTCAATGTCTGCGTCGGCTGCCATGCCTGCGTGACCTCGTGCAAGGAGTGGAACACCTCCGGCGAGGCCGGGCCGCTGGCCGACTTCAACCCCTATGGCGCCGATCCCAAGGGCGTGTTCTTCAACCGCGTCCAGACCTACGAGGTCGGCACCTATCCCGACACCGAGACGGTGCATTTCCCCAAGTCCTGCCTGCACTGCGAGGAACCGCCCTGCGTGCCGGTGTGCCCCACCGGCGCCAGCTACAAGCGCGCCGAGGACGGCATCGTGCTGGTCGACTACGACAAGTGCATCGGCTGCAAATACTGCTCGTGGGCGTGTCCCTACGGGGCGCGCGAGTTCGACCCCCACCAGGGGGTGATGAAGAAATGCACCCTGTGCGTCGACCGCATCTATGATCAGAGCCTGCCCGAGGAGCGGCGCAAGCCCGCCTGCGTGCTGGCCTGCCCGCCGGGGGCGCGGCTGTTCGGCGACATCAAGGATCCCGATTCCGAGGTCTCGGTCGCCATCCGAGAGCATGGCGGCTATCAACTGATGCCGGAATGGGGCACCCGGCCGGCCAACCATTACCTGCCGCGCCGGCGCACCCGGATGCACATCCACCCCGACGAGCTGGTGCGCGCCGACAACCCGCTGAAGAAGGAGGGCGAGCTGCCGCGCCCCGATCTCTCCGACCCGTCCCTCGACGACGTGACGACATGGTAGGAGCGCCGTCGCCATGAAACCCGCCTTTTCCGTGCTCTTCCTCACCACCCTCATCGGCGCCGGGCAGGGGCTGTTCCTGGCCCTGGTGACGGGGCAGTTCTACTGGGTGATCGGCGCCGAGGCGGTGCGCGAGAGCGGCGCCTTCTACGCCGGCGGCGCCGCGCTGGCCCTGGCCTTCCTGGCGCTGGGGCTGCTGGCGTCGTTCTTCCATCTGGCGCGGCCGATGCGCGGCTGGCGGGCGATCGCGCGCTGGCGCACCTCCTGGCTGTCGCGCGAGGTGATCCTGCTGCCGGCGGTCATGGGACTGGTGCTGGTCTACGGCCTGCTGCACTTGGTGGACCCGCGCACGGTGCTGGTGACCTTCAGCAACGGCAAGAGCCTTGATCTTCCGTTGGCGGCGGGGTTCGTGGGGGCCGGGGCGACGGTGCTGCTGTTCGTGTGCACCGGCATGATCTATGCCTGCATCAAGTTCATCCGTGAATGGGCCGGCGTCTGGACGGTGGTCAATTTCACCCTCATGGGACTGGCCTCCGGCTTCACCCTGGCGGCGGCCTATGCGGCCGTCACCGGCAGCGCCCTGCGCGGCTTCTTCGTCGCCTCGGCACTGGTGCTGACGCTGGTGGCGCTGGCGGGGCGGGCCTACACCTTCCGGCGCCACGCGCGGCTGGGCGCGCCGTCGACGCTGCGCTCGGCGATCGGCGTCCACCACGGCGCCATCCGCCAGGTGACCCAGGGCTTCATCGGCGGCTCGTTCAACACCGAGGAATTTTCCAGCCCCGGCAGTCCGGGGCTGCGCCGGCGTCTGGTGCCGGCGGTGCTGGCGGCGGGTTTCGCGGCGCCGGCGGCGCTGCTGGCCCTGGGCTGGCAGGGGCCCGACGCCGCCCTCTACGCCGCCTTCGCGGTGCAGTATCTGGGCCTGCTGGGCGAACGCTGGCTGTTCTTCGCCCAGGGCAACCACGTCCAGAACCTCTATTACCAGCGCGCGGCGTAGGCGGCGCCGCCCGCCGCTACCCGAACAGGCTCGGCTGTTGGGGTCGCCCGCCGGCCTCGACGGCCCGCACGGGGCCGGGATCGGCGCAGAGCAGGCTTTCGAGCGTCTCCGGCGCCGCCTCCAGCCAGGTCTTCCAGGCCTCGGGCGCCAACACCGCCGGCATTCGGTCATGGATGGCCGCCAGCGCCGCCAGGGCGGGGCGGGTGACGACGACGAAGCGCTCACCGTCCTGCAAACCGGCCAGGGCGAAGGGGGCGTTGCGCGCCGGGGCGATGCGGTTCTTGAGCTTGCGCCCCTCGGCGCTCCGCCACTCGAACCAGGCCGTCGCCGGAACTAGGCAGCGCCCGGCCAGCAGGCGGCGGAAGGCGGGCTTCTCGGCCAGGGACTCGACACGGGCGTTGATGAGCGGCCGCTTGCTCCACGTCACCCGCAGGCCCCAGCGCAGCGTCCGCGCCGTGCCGTCGGCCAGAACCACCGGCGCCGGGTCGGTGGGGCGGACCTCGGGCAGGCGGCCGCGCTCCGGCGGCGCCCGCAGCCCGAAGGCGGCGGCGATTTCCGCCGGGCTCATGTTCAGTTCATAGCGCCCGCACATCGCGCCCTTCCTTTGCGCCCGCCGCGCCGCGTTGTCTGCGTGCGCGGCTTGCCGTACAGTCGCAGCCATGACCGCCGCGCAAAACAGGACCGTCATCATCACCGGCGCCAGCCAGGGCATCGGCCACGCCATCGCCGGCCGGTTCATGGCCGAGGGCTGGCGCGTCATCACCTGCGCGCGCCGCGACGTGCCCGCCCACTGCCGGCGCGACCCCAACTGGACCCACCACATCCCCACCGACCTCACCGACGCCGCCGGCGTCGAGGCCTTCATCAAGCGCGGCAACGAGATTCTGGGCGAGGAGCCCCTGCACGCCCTGGTTAACAACGCCGGCGTCTCGCCCAAGACGCCCTACAAGGAACGCCTGGGGGTGCTCAACGGCTCCATCGACGGCTGGCGCGAGGTGTTCGACCTCAATTTCTTCGCGCCGCTGCGGCTGGCGCGGGGGTTCGCGGCGGCGCTGGCGCGCGGCAAGGGCGCCATCGTCAACATCACCTCCATTGCCGGCCACTACGTCCATCCCTTCGCCGGCTCGGCCTATTCGACGTCGAAGGCGGCGTTGTCGGGGCTGACGCGGGAGATGGCGGTGGAGATGGCCCAGCTTGGCGTGCGGGTCAATGCCGTGGCGCCGGGGGAAATTCAGACCGAAATGATTTCCGAGGACTACGAGGCCCTGATCCCGCGCATCCCGCTGGACCGCATGGGCACGCCCCAGGACGTCGCCGCCACGGTCTTTCGCCTGTGCACCGACGATTTCGGCTATGTCACCGGAACCGAGGTCTTCGTGACCGGCGGGCAGCATTTGTACTGATCGGGCTACACCCCCCGGCTGAAATCCTCCAGCCAGGCGAGGCGGGCCTCCAGGGCGTCGATTTCGTGGTCCAGCCAAGCGGTGAGGTTGCCGGGCTTGCCCTGCTGGTGGCCGCGCAGGTCGGTCAGGCGGGCGAGTTCGCTGTCGACGGCGTCCATGAGCATTTCGACCTGGGCGCGCTGCTCCCCGGCCGCCATCAGGTGCAGGAAGCGGAACTTCAGCGCGATGACCAGCTTGGTCAGGTCGGTGCCGGGGCGGATGCGGGCGGTGAGCAGGGCGTGAAGCTCGCGCCGGCCGGCATCGGTGATCGCCAGCACGGCATCATCCTCCATGCCCTCGCCATCGACCGGCGCCACCAGCCCCTCGTATTTCAGCAGTTCCACCGACAGGCCCATGAGGTCGAGCGAAGGCCCGGCGACGCGGCTGATGAAGTGGCGCACGCCGCCGGCCAGGGCGCTGTAGGGCGCCGGCGCATCGGCCACCATGCCCAGTGCGCACAGCCGGACGGCTTCCTTCGGGGTCAGGGTGTTGTCGGCGAACATCGGCCGCTGCCTTCCGCCAGTTGCGAGCCACTTTCAGCCAACAGGATAACCGGGCGAAAGGTCCGCGTCCATAGGCGGAAAGGATGGCGCCGCGCGCGCCGGCCCGCCGCCGGTCAGGCGGCGATTTTCTTGATGCCAAGTTGCGACCAGACGTCGATCAGCGCCGCCACCAGCCGGTCCATCATCGCGTCGGTGTGCAAGGGCGTCGGCGTGATGCGCAGGCGCTCGGAGCCCACCGGCACGGTGGGGTAGTTGATGGGCTGGACATAGATGTCGTGCTGGCGCAGCAGCATGTCGCTGGCCTGCTTGCACAGGCCGGCGTCGCCCACCATCACCGGCACGATGTGGCTGATCGAGGGCATCACCGGGATGCCCACCTGGGTCAGCCGCTTCTTCAGCGTCGCGGCGCGTTCCTGGTGCCGGTCGCGGATCTCGGGGTGGGCGCGCAGATAGCGGATGCTGGCCAGCGCCCCGGCGGCCACCGACGGCGGCAGCGCGCTGGAGAAGATGAAGCCCTGGCCGAAGCTGCGCACGAAATCGACCAGATTGGCCGAGGCGGCGATGTAGCCGCCGATGACGCCGATGGCCTTGGCCATCGTCCCCTGGATGATGGTGACGCGGTCGCGGACGCCGTCGCGCTCGGCCACGCCCGAGCCCTCGCGCCCGTACATGCCCACGGCGTGCACCTCGTCCAGGAATGTCATGGCGTTGTATTTCTCGGCCACGGCGACGATGTCGCCGATGGGGGCGATGTCGCCGTCCATCGAATAGACCGACTCGAAGATCACCAGCTTCGGCGCCTCGGGATCCTCGGCGGCCAGCAGTTCCTCCAGATGGGCGACGTCGTTGTGGCGGAAGATGTGCTTCTTGCAGCGCCCGGTGCGGATGCCCTCGATCATCGAGTTGTGGTTCAACTCGTCCGAAAACGCGATGCAGCCGGGAATGTGTTGCAGCAGGGTCGACAGGGTGGTCAGGTTGGCGACATAGCCCGAGGTGAACAGCAGCGCCGCTTCCTTGCCGTTGAAGTCGGCAAGCTCGTTCTCCAGCATCACATGATAGTGGTTGGTGCCCGAGATGTTGCGCGTGCCGCCGGCGCCGGCGCCGCATTGGTGCAGCGCCTTCTGCATGGCGGCCAGCACCTCCTTGTTCTCGCCCATCCCGAGATAGTCGTTGCTGCA
>JAWLGJ010000072.1:0-10428 GCA_041685145.1 Magnetospirillaceae bacterium | reverse complement strand
CCGCAAGCAGGGCCGCACCGGCGAACTTGGTTTCGTGGTGGTGGCCCACGAGGTGCTCGTCGATGACGAAGTGTGCCTGCGCGAGGAACACGACATCGTCTATCGCGGGCCGGCGGGCGAAGGCTCAAACGCGCCCGCCGACCCTGCCCAGCCCGACCCGACGCCCGAGGCGGAATGGACCCGCACCGTCACCCCCGATGCGGTGCTGTTGTTCCGCTATTCGGCTCTGACCTTCAACGGCCACCGCATTCATTACGATCGCGATTGGTGCGCGGAGGAAGGCTATTCCGGCCTCGTCGTCCACGGTCCGCTGATCGCCACCCTGCTGGTGGATTTGTACCTGCGCCACCATCCCGGCGCGGCGGTGAAAGGCTTCGGTTTTCGCGCCAAGCGGCCGCTGTTCGACACCGCGCCCTTCACCCTCTGCGGCCGCCCCACCGACGAGGGCGCGCAACTGTGGGCGCTGACCCCCGCGGGCCAGGTGGCGATGGAGGCGGCCCTGACGGCGGGGTAGCTTGTGAACCACAGAGGCACAGAGACACAGAGAAGCTGAAATCGTCTCTGTGTTTCCTCTCTGTGCCTCTGTGTCTCTGTGGTTGCGCTTATTTTCCCTAGATATCGAACCGAATTCCCTGCGCCAGCGGCAGCTCGCGCGAGTAGTTGATGGTGTTGGTGGCCCGGCGCATATAGCTCTTCCAGGCGTCGGAGCCGGACTCGCGGCCGCCGCCGGTGTCCTTTTCGCCGCCGAAGGCGCCGCCGATCTCCGCACCCGAGGGGCCGATATTGACGTTGACGATGCCGCAGTCGCTGCCCTCGTCGGACATGAATCGCTCGGCCTCGCGCAGGTCGGTGGTGAAGATCGACGAACTCAGCCCCTGGGCGACGGCGTTGTGCATCCCGATGGCCTCGTCGAGGTCGCGGTAGCCCATGATATAGAGGATCGGGGCGAAGGTTTCCTCGCGCACCACCGCCGTCTGCGCCGGCATCTCCACCAGGGCCGGGCGCGCATAGGCGGCCTCGGGATACATTTCGGTCAGCATCCGCTCGCCGCCGAAGACATGCCCGCCCTCGGCGCGGGCCTGCGCCAGGGCCCGCTGCATGGCGGCGAAGGCGCCCTCGTCGATGAGCGGCCCCACCAGGGTCGCCGCGTCCAGCGGATTGCCCACCGTGACGCTGCCATAGGCGGCCCGCAGGCGCTCGACCAACGGCGCCCGCACGTCCTCATGCACGATCAGCCGGCGCAGGGTCGTGCAACGCTGGCCGGCGGTGCCGACGGCGGCGAAGACGATGGCCCGCACGGCGAGGTCAAGATCGGCCGATGGCGTCACGATCATACCGTTGTTGCCGCCCAGCTCCAGCAGCGTCCGCCCCAGCCGCGCCGCCACCCGCGGCGCCAGCGCCCGGCCCATGCCGCAGGATCCGGTGGCGGAAAGCAGCGGCACGCGCGCGTCATCGGCCAGCGCCTCGGCCAGGTCGCGCCCGCCCACCATGACCTGCAACAGACCATCCGGTGCCTCGCCGAACGCTTTGCAGGCCCGCTGGAACAGCGCCTGGCAGGCCAGCGCCGTCAGCGGCGTGCGCTCTGACGGTTTCCAGACCAGCGCATTGCCGCACACCAGCGCCAGGGCCGCGTTCCACGACCACACGGCGACGGGGAAATTGAAGGCCGTGACCACCCCCACGACGCCCAGCGGATGCCACGTTTCCATCATGCGATGGCCAGGGCGCTCCGAGGCGATGGTGAGTCCGTAAAGCTGCCGCGACAGGCCCACCGCGAAGTCGCAGATGTCGATCATCTCCTGCACTTCGCCTTCGCCTTCCTGGAGAATCTTGCCGGCTTCCAGGGTGACCAGGCGGCCAAGGGCGCGCTTGTGACGCCGCAACTCCAACCCGAACAGACGCACCAACTCGCCGCGCCGCGGCGGCGGCACCTTCCGCCATTCCGTCGCCACCGCCTGCGCCCGCTCCACCGCGGCGCTCACATCGGCCGGTGTCCGCGCCGCCACCTCGGCCAACACGGAACCGTCGATGGGGGTGCGGACCCGGTGTCCGCCCGATGTCAGAACGGAGGGATCGAGGCCGAATTCGCGCAGAGTGTCGTCGACGGTCATGACGCGCTCCTGGTCCTGTCGCGGCCGATATCACTCAGTCGTGCCCGGGTGGTGATGGCCTGGGGATCGACCTTCAAATGCAGCACCGCGGCGCGGCCGGCGCCCAGGGCACGCTCCAACGCCGGCGCGAACTCCTCGGTCCGCGTCACCGTTTCGGCGTGGGCGCCGAAGCTGCGGGCGAAGGCGGCAAAATCGGGGTTGGCGAGATCCGAGGCCACCACGCGCCCCGGAAAGCTCCGTTCCTGGTGCATCCGAATGGTGCCGTAGATGCCGTTGTCGATGACCAGCACCAGCGGCGCCAGGCCGTGCAAACTGGCGGTGGCCATTTCCTGTGCCGTCATCAGGAAGTCGCCGTCGCCGGTGAAGCACACCACCGGCCGCCCGGCGGCAACAAGTGTCGCCGCCAGCGCCGCCGGCAGGCCGTAGCCCATCGAGCCGTTGGTGGGGCCAAGCTGGCTGGGATAGCGGCGAAAGCGCCAGTAGCGCTGAGGCCAGCCGCTGAAATTGCCGGCGCCGTTGGCGACCACCGCATCGGGCAGGCGTTCATTGAGAATCGTCACCACCTGCGACATGTCGAGATCGCCTGGGCACCCGGCGGGAGTGCGCTCCGCCAGATGCTCGCGTCGCAGCGCCGCCGTCCATTCCCGCCACGGCGCCGGGGCCACCGGCACCACATCCGCCAGTGCCGCCGCCGTCGGCCCCACACCGGCGGCGATGCCCAGCGACGGCCGGAAGACGCGCCCCAGCTCTTCCGGGTCGGGGTGAATGTGAATCAACGCCTGGCTCGGCTGCGGCGCCTCGACAAGTGTGTAGCCGTTGGTGGTCGTGTCGCCGAGACGGGCGCCGACCACCAACAGCAGGTCGGCCTCGCGCACCGCCCGCGCCAGCGATGGGCTGACCGAGGTGCCCAGTTCGCCCACATAGCAGGGGCATTCGTTGTCGACAATGTCCTGGCAGCGGAACGACGCCGCCACCGGCACATCGTTGGACTTGGCGAAGGCGGTGATGGCGGCGGCCGATTCGGCCCGCCAGCCGCCCCCGCCCACCACCATCAGCGGCCGGTGCGCCGACGCCAGCAGGGCGCGCAGCGTGGCGAGGTCATAGCCGCGGGGTGCCGCCGGGGCGATGTTGAAGCCGGCAACGTCGGCAACCTCGGCGGCCTCGTTCAGCACGTCCTCGGGAATCGAAAGCACCGCCGGCCCCGGACGCCCGGCGGTGGCGGCGGCATAGGCGCGCGCGATCCACTCGGGCAGCCGCGCGGCGGTGTCCACCTCGCCCGCCCACTTGGCCAGCGGCGCGAACATGCGCGGAAAATCGACCTCCTGGAACGCCTCGCGCCCGCGATGCCCCCGCTTCACCTGCCCCACCAACAGCAGCATGGGGGTGGAATCCTGGAAGGCGGTGTGAACCCCGACGCTGGCGTTGCAGGCGCCGGGGCCGCGGGTGACGAAACAAACCCCCGGCCGGCCGGTAAGTTTGCCGTAGGCCTCGGCCATGTAGGCGGCGCCGCCTTCCTGGCGGCAGGTGATCGGCCGCAGCCGCTCGCCTCGGTCGGCCAAGGCGTCGAGGAAGGGCAGGAAGCTCTCCCCCGGCACGGTGAACACGAGGTCGGCGCCCTGGGCGATGAGGGCGTCGGCGAGAATCTCTCCGCCGCTGCGGCGGGGTGGGGTGCTGGAGGTTGACATGAACCGGAATCTTGCCGCGGAAACGCGCGACGTCAACCGGTGCCGGTGGTCATTCCAGGGGCGGATTGATCAGCACGCCGTCCCGCGACGGCACATGTGCCAGTTCGACGCGGTCGTCGAGGGCGCGCGCCCGCCCCTCGGCCACCAGGCGCAGGGCGTGCGGATAGATCTTGTGCTCCACCGCCAGCACCCGGGTCGCCAGGGCTTCGGCGCTGTCGTCGGGACGCACCGGCACCACCCCCTGCACGATGACGGGGCCGGCGTCGACGTCGGCCTTGACGAAATGCACCGAACAGCCGTGAAAGCGAACCCCGGCGGCCAGGGCGCGCTCGTGGGTGTGCAGGCCCTTGAACGCCGGCAGCAGCGACGGGTGCACGTTGATCAGCCGCCCCGCCCACGCTTCGACGAAACCGGCGGTGAGAACGCGCATGAAGCCGGCCAGACAGACGATGTCGACGCCGGCGGCGCGCAGCGTCGCGTCCAGCGCCGCTTCGAAGGCCTCGCGGGACGGATAGTCGCGGTGATTGACGGTGGCGGTGGGCACCCCCGCCTTGTAGGCGCGCGTCAGGCCCTGGACGCCGGGGATATTCGACACCACCAGCACGATCTCGGCCGGGAAGTCCGGGGCGGCGCAAGCGTCCAGGAGGGCCTGCAGATTGCTGCCCCGCCCCGATACCAGCACGCCCACCCTCTTGCGCGTCATCGCCATCTCTCCTCGGCGTTCAGCACCCGGCACCGCGGGGCGTTCGGCGAAACCTCGACGATACGCCCGATGCGGTGAACGGTTTCGCCGGTGTGGCGCAGCAGGCGTTCGGCGTCCTCGGCCTTGTCGGCGTCGACCACCACCGCCATGCCGATGCCGCAGTTGAATGTGCGCGCCATCTCGTCGGCGGCGATGTCGCCGGCCTCGGCCAGCCAGGCGAAGATCGGCGGCAAGTCCCAGGCGGCGGAGTCGATCTCGGCGGCGGTACCGACGGGCAGCACCCGCGGCAGGTTCTCGGTCAGGCCGCCGCCGGTGATGTGCGCCAGCCCCTTGGCCAGCCCGGCCCGTACCACCGCCAGCGCCGCGGCGACATAGATGCGGGTCGGCGCCAACAACGCCTCGCCCAGGGTGCGGGAGGAATCGAACGGCGCCGGGCCGTGGTAGTCCAGGCCCTGGCGCTCGACCACCCGGCGCACCAGCGAATAGCCGTTGGAATGGATGCCGCTGGAGCCCAGCCCCAGCACCACGTCGCCCGGCCGGATGCCGGCGCCGGTGATCAGATGACCGCGCTCGACCGCGCCCAGGGCGAACCCCGCCAGGTCGTATTCGCCCTCGGCATACATGCCGGGCATTTCGGCGGTTTCGCCCCCGGCCAGCGCGCAGGCGGCCATACGGCAGCCGGTGGCGATGCCGGCAACGATGTCGCGGGCGGTTTCGACCTCCAGGCGGCCGGTGGCGTAGTAGTCGAGAAAGATCAGCGGCTCGGCGCCCTGCACCACCAGGTCGTTGACGCACATGGCGACGAGGTCGATGCCGACGGTGTCGTGGCGCCCGGCCGCGATGGCGACCTTGAGCTTGGTGCCGACGCCGTCGGTGGTGGTGATCAGAAGGGGATCGATGAAACCGGCGGCCTTCAGGTCGAAGACGGCGCCGAAACCGCCTAGGCCGGCCTCGGAGCCCGGCCGCGCCGTCGACTTCGCCAGGGGCTTGATCGCCTGCACCAGCGCGTCGCCGGCATCGATATCGACGCCTGACTCCTTGTAGGTCAGCCCTTTGGTCCTATCCGGATTGCTAATGGCTTCCTCGCAGACTTGAACGTGCTAAGGTGGGCGCCCTAAACAGAGTGGGGCGAAGATACTGCATTCGGGACGCTTTTCAATGCCTCATCGCCGCCGCCCGACCGGGCTTCTCGCGCTGCTGTTCCTGCTCGTGCTTCCCGCTGCCGCCGCCCACGCCCAGGGCGGCGACGCCGCTTTCACGGTGCGCGGCATCGAGGTCGATGTCCGTGCCGACAACGCCGCCCAGGCACGGGACCGTGCCTTCGCCGCCGGCCAATACGAGGCCTTTCAGCGCCTGATGGCACGGTTGGTGCCGGAAGCGGCGCGCGACCAGGTACCGGACCTCGCCGTCGAGGACATCGTGCCGATGGTTCGCGACGTGGCGGTTTCGGACGAAAAGGCTTCCAGTGTGCGCTACATCGCCTCGCTCGGCGTCCGCTTCAAAGGCGATGCAGTGCGCGAGTTCCTGCGCGGCGCCGGGGTGCCCTATGCCGAGGGGCGCGACGAACCCCTGCTGGTGCTGCCGGTGTTCATCGCCGAGGCCGGGCCGGTGCTGTGGAGCGATCCCAATCCCTGGCGTGACGCCTGGACGCGCGGGTCAGCCGGGGCCTTGGTGCCCATACACGCGCCGCTGGGCGAGTTGGCCGACCTCGCGGCGATTTCGGCCGATCAGGCCCTGCTGATGGAACGCACGGCCCTGGAGGCCATCGCCGCCCGCTACGGGGTCGCCGATGTGCTGGTGGCGACGGCGCGGCTGGACGACGGCACCGATGGCGCCGCGGCGCTGGTGCTCGACCTGTCGCCGTTCGGTCCAAGCGTGCCGCGGCCGGTGCGGCGGCTGACGCTGCCGGCGGAAGCGGACGAGGCGCGCGAGAACCTCATGGCGCGCGGCGTCGAGACCGTGGCGGCGGCCGTCGACGAAGCCTATAAGGCCGGCAACGTCATTGCCGCCGACCGCGGCGGCAGCCTGCTGGTCGAGGCGCCGCTGGCGGGGCTGGAAAGCTGGCTCGCCCTGCGCCGGCGCCTGGATATGGTGTCGCTGCTCGACGGCTATCGCGTCAGCAGCCTCAGCACCCAGCGGGCGCAGATGATACTCGACCATGTCGGCGAGCCCGCCGACCTGATTGACGCTTTGGCGCGTCGCGGCCTCGCCCTTGTGCTCGCCGACGACGGAAGATGGACGCTGCGGGCCGACGACACGGCGGCGGGGTTGCGGTGAGCTATATTGTGACCATCCCCAATGCGGTCACCATCGGCCGCCTGGCCTGTGTGCCCGCCGCCCTCTACTTCATGGCCGAGGACCGCATGGCCGAGGCTTTCTGGCTGTTCGTGGTGGCGGCGGTCAGCGATGCGGTTGACGGCTTCCTCGCCCGCGTTCTCAAGGCGCGCAGCGTCCTCGGCGCCTGGCTGGACCCGGCCGCCGACAAGGCCTTGCTGGTGGGCAGCTATGTCATGCTCGCCTGGCGCGGCGACATTCCGGTGTGGCTGGCGGCGCTGGTGGTGACGCGCGACCTGCTCATCGTGGCGGTGGCGCTGCGGCTCTATCTGGTGGGCCACGCCCGTCACGTCCGACCCCTGTTGCTCAGCAAGGCGAACACCCTGATGCAGATCATGCTGGCGGTGACGGTGTTGATGCGCGAGGCGTTCGCTTTCGCCGACCCCGGTCTGGTGGCGATGCTGATCTGGGTGGTGGCGGCGACCACCGTCGGCTCCGGCCTCGCCTATCTCGCGCGGCTGCGCGCGAGCGTCGGCGCTGCCCGGAGCGGCGGCATTGACGCCTGATCGACCGATGCGGCCCTGGCTGATCGCCGCCGCGGCGTTCGTGGCGGCGGTGTATCTGCTCAACAACATCCTGCTGCCCTTCGTCGCCGGCATGGCGGTGGCGTATTTTCTCGACCCGGTGGCCGACCGCCTGCAACGCGGCGGGCTGTCGCGGCTGATGGCGACGATATTCATCACCGGCGGGTTCTTCGTGCTGCTGACGGTGCTGCTGGTGTTGCTGGCGCCGGTGTTGCAGACGCAGGTCTTGGCGTTCATCAATAACTTGCCGAGCTATCTTGAGACGGCGGCGCAGGCGCTGGCCCCGCTGATCGAGACGGCGGAGCGGCTGTTTACCGACGAGGCGCTGCGCGACCTGCAGGCGCAGGCATCCGACGTCGCCGGTGCGGCGGCGGGATGGGCGGCGGATGTGCTAGGGCGCGTGGTCGGCGGCGGCGTCGCCCTGTTCAACCTGTTGTCGCTGGTCTTCATCACTCCGGTCGTCGCCTTCTACCTATTGCGCGACTGGGACCACATGGTGGCGCGGATCGACGCCTGCCTGCCCCGGCGCCACGCCGACGTGATCCGCGCCCAACTGCGCGAGATCGACCGCACGCTGTCGGGGTTCGTGCGCGGCCAGGCCACCGTCTGCCTGGTTCTGGGGACACTCTACGCGGTGGCGCTGACGATCGCGGGGCTCAATCTGGGCCTGTTCGTGGGGCTGTTGTCGGGGCTGATATCCTTCATCCCCTATCTGGGCAGCATCACCGGATTCGTGCTGGGGGTGGTGCTCGCCTATGCCCAGACGGGCGATTGGGTTCTGCCGGCCGTCGTCGCGGGAGTGTTCGCGGCCGGCCAGATCATCGAGGGCAATTTCCTCACCCCGCGCCTGGTCGGCGGCCGCGTCGGCCTGCACCCGGTCTGGGTCATCTTCGCCCTGCTCGCCGGCGCCAGCCTGTTCGGCTTCGTGGGCCTGCTGCTGGCCGTGCCGGTTGCGGCGGTGATCGGGGTGCTGGTCCGCTTCGCCCTCGGGCGCTATCTCGACAGCGAATTGTATGGGGGCGCGGGCGACCCCGACGATGCGGCTCCGGCGCGGAGCGAAAGCGATGGCGTCTGAGGCCCAGCTTACCCTCGACGTCCGCCACCACCGCGCCGCCCTGGGGCGCGAGGACTTCCTGGTGACGCCGGCCAACGCCGAGGCGGTGGAGTGGATCGACCGCTGGCCCGACTGGCCGGGGCCGGCGCTGATCGTCTATGGCCCGCCCGGCAGCGGTAAAAGCCATCTGGCGCAGGTTTTCGCCCACGCCAGCGGCGCCGCGGTGTTCGCCACGCACCCGCCGCGGGAGGACGCCCTCGCCCTGATGGCACGGCACCCCGCGCTGGCGCTGGACGACGCCGACGCCGCCCCCGACGAGGAGCGCCTGCTGCACCTCGTCAACGCCGCCCGCGAAGCCGGCGGCGGCTTGTTGCTGACCGCCTCCGCGCCGCCGGCGCGCTGGGGGGTGCGATTGCCGGACCTGCGCTCGCGCCTGTTGGCCGCACCGGCGGCGGCGTTGCGCGAGCCCGACGACGCCCTCATGGCGGCGCTGCTGGTCAAGCTGTTCGCCGACCGCCAGCTCAGGGTCGGCGAAGAGGTCATCGCCTATATCGGCCGGCGCATCGAACGCTCCTACAGCGCCGCACGGCGCGTCGTCGACGCCATCGACACGCGCGCCCTGGCGGAGCGGCGCGACGTGACCGTGCCCCTGATCCGCGACGTGCTCAGCCGGTGGGAATGACGGAATCGCGCAGCCGCCGCGCATGGCCGCGGAACATCGCCACCACCTCCCCCCGCTGGTTGGTCACCGTCACGTCATAGACGCCGTTGCGCCCTTTCAGGTGCTTTTCCTCCGCCACCGCCGTCAGGCGGTCGCCCGGCCGGGCGGCGGTGGGAAAGGTGATGTCGCAGCCGGCGGCTACCGCCACGACGTTGTAGCTGTTGCACGCATAGGCGAAGCAGGCGTCGGCAAGGGTGAAGATGACGCCGCCGTGGCAGGTGCCGTGGCCGTTGGTCATGCTGGCCGTCACCCACATGCCCATGCGGGCGCGGCCGGGGCCGACCGATTCCAGCTCGATCCCCAGTTCCCGCACCGCGCCGTCCTGGGCGTACATGACCCGCCCCACCGCCTCGGCCAGGGCCTGCGGATCGGTCTCGCTGACACTATCGTTCAAGGTCGTCGCTCCTGATTGCGGGGCGATTTTGGCGCCCCGCCCCCCTGCTGTCAAAGCAGCCGCCGCCGCAGCGGCACGATGACAGCCGGCAGCGCTTCCCTTAGATTGAGCCGAGTGTGTGGCGCAAACGGGGTGGTCATGGTTTTCGTGTACGAGTTGGACGGCGTGCGGCCGGTGGTGGATCCTTCGGCCTTCGTGCATCCCACTGCGGTCCTGATCGGCGACGTCATCGTCGGAGCCGGCTGCTATGTCGGCCCCGGCGCCTCGTTGCGCGGCGATTTCGGCCGCCTGGTCCTCGGCGAGGGCTGCAATGTCCAGGACAACTGCATCGTCCACGGCTACCCCGCCTGGGACACGGTCGTCGGCCCGGGCGCCAGCGTCGGTCACGGCGCCGTCCTGCACTGCTGCACCATCGGCCGCAACGCCCTCGTCGGCATGAACGCCGTCGTCAACGACGCCGCGGTGGTGGGCGACGACGCCATCGTGGCGGCGCTGTCCTTCGTGAAGGCCGAGGCGGAAATCCCCGCCGGGATGCTGGCGGCGGGCGTGCCGGCCCGCGTGCTCCGCCCGGTCAAGGACACGGAACGGGCCTGGCGCGAGTTCTCGCGTTCGGAGTATCAGCGGCTGGTCGGCCGCTGCCGCGACGGCCTGCGCGCCTGCGACCCGCTGGCCGCGCCGGAAGCCGGGCGCGGCCGCGTCGACGGCGGCACCATCAGCCCCTTGCATGTGATGAAAGGGCGCCGGGAATAGGCGGGCGCACGCGGGGCAATTTCCCTTGCCCTAGAAGGTTGGAAGAGTTTGAATGAACTCGATGGGGGGAACGCGTCCAACCGAAGCGACGGGGACTGCGCAGGTGCTTGAGTCGATCCTGGGGGGGACATGCCGCACGCAGACAACTTGCG
>JAWLGJ010000071.1:0-10466 GCA_041685145.1 Magnetospirillaceae bacterium | reverse complement strand
GGGCTGCGGGTCGAGGTGGCGCAGGACGGGCCGATACCACTGGCGGCGGCGTTCTCATGCGCGCCGGGCGAGGTGCTGGCCCTGGTGGGGCCGTCGGGGGCCGGCAAGTCGACCATCCTGCGCAGCATCGCCGGCACCTACCGCCCCCGTCGCGGGCGCATCGGCGTCGGCGATGAAACCTGGTTCGCCGCCGCCGAGGGCGTGTGGCGCCCGGCGCACCGCCGCGCCGTCGGCATGGTGTTCCAGAGCTACGCGCTGTTTCCGCACATGACCGCGCTGGACAACGTCATGGCGGCGATGGGGCATGTGCCGGCGGCGCGGCGCGAGGCCCGCGCCCGCCAGACCCTGGCGCTGGTGCATCTAGCGGGGCTGGAGGACCGCCGCCCGGCGGCGCTGTCGGGCGGGCAGCAACAGCGGGTGGCGGTGGCGCGGGCGCTGGCGCGCGAGCCCAAGGTCTTGCTGCTCGACGAGCCTTTCTCCGCCGTCGACACCCTCACCCGTCAACGCCTGTACCGCGAGATCGCCGAGCTGCGCCGGGTGCTCAACATGCCGGTGGTGCTGGTCACCCACGACCTCGACGAGGCGATCATGCTCGCCGACCGCATGGCGGTGCTGCATCGCGGCCGCACCCTGCAAACCGGCACCCCCGAGGCGGTGACCACCCGCCCCCATTCCGCCGAGGTCGCCCGCCTGGTCGACCTGCGCAACGTCTTTCCGGGGCGGCTGGCGCCGCCGCGCGGCGACGGGGCGGGGGCCGCCATCGCGTGGGGCGGCCTGTGTGTCGAGGCGGCCTCGGCGCCGCAAGCGCCGGTGGGCCAGGCGGTGACCTGGGCGATTCCCGATGGCTTCGTGGTCCTGCACCGCCGCGACCGCCCGTCGCGGGGCGAGCGCGAAAACCCCGTGCCCGGCACCGTCGAGGCCATGCTGGTCATCGGCCAGACCGCCCACCTGACCCTGCGCCCGGCCCACGCCCCCGACCTGCCCATCCACTTCTCGGTGCCCCTGCACGTCGCGCGGCGCAACGCCATCGCGCCGGGCGTGGCGGCCTCGGTCTCGCTGCTCGCCGAAGGCATCCACATCATGCCCGCCGCCCCGGCCGGCGACGGCGACTGACGGAGGGCGGCGGCCAAGGACCGGAATTCCCCGCCTCCTCGTCCAGTTGTGGCGGCGTGCCGGCGCGCGTGCTAGGCTGGGCGCATGATGATGATGCCTCCATTCGTCTGCCGCCTTCGGTGTGCGGGTCGCCTGCGTTTCGGCAGGTCGGCCCCGGTCCGCCCATTGCGCTGAGCGCGTCGGGACCGGGGCTGGAATTGCCTTGGTCGAAACGCAATCGGATGCAAGAGGCGCAGGATGACGGAGCATCGTCTTCCCCCCATCACAATGACCGCCGAGGAGGCCGACCGGCTGTCGGACCTGTCGGACGCGGCGGCGCGGAGCCAGCCCGACGTCGCCGCCCTGCTGGAACGCGAGCTGTCGCGCGCCACCATCGTCGCGGCGGGGCGCCTGCCGGCCGATGTCGTGCGGGTCGGCTCGCGCGTGACCTTCCGCGACGGCGACGGCGCCGTGGCGACGGTGACGCTGGTGCTGCCCGGCGACGCCAATGTCAGCGAGGGGCGCGTCTCGGTCCTCACCCCCGTCGGGGCGGCGTTGGTGGGGATGGCCGTCGGGCAGACGATCCGCTTCGCCGCCCGGCGCGGCGAGCGCGCCCTCACCATCCTCGACGTGGGTGATGATGGCGGCGCGTCCGCCACGCGGGGCTGAGGCCGGCGCCGTGGCATCGGGGCGCGGCGTCCTCGTCACCCGTCCCCGGCGGCAGGCGACGCGCTTCGCGCGCCGGCTGCGGTGTGCCGGCATCGGCGCCTTCGTGGCGCCGGTGATCGAGGTCGTGCCGCTGGCGTCGTGGCAAATGCCGCAGCGGGCCGTGCAGGCGCTGCTGGTGACTTCGGCCAACGCGGTGCCGGCGCTGCGCCCGGCGGCGGCCGCCCTGGGCGTCGAGCCCCTGGTGGCCTGCGTGGGGCCGGACACCGCCGCCGCCGCCCGCCGGGCCGGTTTCGGCCGCGTCGTCGCCGCCGCCGGCACCGCCGATTCGCTGGCGGATCTGGTGGGGCGGCGGCTGGACCCGGCGGCGGGGGCGCTGCTGCATCTGTGCGGGCGCGACGTCGCCGGCGACCTGCCGGGACGGCTGGGCCGCCGGGGATTCGTCTTCGAACGCAGGGTGGTCTACGAGGCGCGCCCACGGCTCGCGCTGCCCGCGCACGCGGCGCGGCTGCTGCAAGGCGGGCGCCTGGGCGCGGTGGTGCTGTTTTCGCCGCGCGGCGCCGCCATCTTCGTCGATCTGGTGGCGAAGGCGGGGCTGACGGCCAAGCTGCGCCGCCTGACGGCGCTGACCATCAGCGCCAACGCCGCCGCCGCCGCCGGCGACGGCTGGGCCGCCGTGCGCATCGCCGCCGCGCCCCACGGCGCCGCGATGCTGGCGCTCGCCGCCGACGCCGTAACGTCGGTTAAGGGACGCAATGTCGAATAAGGGAAATGGCGGAAGGGGGGGGATTCGAACCCCCGGTGCGCCTGTAAGCGCACGACGGTTTAGCAAACCGCTGGTTTAAGCCACTCACCCACCCTTCCGTGGGGCGGCCGCCGCGGCCGGGGCGGCGGGCGCGAAGTGTGGTTTAGGGAATCGCCGGGCGTCTGTCAACGACCGTGGGCGGCGGCGGTCATTCCGGCACCGCCATGCCGCGCTGGACCGCCGGGCGGGCGGCGATGGCTTCGGCCCAGCGCCGGACATTCGGGAACTCGCCCAGGTCGATGCCCTGCCACTCGTGCCGCGTCACCCAGGGATAGGTGGCGATGTCGGCGATGGTGTAGTCTGCGCCGGCCAGGAAGGCGGCCTCGCCCAGGCGGCGGTCCATCACCCCGTACAGGCGCCGCGTCTCCTTGCCATAGCGATCGAGGGCGTAGGGGACGCGCTCCTTGGCGAACTGGCGGAAGTGGTGGGTCTGGCCGAACATCGGGCCCACGCCGCCCATCTGGAACATCAGCCATTGCAGCGTGGCGTAACGCTCGCGCGGGGCGTCGGGCAGCAGGCGGCCGGTCTTCTCGGCCAGATAGACGAGGATGGCGCCGGACTCGAACAGGCTCAGCGCCTGGCCGCCGGGGCCGTCGGAGTCGACAATCGCCGGGATCTTGTTGTTGGGGCTGATGGCCAGGAAGTCCGGGGCGAACTGCTCGTCGCGGGTGATGTCGACGGGATGCACCCGGTAGGGCAGGCCGGTCTCTTCCAGCATGATCGAGACCTTGCGGCCGTTGGGCGTCTTCCAAGTGTAGAGGTCGATCACGGTCACACCTTTTCCACGCATCGCTTGCGCCTAGAGCTTAGGCAAGCGCGGCCGCCCCGGCAAGGAAGGGGCGGCGGAGCAAGCCCCGCCGCCCGCGTGGAGGGAGAGGAAGACGCCTGGGCTGGACAGGGCCCGACCGAACCTAGTGCAGCAGCAGGGGCCGTTCGTCGTCGTCGTGTTCGTCGTCGTCGGCCTCGTCGATCTCGTTCATTTCCAGGACCGCCATCACCGACAGCGCCGCTTCGATGTCGGCCCAGGTGACGACGTCGGGGGCATCGCCCTCGTCGAATTCATGCTCCGCGAGGCGGCGCTCCAGCTCCTCCTGAAGTTCGGGCAGGGGCGGCAGGTCGAAATTGATATCGTCGTCATACATGCAATGGCCTCCGGTCGGGCTTGTCCAATGCCTTGGTGATAGGCGGGAAGTATACATCCCTCTCCCAGGATTCCAGACTGGACGGAAGGGGTAGCGGGGGCGTCTACCACCCCAGCGGCCGAGCCTGCCCCCTTGGTGCGACGGCCGGCGGTGGCGGCCGACTGGAACCAGCCGCGTGCCACGGTGTTGGGATGTCGTCTGGGCAAATGCGGCATGAAGGAGGGGGCGGCGATGAACCGGCCGACGGCGATAAACCACGCCGTGCAGACGGCGGACGAATGGCTGCGCGATCTGGGCGCGGCCCACGAGGAATTCGCCGACCGCGAGCGCGGCTATGCGGCGCTGCGGGCGGTGCTGCACCATTTGCGCGACCGCCTGACGGTCGAGGAGGCGGCGCAACTGGGCGCCCAGCTTCCTACCCTGATCCGCGGCGTCTATTTCGGCAGTTGGAAGCCCAGCCGGCAGCCGGTCAGGGAGCGCCACGCCGAGCAGTTCATCGACGCGGTGATGCGCGAACTCAACCGCCCGCCGGCCTATTGCGAGGAGGCGGTGCGCGCGGTCTTCGGCCTGCTCGGCGCGCGCATACCGGCGGGCGAGATCGAGGACGTCAAGCACATGCTGCCCGAGGAGGTCCGGCGCTATTGGCAGTAGCCGGTCGGGGAAACGGAAAAAGGCCCGGCGCGGCGGCCGGGCCTTTCCCGTATCGGGCGGGTTGGCGCGATCAGTCGATGGCGCCGGTGGCCCAGTAGTCGACGAGCGTCGGGTTGTCGGCGATGTATTTGGCCACCGCTTCCTCGTAGGAGGTTTCGCTGGCCTCGAACATCACCGCCTGCAATTCGTCGATGTCGATGAAGAAGCGCGACAGGAACGACGCCACCTCGGGGTAATCGCGGTAGAAGTCCTTGCGCGTCACCACATGGATGCGCTCCAGGCCGCCCAGGGCGCCCTGGGGATCGTCCAGATAGCGCAGATCCCACTTGCCGAACATCCAGTGCGGGCTCCAGGTGGTGACGACGATGGGCTCGTCGCGGCGCACGGCGCGCTCAAGCGCGGCGGTCATGCCGGCGCCCGAGGAGGAGACGAGTTCATAGTCGAGGCCATAGGCCTCGATGGCCTCGTCCGACAGGCGCATGAGGCCGGCGCCGGGGTCGATGCCCTGGATCTGGCCGCCGAACATGTCGCGGGCGGCGTCGCTCTTCAGATCCTCGATGCTCTGGATGCTCTCGTCGACATAGGTGGGCACCGCCCAGCCCAGGCGGGCATAGGTGTAGATGGGGCCCAGGTCGACGACCTCGCCGGCGACGTTTTCGTAATAGTCGTCGTGGGTGTCGGGCAGCCAGGCCATCATCATGAAATCGAGGTCGTCGTTGGCGAGGCCCTGGTACTGGATGCCGATGTCGGCCATCACCAACTCGACCTCCTGGTCCAGGCGCTCCTCGATGATCTGCTGGGCCATCTTGGTCACCGCCTCGGCGTCGGACCAGGCGGTCCAGCCGATCTTGATGGGCTCGGCGGCGGCGGCCGAGGCCATCGAGATGGCAATGCCGGTGGCCGCGCCGGTTACCGCGGCCTTGCTGAAGACTTTCATGGTCCCTCCTTCCCTACGAATGTTCCGCAAAATACGGGGACGTCAGGCCTTTTTGGCCCCGCCCGAGAACAGCACGGCCCACAGGCCGCGCCGGGCGCCGCCATGTCGCGCGGCGCCGAAACTCTGGGTGATCCGGTCGAGGATGATGGCCAGGATCACCACCCCCAGGCCGCCCTCGAAGCCCAGGCCGAGATTCATGCGCTGGATGCCGCGCAGCACCTCGTCGCCCAGGCCGCCGGCGCCGATCATCGAGGCGATGACCACCATCGACAGCGCCAGCATGATCGTCTGGTTGACGCCGGCCATGATCGAGGGCAGGGCATTGGGCAACTGCACCTTGCGCAGAAGTTGCCAGCGCGTGCAACCGAAGGCCAAGCCGGCCTCCACCATCTCGCGCGGCACCTGGCGGATGCCCAGGTTGGTCAGGCGCACTGCCGGCGGCATGGCGAAGACGAAGGTGGCGATGGTGCCGGGCACGGTGCCCAGGCCGAAAAACATCGCCGCCGGGATCAGGTACACGAAGGCCGGCATGGTCTGCATGAAGTCGAGCACCGGCCGCACAATCGCCTGGACGGTGTCGTTGCGCGCCATCCAGATGCCCAGCGGGATGCCCACCATCAGGCTGACCAGCGTCGCCGAGAGCACCAGCGCCAGGGTCTCGGCGGTCTGTTCCCACAGGTCCAGGGTCAGCACCAGCGTCAGCGCGACGGCCGTGAACAGCGCGAACTTCCAACTCACCCGCCACAACGCCAGCACCACCAGCACCAGCCCCAATACCCACGGCGGCACGCCGGTCAGACCCGCCTCGATGGTGTTGGCCAGGAAGCCGATGCCGTCGCTGATGGTGTCGAACACGCCCTCGAAATTGTCGAGCAGGAAGTCGACAACCCACTCCATCCATGTGCCGAGGGGAATGCGGTAGCCGTCCATGTCACGTCGCCCTGTCCAGGGTTTCCAGAATCATCGTGCGCGAGATCGTGCCGCGATAGCGGCCGTCGCCGTCGACCACCGGCACCGGGCAGGGCGCCTGTGCCACCGTGCCCAGAATCTCGGACAGGTGGGTGTCGGCGGCGACGGGCTCGACTCCGGGCAGCGCCGCGCGTTGCAGGCTGGGCTTTTCGGCCTTGGCCTCGTGGCGCAGGGTCTCGATCGACACGACGCCGTGGAAGCGACGGCCCCGGTCGACGAGATAGCCGTGTTCGCGGTCGTATTTTTGCAGGCGGGCGATGGCGCCGCGCACGGCGTCGTCGTGGCGGTCGATGACGGTGACGTTGTCCATCCGCGCGATGTCGCCGGCGGTCAGCACCTTGGAAACGTCGACGCCGCTGAAGAACGAGCGCACATAGTCGTCGGCGGGGTTGTTGAGGATTTCCTCCGGGGTGCCCACCTGCACCACGCGGCCGCCTTCCATGATGGCAATGCGGTCTCCGATGCGCATGGCCTCGTCGAGATCGTGGGAGATGAAGACCACGGTGCGTTCGTTCTCCTCCTGCAGGCGCAGCAGTTCGTCCTGCATCTCGGTGCGGATCAGCGGGTCGAGGGCCGAGAACGCCTCGTCCATCAGCATCACCGACGGATTGGCGGCCAGCGCCCGCGCCAGCCCCACCCGCTGCTGCATCCCGCCCGACAATTCGTGCGGCATACTGCCGGCGTAAGGCCGCAGGCCCACCTGCTCCAGGGCGTTCATCGCGGCCTCGACCTGCTCCTCGCGGGGGGCGCCGGCGACGGCGAGCCCGAAGGCGGCGTTCTCCAGCACGCTCAGGTGCGGCATCAGCGCGAAGGACTGGAACACCATGCTCATGTCCTTGCGCCGCAACTCGATCAACTCGTTCCTCGACATCTTGGTGATGTCGCGCCCGTCGACGAGGATCTCGCCGCTGGTCGGCTCGATCAGGCGGTTGAGCATCCGGATCAGCGTCGACTTGCCCGACCCCGACAGCCCCATCACCACGAAGATTTCGCCGGCGTTGACGGTCAGGCTGGCGTCGGCGACGCCGACGGTGCTGCCGGTCTTGGCGTGGATGGTGTCCTTGTCGAAGCCTTCGCCCAGCAGGCGCCGGGCCTCATCGGCGCGGCGTCCGAAAATCTTGTAAAGGTTCCTGATGACGATCTTTTCCGGCATCGATTTTTCTTTGCTGCAGAGGGATCGCGTCGCTGGCGCGGCGGGCGCCATGAACCCTGGCGCGGAGAAATGACCTCTAAGTATACGTACCGAAGGGTTAGTCGCAACCGCAGCACGTCAAAAAAATAGAGATAGGTCTCCTTAGCGGCCGCAACCCTGGCCGAAAGATGGTGATGCCCCGGCCACGGACCTACCGCCTCCGGATATCTGTTCGCGCGCCCGCGACGACGGCCGTGACATAAGGGTCATTGGCCGGATTCGCCGCTCTGGCCGCAAGCGCGCGTCATTCGGTGGGAATGATTGAACCGAGACCGCGCGGTCCTACGTGAATTCGGGCAAGGGCCGAGGACATGGCGATGCGCGTTTCCGGTCAATACCGCGTTCCGGCGCCGCGACAGCGGGTGTGGGAGGCCCTCGACGACCCCGGCCTTCTCGCCGGCTGCGTTCCGGGCGGCGGGTCGCTGACCCGCGCCGACGATGGAAGCCTGGCCGCCGACGTGCGGGTGCGCCTGGGGCCGGTGGACGAGACCTTCCGCGGCCGCATCCGTCTTGAGCCCGTCGAGGCGGGGCGTGTCCTCACCGCCTCGGGCACGCTGGAGGGAACGGGGGCCGACCTCACCGGCGAAGTCAACCTGCGCCTGGAGCCGGCGCCGGGACCGGCGGCAACCCTCGTCACCTATGACGGCAATGCCCGCGCCGGCGGTAAGCTGGCGGCGGTGGGCGAGGAGGTGCTGTCGCGCGCCGCCGCCGCCGCGGTGCAGTCGTGTTTGGGTTGTGTTGCCGGGGGGGGGGGTGGGGCAGCCGCCCCGGCGGCGCTGCCCGATGCCGCCCCGCAGCTGCCACGGGAGCCGCTGCCGGTGGCGCCGATCGCTCCGCGCGCCGCCGAAGCGCCCGTGGGCGGCAGCGTGCGTGTCGGCGCCGAAAACCGCGTGCCGCGCTGGCCCGATGCGGTCCTCGCCGTCGGCGTCGTGCTGTTTCTGGGTATCGTGCTGCTGATCTGGTCGCCGTTTCGCTGATGCCTCAGGCGGCGACGGCCGGCAGCACCGAGCCGGGCGGCAGGTCCAGGTGCAGGCGGCAGACGGTCCCGTTGGGGCCGCTGTCGATATCGAATCCGCCGCCCAAAAGGCGTTGGGCCGCCTTCGACACCGCCAGCAGCCCGTTGCCGGTGCCGCCGGGACGGCTGGACAGCGAGGGATCGTAACGCCCCCGTGCCAAAACCCGGCGAACCTGGGCCAGCTTTGCCGCCGACATGCCGGGCCCGTCGTCGCGGACGCAGATGGTCAGGCGCCCGTCCTCGGCGGCGGCCGCGAGGGTGACGCTGGCGGCGCCGTTGTCATAGGCGTTGCGCACCAGTTCGGCGAGGGCGTCGCCGACGTCGTCGGGCATCACCTTATAGGCCAGGGCGCGAACCGGCGCCGGGACGTCGTCGCGGAGGACTCGCTTGCCGCGGTCGGCGACCAGGCGCGCCGCCGCCAGCCAGTCCTCGACGGTTTCCCGCGCCACGGGGGCGTCGATGCGGCCGCCGCGGGCGACCGCCTCCAGCGTACCCAGGCGGCGCAGCAGACCATCGGCCGCGCTTCGCAGCCCGCTTGCGGTCGCTTCCAAATCGGCTTTCGTCCCGACCACATGCAGAACCTGCAGGTTGAGGAGGAGATTCTTGAGGCCGTGGAACAACCCGCGCACATCGACGACGTGCTGGGTGGCGGTGGTCAGCGCCGCCTGCCAGCCTCCCTTGATGGGGTGGCCGCGCGCCTCGACGGTGCGGTCGCCGACGACAAAGGCCGCGTCCTTGGGGGCGGCGGCGATGGCGGCGAAGAAATCGCCGGCGGTGCGGCGGCTGTTGCTCTCGACATCCAGGCCGCCAAGCAGGGCGGGCACGTCCTCGAACCAGGTGCCGGCAAGGGCGCCGTTGACGACGATCACCCGCCGCCCGTCCGGCGACACCAGCAGCGTCGGCTGGGCCTGCCGGGCGAAGCTCCAGGCCTGGAGCAGTTCAGGCAGGCGCAGGCGGCCGGTGCGGGCGGCCTCCAGGACGTCCTGCCAGCCCCATTCCCCCGTGGCGCGCGCGTGGCCGTGCCAGGTGCGCCGGTGCCGGTCGAAATCGTCGTCGTCGTCCTCCTCGAAACTGCGCAGCAGATGCACGGCCAGCCCCGCAACGGCGTCGACGCGCGCCGCCAGCGCCGCCGCGTCCGCCCGCAGCGCCGCCTCGTCGTGCCGGCGCTCCAGGTCGGCCAGCGCGGCGGGAAGCGCCCGCAATACGGCGGCGGCGGTGACGCCATCGCCGACATCCGGCAGCGGTTGGCGCTCCAGGCCGTTCACGATCTGCCGCGCCATCGCCTGCGCCCGTCGCGCCGCGCGGGCGAAGTTGGTGACCTCGGTCAGGGTGATCTGGATTTCGTAGGGCGGGCAGGGACGGCGGCGGTACAGCAGCGCGAACGAGCGTCCGCCCGCCGCCTGGAACTCCACCGGCCCGCCGGCCTCGCCCGGCGCCGCCGCGCGCATCGCCTCCATCAAGGCGCGGCTGCCCGGCCGGGTGACGCCCAGCCCGGCCAGCAGGCCGGCCAAGGTCTCCTGCCCGTGAGGGCCGGCGATGCCGTCAAAGTCTATGCCGCCGGCGCGCCAGTCGATGGTGTCGAGGTCCGGCGCCAGCACCGCGAACAACGGCAAGGCGTTGCAGGTGTGCACATAGGCGGCGATCAGCGCCTCGGTCGGGACGTGATGGGCGCAGGCGTCTGGACTTTTCGCGATCGGGCACCCGACCGGGACGTCCCAGACGCCCTTCGTCGGAACGCAAAAGTTAGCGGCGTCCATCAGGCAGTCGGGAGGGCGCTGCATCCCGTCAATACCCCGTTGGTTGCTGAACAAAAGGTGTAGTCCTCCCCGGCGCCGCCTTCAAGCGCAATCGGGCGGGCGGAACCAGCGGGGGGCTCCCCGCGTTGACCGTTCCGGGACCGCGAAGGAGGACGCGATGAACTGGGATCAGATTCAGGGCAACTGGAAACAGCTCAAGGGCCGCGCCAAGGAACAGTGGGGCGAGTTGACCGACGACGA
>JAWLGJ010000070.1:0-10604 GCA_041685145.1 Magnetospirillaceae bacterium | reverse complement strand
CATCCGCGACTTCTACCCGCAGTATTCCGACGTCATCCACCTGGAGAACTACGGCCTTTATGATTTCGCCGACGTCGCCGCGATCATGAGCGCGGCGGGCGACGACACCGTCCTCACCTTCGCCAACGGCGAAACTCTCACCCTGCAAGGCACGGCCCCGGCCGAATACGCCGCCAGCGAATTCACCTTCGCCAATCCCGACCCGGTGGTGCCCGAGCCGGAGCCGGAGCCGGAGCCGGAGCCGGAGCCCGAGCCGGAACCGGAACCGGAACCGGAGCCCGAGCCGGAACCGGAACCGGAACCGGAGCCCGAGCCGGAGCCGGAACCCGAGCCGGAGCCCGAACCGGAACCCGAGCCGGAGCCCGAGCGGCCGATGCCGGAGGCGTTCGATCTGCCGGAGAGCGGCGCCCCCACCAACGCCGTCGACGGCGGCCGTGGCGCCGAGACCCTGACGGGCACCGACGGCAACGACCGCCTGTGGGGCGACAGCGGGGCCGACCAGCTCCACGGGCTGGAGGGTGACGACACCTACATCGTCACCAACCCCGCCGACAGCGTCTTCGAGATGGCCGGCCAGGGCATCGACACCGTGGTGAGTTGGGTGAAGTCCTTCACCCTGCCCGACCATGTGGAGAACCTGAGCGTCCGCAACGACAAGGCTGTGGGCGAAGGCAACGCCCTCGACAACCTGATCACCGGCGATGTCGGCACCCAGGTTCTGTTCGGCGGCGAGGGCAACGACATCCTCGCGGGCGGCGCCGGCGAGGACACCCTGTGGGGCGGGGCGGGCAGCGACATCTTCCGCTTCGACTCCCTGGCCGACGGCGGCGACATGATCATGGACTTCGCCCTCGGCGAGGACATCATCGACCTGCGGGGCCTGATGGCCGACAGCGGCTACGAGGGCAGCGACCCGCTGGCCGACGGCTGGCTGCGGCTGGACAACGACGCCGGCGCAACCGTCATCTCCGCCGGCGAGGGTGCCGGCACCGAGGTCGCCACGGTGTTCGATGTCGCGGCCGGAGATCTACTGCTGCAAACCGACGTTCTGTGGTCGTAGACTGAGCCGGTAACGGCACCACGACGGGCGGGCGCCTGGGGCCTCAGGCGCCCGTTCGGCGTTGGGCCGCTTATTCCTTCAACGGCCATCGCATCCGTGGCGTTCACGGTCCTTGCGCTGCCCTTCGCGATTGATCGGATACCCGCTCGCCGGTCCCCGAAGCGGCTGGACCAGCATTCGGTCGAGCCAGAGGTCGCGGCGGTCACGGAACTGTTCGATGCCGATGGTCATGGCTTCGTGGCCATCGCGGGGCTGCGGCCGGTAGGTGCCGAGAAGCCGGTCCCACCAGGGCAGGTTGAAGCCGAAATTGGAGTTGGTCTCGCTTGGGTAAATCGAATGATGCACCCGATGCATGTCCGGGGTGACCACGAAAAGGCGCAGGATGCGGTCGATCCGCCCGGGGATGCGGATGTTGGAATGGTTGAACATCGAGGTGGCGTTCAGCAGCACCTCGAAGACGAGCACGGCGATCGCCGGTGGCCCGAGCGCGGCGACGACACCAAGCTTGATGCCCATCGAGAGCACGATCTCGACGGGGTGGAAGCGAAGGCCGGTCGATACGTCGAATTCCAGATCGGCGTGGTGCATACGGTGCAGCCGCCACAGGGCCGGCACGGCATGGAACAGCACGTGCTGAAGGTAGATGGCAAGATCGAGCGCCAGAACCGAAAGGACGAAGGCGAGCCAGAAGGGAATATCGAGGCCGTTGAAAAGCCCCCACCCCCGTTCCGCCGCGTGCAGCGCGAGCGCGACCGCCACCGCGGGAAAAATCAGGCGAACGAGGACCGTGTCGATGGCGACAATGCCGAAGTTGTTGCTCCAGCGGATCAGACGCGGAATCTCCCGCCGGCGGCGCGGCGCGGCCGCTTCCCACACGGCCATCACGACAAGGATGCCGAGAAAAAGCCCCAGGCGGATCAGCGGTTCGTGCGCCAGCAGGGTTTCGGTCATTCGGAGATTCTTGCGCCCCTCGACGCCATGCACAATTCAAATAGTCGCTTGAATATGGTCTGGAGCATGGAGGCCGCAATGGGGCCGACGTCAGGCGGGTCTGCTAGGGAACAGGTCAAGGGAATGGTGGTGCCCCAGGCCGGACTCGAACCAGCACGCCGTTTCCGGCACTTGATTTTGAGTCAAGCGCGTCTACCAATTCCGCCACTGGGGCACCGGAGCGGACGGGCGGATCATAGCGCAGGGGCGGGGCGGGTCAATGGGAGTCAGAACCGCTCCAGCAACCGGCGCAGGTAATCGCGCTCGTCCTCGGGGCGCTGCGGCTCGGCGGCGCGGCGGCGGAGTTCCTCCAGGATTTCGTGGGCGCGGTGCAACTCGCCCTCCTCGGGCACGCCGACGGCGCGGTCGTCATAGCCCTGGAACCCGTCCTGGCGCCGGCCCAAGGGGTCGCGGCCCTGGCCCATGCCGCCGGGCATCGGCATCATGCCCTGGCCGGCCATCTGGCGCTGCATGGCGCGCATGGCCTGGCGGGCGCCCTGCTGCAGGTGCTCCAGCGCCTGGGTCTGCGCCGCGCCGGCGCCCTCGGCGTCGCCAGCTTGCAGGCTTTGCGCGGCGCCGCGCATGTCCTGCTCCGCCTCGCCCAGTGAGGGCGGAATCTCACCCAGGCTCTCGCCCATCTGCCGCATGGCCTCGCCCAGTTGCCGGCGCAGCGCCTCCTGGGCCTCGGCGCCTTCGGCCATCGCCTCGGCGTCGGGCTCCTGCCGGCCCTGCTGCTGGTGGCTCTCGTCCAGAAGCTGCCGCTGCTGGCGGGCGATGTCCTGCAACTCCGACAGCGCCTGCTGCGCCTGCTGCATCTGCTCGGCCGCCTCGCCCTGCATGGCCTGCATTCCCGGCTGGATACCGCGCAGCATCTCCTCAAGCTGGGCCAGCATCTCGCGGGCGGCGTCGCGGGCGCCGGCGCGGGCCATTTCGCGCATTCGCTCCACCATCTCCGACAATTCGTGCGGGCTTACCGTCGGCATGTCCTGGGGCATCGCCTCGGCGGGATCGACGCCGCGGCGCGCCATCTCGCGCGCCAGCGCCTCCATGTAGTTCTCCAGCGCCGCCTGCAGGCGGTCCATCAGCGCCTCGATCTCCTCGTCCGAGGCCCCGCTCTCCAGCGCCTCGCGCAGTTCCTCCTGGGCCTGCTGGAGGGTGCGTTCCGCCACCGCCGCCTCGCCCTCCTCCAGGCGCAGCGCCGCGTCCCACATCAGCTCGCGCGCCGCCACCAGCGCCGCCACCGAGCCGTCATGCGCCAGCCGCGCCCGCGCCACCCGTAGGCTCAGGAAAACGACGTTGTCGTGCCCGAACCGCCCCGGCCGCTGCGACAGCCCGTCCAGCCCCTCGATCACCGCGGGGCGGCGGCCGGGGTCGCGGGCCAGTTCGCGGCGCAGGGCGATGATGTCGCGCGCCACCGGATGGCGGAACTGGCGCTCGGGCAGCACCACCTCCATCGCCTCGCCGGTGCCCACCTGGCCGGCGCCGTCCTCGGCCTCGGGATGCAGCGTCACCGGCAGCCCCGCCCAGGCGTGGGCGGTGAGGTCGTGCCAGCTTTGCCGCGCCGCCTTGCCGCCGGTCGGCAGCGGCAGCGAAATCCGCTTGTCGGATTCAGGCACCGGCAGGCCGCCCTCGGGCTCGGGGCGGTGCAGCCGCACCCGCGCCGCCCGCAGGTCGTAGTCGTCGGCGACCTCGTAGTCCAGCACCAGGCGGGCGCGGTCGTCCTGCGCCGCCGCCAGCAGCGCGATGCGGGGCGGGTGGTCGGGCTCCACCGTCACCTCCCAGGCGGCCACCCGGCCCAGCCCCTGGTGCACCGCCAGGGTGCCGCTGTCGCGCAGCGTCGTTTCCCCGCGCCAGCTTTCGGTGCCCATGTCCTGCAACGGCAGCCGTTCATCGGCGTGGCGCAGTTCCGCCTCGCCGTGCCCGCCCTGCACCGCCACCAGGGCGCGGGTGCCTTCCGGGACCGACACCGCCCCGCCCGGCGGCGCCGCGTCGGGCGATTGCAGGAAGATGGGCGCCTGGCGGGTGTATTCCGGCGGCGTCAGCCACACCTGCACCGCCGCCGGCTCGGCACCGTTGATTCCCACCGCCGGCGTCACGGCCCGCGCCACCCGTCCCCAGGGGTCGGCGTTCCAGGTGCCCGCCAGCGCGATCACCAGCAGCAACAGCACCGCCGCGCGCAGGCCCCAGGGGTCGCGCGCCGGCAGGCCCGGCTCGGGGAGGGCGACGCGCAGCCGCCGCACCGCCGCCGCCATGCGCCGCCGGTGCGCCTGCCACAGCGTCAGCGCCGCGGCGTCGTGGGCCGCATCGGACGGCAAGCGGTCGGCGAGGGCGTCGAGCGGATGATGCGCCAGGGCATTGTCGCGTTCCAGGCGATGGCGCGCCTCGCCCACCGTCGGCGGCCGCACCCCCAGCAGGCCGCGAACCAACAGCAGCACCGCCGCCAAGGCAAAACCGGCGAGGACGAGCGCGTGCAGCCACGGCGGCAGCAGCGGCAGGGCATCGAACAGCGCCAGGGCGATGAACAGCCCCGCCACCCCCAGCGGCGGCCACAGCGCCGGCCACAGGCGCTCCCACAGCAGTGCCAGCCGCGCGGCGCGCAGCGAGCGGCGCATGGCCTCGTCGTTCAGGGGCGTACCCGGTCGCGGCGGCAAATCGGCAACGTCTCCCACTCTTCGGGCGGCGGTTCAGCCCGACGGCGGCCGGTGCGGCGGCGCCAGCCACTCGGGCATGTTTTCCAGCGCCAGCATGTCGTCGTATGTGGGACGCCGGCGCACGACGGCAAAGGTGTTTTCCCGGACCATCACCTCGGGCACCAGGAGACGCGAATTGTATTGCGAAGCCATGACTGCCCCGTAAGCGCCGGCGGTGGCGATGCCCAGCAAGTCGCCGGCGGCCGTCGGCGGCAGGAAGCGCTGGACGGCAAAGGTGTCGCCGGTCTCGCACACCGGCCCGACGACGTCGACGGGCCGCGGCTCGGCGGCGGGGCCGGCGTCGCGCACCGGCACGATTCGGTGGTAGGCGTCGTACAGCGTCGGGCGCAGCAGGTCGTTCATCGCCGCGTCGAGGATCACGAAGCTGCGCGTCGCCCCCTCCTTCACATACACCACCCGCGCCACCAGCATCCCGGCGTTGGCGACCAGCAGGCGGCCGGGTTCCAGCACGAGCGACAGGCCCAGATCGCCCAGAGTCTCGCGCACGACGCCCGCGTAGTCCTCGGGGCGCGGCGGCGGGTCGTTGTCGGCCTCGTAGGGCACCCCCAGGCCGCCGCCCAGGTCGACGCGCCCGATCGCGACGCCGTCGGCGCGCAGCATCGCCACTAGGTCGCGCAGGCGCAGGAAGGCGTCGCGGAAGGGGCGCAGGTCGGTCAGTTGCGAGCCGATATGCACCGCCAGCCCCTGCACCTCCAGGCAGGGCATGGCGGCGGCGCGGCGCACCACGGCGTGGGCGCGGGTCCATTCGATGCCGAACTTGTTCTCGCCCTTGCCGGTGGTGATCTTGTCGTGGGTGTTGGCGTCGACGTCGGGGTTGACGCGCACCGCCACCGGCGCGACCACCCCCATCTCGGTCGCCAGCGCCGCCAGGGCGTCAAGCTCGGGTTCGGACTCGACGTTGATCTGCATGACGCCCTGTTCCAGGGCGTAGGCGAGTTCGTCGCGGGTCTTGCCGACGCCGGAAAAGACGATCTTGGACGGCGGCACCCGCGCCGCCAGCGCCCGGTGCAGTTCGCCGGCCGAAACCACGTCGGCGCCGGCGCCCTGATCCGCCAGGGTGCGGATGACGGCGAGGTTGGAATTGGCCTTCACCGCGTAGCAGACGGTGACGTCGAGCCCCTCGAAGGCGGCGCGGAAGACCTGGTAGTGCCGGATCAGGGTGGCGGTGGAATAGCAGTAGAAGGGCGTGCCGACCTCGGCGGCGATGCGGGCCAGGGGCACGTCCTCGGCGTGAAGCTCGCCGTCGCGATAGCGGAAATGATCCATGACCCTCACCGCGACGGATAGCTGCGGGGATAGTCGCTGTCCTCGGGCGCCTCGGGCATCCCCTTCTTGCCGCAGGCCGCCAGCGGCGCCGCCAGCAGCAGCACCAGCACCAGCATCAGCGCGCGTCTCATCGGCCCTCCCTCCGCCGCGTCAGGAATCGTTTCCGCGCCGCCGCCGCCTGGGCGCGCACATTGTCGGGGGCGGTGCCGCCCAGGCTGGTGCGGCTGGCCACCGACGCCTCCACCCCCAGCACGGTGAAGACGTCGTCGGTGATCGCCGGCTCCACCCCCCGCATGTCGGCGAGGGTCAGATCCTCCAGCCCGCAGCCCCGGTCCTCGGCCAGGCGGACGATGCGGCCGGTGACGTGGTGCGCCTGCCGGAAGGGCATCCCCAGCACCCGCACCAGCCAGTCGGCCAGGTCGGTGGCGGTGGTGAAGCCGGCGCCGGCGGCGGCGCGCATCCGCGCCACGTCCGGCTCCAGGTCGCGCACCATGCCGGCCATCGCCGCCAGGCACAGCTCCAGGGTGTCGGCGGCCTCGAACACCGGCTCCTTGTCGTCCTGCATGTCCTTGCTGTAGGCCAGCGGCAGGCCCTTCATCACCGTCATCAGCGCCGTCAGGTCGCCCATCAGCCGCCCCGCCTTGGCGCGCACCAGTTCGGCGGCGTCGGGGTTGCGCTTCTGCGGCATGATCGAGCTGCCGGTGGAGAAGGCGTCGGACAGCCTGACGAAGCCGAACTGGGCGCTGGTCCAGACCACCAATTCCTCGGCCATGCGCGACAGATGCAGGCCGCAGATGGCGGCGGCGGCCAGGAATTCCAGCGCGAAGTCGCGGTCCGAGACCGCGTCGAGGGAATTGGCGCAGGGACGGTCGAAGCCCAGCTCCTTCGCCGTCATGGCGCGGTCGATGGGAAAGCTGGTGCCGGCAAGCGCCGCCGCCCCCAGCGGGCATTCGTTCAGCCGTGCCCGCGCGTCCATGAGGCGGCCGCGGTCGCGGCCGAACATCTCGACATAGGCCAGCAGGTGATGGCCGAAGGTCACCGGCTGCGCCGCCTGAAGATGGGTGAAGCCGGGCATCACCGTCCCCGCGTGGGCCTCGGCCTTGTCGATCAGCGCCGCCTGCACCTCGGCCAGCATGGCGTCGAGGCCGTCGAGGGCGTCACGCACCCACAGCCGGAAATCGGTGGCCACCTGGTCGTTGCGCGAGCGCGCGGTGTGCAGCCGCCCCGCCGCGTCGCCGATCAGTTCGGCGAGGCGCGCCTCGACATTCATGTGGATGTCTTCCAGTTCGGCGCGGAAGGGGAAGGTGCCGGCCTCGATCTCGCCCTGCACCGCCGCCAGGCCTTTAAGGATGGCCTCGGCGTCGGCTTCGGCTATGATGCCGGCGCGCGCGAGCATTCGGCAATGCGCCTGCGAGCCGCGGATATCCTGGCGATACAGGCGGCGGTCGATGTCGATGGAGGCGTTGATCTTCTGCATCACGGCCGACGGTCCCGCCCGGAAGCGGCCGCCCCACATGGCGCTGGCGCCCTCGCCGTGTTCGCGCGTGGTGTCGGAGTCGGTCATTGGCGGCAATGGGTGAAGGTTGACATGCGCAAGTCGGTCCTCGCGGCAATGGGTGTCGGTGTGCTGGTCGCCGCCGGCGCCGCCTTGGTCATCGGTGGCGACGACGGCGGGCCCGGCGAGGCCCCAAGCTACACCGTTCCCGAGCAGATCGAAAGGTTCAGCACCGGATACGCCGGCACCGGATACACCGATCTGGTGGTCACCGACATGGACGGCGGCGAGCACCGCCTGGAGGACATCAACGAGGCGCTGCTGGTGGTCAATCTGTGGGCGACCTGGTGCCCGCCCTGCGTCGCCGAAATGCCCGCCCTGCAACGGATGCACGAGGCGCTGGCGGGATCGGGCGTGGCGGTGGCGGCGGTGTCGGTGGACCGCGAGGGGGCGGAAAAGGTGCGGCCCTTCCTGGAGGAAACCGGCATCACCACCCTGCCCATCTATCTGGACCCCGAAAGCCGCAGCCTGAGGGTCTTCAAGGCCGGCGGCCTGCCGACCACCGTCGTCCTCGATGCGGACGGTCGCGAACTGGGGCGCGTCATCGGCCCGGCGGAATGGGACGCCGCCGCCGTCGTCGATTTTCTCAAGGGCCTAGCCCAGCCGCAGTAGCGGCGCCGTCGCCCCCGTCGCCGGCAGCAGCGCCGCGAAGACCGCCGCCCAGGCCAGCGCCGCCGCCGCCACCGCCGCCGCCCCGGCGGCGAGGAAATTCTCCCGCCACGCCAGCCACGCCGGCGCCGCCGCCGCCAGCACGAGCGCGGCCGCCGTCGGCACCGCCCAGGCGGTGACGGGGGCCAGCGCCACGGCCACAGCCGCCGCCACCGCCACCGACGCCGCCGCCCACAGCAGGCCATAGGCGCGCGCCGGCGCGGCGCGCAGGCTGTCATGCCCCCCCACCGCCACCAGCGCCGCCAGCAGGGCGAGGGGCGGGAGGACGACTGGCGCCGCCGCGCCGCGCAGGCCCGGCAGCGCCTCCAGCACCAGCCACGGCAGCACCGCCCAGGCAAGGACGTAGCGCACCGCGGCGGCGTGACGAAAACGCAGCGCCCGCGCCAGGCCCGGCACCGCGAACAGCGACGCCGGCCACAGCAACGCCACCGTCAACAGCGCGTGCGCGCCGGGCGCCGCCGGCGCCGCCGCCGACGGCAGCGGCCGCAGCACCAACGACCACAGGGCCCCCGGATCGCTGGCCCCGGCCGCCGCCGCCAGCCAGGGGGCGGCGATCGCGGCCGCCAGCAGCAGCCCCGGCAGCGGGCGCAGGCCGCGCAGCCACATGGTGGCGCGGTCGGCGAGGCAAAGGGCGGCGGCCGTCAACAGGCTCACCGCCGGCACCAGCCCCCCGGCCGCCAGCGCGCCGCAGCCCTGGGCCATCCAGAAAATGAAGGCGGTGCCCAGCCCCACCTTGGCGCCGCCGCGCGGCTGCATGTAGAAGCGCCCCAGCGCCCCTTGCGCCGCCACCACGCAGGCCAGCACCACCGCGTCGGGCGTGGCGCGGTGCAGCGCCAGCACGGTCAGCCAGCCGGTGGCCAGCAAGGCCGCCCCCAGCAGCGCCGGCCCCGGCCCCAGCAGGGCGCGGCCGAAGTGGAAGGTCAGCAGAACCGCCGCCAACCCGCCCAGCAGCGACGGCAGGCGATGGGCCAGCAGGCCCTCGGCCGGGGCCGGCACCAACGCCGTCGCGGCCGCCTGCAGCCAGTGCACGCCCACCGGCGCCACGGTCGGGACGCCCAGGGCATCGGGGACGAGCACGAAATCGCCGGCGGCGCTCATGGCGCGGGTGGCGGCAATAAACGCCGCCTCGGCGGCCCCCGGCGGCGCCGAGGCCAGGCCGGGCAGACCGACGACGAGGACCAGAACCGTCAGCAGCAGATAGGGACGCGCGCCGCCCAGAAACCCGTGCACGAACACCCCGCGAAAAAAGAAAAGGCCGCCACCCGGCGGGCGCGGCCTCCGCGACGCTGCGGCGGTGCTGCCGCCCTCAGCGCGTCGGCACCGGCGTCTCGCCGGCGTAGTCGTAGAAGCCGCGCCCGGTCTTGCGGCCCAGCCAGCCGGCCTCGACGTATTTCACCAGCAGCGGGCAGGGGCGGTACTTGCTGTCCGCCAAACCCTCGTAGAGGACCTGCATGATCGCCAGGCAGGTGTCGAGGCCGATGAAGTCGGCCAGCTCCAGCGGCCCCATCGGATGGTTGGCGCCCAGGCGCATGGCGGTGTCGATGGCGTCGACCGACCCCACGCCCTCATAGAGGGTATAGACGGCCTCGTTGATCATCGGCAGCAGGATGCGGTTGACGATGAAGGCCGGGAAGTCCTCGGCCGACACCGGCTGCTTGCCCAGACGCTCGACCACCTCGCGCACGACGCGGAAGGTCTGCTCGCCGGTGGCGATGCCGCGAATCAGCTCCACCAGCTTCATCACCGGCACCGGGTTCATGAAATGCATCCCGATGAACTTCTCGGGCCGGTCGGTGGAGGCGCCGAGGCGGGTGATCGAGATCGACGAGGTGTTGGAGGCGATGATGGCGTCGGGCTTCAGGACCGGGCACAGCTTCTGGAAGATGTCGCGCTTGACCGGCTCGGACTCGATGGCTGCCTCGATGACCAGGTCGCAGTCCGACATGATCGTCATGTCGCTGCCCGACGCGATGCGCGCGAAGGCGGCCTTGGCGGCGCCTTCGGGAATGCGCGCCTTGTCCTCCTGGCGGCGGAGATTGCGCTCGATCGCCTGCATCCCCTTGGCGAGTTGTTCCTCGCCGACGTCCATGAGCCGGACGCTGTAGCCCGCCAGTGCGCAGACATGGGCGATGCCGTTGCCCATCTGCCCCGCGCCGATGACGCCGATCGTCTCGATCATGGCGATACTCCCTTCAAGGCTCGGGTCCAGGACCGGCCGCTCGCGCCTAGCCATTGAGCGCCGCCGAAAGCTCGGGCAGCGCCTTGAACAGGTCGGCGACCAGGCCGTAATCGGCCACCTGGAAGATCGGAGCCTCCTCGTCCTTGTTGATGGCGACGATGACCTTGCTGTCCT
>JAWLGJ010000017.1:0-62601 GCA_041685145.1 Magnetospirillaceae bacterium | reverse complement strand
GTTGGCGTCATAGGCCGCCACCGAGGCGCCGCCGACGATGCCGGTCTGGACGTGATCGCCCATGCGCATACGCCAGACATAGAAGCGCGGCGCCGGCTCGCGCCGCAGGACGTCCTGCGCGACCATGCGGCGCAGGCTCTCGCCCGCCTGGGCATATACCTCGGGCGCGTGGGGATCGGTGCCCGGGGGCAGGTCGATCTCGGCCTTGGAGACATGCAGGAAGCTCCAGGGATTGCCCTCGGCCTTGGCGCGGGCCTCGTCGCTGTTGAGGACGTCGTAGGGCGGCGCGGCCACCTGGGCGGCGTAGCCGGGGGCGGGACGCAGGGCGGCGAAAGGCCGGAACAAAGGCACGCTCACGAGCGGGCTCCCTTGTCTGAAGTCATTGGCGAATTCTGCCCGGGTTCATAGACTACCGTCGTCACGAGTCCAAGGGGGTCGAATGAACATTTGGCGATTGGCCGCGTCGGCGGCGATGGCGGCGATGGCGCTGGCGGCACCGGCAATGGCGCTGGAGGCCGAGTCGACCGATGGCGCCGTGCAGGCCCGGGTCGAGCAGGAACCGCCCCGCATCGTGCTGCGCGAGGGGGGCGCCACGGTGGCGACCCTGCCCTTGGCCGACTCCGTCGCCGCCATCGGCCGCAGCGACAAACACGAGGCTTTCCTGCTGGCCCTGGCGACGGTGCCGGAACTGCTGGTGCTGTACTGGGCCGACCCGCCGCCCTATACGGGCTTCGTCCATAACCGCCAGCCCGATCAGTTCGAGGGCGTGCGTCCGGCGCGCTTCCCCATCGAGCGCATCGCCCTCAGCCACCCGATGGCCGGCTTCATCCTCGCCCCCGGCGGCTTCGAACTGCTGGGGCGCGCCGCCGCGCCCGAGGGCGAGCTGCTGGTTGTCAATCTGGACGTGCGAAAGCAGATCGGACGGCTGCGCGTCGCCGGCGCGCCGCGCCCGGAACGGGCCCGCACCCGCCACCTTGACGGAGCCGAGGTGCTGGCCGTGCCCGACGCCCGAGACGACCGCCGCCACCTCATCGATCCCCGCCGCTGGCGGCTGCTGGACACGGTTCGTTAGGGCCGCTTCGCGCCGCTCGCTTGGCCGCCGATAAAAAAGGGCGGCCCCGCAGGGGCCGCCCTTTCCATTTGGACGATGCCGACATCGTCACCCGCCCTCGCGGTCGTCGCCGTCGATGCGCAGGGCGACGAAGCGCAGGCCCTCCCCGTTCTGGACCAGAAGCAGCACCGAGCGCCGCCCGCCGTCGCGGGCCGCCTGCACGCGCTGCTCCATCTCCGCCGGGGCGCGGACGGGCTCTTGCCCCACTTCCACGATCACGTCACCCGGTCGCAGGCCCTTTTCGGCCGCGGCACCGTTGCGGGCGACCTCGACGATGGCCAAGCCATCGACGTCCTCGGGAATGCCCAGGCGCTCGCGCAGGTCGGGCGAGATGGCGGCGACCGTGAGCCCCAGGCCGGCCACCTCGACCTGACCGCCGGTGTCGTCGCGCTCTTCGCCCCAGCCGCCTTCGTCCTGGGCCTGCATGATGCGCTCGCCCTCGTCAAGCTCGCCCAGCACCACCTTGACCGGCTGGCGCTCGCCGTTGCGCCAGACGACGACATCGACGGACTTGCCGATGGCGGTCTCGGCGACCACGCGCGGCAGGCGCCGCATTTCGTCGACCGGCTTGCCGTCGAAGCGCAGGATGACGTCGCCGGGCTTCAGCCCCGCCTTCTCGGCCGGGCCGCCGGCGGTGACGTCGGCGACCAGCGCGCCGTGCGCCGCCTCCAGCCCCAGGCTCTCGGCGATTTCCTCGGTCACCGTCTGGATGCGCACACCCAGCCAGCCGCGGCGCGGGCGGCCGTGCTCCTTCAAGTCTTCCACGACGCCCTTGGCCAGCGACGACGGAATGGCGAAGCCGATGCCGATGCTGCCGCCGGAGGGCGAGAAGATGGCCGTGTTGATGCCGATGACCTCGCCGTCCAGGTTGAACATGGGGCCGCCGGAGTTGCCGCGGTTGATGGCGGCGTCGGTCTGCAGATAGTCGTCATAGGGCCCGGAATTGATGTCGCGGGCCCGCGCCGAGATGATCCCCGCGGTCACCGTGCCGCCCAGGCCGAAGGGATTGCCGATGGCGATGACCCAGTCGCCGATGCGCATGGCGTCGGAATCGCCCCAATCGACATGCGGCAGCGGCGCCCTGGGCTCGACCTTGAGCAGGGCCAGATCGGTCTTCTCGTCGCGGCCGACGACCTCGGCGCTGAGGACCGTGTCGTCATGCAGGATGACGTTGATCTCCTCGGCCTCGGCAATGACGTGGTTGTTGGTGACGACATAGCCCTCGGCGTCGACGATGAAGCCGGAGCCCAGCGAGGTGGCGCGGCGCGGCGCCTGCTGGGGCCGCTGTTCGCGCTCGAAGAACTCGTCGAAGAACTCCTCGAACGGCGATCCGGGGGGGAACTGCGGGTGGGGCATGTCGTTCCCGGACACCGACTGGGTGGTGGAAATGTTCACCACCGCCGGCAGCAGCCGCTCGGCAAGATCGGCGAAGCTGTCCGGTGCCTGGCGCGCGTCGGCGGCCGCCCCGCCCAGCATCAGGGCCAGGGCCACCAGGCCGGCGAGCATCCATCGCAACAAGGGCGCGGACTCCTCGGTCGCGGCCCGGCCGGTCGATGTGGCGGTCTGGACGTTCCTCGGCGGGTATGACACCAACACTTCTCCCTCTCGCATTTTGTGGGGCGGCTGACGCAACAATCGGCATCTAGTGTCGCCCGAAAGTGGGTTCAAGTAAACGACACCCCTCTTGTGATCCCGGCGCTACCCCGCAATCGCGCCGCGCCGCAAGACCGCCAGCACCGCCACCCCGGCCACGGCGGCGCCGAGACCGACAGCGCGCAGCATCTGCGGCGGCATGTCCTGCATGCGCGCCGCCATGCGCTTCATGGCGTCGGGAAACAGGGCGTAGGCCATGCCCTCCAGGGCGATGGCGAGGGCAAGGGCGACGGCCAAATCCTTCATGAAGGGGTCCGGCGAGCGACAGCGGCCGCCGGGCGGGGCGGCCCGAAAGCCCCCCGCCCGGCGCCGGTCGCTACTCCTCGGCGTCCGGCCGGCGCGGTCCCGGCTGCGCCACCGCCGACGCCTCCTCGCCCAGCGCCGTCAGGTCCGGGGCCGTCGCCGCGGGCTGCGTCTCCTGCGGCGGCGGCAGGGTGCCGAAGAAGCGGAAGAACTCGCTGGTCGGCGACAGCACCAGCGACGTGCCGCCCTCGTTCATCGACACGCGATACGCCTGCAGGGCGCGATGGAAGGCGAAGAACTCGGGATCGAGATTGTAGGCCTCGGCATAGATCTTGTTGGCCTGGGCGTCGCCCTCGCCGCGCATGATCTGCGACTGCCGGCGGGCCTCGGCCAGGATCACCGTGCGCTCGCGCTCGGCGCGGGAGCGTATCTGCTGCGCCCGCTCCTCGCCCTGGGCCCGGGCCTCGCGGGCCTCGCGCTCGCGCTCGGACCGCATCCGGTCGTAAATGCTCTGACTGGTCTCCTCGGGCAGGTCGGCGCGGCGGATGCGCACGTCGGCGAGCGCGATGCCCAGGGTTTCGGCCTCCTCGGCCACCCGCTGCTGAATTTGCTGCATGATGGCGTTGCGCTCGTCCGACAGCACGCTGGGCAGCATCACCTGGCCCAGCACCTGCCGCAGCGAGGAGTTCACCACCTCGCGCAGGCGTCCTCGCGCCGCCTCCTCGGTGCGCAGCGCCTGGTAGAACCGCAGCGGATCCTCGATGCGGAAGCGGGTGAAGGAATCGACCCGGATACGCTTCTGGTCGCCCAGGATGATCTCCTCGGCCGGCGGGTCGAGTTCGAGCAGACGCGCCTCGTAGATGTTGATCTGGTCGATGAACGGAATCTTGAAGTGCAGGCCGGGCTCCTTCACCGGGTCCAGCGGCGCGCCCAGCCGCACCGGCAGCGCCTGCTGCGACTGGCGCACGATATACATGGAGGACAGGCCGCCGATCACGACGACGACGGCGACGACGACCAGTGCGATGGCTGCGTTGCGGTTCATCGCTCACCTCCCTCGCGCCCGGCGGCGGCCTCGCGGCGCAATTCCGGCAGCGGCAGATACGGCACCACCCCGTTGCTGCCCTCGGCGGCGGGGTCGATGATGACCTTGTGCGAGCGCCGCAATACCTCCTCCATGGTCTCGAAATACAGGCGCCGGGCCGTGACGTCCTTGGCCAACGCATAGGCTTCGTAGATCTGGCTGAACCGTTCGGCGTCACCCTGCGCGATGTTCACGATCTCCTCGCGATAGGCCTGGGCCTGCTGCAACAACTGCTCGGCCTGGCCGCGGGCGCGGGGGATGATGTCGTTGCGGTAGCCGTCGGCCTCGTTGCGCAGGCGCTCCTGGTCGGCCTTGGCGCGCTGAACGTCGTTGAAGGCGTCGATCACCGGCGCCGGCGGGTCCACCTTCAGAAGCTGCATTCGGGTGACCTGCACCCCGGCGCCGTACCCGTCCAGCAGGCCCTGCAACTTGTCGCGCGCGCGCTGCTCGATGACCGCGCGCCCCTCGGTCAGGGCGCTCTGAATCGGAGTCTGGCCGATGATGTCGCGCATCACCGACTCGCCGGCCACGCGCACCGTGCCGCGCGGGTCGCGCAGATTGAACAGGTACTGGCCGGCATCCTTGATGCGCCAGAAGATCGAGAAATGGATGTCGACGATGTTTTCGTCGCCGGTGAGCATCAGGCTCTCTTCCGAAACGTTGCGGGTGCCGGCGGCGCCGACGTCACGGAAGCCCAGTTCCTCGCGGTTGATGGTGGTGACCTTGGGGGTGATGACCTCGCCGACGGGGTAAGGGGGGCGGTAGTGCAGGCCCGGCCCGGTGGTGTCGACCCACTGTCCGAAGCGCAGCACGATCCCCTGCTCGTCGGGGGCGACGCGGTAGAAGCCGGTCAGGCCCCAGGCCACCAGCGCCAGCAGGACGATCAGCGCGATCGCCCGCCCGCCGCCGGTGCCGCCGGGGACGACGCGGCGAAAGCGGGCCTGGCCGCGGCGCAGCAGTTCCTCAAGATCGGGCGGCTGCGGGCCACCGCCGCCGCCGGGACCGCCGGAACCGCCGCCGCGCCCCCACGGGCTGCGTCCGCCGCCACCGCCGCCACTGCCGTTGCCGCCGCCCCACGGGCCGCCGCCACCGCCTTGCGGAGTCCAGGGCATCGCGTTTCTCTCCTATGCGGGTATCGCAATTTGCCTTTGCATTACAGGTACCGGCCTTATATGACAGAGCCGGCTTCGGGCGCAATGCGCTCCGCTCCCCCTGTCCCAATTGGCCACCCTACAAAAGGGTGGCGCGTCACGGAGTTCAAGATGGCTGAAGTTACCCGCGAACGGATTCTCGAAGCTCTCAAGAGCGTCAAAGATCCGGACAAGGGTGAGGATATCGTCACCCTGGGCATGGTGTCCGGCCTGGCGGTCAAAGACGGCCACGTCGCCTTTTCGGTCGAGGTCGAACCGGAGCGCGGGCCCAAGCTGGAACCGCTGCGCAAGGAGGCCGAGCAGGCCGTCCACGGCCTGGAAGGGGTGTTGACGGTCACCGCCGTGCTGACCGCGCAGCGCGCCCCCGGACAGGGCGCCCCGCAGCAGGCGCCGCAGGGCGGGCACGGGCACGGGCATGGCCACGGGCACGGTCAGGACGAACAGGCGCTGCTGCTGCCGGGGGTGAAGTCCATCATCGCCGTCGCCTCGGGCAAGGGCGGCGTCGGCAAGTCGACCACCGCCGCCAATCTGGCGCTGGCGCTGGCCGCCAAGGGCCTGAAGGTGGGCGTGTTCGACGCCGACGTCTTCGGCCCCTCGATGCCGCGGATGCTGGGCATCCACGACGACCCGGTCTCGCCCGACGGCAAGACCCTGCTGCCGCTGGAGAACTACGGCCTGAAGGTGATGTCGATCGGCTTCCTGGTGCCCGAGGACGCGCCGGTGATCTGGCGCGGGCCGATGGTGATGGGCGCGCTGGAGCAGATGCTGCGCGACGTGCGCTGGGGCGAGTTGGACGTGCTGGTGGTCGACATGCCGCCCGGCACCGGCGACACCCAGCTCACCATGTCGCAGCGGGTGCCGCTGACCGGCGCGGTCATCGTCTCGACGCCGCAGGACATCGCCCTGCTGGACGCCCGCAAGGGCCTCAACATGTTCCGCAAGGTCGACGTGCCGGTGCTGGGCATCATCGAGAACATGAGCACCTATGTCTGCCCCAATTGCGGCCACGAGGAACACATCTTCGGCCACGGCGGCGCCAAGGCCGAGGCCGAACGGCTGAACTGCGATTTCCTGGGCGAGGTGCCGCTGGACATCGAGATCCGCGAAACCGCCGACCGCGGCGAGCCCATCACCGTCATCAAGCCCAACAGCCCCCACGCCCAGTCCTATCGCGCCATCGCCGACAAGGTTTGGGACAGGGTGACGGCGATCAAGGAACAGGGCGGCCGCGCGCCCAACATCGTCATGGAATAGTGCGGGGAATAGGCGCGGGCGCGGCGCGCCCGGCGCCGCCCCCGTCATCCGGCGACCAGCACCGCCGCGCCGATCGCATACAGCACCAGCACCAGAACGCTCTCGAAGCCGATGCCGCCGAAGCTGCGCTTCTGGCGCGACAGCAGGCCCATCAGCAGGATCGCCGTCATCAGCAGGGCCAGGGCCAGGATGAACAGGTTGCGCCCCGCGATCTGGTGATAGAGCGAGCCGCCGCGCCACGCCGCGTCGGCAAAGGCCAGGAACAAAACGTCGAAGGCGTTGCCGCCCAGGATATCCCCGACCGCCAGATTGAGGGCGCCCCGGCGCACCGCCGCCACCGCCGTCACCAGTTCGGGCAGCGAGGTCGCGACGGCCGTGAGGATGCCGCCGACCGCCGTCTCGGACAGCGGCGTGCGCCCGACGAGGCCGATGCCGGCCCAGGCCACGGCGTAACCGGACAGCGCCGTCACCAGCGCCAGCGCGGCAAACGCCGCCCACGGCCGCAGCAGCGACCGCCGCCGCGCCGCCGGCGGCCCCTCGGCCTCCACCTGCGTCTCGCGGGTGCGGCGCGGCGCCCACATCGGCTGCGCGCGGGCCGACCACATCAGCCGCAGGCCGAACAGGTAGAACAGCACCAGCGCCCCCGAGGCCGGATTGACGCCGCCGAAGGTGACCGGCGGCAATCCGGCGATGACCAGGGGGGCCGCCAGCAGCGCCATCAGCAGCGCGCCCTGCATGAGATTGGTCACCGAGGCGGCCGCGTGCTCCAGATTGACGCGGCGATAGGCGATGTCGGCGATGCCGAGGAAAGCGGTCTGGGCGGCGATGCCGCCAATGGCGTTGCTGATCGCCAGCACCGGATGGCCCGCCCAGGCCGCCGCCACCGAGGTGACGACGCCCGGCAGCGAGGTGCTGGCGCCCACGAACACCGCCCCCATCAGGGTCTCGCCCAGGCCCGTCGCCTCGGCAAGGCCGTCGGCAACGCGCGCCAAACGCACCCCCGCCAGGGCGATCACGCCCGCGGCCGCGGCGAACACCGCCACGACCACCCACAGCGACGGCGCGAAGGCATCGGCGGCCGGCATGGTCCCGACATGGGCCGCCGGCCCACCCCCGCAAGTCACCGGCGGCGGGATTTGCATTCCGGTTTAGGGGAAGGCTAACCCTTTGGCGCCAGTCTTTGCGGCGTGCTTCCGGTCCCGAAACCCATGCCGCTGTTGCCGTTGAGCATCGCCGTCGCGGTGGCGCTTCTCCTTTCTGGATGCGCCGATTTGCCGCGCCTGCCCGACCGCCTGCCCGTGCGCCTGGTGCTGGCGACGCCGCCGTCCCGCCACCCCCCGCCGCCGCCCGCCAAGCCGACGCCGCCACTGGTCGTCGCCCCGGCGCCCGCGGCGCCCCCCGCGGCGACCAACGAGGCGGTCGCGGCGCCGGAGGCGCCGCCGGAGACACCGCCGCCGGCGATGAAGCGCCCGCCGCCCCTGCCGCCCCGCATCGCCTTGCGCCTGGTGGGACAGGACGACGCCGGCATCACCCGCCTGCTGGGGCCGCCGACGGCGGTGGCGGCGGCACCGCCGGGGACCGTGTGGCGCTATTGGGTCGAGGGATGCCGCCTGGAGGTCTTCTTCTACCCGCATGTCGAGACACAGGAGTTGCGCGCGCTGTCCTACCGCCTGTCGCCCGAAGCCGGCGACACCCAGCCCTGCCATGTGGAGAACGGCGATGACGACCAGCGGCGCGCCGCGCTCTGACGGTGCCGAAACGCGGGTGCTGCTGGTCGACGACGACGACCTGCTGCGCGAGTCGCTGGGCCAGAACCTGCTGGACGCCGGCTTCGACGTCGTGGAGTTTGCCGACGGGGTGACGCTGCTGCAACGCCTCGCCGAGGGCGAGCGCGGCGACCTGATCCTGCTGGATTGGAAGATGCCGGGCATGAACGGCATCGAGGTGCTGCGCGAACTGCGCGGCCGCTCGGTGGCGATTCCGGTCATCTTCCTCACCGTCCTCAGCGAGCAGATCTACGAGGAGGCGGCGCTGATCGGCGGCGCCGTCGACTTCATCGAGAAGTCGCGCAGCTTCGCCATCGTCCTCAAGCGCATCCGCCTCATTCTCGCCGGCCTGAAAGGCCCCGTTTCCGACGACACCCCGGCGCCCGAGGAACTGGCGGTGGGGCCGTTGCTGTTGCGCCGGCAATCGGGACGGGCGTTGTGGCGGGGGCGCCAGGTGGACTTGACCCTGACGGAGTTCCGCATCGTCTGCCGCCTGGCCGAACGCGCCGGCAAGGACGTCACCTATCGCGACATCTACGACATCGTCCACGGGCGCGGCTTCGTCGCCGGCGCCGACGCCAAGGGCCACCGCACCAATGTGCGCGCCTTCATCAAGCGCATCCGCCAGAAGTTCCGCGCCGTCGACCCGCGCTTCGACCTCATCGCCAACTATCCCGGCTTCGGCTATCGCTGGGCGGCACCGAAATCCAGCGATGGCTGACCGGGCCGCCGGGCGGCTGTTTCGCTCGCTGTCGGCGAAGCTGGTACTGCTGCTGGTAGTGCTGCTGGCGGTGCCGTGGATGATCTACAACGAACTTCGCGCCGCCGACGCCGAGAAACGCCTGCTGCTGCTCAAGACGGTGCAGGAGCAGGGGCGGCTGATCGCGCGTGGCTTGCAAGTCTCGTTCCGCCACCTCGACCGCAGCGCCGTCCCCGACCTCAACGCGACGCTGGCCAATTTCGGCGTCGACGGGCTGCACATCAAGGTGCTGTACCGCCCGGTGGGCAACGGCGCCGACGACGACTCCGGCTTCTATTACGTCGCCGCCTGGCCGCCGCTGTCCGAGGACTACCGCCACGCCGAGCGCGAGCGCGTCGTCGGCACCGGAATGCTGCGCCGCCTGCACGACAGTTGCGAGGGCGAGCAGGCGCTGGCGACGCATTACCTCAACCCCGCCGGCCGCCGCGAGGTGCTGACCTCGCTGACCCCCATCCGTTCGCCGGCGGGGTGCTGGGTCGTCATCACCTCGCATCCCTCGGCGGGCCTGCTGGGAATCAGCACCCAGACCACCTATTGGCGCTCGCCGGAAGTGCGGATGGCGGCGTCGGTGTATCTGGCCATGTCGGTGCTGGTCATCAGCCAGTTCCTGGTGATCTGGGTCAATCTGCGCCGCTTTGCCCAGCTTGCCCGCCGCATCGGCACCAAGGTGGCCGGGGTGGCATCGTTCCGCGCCCTCAACCGGGTGCCGGAACTGGACACGGTGGCGGAGGAGTTTGACCGCCTGGTGGCGCGGCTGCGCAAGTCCGCCGACGACATCCGCCTCGCGGCCGAGGAGCGGGCGCACGCGCTCAAGACCCCGGTGGCGGTGGTCACCCAGGCGGTGGAGCCCCTGCGCCGGGCGCTGCCGCCGGGCGACGCCAAGGCGCGCCGGGCCCTGGAGCTGATCGAGACGGCACTGGGGCGCCTGGACACGCTGATCTCGGCCGGCCGCGAAAGTGACCAGGCCGCCGCTGCGCTCATCGAGGTGGCGGCGCATCCCCTGGAGTTGGGCGCCTTCCTGGAGGAGGCCCTGTCCGGCTACGCCATCCTGGCGGAATCAGGGCGGTTGGTGTTGCGCCTGCCGGGGCGCAGCCGCGTCGTGGCGCTGGGGGACCGCAACCTGCTGGCCACCGTGATGGAAAACGTCATCGAGAACGCGCTGGGATTCTCGCCCGTCAACGGCCGGGTGGTGGTGAGCCTGACGCGCCGCGGCCGCCAGGCCGAGATTGTCGTCGAGGACGAGGGGCCGGGGGTGGCGGCCGACCGCCTGGAGGCGGTTTTCGAGCGCTACTACTCGCATCGGCCCGAGCAGATGGGCCGCGCCGGGCCGCATCTGGGCCTGGGCCTGTGGATCGCGCGGCGCAACGTCGAGGCCCTGGGCGGCACCGTAAGCGCCGAGAACGGCACGCCCTGCGGGCTGCGCATCGTCGTGCGCCTGCCCCTGGTGCCGTAGCGCGGTCCGCGAATTGTCACAGGGTCCTCACACCAAAGTCATGCCCGCAGGGGCAGACTGTCCCTCGCACACCAACCCAGAGGAGGACGTCAGGTCATGTTGGACAGCGACAGCGGCGTAATAATGGTGGCGACGGCGGGCGGCGCGGCCCTTCCCTGCCGCGTGCAACGCACCGTAACCCCCCGCCCCCGGACCGAAATTGCCGCGCTGCTGACGCAGCCCTTCGTGCGGCTGGATCATGTGCTGCCGGTGCTATGCGCCGGACTGGCGGAGTGGGGCCCGCGCCACGCCCTGGATCTCGACCTCGACCCGGTGCTGCTGCCGTCCGACGACGCCGTCAAGGTCGCCGCCATCGCCACCGAGGCGGTTCTCAACGCCGCCATCCACGGCCGCCCCCGCGAGAGCAAGCACCACACCGTCGAGGTGAACCTGACGTTGATGGGGCGGGGGCTGGCGCGCCTGGAGGTGAAGGACAACGGGCCCGGCCTGCCGCGGACGCCGCCACGGCCCCGCCGGTCGCGCAGCGGCATCGCCCTCATCCGCACCCTGTCGGCGCGCCTGGGGGGCTCGTGCTGGCTCGAAAACGATGGCGGCGTGCGCTTCGTGCTCACCTTTCCTGTCGCCACTGCCGAGGCCGGGAGGGCGGCGCAATGACCGACCCGCTTACCGGCCTCACCCCCGCCGGCCGCGCCAACCCCCGCTACAAGCGGCCGCGCCGCCGACATCGGCTGGCGCACCTCGCCGGGGCGATCTCCCTCGTCTGCCGTCAGTCGGGCCAGCGGATGCTGCGGCGGCTGCTGGGGGCGGCGCCGGCCGACACCCACATGCCGCATGTCATCATCCGCTGGCACAGCAGCCGGATGAGTTGACCTCCCGCGGCCGGCGGAGAATCGGCATCCGCCCAACGGGGTGCCGATATCCGCCGGCCGTCCCCCATTGCAGGGCTTTTCTTCCGGGCGCGGGTGCCCGATGATCGCGCGATGACGACACCCGCACCCGGAGGCTGCGTGCGACCGATCGCGGCGGTGTTTCTGTGCGTCCTGGCGATTCTGGCGGCGTCCGCCGAAGCGCCGGCGCGCGCCGACGTCATCGGCGCGATCCAGACGCATCGGGTGGAGCCCGAGGATACCTTCGTGGCGCTGGCACGGCGCTACGGCCTGGGCTATGTCGAACTCGCCGCCGCCAATCCCGGCGTGCACCCCTGGCTTCCCGAAGCCGGCACGCGCCTGGTCCTGCCCACTGCCCATGTGCTGCCCGACGCGCCCCGGCAGGGCATCGTGGTGAATCTGGGCGACATGCGCCTGTACCGATTCCCCGCCGGCGGCGGGACGCCGAGCAGCCATCCCATCGGCATCGGCCGCGAGGGATGGCAGACGCCCACCGGCCGCACCTCGGTCGTGCTGAAGCGCCGCGATCCGGTTTGGATTCCGCCCGAATCGGTGCGCGCCGAGAATCCCGACCTGCCCCGCGCCGTTCCCCCCGGCCCGAACAACCCGCTGGGGCGCTTCGCGCTCAACCTCGGCTGGCCCAGCTACGTCATCCACGGCACCAACCGCCCGGCCGGCATCGGCCGGCGGGTCAGCCACGGCTGCCTGCGCCTTTATCCCGAGGACATCGAGGCCTTGTTCGCGGCGGTGGCGGTAGGCGTGCCGGTGCGGGTGGTCGACCAGCCGGTGAAGCTGGGCTGGCACGGCGGGGAACTCTACCTGGAGGCCCACCCGACGACGGCGCAGGCCGACGCGCTCCAGATCGACGCGGCGCCGCCGCCGGCGCCGGTCGAGGGCCTGCGCGAGCGCGTGGCCGCCGCCGCCGGCGATGCCGCCGCGCGCGTGGACTGGGAGATCGTCGAGCGAACGGCCCGCCAGCGGCGCGGCATTCCCGTGCGCGTCACCTACTGAGCGGGCCCTCCGGCCGCTATTTCTCCAGCGACTGCTGATACATCCGCTGCGAGGTGGCGGCGGCCTCCTCGGCGCGTTGATTGGCGGCGGCGGCCAGATCATTGGCGGTCGAGACGTCGCCGGACAAGGCGTCGATACGCTGGGCGTTCTGCCCCGCCTGCGCCTGCGCCGCTTCGGCTGCCTCGCGAGCGGCCTGCACCTCGGCGCGCATGTCAGTCATCGCCGTCTCGTCGGCCATGCCGGCGCAGCCGCCCAGCAGGGCCGCCGCCAGGGCAACGACCGAGACCTTGGGAAGCATGGAACGCTGCCTCATCGAAAACCTCCTCCTCGCGCGTGTGGGTGGCCCCGCCCGCAGGGCCGAGACGCAGGGCCGAGACGTGGTCTCAACATCCGTCTTCGCCCCGGGGCGGGCAACCCGTCCAGACGTTTTAGCCCGGTGTGGCATTCGGCACGGCACCGTTGGCCGGGCCGGCCATTCCTGCTATCCCTCCGGGTCAGTCGACTCGAAAAGGGGGTGCCTGCCCGTGCGGCGTATTTGCGTGTTCTGCGGCTCCAGCACCGGCACCGACCCGATCCATGCCGACGCCGCCACCCGGCTTGGCCGCCACCTCGCCGCCAAGGGGGTGGGGATGGTGTATGGCGGCGGCGGGATCGGGCTGATGGGGCTGGCGGCGGACGCCGCCCTGGCGGGGGGCGGCGAGGTCATCGGCGTCATCCCGCGCAGCCTGTGGGCGCTGGAGGTCGGCCACGCCCGTTTGACCGAAAACCACGTCGTCGGCTCGATGCACGAACGCAAGGCGAAGATGGCCGAACTCGCGGACGGCTTCGTCGCCCTGCCCGGCGGCATCGGCACCCTGGAGGAGCTGTTCGAGGTCTGGACCTGGGCCCAGCTCGGGCTGCACCACAAGCCCGTGGGGCTGTTGAATGTCGCCGGCTATTTCGACGCGCTGCTGGGCTTCCTCGACGACATGGTGGCCAAGGGTTTCCTGCACGCCGACCACCGCGCCATGCTCGCGGTCGCCGACGACCCCGACGCGCTGCTGCGGGCCCTGCACGCCTATGAACCGCCGACGGTGGAACGCTGGTTCGACACGGCGCGAAGCTAGCGGATAAACCCTTGCCCTCGCCGCCGTGACGGCGGATCCTCGGCGCCGATGGACACGCAAGCAAGGCCACGACTGGGGGTGTCGCATTGCCTGCTGGGCGCGGCGGTGCGCTATGACGGCGGCCACCGCCGCTGCGACTGGCTGGCCGACGTGCTGGCGCCGCATGTCGACCTCGTGCCGGTCTGTCCCGAGGTCGAGGCTGGTCTATCCACGCCCCGCGAACCCATGCACCTGGACGCCGACCGCCGCCTGCGCGGCAATGACAGCGGCCGCGATTTCACGCCGGCGCTGGCCGACTTCCTCGCCCGCCGGACGCCGGAATTGGCGGCGGCGGGGCTGGACGGGTTCGTGCTCAAGAGCCGCTCGCCGAGTTGCGGCTTGGCGCCGTCGGGCCTGTTCGCGGCCGCGCTGGTCGAGGCGCTGCCCGCGCTGCCCGTGACCGAGGAGACGACATTGGCGGAGGACGGCGAGGCCCGCGAGCACTTCGCCGTCCGCCTCTTCGCGCAGGCCCGCCTGCGGGCGCTGCTGGCGGGCCCTTGGACGCCCAAGGATTTCACCGGCTTTCACGCCCGCGAGAAGATGCTGCTGCTGGCCCACGACCGCCATCTGTACGACCGCCTGGGGCGCCTGGCGGCCGAGGCGCACGCGCGCCCGCGGGAGGAAACCGCCCGCGACTACGCCGACGCCTTCGCGGCCGCCCTCGCCAAGCCGGCGGGCGTCAGTAAGCATGTCAACGCCCTGCAACACATGGCCGGGCACTTCAAGGGCCGCCTGGACGCCTTGGGCCGGGAGGAACTGCGCACGGCGATCGACGCCTACCGCACCGGCGCCGCCGCGCGGGCGCAGGCCGTCGCGCTGCTGCGCGCACTGGCGGCCGAGGTCAATCTGCGCTGGGTGTTGGAGCAGACCTATCTCGCCCCCTGCCCCGAGGCGCTGCTGGCGTCGTGACACTTGCGGCCGGGCGGCGGGGGGACTATGCCTGCGGCCATGATCGAGAACCACAACCCCGAGACCATCATCGTCCGTCTGGCGCCGGAGATGCAGCTCAAGTCCCGGCAGACCCGGCGCGCCTTTCGCGATGCGCTGCTGCGCAACCTGCGGGCGGCCCTGGGCGACATCCCGCACCGCATCGCCGCCGACGAGGGCCGCCTGCTGCTGCGCACCCCGCGGGTCGAGGCGGCCTGCGAGGTGCTGGGCCGCGTCTTCGGCATCAGTTCCTTTTCGCCCGTCGAGGCGGTCGTGGACGGCGACCTCGACGACCTGTGCCGGGTGGCGGGCGAGCGGTTCGTCGAGACGGTGCGCGGGCGGCGCTTCGCGGTGCGCTGCAAGCGCCTCGGCCGGCGGCGCTTCTCGTCGCAGGAGGTCGAGCGCCGCGTCGGCGCCGTGCTCGACGGCCCCGGCAGCGTCGACCTCGGCCATCCCGACGTCACGCTGCGCATCGACGTCCAGGACGGGGTGGCGCATTTCCACCACCGTCGCCTGCCCGGCCCCGGCGGCCTGCCGGTGGGCATCCAGGGCGGCACCCTGGCGCTGATCTCGGGCGGCTTCGACTCGGCGGTGGCGGCCTGGTACGTCATGCGCCGCGGGGCGGCCGTCGATTATGTCTTCTGCAATCTGGGCGGCGCCGCCTATGAGCACATGGTGGTGCAGGTGACGCGGCTGATCGCCGAAGGCTGGGCGGCGGGCACGCGGCCGCGCCTGTTCGTGGTCGATTTCGCCGCGCCGGTGGCCGATCTGCGCGCCAAACTGCCCGCCGATGTCTGGCAGGTGGCGTTGAAGCGCCTCATGTACCGGGCCGCCGGCGCGGTGGCGCGGCGCATCGGCGCGCAGGCTTTGGTGACCGGCGAGGCCCTGGGGCAGGTCTCGTCACAGACGCTGTCGAACCTGAACACCATCGACGTGGTCAGCGATTTGCCGGTGCTGCGGCCGCTGATCGGCTTCGACAAGCCCGAGATCGTCGCCCGCGCCCGCGCCATCGGCACCGCCGCGCTGTCCGAGGTGGTGCCGGAATACTGCGCCCTGTCGACCCGCCGCCCGGCGGTGAGCACCGGGCGCGGCCGCCTGGAGCGCGAGGAGGCGAAGCTGGATCCGGCCCTGCTGGACGCGGCGGTCGAGGACGCCAGGGAACTGGACCTGCTGGCCCTGACCGAGGCGGACCTCGCCGCGCCCTATATCTTCACCGACGTCTTTCCGGAAGGGGCGGAGGTCATCGACTGCCAGCCCGAGGGCCACTACCGCGCCTGGCACGTCCCCGGCGCCGTCAACCGCCCCGCCGAGAAGCTGGCGATCCACTTCGACCGCCTGCCCAAGGACCGCACCTATGTCCTTTACTGCGCCCACGGCACCGCCTCGGCGATGCTGGCCGAGATGATGCAGCAGGGGGGCTACGACGCCTATGCCTTCCGGGGCGACCTGAAGCGCGTGAAACAGGCGCTTCAGGCGGCGGCGGCGGCGCCCTTGCCGACCTCGGCGTCGTAATCGGCGATAAGCTGTTCGCAGACGCGGCCGGGGGTGAAGCTGTAGGTGTCGATCTCGCGCACCGGCGTCACCTCGGCGGCGGTGCCGGTGAGGAAGCACTCGCTGGCCTTGGCCATCTCCTCGGGCATGATCGCCCGCTCGACCACCTCAAGGCCGCGCCGTTTGGCGAGGTCGATGACCGTGCGGCGGGTGATGCCGTCGAGGATGCAGTCGGGCGCCGGCGTGTGCAGGCGGCCGTCATCCATCAGGAAGAACACGTTGGCGCCCGTCGCCTCGGCCACCTGGCCGCGCCAGTCGTACATCAGCGCGTCGTCGTAGCCCTCGGCCTCGGCCTTGTGCTTGGAGAGGGTGCAGATCATGTAAAGCCCGGCCGCCTTGGCCTTGGTGGGGGCGGTGCGCGGGTCGGGGCGGCGCCACTCGGACAACTGGAGGCGAATGCCCTTCAGCCGCGCCTCGGGCGAAAAATAGGACGGCCACGCCCAGGCCGCGATGGCGACGTGGATTTTGGTCTGCTGCGCGGCCACGCCCATCTGCTCGCTGCCGCGCCAGGCGACGGGGCGGACATAGCCGTCGGTGATGTCGTTGGCCTTCAGCACCTCTTCGGTGGCGGCGTCGATCGCGGCGACGTCGAAGGGAATCTCGAAGCCCAGGATGCGGCCGGAATCGATCAGGCGCTGGCTATGCTCGGTCAGCTTGAAGACCTTGCCGCCGTAGGACCGCTCGCCCTCGAAAACGCAGGAGGCGTAATGCAGGGCGTGCGACAGCACATGCATCTTGGCGTCGCGCCAGGGAATGAGTTTGCCGTCGTACCAGATGGTCCCGTCACGGTCGTCGAAGGGAAGTCCGGCCATGAGCACCTTCCTGAGGTTCGATGATTGCCCCGCGAGAGTTGCAGCCCTAGCATCCCCACCCCTATAATGTCAACATGACTGACATAAAGTCGCGCCCCGATCGGCTTTTCCTGCGGGACGAGGAGTTGCGCCAGGGCATCGAGTTGCTGTTTTTCGCCTATCGCGACTTCACCGCCGAGCCCGACGCCCTGCTGGCGAAGCATCGCTTCGGCCGCGCCCATCACCGGGTGATCTATTTCGTCGGGCGCCATCCCGGCATCACCGTCAGCGAGTTGCTGGAGATCCTGGGCATCACCAAGCAGAGTCTGTCGCGGGTGCTGGGCCAGCTTGTGCGCGAGGGGTTCATTCGCCAGCGCCCCGGCGAGCGCGACCGCCGGCAGCGCCTGCTGGAACTCACCGACCGCGGCGTGGCGCTGGAACGGGAACTGACCGAGCGCCAGCGGGTGCGCATGGCCCGCGCCTTTCGCGCCGCCGGCGCCGGAGCCGTGGATGGTTTCAAGAAGGTCATGCAGGGGCTCATCGACCCGCCCGGGCACGGGCGCGCCCCGGACGGGAAGGACTGACGCCGCGTGAGCGACCGGCCCCATATCCTGGTCGTCGATGACGACGCCCGCCTGAGGACGCTGCTGACGCGCTATCTGGGCGAGAACGGCTATTTCGTCACCACCGCCGCCGACGCCGCCGAGGCGCGGGCGCAACTGCAATCGCTGGCCTTTGACCTCATGGTGCTGGACGTGATGATGCCGGGCGAGAACGGTCTGTCCCTCACCCGCTGGCTGCGCCGCAGCCGGCGGGTGCCGGTGCTGCTGCTGACCGCCATGAACGAGACCGAGGACCGCATCGCCGGGCTGGAGGCCGGCGCGGATGACTATCTGCCCAAGCCCTTCGAGCCGCGGGAGTTGCTGCTGCGGGTCGGCAACATCCTGCGCCGCGCCCCCCGCGACGGGGCGGGGCCGGCGGCGCCGGGCGAGGCCTTGGCGCTTGGCGCCTTCCGCTTCGACGCCGGCAAGGGCGAACTGCGCCGCGACGGCGCCGCCGTCAACCTGACCACCGCCGAGGCCATGCTGCTGGCGGCGCTGGCGCGCGAGCCCGGCATCATCCTCAGCCGCGAGGAACTCAGCGCCCGCCTGGGCGGCGACGTCAACCCGCGCACCATCGACGTGCAGGTGACGCGCCTGCGCCGCAAGCTTGAGGACGACCCCCGCCAGCCGCGCTACCTGCAAACGGTGCGCGGGCAGGGCTACGTCCTGTGGACGGATTGACCGCCGTGGGCCGCGGCCTGTTCAAGCGCCTGACGCCACGCGGCCTGCTGGGGCGCTCGCTGCTGATCATCGTCGTCCCGCTGGTTCTGCTGCAGGTGGTTTCGGCCTTCGTCTTCTACGAGAACCACTGGCACCAGGTGACGCGGCGCCTGGCCCTGGCGCTGGCGTCGGAGGTCGATCTGGTCATGGGCATGTTCGAGCGTATGCCCGGGGCCGAGAACCACGCCCAGGTCATCAATCTCGCCGAGCGCCTGCGCATGGACATCGCGCTCGAACCGGGGGGGGCGCTGCCGCCCGAGCCGCCGCGCCGCGAAGGCAGTTACCGCGAAAGCAAGCTGACCTCGTTCCTCGACATCCTCCTCGACGAGCCCTTCCAGGTGGACCTGACCAGCGAGCGGGGCACGATTCAAATCCTCGTCGAGGCCAGCGAGGGGCTGCTGCACGTCCGCGTTCCGCGAACCCGCCTGGACAGCGTCACCACCTATGTCTTCGTGCTGTGGATGGTGGGGACGTCGCTGCTGCTGTTCGGGGTGGCGACGATCTTCATGCGCAATCAGGTGCGGTCGGTGTCGCGGCTGGCCGCCGCCGCCGAAAGCTTCGGCAAGGGCCGCGACATTCCCGACTTCAAGCCCGAAGGCGCCGCCGAGGTGCGCCAAGCGGCCAGCGCCTTCCTGCTCATGCGCGAGCGCATCAAGCGCCAGATCGCCCAGCGCACCGAGATGCTGGCCGGCGTCTCGCACGACCTGCGCACGCCGCTGACACGCATGAAGCTGCAACTGGAGTTGATGGGCGACGTCGACGGCGCCGCCGAACTGCGCGCCGACGTCGCCGAGATGCAGCGCATGGTCGAGGGCTATCTTGCCTTTGCGCGCGGTGACGGCCGCGAGCCGGTGCGCCCGGTGGACCTGGCCGAACTGATCGAGGAGGTCGCCGCGCGCTTTCGCCGCGACGGCGCGGCCATCGCCGTGGCCATCGACGGGGCGCTGCGGGTGGGCCTGCGCCGCCATGCCTTCGACCGCTGCCTGACCAATCTCTTCGCCAACGCCCTGCGCTATGGCGGACGGGTGGAGGTGGCCGCCGCCGCCGCCGATGGCGTGGTCGAGGTGGTCATCGACGACGACGGTCCCGGCATCCCGCCGGACAAGCGCGAGGAGGTCTTTCGTGCCTTTTACCGCCTGGAAGGCTCGCGCAATCCGTCCACCGGCGGCACCGGGTTGGGCCTGACCATCGTGCGCGACACCGTCCGGGGCATGGGCGGCGAGGTCGCGCTGGAGGAGTCGCCCCTCGGCGGGCTGCGCGTGCGCCTGCGCCTGCCCTTGTGAGCCCCGCCGCCACGCCCGCGGAGAGGACGCCTTGACGCCGCGCGGGCGCCGCCACAGGTGCTAGGAGGCCCGCGCCGTCCGGTCGTCGGCGCGGCGTGGCGGAGGCAGCATCGTGCCGTGGCGCGTCACCCTGTTCCGGCTTTTCGGCTTGCCCGTGCGGGTGGACGCCAGTTGGCTGCTGTTGGCCGGGTTGATCACCTGGACCTTGGGCGAGGTCTATTTCCCGGTGATGGAGCCCGCGCTGGCGCCGGCGACGGCCTGGGCGATGGCGGTCGCCGGTTTGGCGGGGCTGGCGACCTCGATCGTTCTGCACGAGGCGGCGCACGCGCTGGTGGCGCGGCGCCACGGCATCGTCATCGAAGGGATCACCCTGTTCGTCTTCGGCGGCGTCGCCGAAATGCGCGCCGAGCCCTCCTCGGCCGTGGGTGAATTGCGCATGGCCCTTGCCGGGCCGCTGTTGAGCCTGGTCCTGTGCGCGGGATGCTACGGCATCGCCGCGCTGGCCTTGGGCGGCGCCGACACCTGGGCCGCCGCGGCCGCCGCCGCCGCCGTCTTCGAGTATCTTTGGCTGGTCAATCTGGCGCTGGCGCTGTTCAACATGCTGCCGGCCTTCCCCCTCGACGGCGGCCGGGTGCTGCGGGCGCTGCTGTGGCGGTGGAGCGGTGACGCCGCCTGGGCCACCCGCCGCGCCGCCGCCGGTGGGCTGGCGATCGGGCTGGGGCTGGTGGCGGTGGGTGGCTGGAGTGTGGCGGAGGGTTTCGTGCTGGGCGGGCTCTGGTGGATGCTGATCGGCGTCTTCCTCGGCGCCGGGGCCCGCGCCGCCGTGCGCCGCGAGGACGCCGGCGCGCCGGCCCGGCGGCGGCCGGTGTGGCGCGTCATGCGGCGCCTGCCGCCAGCGCTGCCGCTGCTGGCCGACGACTGCGTGCCCGCCGACACGGACACCGCCGCCGCCGCCGAACGGATGCACCGCCTGGGGCGGCGCCACCTGGGCGTCACCCGCAACGGCCGCTGCATCGGCGTCGTCTATCTGGAGGATCTGGCCCGGCTGGAGATCAGCCCATCAGGTCGAGGACATATTGCGGCAACGCGAATGATGCCGCGTGAAGATCGGGCGTGTAATACCGCGTCCGCACCCCCGCCGCGGCGAACCGGGATCGGATGACGTCGGCGGTCCGGGTTCGGTGCGCCGCCTCGTCGCTGGCCCAGCCCAAAGCCATGAAGCCGCCGACATAGGTCGGCACCGCCGCCAGGAAGAACCAGGCATCGGCGAAGATGGCCCGCCGGTCGGTATGCGTCTGGCGCAGTTCGTCGGGCTGCGTGAAAGGCACCCCGTTCTGGGTGACCAAAATGCCGCCGGGCTTCAGGCACCGCTGGCACGCCCGGTAGAAGTCCTGGGTGAACAGAACCTTGCCCGGCCCCACCGGGTCGGTGGAATCGACCACGATGACGTCGAAGCGCCGGTCGGTTTCGGCAACGAAGCGCACGCCATCGGCGATAATGACCTCGGCGCGGGGGTCGTCATACGCCCCGTCCGACACCGACGGCATGTATTGGCGGCACAGATCGACGACGCTGCCGTCGATCTCGACCAGCGTCGCCCGCTTGACCGGATGCTTGACCACCTCGCGCAGGACGCCGCCGTCGCCGCCGCCGATGATCAACACATCCTCGGCGCCACCGTGGGCGAGCACCGGCACATGGGCCAGCATCTCGTGATAGATGTGCTCGTCGGCCTCGGTAAGCTGCACTATGCCGTCAAGGGCCAGCACCCGCCCGAAATCGGGGGATTGGAAGATGATCAGGTCCTGATACTCGGTTTTGTCCCGGTACAGGACCTGATCGACCCGAAAGGATTGGTGCCAACTCTTGTAAAGCGTCTCGTCGAAGTAGATCACCCGATCAGCCCGCGCTTCTGCTCGCCAAGGGTGACGGATTCAGGCTCGAAAGCCTCGCGCAGAACGGGAATCGCCTTGTAGGGATCACAGTCGCCGCACATGAAGACATCAAGGGCGGCGTAGTTTCTCTCCGGCCAGGTGTGGATGCTGATGTGCGATTCCGCCAGAACCAGCACACCCGACACCCCGCCATTGGGCGAGAAATGGTGCAGGTGGGTGTGGAGCAAAGTCGCCCCTGCCACTTCCGCCGAACGTCGCAAAGCAGTCTCGATGATTTCGATATCATCGAGGTTACTGGCGCCCCAGAGATCAATAAGCAGGTGAACGCCGGCAAATTTAACGCCGTTGCGCTCACAAAAATAGTCCTTGTCATTCTGGGCAGATGGCCAGGGGGTGACGTTGGACGGTGTTTGGGTATTCCTCGGATTAGGTGCCGAGTTCATCCCCAGTTGGGTGGCAAAGGAGACTTTCGACATTGCTCCCCCCTCCTAACCAGTAGATGGGCCGGAAACGAGGCGCGGATTGTGCCAATTCCGCGCCCGGATGCAAGGAAAAAAAATACACGCCCGAAACCGCCCCGATAGCCGGTGGCCCAGGGAGGCCTCGACGTGTCAATTCATCGCGCTCAGGCCCTCGTCCGCCAAGCGTTGACGGTATTCGCCCAGGAAGGCCTGAAAGCTCTCTGCCTGCCTGATCTTGTCATCGATGGAGGCGATGTCCAGGGGCTGGCTGTCGATCGCCGCGGTGACGAGGTCGAAGGCTTCGGCATAGGGGCCCGCGGCCATCGCCGCCTCGAAGCGCCGCCGCAGGCGGCGCACCGCGGCGTCGTCGCCGGCAAGGGTGAGGGCCGACGCCCAATGCAGCACCATGCGCGCGTCCAGATCGGCCAAGGCCTCGCCGGCCGCCGGCGCCCTAACCAGCGTCGCCAGCGCCCTCGCCGCCCGCGGCCAGTCCTCCTGCGCCCAATGGAGTTCCGCCCGCAGCAGCCGCCCCTCATAGCTGTCGTCGCCCTCCAGCAGCGCCAGGGCCCGCCCGTGGCGGCCCAGGGCGCGCAGGGCGCGGGCGCGCAAGTGACGCCGCTGCTGCGTCAGACCGGCGGGCAGACCGTCGACGCGGCTGTCGTCCAGCACCGCCAGCGCCTCCTCCGGCTGTCCGTCGAGCACCAGCACCAGCGCCAGCCGCGCCGCCACGCGGGCCTTCTCGGCCCCGGCGAGCCGGAACTCCACCTGATGGCGCAACAACTCCGCCGCCGGGCGCAGCAGGTCCACCGACACCAGGCGGTCGGCCAGGCGGCGTATCATTTCATCGCCACGCGGGCCAGTGGGGGTGAGTTCGCGGAACTCGTTGAACAGCGCGATGGCGGTGACCGGATCGAGATTGTCACCGCGCTCGCCCAGGAAGACATCCGTGTAGGTCCGGCGCATCATCTCGGTGACCGCCTCGTTGCCGGCGTGGTCGGGGTAACTCGACACGAGGCTTTTCAAGGTGCGCAGGCCGTCGCTGTAGCTGCCGGTGTCAATCTGCATTCGCCCGATGCGCTTCAGGAGGCCGTATTCGAAGCCTTCGTCCCGCCAGGCGAAGCGCAGGCCCTCCAGCGCCGCCACCGCTTCCTCGGGACCGATGCGATCCAGCGACAGCTCCAGCTCGATGCGGTCGCGGGCGGCATGGGCGCGGGCCTTGCGGTTGTCGCCCGCCTCCACCTCGCGCCAGATGCGGATGGCCTCGTCGACATCGCCGGCAAGACGGGCGTGCGTGCCCTCCAGATAAGACAGCCACATGGCCTGGTGCCGGTCCAGGGCCTCGGCGGCGGCGAGGTCGAGCGCCGAGCGCAGGGCGTCCGCGTCGCCGGCGGCGATAGCCGCGTCCGCCACCAGCCACGCCAGCCGCAGCTTTACCACCGGGGGGTAATGGCGCAGGGTGGACACCCCCTGGACAAGGGGGGCGAGCTGCGCGTCGGGGGCGCCCTGGGCAGCGGCGGCGGCGGCCTGCCAGATGGCGAGTTCGCCGCCGCTGTAGGGCGCCGTCGCCTCCAGGTCGGCCGCCGCCTGCGCGTAACGGCCCATCAGCATGTTGGCAATGCCCCGCACCACCCGGAACCACGGCTGCTGCAAGGCATCGGGGGCGAAGGCCGCCATCCGCTGGAGCACGCCCAGCGCCTCGGCTCCCAGGCCGTTGGCGACCAGGAAACGGGCCAGGTCCAGGCGCGCCTGGTTGCGGCGGTGCGCCGGTGAGTCGGCCACCGCCGATTGCAGCGCCCGCCGGGCGGCGTTGAGGTCGCCGGCGCCGAGGCGCGCCCACGCCGCCAGGTCGAGAATCTCGGCCACCGGCGACGCCGCCTCCACGCCGGAGACGGCGGCGGCGGCTTCGGTCGAGATGGCCAATCCGTCGGGGCGGGCGATATCGATGCCTTCGTGGGCCGAGGTCACCTCCAGTCCCGCGGCCCGCGGCCGCATCACGACGCCCTGGGCCGTCGCCAGCAGCCGGAACTCCGGGTAATCATGGGCGGGGTGGACGCCGTAGCCGACCGGCAGCACCGGCACCACCAGCAGTTCGTCCCCCACCTCGGGGTCGAGGATGCGCAGCCGCGGCCCGCCCTCGGGAACGGCCAGCATGAGGTGCGGCGGCGACGGGCCATCGGTGGCGGGGATGACATCGATGGGCGTCGTCGGCCGGTGGGGCTGCACCGCCAGATCCACCAGCCAGGCCAGGCCGTCGCGGCGCACCGTCGGGTTCACCCCGGGCGCCGTGATCAGGCGCAGCACCGTCAGCCCGTCATAGGGAAGCTGCTCGACGAAGCTCACCACCTCGCCCCCGCCGGCATCCTCGATCGCCGGCAGATCGACCTCCTGCTCGGCATCGAACACGATCCACAGCCAGCCGGCGCGGCGGAACACCGCCGCCGCCACCGGCGTCTCCCAGTCGAAGGACAGCGCCGCGAGCCGATTGGGCGGCGGCGGCGGCGACGGGACATCGACGACGGCGGGGCGTTCGGCGGCGGGCGCGGCCGCCACGCCCCCGTCGTCCGGCGCGGTCTCGGCCCCGGTCTCGGCCTCGGCCCCTCCGCCGCCGGTGGCGGAACCTTGCGCCACGACGAAATTCGGCGCCCGGCCGGGTTGGGAGGGCGGCCGCAGCCGGGCCTTGCTCAAGGGGTCGAGCGGCGCCAGGGGATGGCGCGCCTCGGCGGGCAGCCGCTCCAGCGGCGGATCGGGAACCGGTGCCACCGCCGCCGTGGCTTCGGGTTGCGGCGCCGGCGCTTGCGGCTTCACCGGCGGCGGCGGCGCCTCGCCGCCATCCCCGGCTTCGGCGACGTCGGGGCGCGGCCGCGGCGGCGCCTCGCCGGCGCGGATCACGTCCACCACCACTTTGCCGTCGCTGCGGAAATGGCGCAGGCGCGCCGCTTCGGGCAGGTCCAGCGCCACCCGCAAGCCGTCATCGCTGTCGACCGCGCGCAGCGCGATGTCGTCGGGGAGGCGGCGGCGCAGCGCGGCGGCATCAAGGCTGGCGGCGGGGCCGAAGCGGATGACAGCGCGCCCCTCGGCGGCGTCGACCTCATAGGGCACCGGCTCGGGCCAATCGAACACCAGACGGTGAAAGCTGCCGTGCTCGCCGGTGCGCACCCGCAACGCCGGCGGCGACGGCGCCCGCTCGGCGGCGGGCGTCGGTGCCTCCACCAGGTCCACCACCCAGTCGGCGCCCATCTGGAACGTCCGTGCGCGCAACGGTCGCGCCAGCAGCAGGGTTAGCTGGCGACGGTCCTCTGAGAGGCTGAGATCGTTCAGGTAGCGCGGCAGCGCGCCCAGCAGCACGCCGGGATCGCCCGGCAGCGGGCGCGAGAAGCGCAGCCGCAGCCGCGCCCCCTCCGCGTCGGTTTCCAGCCGCGTCGGCGACGGCCAGGCGAAGACGAGGCGGCCAAAGCCGTCATGCTCGGCGCCGCGGGGCGAATCGGCGCCCGCCGGCGCCGCCACCAGCATCGCCGCCAGCAAAAGCGCCGCACCCAGCACCCGCCATGCCCCCGCCACGATCACGATCGCCGCACCCCGTACTGCACCGCCACCTCCACCGTCGGCGCCTGCGACGCCGCGCCGTGCCCCAGGATTTCCAGCGGGCTGGTGTAGCCCGCCTCGTTGAGGGCGTTCGCCACCGTGGCCGCGCGCGCCAGGGCCAGTTCCCACGCCGAGCGGAACGCCGCCGGCCGCGCCGTCTCGGGCCCGGCGCGGCCGACCACGGTTATCGGGTTGGCAACATGCGTCAACAACCCGGCCAGCGCAAACAGCCCGCGCTGCGCCTGCGGGCCGATTTCGACGCCGCCCCGGAAAGCCGCCGCGGCGGGCAGCACGATGACGACGCTGTCTTCCTCGCGCCGCAGCCGCAGCGCCGCAAAGGCCGGGTCCAGGCGCATCTGTTCCTCCAGCACGGCGTGAAGGTAATCCAGATTCACCAATCTTTTCCTGAACACGGTCGAAATGGAATAGTCGGCGGTCGCCTCCTCGACGACCTGCTCGACCGGCAGATAGGTGCGGCGCGACAATGCATCGGCGATCTGGGCCCAGCGCTGGCGGTCGAGGGTCGACATCGCGTAGAGCATCACGAAAAAGGTCAGCATCAACGACACCACGTCGGCGAAGCTGATCATCCACACCGCCGAATTGCGGGGATGGCGCCTGGCGCTTTCGCTCACCTCACCGCCCCCCGCGCGGGCCACCGGGCCCCGCGTCGTCGGCCAGCATGTGAACCTGCATCCGCACTTCGCCCGGAACGCCACGCTCCAGGCCAACCGCCAAGTGGCGCTCGGCCATGCCACGCGCCAGCAGCGCCCGCGCCAGGGCCCCGGCGCGCGCCGCCTCGGCCGTCTGCGTGACCGGGAAGGACCGGTCCGCCGCCGGCACCGTCAGAAAGACGTCGAGCGCCGCCACATAGCCCGGCGGCAGCGCCGCCAGCGCGGCGACGAAACGGTCGAGCAAGGGCAGCCGCCCCGAGCGCACCGTGACCGCGCCCTCGACGAACAGGCTGTCGGCGGGCAGCACCATTTCCATCAGCCGCCCCGGCACCGACACCTCCACCCGCGCCGCCGGCACCAGGGCCCGCACCGCTTCGCCGATGGCGCGCTGGGCCTGCTCGATGGCCAGGATATCGCCGGCGTCGCTGGCGGGCGGCGCGGCGGCGCGACCGCTGACGCGGCTGGGCGCGAAGGTGGCGGTGACGCTGTCGATGACCGCCCGCGACTTCACCTTCTCAAGCTGGGAAAGGCTGTTGAGGAGAATGAAAAAGGCGAGAAGCAGCAGGTACAGGGCGAGAAAGAGGGCGACGTTCGAGTCGCCTCCCCGTCGGTCGCGCGGTGCGGCACGGGCCTCGCGCATGGCAGGCGTCAGTCGTCGAACTTGGCCAGCAACGCGTCGACGTCGGCCTGGCTGGCCGCGGAATCAGGCAGTTGCGGCCCGTTGAGAAGATCGTCGTCGGTGGGGGTGGCTGCCGCCTTCCCGTCCGCCCCGGCCGCCACGCCGGCGGTGGCGGCGGGCTCGAACGCCCGCACGAGATGGTCGACCTTGTCCTCGATGGCCTTCAGGGTGCTGACCACCTTGGTAATGCGCTGGCCGGTAATGTCCTGAAAGTTGCAGGCCTCGTAGATGCGCGTCGTGGCTCCGGCCAGACGCTCCGCCGCCTCGGGCAGGGATTCGCTGACGCCTTCGATGACCTCGGCGGCGTCGAGAATCTGGTTGGTGGCCTCTTCGGTCGCCTGGATGATGGCGTCCAACTCGTCGGTGGCGGTGGGGATGAAATGGCTGCTGATTTCCTCGGGCCGCACCTGGGCGATTTCGCTGCGGGCGTCGTGAATGAACCGGGCAAGCGACTCAAGCTCGGCGTACAGGCGCGCGTCGCCGGGGGCCTCGGACGCCGGCACGACCCGTTGAATCTCGCGCACCGCCTCGGCCAGATGGTCCAGCCGCACCGGATCGCCCACCCGCTGGCGGATGGCCTCCAGGCGCTCGGCAAACACCTGCTCGGCGGCCTGCTTGGGCATCGCAACGTCCCCCTTGTGCGAGCGCGGCGCCCGGCCCCCGGGCGCCCGGCCGCTAGAAGTCGCCAAGCACGCTGACGAGCTTCGACTTCAAGGTCTCGGCGTTGAAGGGCTTGACGATGTAGTTCGAAACGCCGGCTTCCTTGGCGGCGATCACGTTCTCGGACTTGGACTCGGCCGTTACCATGATGAACGCTAGGCTCTTCAGCTTGGGGTCGCCGCGCACCTCGCGCAGAAGCTGCAAGCCCGTCATCGGTTCCATGTTCCAGTCGGAAATGACCAGGCCGTAGGAGTTGGCGCGAAGCATTTGCAGCGCCATGCTGCCGTCAGTCGCTTCGTCGATGTTTACAAAACCCAACTGCCGCAAAAGATTGCGAATGATGCGCAGCATCGTCTTGTAGTCATCCACAATCAAAACACGCATGTTTTTGTCAACAGCCATCCGTCACTCCCTCGCCCCTATTCAACCGTCCCACGGTTCGTGCCGCGCATTGGAGACGGTCGCGACTAGTTAAATGAGGCCAGCAGGCCCACGCAACCTTTTTCGGTCGATCACTCCGCCGATTCCGCCGCGTCGGCGGCCACCTCCATCTTGCGCCGATGCGCCATCTCGGTGGTCACCGCCCGCGCCCGCATCGGGTCCATTTGCGCCAGGATCGGCGCCACCCGGCGTTCGCTCATCCGCTCCATCACGTCAAGCAGTACCGGCATCTCAAGTTCTTCGAAGATTCGCGCCGCTTCCTTGGGCTTCATGTTCTCGTAAATCTTGACCAGGCTTTGCATCTGCGCCTCTTCCTGCTCGTCGTGCTGGCGCAGCAGATCCTGGATGTCGGCCTGGATATCCTTCATTTCGGCGATCTTGCGGTCGATGCGCGTCTCGGCGGCCTGCAGCAGTCCCTCGCGCATGTCCAATTCCCGGCGCCGTTCCTCCAGTTCCTCGCGCCGTTCCTGCAGGCGCTGGAGGACCTCGATCTCGCCGGGGGTCAGGTCGACGACCGCCTCGGAACCCGGCCCCCGCGGCGCGGCGCGGCCCCCGGCGGCGGGCGCGGCGCCGCCGGATGCACCATCGGCGGCCGCCGCCGGCCCGCCGTCGTCGACGGGCGCCGGCGTGCCGTCCTGGGCCATGAGCTGCGAGACCGTCACCGGCTGTCCGCCGCCCCCGCCGAGGCCGCGCATGATGTCGCTGACCCGCACCGTCAGCATCAGGGTGGCGACGAAAATGGTGACCGGCAGCAACCGGAGGGTGGGAAAACGCACGGCGTCCTCGTTCTCAGCGAACCTGTTGCAGGGCTCTCAGCAGTTCGCGCTCGGCCTCGGAGCGATCGTCGTCCTCCACGGCGGCGCCATCGTCCTCGACCGGCGCCGCCCCCACCGCCACCGGGCGCACGGCGCGGGGGCGGACCTCGGCCCGCGCCGTGCGGACCGAGGTCTCCAGGCGATCCGCCATCGCGTCGGCGCGCTCGATCATGAAGGCGAGATCGTCGCGCAGGGCCAAGGCCTTTTCGACCCGTTCCTGCAGGGCGTCGCCGGCGTCCTCGGCGGTCTTGCGCAGGCGCGGGATGCTCGATTCGGCCCGCACCGTCGCCTCGTTGAAGCGGGCGATGAGGCGGGCCATCTCCTCGCCGTTGCGGCGCAGGACCGACAGGCGCCGGTTCAGCAGCACGGCATAGACGATCGTCGCCACCAGCAGAACCGCAACGATGACATCGAGAACCAGGACGTAGTCCACCGCTCAGCCCTTCGGTTTGGAGGAGGAGGTGTTGTTCACCTTGATGGCGATGTGGTTGCCCTTGCGGCCCATCTGCCCCTGGAACATGGGCACGTCGCCGCAGCGCAGCGTGACCTCCGAGGACGGGGTGGCGTTGAGCACCAATTCCGAGCCGACCTTCATTTTCAGGATGTCGCGCAGCGACATCACCTGCTCGTCCAGCACCGCCTCCATCTGCACCTCGGTCAGCCACAACTCCTCGGCCAAGTGGGTTTCCCAGATGGAATCGCGGCCGAACTTCTCGCCCATGAACATCTGGAGCAGCAACTCGCGCACCGGCTCCAGGGTGGCGTAGGGCAGCAGCAGTTCCAGCCGCCCGCCGCGGTCCTCCATGTCGATGCGCAGCTTGGCGACGATGGCGGCGTTGGAGGGCCGCGAGATGGTGGCGAAGCGCGGGTTGGTCTCCAGCCGCTCGAAGCGCATGGTGACCGGCGACAGGGGATCGAACGCCGCCGAGAGGTCGGCGAGGACCACATGGATCATGCGCTCGACCAGGTTGCGCTCGATGGTGGTGTAGGGCCGGCCCTCGATGCGCATGGCGGCCGTGCCGCGCCGCCCGCCCAGCAACACGTCGACGATGGAGTAGATCAGCGAGGAATCGACGGTGATGAGGCCGAAATTGTCCCACTCCTCGGCCTTGAACACCGACAGCATCGCCGGCAGCGGGATCGAGTTGAGGTAGTCGCCGAAGCGCAGCGAGACGATGTTGTCCAGCGACACCTCGACATTGTCGGAGGTGAAGTTGCGCATGGAGGTGGACATCATCCGCACCAGGCGGTCGAAGACCACCTCCAGCATCGGCAGGCGTTCGTAGGACACCAGGGCCGAGTTGAGGATGGCCTGGATGCCCGAACGCTCGCCCTCCTGCTCGGAATCGTCGTCGAACCCCAGCAGGCTGTCGATCTCGTCCTGGTTGAGGACGCGGGTGATCCCGCCGCCGCCGCCGCCGCCGCTGGAGGCCTCGTCCTCGCCACCGCCGTCGTCGCCGCCGAGCATGGCCTCCCACTCGGCGGCCATCGCATCCTGGTCGCCGGCGTCCTCGTCGTCGCCATCGTCGCCCGAGGCCGCGGTCATGGCCTCCCATTCCCGCATCAGGGCTTCTTCGTCGTCGTCCGAGACCGTCTTGTCGGGATCACCCATGAGCCACCCGGTTCGTCCTACTGTACCAGCATCTCACGGAAGAGGACGTCGCGCACCTGTGCCGGGGCCACCGCCCCGCGCACGCGCACCAGCAATTCCTCGCGCAGACGGTACAGACCGCCCGCCCCTTCCAGATCCTCGACCCGCAATTCGCGCAGATAGACCTGGAAATTATCGATCAGGCGGGGCAGCACCTTCTCGACCTGCGTGACGTCGTCGTTGCCGCCCAACTCCAGCGCCACCTTGATTTTCAGGTAACTCTGCTTGCGGCCGGGCGAGTTGAGGTTCACCAGCATCTCCGGCAGATCGTAGTAGACGCTGGGCGTCTGCGGCTGCGGCTTGGGCGTCTCTTCGTCGGACCCGCCGGTGACCAGCGCGACGACCGGATCGGCGGCGCCGCTGAAGATGGCGCCGGCTATGCCGCCGATGGCCAGCAACACCGGCAGCAACACCAGCAGCAGCCGCTTGCGCTGGTTGCGTGGCGGCGGCGGCCTGTCGCCGGCCTCGCTCTCCGCGCCCTCCAGATCCTCTTCCAGATCCTCGGCCATGCGTTCCCCTGCCCTTGCCGAACCCCGTCGACACCTGCCGACAGTCTGGACGGTAGCGGCGGGCGGTTAACAAGTTGTTGAGGATTTCACCAAAAGGGGTAATCGCGGGTCGCTTTGGGAGCAATCGCCGCGCCGGCGGCGGCAAGAACTACCGGGCAAGCCCTGCCGCCCGCGCCGCCGGGGGGCGCCGAACGCCGCCGTTTTCCGCCGTCGCTGGCCCTGCCGCCGTTGGCACGCGGGATGCATGGTCCCCTCGGCGCAAGAACTGCGGCAACCACGAGGCCGGAGAAGATGGAAAACACATCCTACATAGCCCTTTCGCGGCAGATGGCGTTGTGGCGGCAGATGTCGGTGGTGGCCAACAACATGGCCAACGTCAACACCCCCGGCTTCAAGCGCGAGGAGGTGATGTTCGCCGACCACCTGCTGCCGGCCACCACCGGCAGCGGCGATCGCCACGACCTGGCCTTTGTCGAGGACCGGGCGACGTTTCGCGACACCAGCGCGGGGCCGATGCGGCGGACCGACAATCCCCTGGACGTGGCGCTGAACGGCGAGGGCTATTTCGTCGTCGAGACCGCCGAGGGGATGCGCTACACCCGCGCCGGCCATTTCCGCCTCGACGAGACGGGGATGCTGATGTCGAAGAGCGGGCATCCGGTGATGCAGCCGGGCGACATCCCCATCATCTTCGCCCCCAACGAGACCGAGATCACCATCAACCGCGACGGCACCGTCGCCACCGAGAACGGCATCATCGGGCGGCTGCGGGTGGTGGAGTTCGAGAACGAGCAGGCGCTGCGCAAGACCGGCGACGGCCTCTACACCGCCGCGGACCAGCCGCTCGACCTGCCGCGCCCCGACGTCGTCCAGGGAATGCTGGAGCAGTCCAACGTCGAGCCGGTCCTCGAGACCACGCGGATGATCGAGGTCATGCGCAGCTTCGAGGCGGTGCAGAAGATCCTGGAGCAGGAACACGAACGACGCGGCAAGGCCATCGACGTCTTGTCGGGCACCCAGACCTAGTCGGATTAAGGAGAACCTCGATGCAGTCCCTGGACATCGCCGCGACCGGGATGCTGGCCCAGCAGACGAATGTGGAGGTCATTTCCAACAACATCGCCAACATGAACACGACGGCCTATTCCCGCCGTCGGGCGGAGTTCAACGACCTTCTGTACCAGAACCTGCGCCGTGTCGGCGCCCAGTCCTCCGACGCCGGGACCATCGTCCCCGCCGGCGTGCAGTTGGGCCTGGGCGTGCAGCTCGCCTCGGTCTACCGCATCACCGAGCAGGGCAGCCTGACCCCCACCGACAACACCCTCGACATCGCCATTCAGGGCAAGGGGTATTTCCAGGTCGAACTGCCCTCGGGCGAGACCGCCTACACCCGCGACGGCTCGTTCCAGCTTTCCGCCGACGGCGAGCTGGTCACCCACCAGGGCTACACGGTGCTGCCCGGCATCGCCGTGCCCGCCGACACCGTGGGCATCGCCATCAACAGCAGCGGCCAGGTGATGATCAAGCGCGACGGCGAGGTCGAGCAGCAGGTGGTGGGGCAGTTCCAGCTCGCCACCTTCCCCAACGAGGCCGGGCTGGAGGCCGTGGGTGACAACTTCCTGCTGGAGACGCCCGCCTCGGGCGCCGCGGCGGTGGCCAACCCGGGCAACCCCGGCTACGGCACCATCCGGCAGGGCTTCCTGGAAACCTCCAACGTCAATGTCGTCCAGGAGATGACGGACCTCATCAGCGCCCAGCGCGCCTACGAGATGAACTCCAAGGTCATCCAGGCCTCCGACGAGATGCTGGGCACGGTCAACCGCTTGCGCTGATGGAGCCGACGATGCGTATCCTCGTCCTTCTGTTCATGGTTCTGGCCCTGCCCGTCGCCGCGGCCGCCGAGACGGCGCGCCCGGCGCTGCGCCAGGCGGTCACCGTCGAGGGCGACGTGGTGCGCCTGGGCGACATCTTCGACGGCATCGGCGACAAGGCCGCGACCGCCGTGCTGCGGGCGCCGGCGCCCGGCCGGCGGCTGGTGCTGGAGGCGGAATGGCTGCTGCGCGCCGCCCGCGCCTACGACGTGGCGTGGCGGCCGCTTTCCCGGACCGACCGCGTCGTCGTCCGCCGCGCCAGCGTGCAACTGGACCGCTCGGACATCGAGGCGCTGTTGCTGCCGGAACTGGCGCGCCACGGCATCACCTCCGACGCCGAGATCGAGCTGTCGCCGCGCGACCTGCGGCTGCACCTGCCCGCCGACGCGCCCGATGCCGTCGAGGTGCGCGAGGTGAGCGTCGACGAGCGCACCGGGCGCTTCGCCGCCGTCCTGGTCACGCCGACCCGCAGCATCCGTATCGACGGCCGCGCCCATGAGACGGTCGAGGTGCCGGTGGTGACCGAGGTCATCCGCCGCGGCGACGTCATCGCCGCCGCCGACGTCGCCTGGCAGCGCCTGCGCAGCAGCCGCGTGCAGGGCGACGTGCTGCGCCATCCCGGCGAGCTGGTCGGCAAGGCGGCCCGCTTCGGCCTGCGCCCGGGCGAGCCGGTGCGCACCCGCGACGTGGAGGAGCCGGTGGTGGTCCCGCGCGGCGCCACCGTCACGATGGTGCTGCGCCAGCCGGGCATGACCCTGACAGCCCAGGGCCGGGCGCTGGAGGACGGCGCCGAGGGCGCGGTGATCCGCGTCGCCAACCAGGGCAGCAACATCACCGTCAAGGCGCGCGTCGAGGGGCCGAACAGGGTTGCCGCCCTGCCCCCCTCGATGGCCGCCATCGGCAAGGAGTGACCGTCATGAACCGCAGACTTTCGGCCATGCTGGCCGCCTCGGGGCTGAGCGTGCTGCTGCTGACGGGGTGCGGCGACGCCACCCGCCGCATCTCCGAGATCGGCAAGGAGCCGGCGTTCACCGACCCCCAGCGCAGCCTCGCCCAGGGCGCCCGCCCCATCAGCATGCCCATGCCGACCCCGCAGACCGGCGCGCCGGAGGCCAATTCGCTGTGGCGGCCGGGGGCGCGGGCCTTCTTCAAGGATCAGCGCGCCAACACCATCGGCGATATCCTCACCGTCACCGTCGACATCAGCGATCAGGCGTCGCTGGAGAACAGCACCAACCGCAGCCGCGCCGCCGACGAGGGCGCCGGCATCGGCGCGCTGATGGGCCTTGAGACCTCGGCCCTGTCGCGGCTGTTCCCGGCCGACTTCGACCCGGCGCAGATGGCCGAATTCGACTCCAACCATTCCGCCACCGGCGCCGGTCAGATGCAGCGGGGGGAATCCATCAGCCTCAAGATCGCCTCGGTGATCTACGACGTGCTGCCCAACGGCAACCTCGCCATCCTGGGCCGCCAGGAGGTGCGCGTGAATCACGAGCTGCGCCAACTTACCGTCACCGGCATCATCCGGCCCCAGGACATCAACGCCGACAACACGGTGCCGTCGGACAAGATCGCCGAGGCCCGCATCGCCTATGGCGGCCGCGGCACCCTCAGCGACGTGCAGAAGCCGCGCTACGGGCAGGAACTGTTCGATATCGTCTTCCCGTTCTGAGGAACGGGCCGCCGCCATCGCCGCAAGCCAGGGCCCAGGGAGGCACCGGCTTGCGGCGCCGAGCGAAAGGGCGCACGTTAGAGAATGCCGGCTCGCCCGGCCCCCTTGGGAACGAGCGTTTAAGGTTCCAGGGGCGGTATCCCCGTCAGGCTGAGACCGTCGGGCGGGAGACCCTGGCGGGCCGGCGCCGCTATCGGGCCGCCCGGCCCAGGCTTGCGGCGCCGCGCGCCGGGGCATACGTTCATGAATGCCGGCTCGCTTCGGCCGCCGAGAGGACGAGCATTTAAGGCCTCCTGGCCGGTATCCCCGTCAGGCTTTGCCCGTCGGGCGGGAGATCCGAGCGGGTCGGCGCCGTCGGGCCGCCCGGCCCAGGCTTGCGGCGCCGCGCGCCGGGGCATACGTTCACGAATGCTGGCTCGCTCGGCCCCCTTGGGAACGAGAATTTAAGGTCCCAGGGGCGGTATCCCCGTCAGGCTTGGACCGTCGGGCGGGAGATCCGCGCGGGTCGGCGCCGTTACGACGCCGGCCGGCCCAGATTCTTGGTGATAACGGCCTCCAGACCGCCAATCAGCTCCCGGCCGCGCTCGCCGCCGTCGCCCTCCATCTGTTCGGCGATCACAAGGCGCATGGCGTCGATGTGCAGGCGGATCACCGCCAAATCGGCGTCGGTGATGGTGTCCTTGGCCTCGATGTAGCGGCAGAGCAGATTGCCGATGGCGGTCATCAGGTGGTAGTTGAAGCTGCCACCCTGGCCTTTGACGTCGTGCGACACATGAAAGATCTTCGCGGCAAGATCGCCGCGCCGGTCGGGATTTTCCAGCGCCTCGGCAAAGAATTCCTGCATCCGCGACAAATCGTCCTGAACCCAGGTCAGGTAATCGGCCTGCAAGCCCGCCACCACCTCCTCGGCCCGGTCGAGGGTCGCCTGATCGACGCCTTCGGGGCTGTACGAGACCTTTTGCTTCAGCGTCTCGGGCGGGGTGATGATTTCGTGCTCGGTGTCGTCGCCGCTCATACTGACCTCGGGCCAAGGGAACGTTCTTTATCGCCCACCGGGCGCCGGTGGCGCAAGCCCGGGGGACATGGCCGCGATTCGACGGTTCCGCCCCTAGCCGTTGAGCAGCGCCTCGACCTCGGCCTGCGACAGGCCGCCGCCGGAATCGTCCGCCTGTTGCTGCGCCTCGAGAATGGCCTTGCGCCGCTCGCGCCCCTTGTATTCGATCTGCCGGCGGCGCCGGTCGGGCCCGAAATAGGTGGCGGTGCGCACGAAGGGGCGCGGCCGCTCGATGATGGAGCGGATGCGCGAATACAGCCCCTTGGCGGAAATCGGCTTCGCCAGGAACTCGTGCACGCCGGCGTCGCGGGCCTCGACCACCCGGTGCATTTCGGTATGTCCGGTCAGCATGATGATGGCCGCGAAGGGATTGGGGCTGTCCTTGCCGGTACGCACCAGGCGCACGAAGTCGAGGCCGTCCAGCGGCGACATGTTCCAGTCGCAGATGATGATGTCGGCCGGGAAGTGCCGCAGTTCCTTGAACGCGTCGGCGCCGTCGGCCGCCTCCAGCACGTTCTTGGACCCCAGCGAGTGCAGAATCGTCTTCACCAGGGCGCGCATGTGCTTGTTGTCGTCGACGACCAGGAAGTTCAGCCGCTCTAGGTTATATCCGCCCATGCGTCCTCTCGTCCGGGACGTGCGTTCCGGCGCCCAAGATAATAGAGCCGGATGCCGATTGCACCACCCTTGCGTTGGCGCCGCACCGGGATCATGACCGCCAACGCAACGGCCGCGCCGGCGGCCGGATCGGCTCGCACGGCGTCACGCGCCGCTCGGGCCCCTGGAACGGCAGGTCGGCGCGCCGGCGGTCGGGGCCGAAATAGGTCTCGGTGCGGACAAAGGGCCGCCGGTGCTTCATGAGGTCGCTGATCCGCGACAGCAGGCCCTTGGCGGTGATCGGCTTGGCGATGCAGGCGTCGACGCCGGCGTCATAAGCCTCGCGCACCAGTTCGGCGTCCAGATAGGCGCTGACCATCAGCACCGGCACGAACGGGTCGGGGCTGGCGGGCGATCGCCGGACCCGGCTGACGAAGACCAGGCCGTCCATCGGCTCCATCTTCCAGTCCAGCAGCACCAGATCGGCCGGCTCCTCGCGCAGCGCCTCCAGCGCTTCGACGCCGTCGCGGGCCTCGCGGATGGCGCGAATCCCCGCCGACTGCAGGACCGTGCGCGTCAGCAGACGGAAGTGCTCGTTGTCCTCGATCACCAGGACGTTGAATTGGCTGGGTTCGATGCTGTCCATGGACTCCTGCCCGCCATCCAACGGACATCAAAGCAGATCGGGCCCCAACTGGCAAAGATTCCGGGCGCCGCATAACCCGGTCGAGAGTCATTCTTGTCCCCGAAAGAAAAGACTTCGATAATGGCGCCCCTTGCGCGGCCCCCTGGTGCCGCGCCCCTATAAGCCGAGCAATCGGGAGGACGATCCGCATGAAAAGACGTGACTTTATTTCCGGCGCCGTGGTCGGGGCGGGCGCCGCCGCCGCGACGGCCGCCAGCTTCCCGAGCCCCGCCATCGCGCAGGAGCGCCACGAGTGGCGCATGGTTACCACCTGGCCGAAGGGCTTTCCGGTGCTGGGCGTCGCCGCCGAGCGCCTGGCCCAGCGCATCACCGAGATGTCCGACGGCCGCCTGACCGTGCGCGTCTATGGCGGCGGCGAGTTGGTGCCGCCGCTGGAGAGCCTGGACGCCGTCAGCCGCGGTTCGGCGGAAATGTGCCATTCCGCCTCCTATTACTGGGCCGGCAAGCACAAGGGCCTCAGCTTCTTCACCGGCGTTCCCTTCGGCCTGTCGGCGCCCGAACTGATGGGCTGGATCCGGTTCATGGGCGGCCAGGAACTTTGGGACGAAATCTATGACGGCTTCGGCGTCAAGGCGTGGCCGGCGGGCAACACCAGCGTTCAGGCCGGCGGCTGGTTCCGCCGCCCGATCGAATCGCTCGACGACCTCCAGGGGTTGAAGTTCCGCACCCCCGGCCTGGGCGGCGAGGTCTGGAAGAAGCTGGGCGTCAACACCGTGCTGCTGCCGGCCGGCGAGGTCTTCCAGGCCCTTCAATCCGGCGCGCTGGACGCCACCGAGTTCGTGGGCCCCTACAACGATCTGGCGCTGGGCTTCTACAAGGTTGCCCAGAACTACTATTTCCCCGGCTTCATCGAGCCCGGCCAGTCCATCGAGGCGGTGGTGAACAAGGACAAGTTCAACGCCCTGCCCAAGGATCTGCAGAAGATCGTCGAGATCGCGGTCGAGGCCGATTACGAGCACGTCACCGCCGAGTACTACGCCAAGGATCCGCAGGCGCTGCACACCCTCGTCAACGAGCACAACGTGCAGGTCCGCACCTTCCCGGAGCCCGTGCTGCAGGCGGCGTCGAAGGCGTCGGAGGAGGTGTTGCAGGAGCTCTACGACGGCGGCGACGAGCTGACCCGGCGCGTCATCGATTCCTTCCGCAAGGCGCGGGAGGTGATGATGCCCTATCAGCGGCTCACCGATCTGGCCTTCCTGCAGGCCCGCGACCAGGCGCTGTCGCTGTAGGGCGGTCCGCCGCGCCCGCCCGTCGGGCAGGTCGAGGCCCGGCCCCGCGCCCGCGGGACCGGGCCTCGCGCCTTTGTGCGTCTCCTGCCCTCGCCAAGCGGGTCCGCCCTAGGGCGTGCCCTCCGGCAGCGTGAACGGCCGGTCGTGGCGGAGGGCCGGAATGGCGGCCCGCGCCTCGTCGACGCGGGCGGGATCGACGTCGGCCATGATGACGCCCGGTTCCTCCCCGGCGTCGGCCAGCACCACCCCCCAGGGATCGATGATCAGGGCGTGGCCGAATGTCTGGCGGTCATTGGCGTGGGCGCCGGTCTGCGCCGCGGCGAAGACATAGCAGCCGGTCTCGATGGCCCGCGCCCGCAGCAGCACATGCCAGTGCGCCTGTCCGGTGCGGCGGGTGAACGCCGACGGCACCGCCAGATAGCGCGCCCCTCCGTTGGCCAGGGCGCGGTAAAGCTGCGGGAAACGCAGGTCGTAACAGATCGACAGCCCCAGGCCGCCCCAGGGCGTGCGCGCCACCACGGCGCGGTCGCCGGGGACGAAGGTGGCCGATTCGCGATAGCTCTCGCCGTCGCCCAGATCGACGTCGAACATGTGAATCTTGTCATAGGCGGCCACCACCGCCCCCGTGGGGTCGATCAGATAGCTGCGGTTGGCGACCCGGCCGTCGCGGGTGCGCACGGCCAGGGTGCCGCAATGCAGCCACAGGCCCAGCTCCCGCGCCGTGTCGCGGAACGCCTCCAGGGCGACATGCGCCGTTTCGGGCATCGCCTTGTCGGTGATGCGCCGGCGCCCCCATTCCATCATGGCGACGTTCTCGGGCATCAGCACCAGTTCCGCCCCCGCGTCGCGCGCCTGCCGCGCCAGGGCGCGGGCGGCGTCGATGTTCGGGCCGATCTCCGGCCCCGCATTGACCTGTAGGCAGGCGACGCGGAAGGGCGTGGTCACACGGTCTCGCCCAGCATGGTGTCCAGGCGGCCGTCGACCTCCAGTTCAAAGAGGTCGTCGCAGCCGCCGACATGGGTGCCGTTGATGAAGATCTGCGGCACGGTGCGCTGTCCGTTGGCGCGCTTGATCATTTCGTCGCGCCCGGCGCTGTCGACGTCGATCTCGCGGAACGCGGCGCCCTTTTTCTGCAACAGCTTCTTGGCCCGCAGACAGAACGGGCACCAGGCGGTGGTATAGATTTCGACGGTGGCAGCCATCATTCCCCCGTGATCGGTTTTTCCTAATATAACGCGCCCGCCCGCGATGACCAGGGGGCGAAGTCACTCCGCCAGCACCACCCGCGCCAGGGTCAGCACGTCGACCGACTCCGCGCCGGCGCGGCGCAGAACGCGCGCACATTCCCCCACCGTGGCGCCGCTGGTCAAGACATCGTCGACCAGCAGCACGCGCCGCCCCGCTACCAGGTGGCGCTGGCGTTCCGGCACCGCGAAGGCGCCGCGCACGTTGCGGGCGCGGGCGGCGCGGCCGCGACTGCCCTGCGAGGGCGTGTAACGCCCCCGCGCCAGCGCCGAAACCGCCGTCGGCAGCCCGCTCAGCCGCCCCAGCGCCACCGCCAGCATCGCCGACTGATTGTAGCGGCGCAGAAAAAGCCGCCGCCAGTGCAGCGGCACCGGCACGACGACCTCGGCCTCGCCCAGCAGTTCGGCGCCGCTGCGCGCCATCCACAGCGCGAAGGCGGGCGCCATCTCGGTGCGGTCGGCGTGCTTGAAGGCCAGCACCATCTCGCGCGCCGGGCCCCCGTAACGCAGCACCGCCCGCGCCCGCGCGAACGGCGGCGGCGCCCGCAGACATGCGCCGCACAGGCAGCCGTCACCGGCCTCCTCGGCCAGTTCGAACGGCAGGCCGCAGGCGGCGCACAGCGGCGGCGCCAGGAAGTCGGCGGCTCCCCAGCAGTCCGCGCACAGGCGCCCCGGCGCATCGACCAGCGTGCCGCAGGCCATGCAGCGCGGCGGCAGCAGGGCGTCCAACGCCCGCGACAACAGCGGCAGGGTCATGCGCTCCCTCGGCGCTTTCCGTTGCCATGCCGCCTAGCCTATATACGGGGGATGGCCGATTCCATGCGCATCTTCGACCGCGGCGCCGTGCGCGCCCATCGCGACCGGGCCGCCGCCGGCCTCGACGCCCACGCCTTCCTCATCGAGGAGGTGGCCGAGCGCCTTGCCGACCGGCTGCTCGACGTGCGCCGCACCTTCCCCACCGCCCTCGATCTCGGCTGCCACACCGGGCAGCTTGGGCGGGCGCTGGCCGGGCGCGGCGGCGTCGAAACGCTGGTGCAGTGCGACCTGTCGCCGGCGATGGCGCGCCGCGCCGGCGGCCTGGCCCTGGCGGCGGACGAAGAACGGCTTCCCTTCGCCCCGGCCAGCTTCGACCTGGTGCTGAGCTGCCTGAGCCTGCACTGGGTCAATGACCTGCCCGGCGCGCTGCTGCAGATCCGCCGGATGCTGAAGCCCGACGGCCTGTTCCTGGCGGCGATGCCGGGCGGCGACACCCTGCACGAGCTGCGCCAGGCGCTGCTGGAGGCGGAATTGGCCGTCGAGGGTGGCGCCGGGCCGCGTGTCTCGCCCTTCGCCGACGTGCGCGACGCCGGCGCCCTGTTGCAGCGGGCCGGCTTCGCCCTGCCGGTCGCCGACATCGACACCATTACCGTGCGCTACCGCCAGCCGCTGCGCCTGCTCGCCGACCTGCGCGGCATGGGCGAGACCAACGCCGTGCGCGAGCGCCGCAAGACCGTCAGCCGCCGCGCCACCCTGCTGGGGGGGCTGGCGCGCTATCAGGAACTGTTCGCCGACGCCGAGGGCCGCGTGCCCGCCAGCATCGAGGTGGTGATGCTGACCGGCTGGGCCCCGCACGAATCGCAGCAGCGCCCCCTCGCCCCCGGCAGCGGCCGCACCTCGCTGGCCGAGGTGCTGAAGACGGACGGCGACGACGACGGCCGGAGCTAGGACGACGCCGTGTTCAGGGGCGGCAGGGCCGTGTGCTAACCTCGCCGCCATGCGTTTCCCGGTGCCCCTTGTGCGCGGCGTTCTCGTGCGCCGCTACAAACGCTTCCTCTCCGATGTCGTGCTGGCCGATACCGGCGCCGCGGTCACCGCGCATTGCTGCAATTCCGGCTCGATGGAAGGGCTGGCGGTGCCGGGGGCGGAGGTCTGGTTGGCCCCGGCCGCCAACCCGCGACGCAAGCTGGCCTGGGATTGGGAACTGGAGCGCAACGGCGGCGGCCTGGTGGGCATCAACGCCGGGCGCCCCAACGCCATCGTCGCCGAGGCCATCGCCGCCGGGCGCGTACCCGACCTGCGCGGTTACGACGACCTGCGCCGCGAGGTGCGCTATGGCCGCAACTCGCGCGTTGATCTGTTGCTCTCGGGCGGCGGCGGGCCCAAGTGCTATGTCGAGGTCAAGAACGTACACATGAAGCGCGGCGGCGCGGCGGCGTTCCCCGACGCGGTGACGGCACGGGGGCGCAAGCACCTGCTGGAACTGGCGGACATGGCGCGGCAGGGAGCGCGGGCGGTGATGTTCTTCCTTGTCCAACGCGGCGACTGCGATCACTTTATCGTCGCGTCGGATATCGACCCCGCCTATGCCGCCGCGCTTGACGAGGCGGTTGCGGCGGGAGTCGACGTCCTGTGCTATGACTGTCGCATCGACCTCGACGGCATCGAGGTCGGGACGCGGTTGCCCGTATCGATCTAGCGAGAGCACGCCCGAGAACATGCGCGAAGCCGAAGCAATGGAAGACACCCGCCTTGAATCCGCCCGCATCACCCTGCACGGCCCCGACGACTTCGACGGGATGCGCCGGGCGGGGCGGCTGGCCGCCGAGACGCTGGATTTCATCACGCCCCATGTGACCGCCGGCGTTGCCACCGGCGAATTGGACCGGCTGTGCCACGACTTCATTGTCGCGCACGGCGCCGTGCCGGCGCCGCTGAACTATCGCGGCTTTCCGAAGTCGATCTGCACATCGGTCAACCATGTCGTCTGCCACGGCATTCCCGGCGAGAAGACCCTGCAGGACGGCGACATCGTCAATATCGACGTCACCGTCATCCTCGACGGCTGGCACGGCGACTGCAGCCGCATGTTCACCATCGGCCGCGTCGGCGTGAAGGCGCGCAAGCTGGTCGACGTCACCCATGAGGCGATGATGCGCGGCATCGCCGCCGTTCGCCCCGGCGCCACCCTGGGCGATGTCGGCCACGCCATCCAGTCCCACGCAGAGGCGCACCGCTTCTCGGTGGTGCAGGATTTTTGCGGCCACGGCCTGGGCCGGGTGTTCCACGAACCGCCGAACGTCATGCATTACGGCCGTCCGGGCAAGGGGCTGATCCTGCGCGAGGGCATGTTCTTCACCATCGAGCCGATGATCAATATCGGCCGCCCCGACACCAAGATCCTGGGCGACGGCTGGACGGCGGTGACCAAGGACCGCTCGCTGTCGGCGCAGTTCGAGCATTCCATCGGCGTCACCGCCGACGGCTGCGAAATCTTCACCCTCTCGCCCAAGGGCTACACCACCCCCCCCTACGAGCCGCAGGAATGACCGAGGCCGGCGACACGCCGTCCACCAAGCCGCACTATCTCGGCCACCGCCAGCGGCTGCGCCGCCGCTTTCTGGCCGACGCGCAGGCGCTTCCCGACTACGAAATGCTGGAACTGGTGCTGTTCCTGGCCCATCCGCGCGGCGACGTGAAGCCGCTGGCCAAGGCGCTGATCGACCGTTTCGGCTCGTTCGCCGACGTCATCTCGGCCGACGCGGCGGAACTGACCCGGGTGCCGGGGGTGGGCGAGACGACGGTGGTGGCGCTGAAGACCGTCCGCGAGGGCGCCCTGCGGCTGGCCCGCCAGCAGGTGCTGGAGCGGACGGTGATATCGTCCTGGGACGCGCTGCTCGACTACTGCCGCGCCAGCATGGCCTATGGCAAGGCCGAGGAGTTCCGGCTGCTGTTTCTCGACCGCAAGAACGCCCTCATCGCCGATGAGGTGCAGCAGCGCGGCACCGTCGACCACGCGCCCGTCTACCCGCGCGAGGTGGCGCGGCGCGCGCTGGAACTGCACGCCTCGGCGGTGATCATGGTTCACAACCACCCCAGTGGCGACACCACGCCCTCGCGTGCCGATGTCGAAATCACCCGCCAGGTGCGCGAAGCCCTGCGGGCGGTGGGGGTGACGCTGCACGACCATATCGTCGTCAGCCGCTCGGGCCACACGTCGTTCAAGGCGGCGCACCTTCTGACCTGAGCCCGAACCGCCGGCGTCAGCCGGGGAAAACCATCGCCTCGCGCTCGAACAGCCGCGCCACCCAGCGCAGCAGCAGCACGCCGGCCGCCACCGTCGCCAGCGCCGACACCGCCGCATGGGCGGGCGAGATGGCGATGCCCCGCAACAGCGCCGCGATGGTCACCAGTTGCGAGAACACCGGCACCGTCATCATCCACATCTGCGGGTGCAGCGGCAGGAACACCGTCACCATCCCCGGCACCGCCGGCACCATCGGCAGCAGGCCCAGCCAGGTCTGCGCCTCCTTGAAGCTGCGGGTCATGGCGGCGATGGTGAGCTGGATGGCCACCGTGAACACCATCGCCGGCAGGGCGATCAGCGCCACCGCCGCCATCTGGGCGGGGCCGAAGCCGATGCCCTCGCTGAAGGCGCCGTGCCCGACGGTGTTGAAGACGACGCCGAAGGCGCCAAGCTGCACCGCCAGCGACAGCGCCGTGAACACATAGGCGGCGAAAAACTTGCCCAGCATGATCTGCCAGCGCGGCACCGGCGCCGCCATCAGGTATTCGAACGACCCGCGCTCGCGCTCGCCCGAGGTGACGTCGATGGCCACATAGACGCCGCCGATGAACAGGGTGAACATCAGGAACGGCGGCAGCATGAACAGGAAGAGATCGGCGGCGGAGCGGCGCTCCTCCAGGATGACGTTGTTGACCAGCACCGGCTCCAGCGTTTCCGGCGGCACCCCGCGCGCCGCCAGCCGCTGTTCGGCGATGGTGCGGCCATAGCCGGTCAGGGCCCGCGCCAGCCGCCCGGCGAGGATCTCGCCGCGCAGGCTGGAGGCGTCGTTGATGACCGTCACCTCGGCGACGTCGCCCCGCGCCAGACGGCGGGCGAAGTCGGCGGGGATGACGATGGCGGCGCCGACGCGGCCCTCGGCCACCGCCGCCTCGATGTCCGCGACCGGCGGCGCGGCGACGATGCCCAGCTTGGCGAGGTGGCGGACGAGTTCCGGCGCCGCCTCGGCGCCGATCACCGGAACCGGCTGCTGCGTGCCGATCTCCTGCACGCTGGCGGTCCGCGTCGTCACCGACAGCAGCGCGGCGAACAGCAACGGCCCCAACAGGGGATAGATCAGGGAACTGAGCAGACTGCGGCGGTCGCGCAGGTTGTCGCGCATCTCCTTGCGGAACACCACGAGGACCGGGTTCACGTCAGGCCGCCGCCGGCTGGGTGATGGCCAGGAGCACCTCTTCCATGTCGTCCTTGCCGGTGGCGGCGCGCAACTCGTCCGGCGTCGCGTCGGCGACGACGCGGCCGCGCGACAGGACCACCAGGCGGTCGCACAGCGCCGCCACCTCCTGGATGATGTGGCTGCAGAACAGGATGCAGCGGCCGCGGGCGCGCAGGTCGCGGACGAGGTCGCGCAATGCCCGGCTGGAGGCGACGTCGAGGCCGTTGGTGGGCTCGTCGAACATCAGGTTGGGCGGGTCGTGCAGCAGCGCCCGCGCCAGCCCCACCTTCAGCGTCTGGCCGCGCGAGAAGCCCTTGCTGCGCCGGTCGATGATGTCGTCCATGCCCAGCGCCGCCGCCACTTCGTCGATGCGTTGCTCCAGGCGCCCGCCCTCCCAGCCGTGCAACTGCCCGTGATAGCGGATCTGCTCGCGGGCCGTCAGGCGAGGGTACAGGCCGCGTGTGTCGGGCAGGATGCCGATGCGCCGCTGCGCCGCGCGCCGCTGCCCCCGCAGGTCGAGGCCGTCGATGCCGATGCGGCCCGAATCGGGGGCAAGAACGGTGTATAGTATCCGCATCAATGTTGTCTTACCGGCGCCGTTGGGACCGACGAGGCCGGTGATGCAGCCGTCCGATGCAGTGAAACCGACGGTGTCGAGGGCCTTTACCGCCTGAAAACTCTTGGAAATGTTCTCGACCTTTATCATCCGGCATCCGGCTCCTTCCCGGCCAACGCGAGTGAATCATTTTGCGCCGGTGGGAATTTGTATACAGTATACACCCAAGGGGATAGGTGGGGGAGCCACGCGCGTGCACGAAAGGAAAGGGCCGGTATCCGCTTCATGGCGCCGTCTGCTCGGTGACGCCCGCGGTGCGACCGCGCTCGAATACGCCCTCATCGCCAGCCTTATCGCCATCCTGGTCATCGGAGGCGCCGCCACCATCGGCGGCTCGACCAGCAACGCGTTCAACGCCGTCAGCACCCCCCTGGCGGGGGAAGACGGCTAGGCGCGGCGCCGGGATCCGCGCCCCGCGCGGATTGTGGCGACCGCGGCGGGTTTCTCAAATTGGGGCGTCGTGACGTGAACAAGGCCTATCTGGAAATCGTCATGCTTGTGGAGCGCCTGCACCGGCACTTCCTCGATGTCATCCGCGCCGAACTGCGCCGGATGGACGTCGAGGAGATCAACGCCGTCCAGGCCCTTCTGCTCTACAACATCGGCGGCGACGAGGTCGTCATCCGCGACCTCAGGGACCGTGGCTACTACCAGGGCTCCAACGTCTCCTACAACATCAAGAAGCTGACCGAATACGGCTATCTGGAGCAGGAGCGCTCCACCCATGACCGCCGCTCCATCCGGCTGCGGCTGACGGAGAAGGGCCTGGCGATGTTCCGGCTCGTCCGCGACCTGCAGGAGCATCTGGAACAGGCGGTGGACGTCTCGGAGCCGGACCTCGAAGAGGCCATCCGGATCATGCACCGCCTGGAACGCACCTGGACGGACTACATCCGCTACGGCCGCGCCGAACCCGTCGGCGCCTGAAGGGGGTTCAGTGGCGCGGGCTGGCCGTTGACCAGCAGGCCCTCGGCGCCGAATTCCAGCGAGAACACCTCGACGGGGCGGCCCTCGGCGTCGACGTCGTCGCGGGCCAGCGGCCGCATCGCCTCGATCATCTCGATGTCGTCGCGGCCCAGCGGCAGATGCCCGAGGCTGCCCTGATCCGCCAGCAAGCGGTCCAGGCCACGCAGGCTCAGAACCAGCGTGCCGACGGCCCCGGCGGCCTCGGGGCGCAGGCGGCCGCGAAGGTCGAAGCCATAGTCCTCGGCGGCGGCGGAAATCTCCTCGACCACCAGTTCGGTGCCCGCAGCCATGATCGCGGGCAGGACGCTCGGCGACAGGCCCATCACCACCGTCGGATCGAGAACGTCCAGCGGCAGCCGGCGCAGGCTGAGCGCCGCCCGCGCGGCGGCGGGGGGTGGTGGGCCCTCGCCGGCGAGGGCGGCGGCGAGGGCAAGGCCCTCATAGGCGGTTTCCAGATCGACGCGGCCAAGGCCATCCTCGACCCGGCCACCGACGCGCAGCCGCAGGTGCCGCACGCGGCCCAGGGTGGTGCCGCCGGCGCCGCCGGCGCTGATATCGGTGACGTCGACGGCGACATCGCCACCGCTGAGTAGGCCGCGCATGGGCGCCGAGGGCGCCCCCGTCCCGCCGCCGACAAAAGCGGCAAGGGCGCCGATATCCGCGCCGTCATAGCGGGCGCCGACGGTAACGGCGCCGATGGCGGCCTCCATGCCCGCGCCCGTCTCGCGCAGCCGCAGCGTGATGCCGCGCGCGCTGGCGTCTTCGCGAAGATCGTGACGGCCATCGGGGCGCGCCTCGGCCACCCGCACGCCCTCGATGGCGTCGGCCGCCAGCGTCAGCGTGCCGCGGCGGTCGGTGACGGTCATGCCCAGCGAGGCGAGCCGGGCGCTGTAGGCAAGCATGACGCCGTGCTCCGCCGACCACCGACCCGCGAAGCTGGCTTCGCCGAAAGAAAGGGAGCCGATCTCGGCTCCCTCGGCGTCGCGGACGACGCTGTCGGATGGCAGGTCTACGGAAACGTCGTAGTCGCTCGCGCCGGCGGGGCGGAAATGGGCGCGCACGGTGCCCAGGTCCAGGCTGGTGCCGGCATCGGTCACAACGCGCAGGCCGGGAACGGTGACGTCATATCCGTCGCCCGCCGCCACCACCGCGGTGGGCGCGCCGAGGTCAAAGCGGAAGGGCGCGCCCTCGGGCGCCGCCAGCATGGCGTGCGCCGCGTCCAGCACCCGCCGGGCCTGCCCCTCAAGTTCGGGCGGCGCCCGCAGCTTTTCGATCTCCACCGGGTGCCCGGCCGCTTCCAGGCGCTGCAACTCGGCGACCGCCATCGGTTCGCCCGCCGCGGCCGCCGCCCGCAGGTTGCGCACGCCCTCGATATAGTTGACGCGGGTGCCGATGCCCCGCAGTTGCCACAGGCCCAGCATCGCCTGGGCCCGGGCGTTGCCCAACTCGGCGGCCGAGCGGTAGTGCGTCAACGCCTGGCGCCGGTCGAGAGCGGTGCCGATGCCGCCGGCGAGGTACTCGGCGGCCTTGGTGTGCCCCAGCGCATGGCCCTGGTCGGCGGCCTGTTTGAACCACCGCCAGGCCCGCGACTGATTGGCCGGGGCGCCGTCGCCGGATTCGAAGCGCAGGCCGATGCGGTAGGCGGCCTCGGCGGCGCCGTGAATCTCGGCCAGCGCCTTGTGCGCGCGCGTCGCCTCGCCCGCCGCCAGCGCCTGCTCCGCCGCCTGCAGCCGCTCGGCGCGCTCGTCCTCGGAGAGGCCGCCGCCATCGGGGGCCTCGCCCGCGTCCTCGGCGAACACCGGCGCCGGCGCCGTCGCCCCGACGGCGAGTGCGAGCGAGAAAACCACAGCGAGAAGAATCTGTTTCATGGTGCCCGCGTTCGCCTTGGCCGCCGGAACGCGGCCGCTACTCGACAACCTCTTCCTCGCCCTCGCCCACGGCGGGCTCGTCGCCGGCCTCGGCGCCGTCGGCCTCGCGCAACTCGGTTTCGCCGCCGCCCGTCAGCCCGCCGCCGGCGGCACCGACGCTGGCCTTGGCGCAGCGTCCGTTGCCGCAGGCGACATAGGTGTCGCCGCGCCCCGGCGCGCGTACGCGCACGTCATTGCCCGGCATGACCACCAGTCGCGACGACAGGATTTCGCGCCGCCGGTCGTCGAGGATGATAATATTCGTCTGGCCGACGCGCTTGCCGAACAGGATCAGCCGCCGCGGGGACTGCAGCACGACGTCGGCATAGGCGGGATTGCCGATGATGACGTCGCTGGCCGGGTCGTCCAACACCAGGATGCGGGCGTTGTCCAACGCCACTTCGACCGGCGGACCGGCCTTCGCGCCGACGGCCGTAAGGCTTGCGACGGCGGCGGTGACGAGCACGGCCAGGGTGGTCAGGCGCCGACGCATGGACGACTCCGCAAATGAAAAAAGGACTGGTCCAGGCTACTGCAAACTTCACGCAACGGCAATGTTGGATTGCGCTTACCGGCGGCGGCAAGACCTCGCCGCGAAGATATAAAAAGCCCCGGCGATATTGTCGCGGTGACACTTGCGTGATGCTTGCCGGAAGTGCCGTCGAAGCCTTACTATGCCATTCCGGCGGCCCGGACACAGGGGGGAACGATCGCACGCATGTCCAGCCTTGGCGCACGCTTGACGACGGCGACCGCAATGCTTGCCGTGCTCGCGGCCTGCGGCATCGCCCCCGAGGCGCCGGACCAGCGCCCGTCCAAGACGGTGGAGGCGGTCGTCGACCCGTCGCTGCTGGTGGCGGCGCGGGCCGCCGAGGCCGAACACGACTACGTCGCCGCCGCCAAGCATTACCGCGCCCTGTACCGCCGGCACCCCGACAACCGCGACGTGCTGATGGCGCTGACGCGCGCGCTGCGCTACGCCGGCATGGCGGATCAATCCATCGAGATGCTGAACCGGCACCTGCAGGATCACGGTGACGACGCCGGCGCGCGCAAGGAACTGGGCAAGGCCTTCCTGGCCGCCGACCGCGCCAATGTCGCGGTGCGTTATCTGCGCGAGGCGCGCAGCCTGGCGCCCGACGATTGGGACATCCACTCGGCTATGGGCGTCGCCTATGATTACCTGGAGGACCACGAGGCGGCGCAGGAGGCCTATGCGGTGGCGCTGACCCTGTCGCCGAACAACGCCGACGTGCTCAACAATCTGGCGCTGTCCCTGGCCCAGTCGGGCGATCTGGACGGCGCCGTCAGCCGCCTGCGCCAGGCCCTGGAACAGCCGCAGGCGACGCCGCAGATGCGCCAGAACCTCGCCCTGCTGCTGGCCTTCCGGGGCGAGCTGGACGCGGCCCGGCGCCTGACCTACAAGGATCTGCCTGAGGCGATGGTGCGCGACAACGTCGCCTTCTACCGCCTGCTGTCGGAAGGGGCGCGGCGGCGGCCATGACGCCGCCCGCCAGCGAGCGGAGCGAACCCCCGGCGAGGGCGGCCCTACAAATGGCCGGCGATCTTGATGCCCGCCGGGCCGCCGATGACCATGAACAGCACCGGCAGGAAAAACACCACCATCGGCACCGTAAGCTGCGCCGGCAGGGCGGCGGCCTTCTTCTCGGCGAAAGCCATACGCTGGTCGCGCAGTTCCTGGGCGATAACCCGCAGCGCCTGCGAAACCGGGGTGCCGTATTTCTCCGCCTGCAACAGGCCGGTGACCAGCGAGCGCGCCGCCGGCAACCCTGTGCGGTCGGACAGATTGTCATAGGCCTGGCGCCGGTCGCCCAGGAAGGCCAGTTCCGCCGCCGTCAGACCCAGTTCCTCGGCGATCAGCGGCGCGCTTTCGGCCATCTCGTCGGTGACGCGGGAGAAGGCCGCCTCGACCGACAGCCCCGCCTCGACGCAGATCAGCAGCAGGTCGAGGGCGTCGGGAAACTGGCGCGCCATCACCTGCTGCCGGCGCTGGATGGAATTCTTCAGCAGGATCGCCGGCAGATAGAACCCCACCACCGCCGCGCCGGCGAGGATCATCATGCGCTGGCTGAAATTGACGTCGACCATCTTCTGCGACGCCGACATGTAGAGCAGCACCACCAGCACCAGCACCACCGGAGTCGCGATGCGCGAGAAGATATAGGTCACCGGCGCCGAGGGATGGCGCCAGCCCGCCTGTTGCAGTTTCAGCCGCGTCTCTTTCGAGTTCAGCATGTCCTGCAATTTCAAGCGGTCGAGCACCGCCTTCATCATGCCGACGTGGCGCTTGGGCTGGAAACGCGCCGAACGCTGCTGCTGGTATTTTTGTTTCTGCTGCTCCGACAGCTCCTGGCGCCGCTTCGACACCGCCTTCAGGCGCTCGCCCAGATTGTCGCGCTGCACCAGCGGCAGCCCCGCCGCCACCACCGAAATGAACGCCAGGGCGGCGGTCAGGAACACGATGATGTCCTGGGTTTCCATGCCTCCTCCGGGTCAGAAGTCGAAATTGATCATCTGGCGCATCACCAGCACGCCGATGCCCATCACGAAGCCGGCCGCGAACAGGATCTTGTTGCCGGCGTCGGTGGTGAACAGCAGGGCGATGTAGTCCGGCTGGATGAAATACAGCACCGTGCCCACGACGATGGGCAGCGAGCCGATGATGCCCGCCGAGGCCTTCGCCTCCATCGACATCGCCTGGATCTTGTCGCGCATCTTCTTGCGCTGGCGCAGGACGTCGGAAAGCTTGCTGAGCGTCTCGGCCAGATTGCCGCCGGTCTGGTGCTGAATCTGCAACACGATGGTGAAGAAGCGGAACTCCGGCGTCGGCGTGCGCCGCGTCGCGCGGTTGAGGGCCTCCTCGATCGTCACCGCCAGCTTCTGCGATTCCGCCACCAGCCGGAACTCGCTGCCCACCGGGTCGGGCATCTCGTTGCCGATGATGGTGATGCATTCCGCCACCGGCAGCCCCGAGCGCACGCCGCGCACGATGAGGTCGATGGCGTCGGGCAGCAGCGCCGTGAAGCGGTCCAGGCGCCGCTTGCGCCGGTGGTTGACGAACAGGCGCGGCAGCCCCAGCCCCGATATCAGCGCCACGAAGATGACGCCGATCCACGGCAGCCCGCTGGCCAGATAGAGCCCGCCGCCCAGGGCACCGAGGACGATGCTGACGATGACGAAGGTGCGCACCGACCAGGAAAGGCCCGCCTGCTCAAGGTTCTCGCGCAGCTTGCCCTTGCCCGAACCGGCGCGCTTCTCGTCCATCCCCTTGAGTTTGCTGTGGATGTTCTTGCGTCGCCCGCCCGCGGCGGACAGCGCCTTCAGCGCCCGGCCGCGGGGCGCGCGCTGGAGCGCCTGCGGCGCCCCCGCCACCGCCGCGATGCGGCGCTGCAAGCGGGCGCGCGGGCCGAGGGTGACCGAATAGAACAGATAGGCCAGCGCCATCAGGCTCAGAACCAGAACCACGGCGAAGACAAGAACGCCGGGGGGCAGGTTGCTAAACATTGCCTTCGTCCAGGGCGGCGGCGAGATCCTTGTCCAACCCGTAATAGCGGGCCTTGTCCCAGAAGACGGGGCGCAGGCCTGTGGGGCGGTGGCGGCCGATGATGCGGCCGCGCTCGTCCTCGCCGACGAACTCGAACAGGAACAGATCCTGCAGCGTCACCACATCGCCCTCCATGCCGACGATCTCGGTGATGTGGGTCACCTTGCGCGAGCCGTCGCGCAGGCGCGAGGCCTGCACGATCAGGTGCACCGCCGAGGCGATCTGCTCGCGCACCGCCTTGGCGGGCAGGTTGTAGCCGCCCATCGCGATCATGTTCTCAAGGCGCGTGATGGCCTCGCGGGGGTTGTTGGCGTGCACCGTGCCCATCGAGCCGTCGTGGCCGGTGTTCATGGCCTGCAAGAGGTCGAAGGCCTCGGCGCCGCGCACCTCGCCGACGATGATGCGTTCGGGGCGCATACGCAGGCAGTTGCGCACCAAATCGCGCATGGTCACCTCGCCGGCGCCCTCCAGGTTGGGCGGGCGGGTTTCCAGGCGCACGACGTGGGGCTGCTGCAATTGCAGCTCGGCGGCGTCCTCGCAGGTGATGATGCGCTCGCCGGAGCCGATGTAATAGGTCAGGCAGTTCAGGAGCGTCGTCTTGCCCGAGCCGGTGCCGCCCGAGACCAGGATGTTGCAGCGCGCCGTCGAGGCGATTTGCAGTACGCGCGCCGCCTCGGGCGACATGCTGCCGAAGCCGACCAGCCGGTCCATGGTCAGCTTGTCTTTCTTGAACTTGCGGATGGTCAGCGCCGGCCCGTCGATGGACAGCGGCGGCACGATGACGTTGACGCGCGAGCCGTCGGCGAGGCGGGCGTCGCAGATGGGGCTGGCTTCGTCGACCCGCCGGCCCACCGCCGAGACGATGCGCTGGCAGATGTTCATGAGCTGGGCGTTGTCGCGAAACTTGATGTCGGTCAGCTCGATGCGGCCGTCGGCCTCGATATAGACCTTGTCATAGCCGTTGACCATGATGTCGGCGATGTCGTCGCGGGCCAGCAGCGGCTCCAGCGGCCCCAGGCCGAGAACGTCGTTGCAGATGTCGTTGATCACCAGCTTCTGCTCGTTGGCGCTGAGCACCAAGTTGCGCATGCTGATGATCTCGGAGACGATGTCGCTGATTTCCTCGCGCACCGCCGCGGCGTCGAGCTTGCCCAATTCGGTCAGGTCGACCGAATCGATCAAGTCGTTGAAGATGCTGATCTTGATTTCGGACAGCCGGCTGTCGGCCTCGGCCTTTCGTGGCGGCGCCGACGGTGGCGGCGGTGGCGGCGGCGCCGCCGCGGGCTTCGGCTTTGCCTCGGGGCTGGGCGTGGCGGCCGGGGGCGGGGCGTCCGCCGTCGCTGCCGGCAACTCCCCCGATCCGAAGCCCTTCTTGGGCGGCTGACTTGATCGCTTGCCGAACATCCCCGCTAGGCCGACTGCTTGCTCTTCTTGGCGGCGGGCTTGCCGTTACCCTTCAGCCACGCCAACAGGCCGCCGCTGCGCCGCGCCGGCGCCTGCTTTCCCGACATCTTCAAGGCCAAGTCCTTGAGCGATTCGGCAATCTTGTTGCCCTTCGCCGCCTGCCCCAGCGTCTGGCCGTTGTTGAGGGCGCCGCCGAAGAGGTTGGGGTCGAACGGCACCTGAAGCACCGGCGCGATGCCCACGGTCTCCTCGAAGTCCTTGGGCGTCAACTGCGTCTTCTTGTAGGCGTCGACCCGGTTGAGGACCAGGCGCACCGGCGCCGTGTCCATCCGCTTGCCGCCGACGCCGTCCATGAAGTTCTTGCAGTCGCGCAGGTTCGCCAGATCCGGCAGCGCCACCAGCACCACCTCGTCGGCGAGCTTCAGGGTCTGTTCCACCCACGGCGCCCACAGATGCGGCAGGTCGACGACCACGAAGGACGCCATCTGGCGCGCGATCTCGAAAACGGCGTCAAGCTGTTCGAAATCGACGTCGGGCATGGGGCGCAGGTCGCCCGCCCCCGGCAGCACGCTCAGCCGTTCGTCGGCTTTGACCAGGAAACGCTCCAGCAGCACATGGTCGATGCGCTCGGGCTGCGCCAGCACGTCGGCCAGGGTCTGCTTGGCCTCGACATTGAGCGCCAGCCCGGCGGTGCCGAAGGGCAGGTCGAGGTCCAGCAGCACGACATCGTCTTCCAGCGCCTGCGCCAGGCTCCAGGCGACGTTCTGGGCCAGCACGCTGCTGCCGACGCCGCCGCGCGCGCCAAAGAAGGCAATCAGCTTGCCGCGCGGCGCCGCCGCCGGGTCGGCGAAGATGCCGCCGACGCATTCGATGACGTCGCGGGCGCTGACCGGCGAGACGAGGTATTCGCTGACCCCCTGGGCGATCAGGTGGCGATAGACCTTGACGTCGTTGACGGCGCCGATGACCACCACCTTGGTATCGGGGTCGCACACCTCGGCGAGTTGTTCGAGATGCGCCAGCATGGTGGCGTCGTCGGCGTCCTCCTCCACCATGATGAGCTGCGGCGTCGGGTTGCTGGCATAGTGCTCGACCGCATAGGCGAGGCCGCCGTCGAAGACCGCGAAGCGCGACTTCGCCAGTTCGGGATACTCCTTCGCCTGCTCCAGGGCCTGCCGGACCTCTGGCTTGATGACGAAGGCTTCGATGTGGACCCTGTATATCACCCCAAACGTCCCCGCGTTATGGACCGCGTGCCGCGCCCTCTACTCGCCGCCGCCCCCCTGGCGGTAGGCGCGGATGGTGTTCACCGACCGCCCCAGCGACGGCGGGCTGGCCTCGTGCGGCTGGATCAGATCGCGCGGGTTGACCACCATCGCGCCGATGTTGCGCTGAACCGCACAGCCGAAATTGCCGCCGGGGGTGTTGGCGATGTTGCTCTCGTAGGTGTGCTCGGTGCCGCAGTCGGGCAGTTCGGCGATGTGCTGGCGGGCGACGAGCACGGCACGTCGCGGCGCTGTCACCGGCCCGTCGAGGACCAGTTGCGGGCGCAGGCGCGCCGCCGGCACGCCGTCGTCGGCCAGCGCCGTCAACAGCCGCCGCAGCAACCGCCGCGCGGCGGCGTCGTCGGCGCCGTCCGCCTGCACGTTGACCTCGACCATGCCGGTGCCGCGCGCCTGGAAATCGGTGGCGAAGTCATACAGGCGGCGGCGGTCGGCCTCGGAAAAGCCCTCCTCGCCCGGCGCCTCGATGACCAGGCCGGCGGTGCGGGTGCCGACCTTGACCGGGTGCTTGAGGCGGTGGTCGTATTCGGCGAAGCTTTGTTCGGGCGGCGAACAGCCGGCCGCGGCCGCCACGGCCAGCGCCGCCGCCGTCGTCCCCGCCAGTCTGGCCAAGCGCCTGCGCATCCGCGCCCCCTACTCCACGATGTATCCGATGGGCCCGCGCACCGGCATTCCGCCCGCGAAGTCGTCCAGGCTGACGTCGCTGTAGGACGCCGTCAACTTGCCGAGCAGGTAGCGGTCGAGATCGCCGGCGGGCACGAAGCCGTCGGTGGGCAGCGCCAGCGCCCGCGATTCCACCGGCCGCACGATGTAGGCGGTGACGGTGAAGACCAGTTCGGTCTCGTTGCTGATGAAGCCGGAACTGCGGAACAGCGCCCCCAGGACGGGAAGGTTCTTCAGCCCCGGGAAGCCCTCGACCGCCTGGCGCATGTCCTCGCGCAACAGGCCGCCGATCATGACGCTGCCGCCGGAGGGCATCTCGACGGTGCTGGTGGCCCGGCGCACGGTGAATTCGGGCACGTCCAGGGCGCCGAAGCTGCGGCTGCCGGCAATGGCGCTGACTTCGACGTTCATGTTGAGGCTGATGCGCCCCGGCCCCAGGACCACGGGCTGAAAGCTCAGGGTGACGCCGAAGGGGCGCCATTCATAGGCGATTTCGCCGTCGCTGATCGAGGTCGGCACCGGAATCTCGCCGCCCGCCAACATGCTCGCCGCCTCGCCTGAGATGGCGGTGAGGTTGGGCTCGGCGAGGATGGAAACCAGATCCTCCTGCTCCAGCGCCTGAAGGATAAAGCTGAACGGCCCCGGCCCGCTGATGGCGATCTGGCCCGCACTGGCAAGGCCGAGCGGCGCCAGATCCCCGAGGTTGTTGAGGTCTATGTTCGTGCTGCCGATGTCGAAGTCGTAGCTGGCCTCGCCGGAAAGCTGCTTGCTGATATTGCGGCTGACCTCGGCGACGCGCACCCGCAGCATTACCTGCTGCTCGCCGGCCTGGGTCATCATGTTGAGGATGCGTTCGCCGGGCACGAACTGGCCGGCGATGGTGACGGCGCGTTCGGCGACCTCGGCGGAGCGCACCGTCCCCGACAGCACGACGCTGCCGTTGACGACGCCGACGGTGATTTCCTCGTCGGGCAGCAGGCGCCCGAGGGCGCGGCGCACCGCCTGGGTGTCGACCTCGACCACCACCTCGGCTTGGCGGATCACCTCCCCGGCCTCGTCCAGGAAGAAGATGTTGGTGGCACCGATGCCGCGCCCCGCGACATAGACGCGCTGGCGCGTGCCGACCAGAATCTCGGCGACGCCGGGGTCGCCGACGATCACGTCCGCCACCTCGGCGCCCAGCCGCAGCGGCCGCGTCTTGCCCAGCGTCACCGACATCACGCCCCGGGGCACCGCCTCGGCGGCGCGCTGGCGCAAGGCCTCCGGCGCCACATCCTCGACATCGAGGGGTATGATTTCGGCGTCGGCGTCCACGGTGTCGGCGAAGCCACCGCGCGACTCGCCGGCATCCGCCAGCAGCGGATCGGGCTTCACGGGGGGCGGCGATGCCGTCGCCCGCGCCCAGGGCGACTCGGGCTTCACCGGGGGCGGCGGAACGTCCGCCGCGATGGCCGGCGCCGCGGCAGCCAGAAGCCCGCCGGCGAGCAGCGCGAAAAGCGTCTTCCTCACTCTCAATTCCCCGCCCTCACGAAGGTGCGCGTGGTGGCGACGCCGCCGCGGATCAGGGTCACCTCGACGGCGTCGCGCCGTGTCGGCGCCGCCGCCGCCGTCGCCCGCGGCCCATCCTGTACCGCCGGGCGGGCCTGCCGCACCGGCGGCTGCGCCCCCGGATCGCCGTCCCCGAACAGCGCGAAGGCCAGGTCGCGGTTCAGGTGGCGGAAGGCCTGGCTGACGTCGAGGCTGGTGACGACGCGCCCGGCCTCGGCCCCGTCGGGGGCGGGCGGCGCGCCGTCGGCCACCAGGCTGCCCAGAACCAGCGTCAGGTCGCCCATGCGCTCGGCCACCGCCAGCATCTGCGCCTGACGCGGCGTCACCTCCAGGGTGGCGTTCTCGGCGCCGCCGCCGTCGCGGCTGGTGCGCCGGCCGATGGCCAGCACCCGCACGTCGCGCAGCATCCGTTCGCTGAAGATCACGCGGGCCTCCGGCGCGCCCGGCGCCTTGACGGATTCGGTGCGGGTCAACAGCACGTCCACGCGGTCGCCCGGCCCGACGAAGCCCGCCGCCGAGGACAGGGCGCCGATGCGAATGGTGAAGGCCTCCATCCCCGGCGAGATGATCGCGCTGAGCAGGCTGGCCTCGTCCTGGCGCAGCAGCGCCGCCGAGGGAATGGGCTCGTTGGCGATGAAGTCGCGGGCAGCGATGGCGCCGACGTGTTCCTTCTTGGGATCGCCGCCGTCGCCGCGCAGCAGCAGGTTGCCGGGCACGGCGTCGCGCGGCCATTCCTGATAGGAGAAATCGTCCTCGACCAGCACGCTGCCGGCCTTGATCGGGCGCGCCGCCACCAGCACGCGATCGGTCGCGATCGGCGGCGGCGCCTCCGACAGTTCCTGCTGCTTGGCCTCCTGCTCACCCAGAAAGCGATTGGCCAGATACGCCGTCACACCGGCAATGCCGAGAGCGACGACGATGAGAACTGCCAGAATAGGACGCATGGGAACCGCCCATCAAATCACGAGAGTCTTGCGCCTTAGATGCGACCCGCCGGCGCCACCCCACTACTAGCATCCAGGGGCTTTGGCTTCAGGCGGCCGATTCTATCACAACGCCCCGAAAAGCAAACCAATTCTTGCCGGAAACAGCGTAGTCGGCCGTGTGTCGGGTTTAAAAACCTGCGGTTGCTTCATGTAATACCGTCACCCATTGGCCGCCGAAAAGGATGGCGGCAATGGCGCCCGCGAAGCCGAAAAGAAAACGCCCCCCGCATTCGCTGCGGGGGGCGTTCCTGCCAAGCACGGCTCGACCTGGACTAGTTCGTGTCCAGCGCGTTGCCGACGCTGTTGAACGTGTTGCCCAGATTGTCGCCGACGAGCGTGACCGCACCGATGATCACCACGGCGATCAACGCCGCGATGAGGCCGTATTCGACGGCGGTCGCGCCCGATTCGTCCTTCCAGAGAGTGCGGAAAACCTTGACCATGTCGTCCATCTCCTAATCGCGTGTTTTTTTTGCCAGGCAGGCTTCTCCGCTGGCTGGCAACGCGCTTCTTTTGGGCCGCACCGGCCCCGACGCATTAACCCTTAGTGGCGCAAATATAACCCGGCATCCGTGGTATTGACAATCACCAAACTAGGTAATGAGCCGTGCCGCCCCCGCCACCTGGGGGCGAATCGGCGCCGGTGGCCTATTTCAGGTCGACGCCGCGCGCCATCAGTTGCAGGCGTGGCCAGTCCTTGACGATCAGGCTTTTGCTGCGGCGCTCGACGATGCCTTGGCGCGCCAGCTCGCCGATGGCCTGTGCCACCGTCTCCCGCGCGGTGCCGGTCCAGGAGGCCATCTCCTTGTGGCTGGGCATCTCGGGGATGTAGCGGCCGTTGGGGCGGCGGGGGTCGGCCTCGACCATGTTGATCAGCTCGGCATAGATGCGCTGGGTGTCGCTGAGGGTGGACAGGTCGGTGACCCGGTCGTCGAGGGACCGGATGATGCGGGTGAAGCGCTCCATCACCCTGAGCGCCACCACGGGATGGCGCATCATGATCGCCAGGAATCGCTCGCCGTCGAGCGAGGCCAGGTCGCAGGGCCCGACGGCGACGACGCGCGCCGAGCGCCCCTTGCCGTCGATGGCGGCCAACTCGCCGAAATAATTGCCGTCCTTGACGACGGCCAGGGTCACTTCCTGGCCGCCGCGGCCCGAGCTGAGGATGCGCACGGCGCCGGAGGCGACGAAATACACCTCCAGCGTGTCGCTGTGGCGGTCGAAGACGCAGTCGTCTTCCTCGAAGTGGTGCCAGGTGGCTTCCTGCTCGATCTCGCGTAGCGCCTCGGCGGGCAGGCCGGCGAACAAGTCGATGTCGCGCAGGGTTCGCGGCGCGGTCCGCAGTTTTTCGTCTTCGTCGCTCATGTCACCGCAAGAATAGTCGCGCCCGCGCCCCAAGACCAAACAGTCCACCGTGATAGGGGAACACGATTTCGCCGTCCGCGTCGAGATGTTTTGCGCCGTGGCAGCTACGCATTGCGGCGCGTGCCGTATTCGGAGAAGATCGGACGCGCGCGTCGGTTTTACGGGGGGAGTATGGACGTCACGGAATTGCTGGCCTTCGCCCTGCAGAACAAGGCCTCCGACCTGCACCTCAGCAGCGGCAGCCCCGCCATCCTGCGCATCAACGGCGCCATGAAGCCGGTGAAGACCGGGCCGCTGACGGCCGACGCGGTGCGCGAGATGATCCTGGCGGTGATGACCGAGGAGCAGCGCGCGGAGTTCGAGCGCGAGCACGAGATCGATTTCGCCATCGCCTTCGGCGATTCCGCCCGGTTCCGCGTCAACGCCTTCACCATCACCCGCGGGCCGGCGGCGGTGTTCCGCTCCATTCCCTCGGCCATTCCCCGGCTGGATGACCTGGGGGCGCCGGAGTCGTTCCGGCGCTTCGCCGAGCTGGAGCGCGGCATCGTGCTGGTCACCGGCCCGACCGGCAGCGGCAAGTCGACGACCCTGGCGGCGATGATCGACCACATCAACCGCCACACCGCCAAGCACATCCTCACCATCGAGGATCCGGTGGAGTTCATCCACCAGCCCATCCGCTCGCTGGTCAACCACCGCGAGGTCGGCCCGCACACGCGCTCGTTCGCGCGGGCGCTGAAAAGCGCCCTGCGGGAGGATCCCGACGTCATCCTGGTCGGCGAGATGCGCGACCACGAGACCATCGCGCTGGCGCTGACCGCCGCCGAGACCGGGCATCTGGTGCTGGGCACCCTGCACACCAGTTCGGCGCCCAAGACCATCGACCGCATCATCGACGTCTTCCCCAGCGGCGACAAGGAGATGGTGCGCGCCATGCTGGCCGGCTCGCTGCGGGCGGTGATCTCGCAAATCCTGCTGCCGCGCATCGACGCGCGCGGCGGCCGCGTCGCCGCCCATGAGGTTCTGGTGGCGACGCCGGCGGTGTGCAACCTCATCCGCGAGAACAAGGTGCCGCAGATCGTCTCGATGATGCAGATGGGGCAGCGCTACGGGATGCAGACGATGGAGGACGCGGTCAAGGCGCTAGTGGACAAGGGGCTGGTGGCCCAAGAGGAAATGGCCCGCTTCGCCATCGCCACCAAGGACGACGACGGCGGCAAGGGCCAGCGCAAAGGCGGCGCGCCGGCCGCCCCGCAAACGCCCGCCGAACCGGCCGAGGCCGCGCCCTCGGCCCCGGCGGCGGCCACCCCCGCCCCCGCGCCGCCGCCAAAGCCGAAGCGCAGCGGCATCAGCAGCCTGTTCCGGTCGTGACGGCGTCGCCATGAACGGCCCACGACGCTTGCGGGACTGGCTGCGGGCCCTGGCCGAGGCGGGGGGCTCCGACCTCTACCTGACCTTCGGGGCGCGCCCGCTCATGCGCCGCGAAGACCGCCTGGAGCCCCTGGCCCCCGAACCCCTCGACGACGAGGCCATTGCCGCCCTGCTGGCCGAGGTGGCGGGGCCCGAGCAGCGCGGCGTCCTGGAGCGGGTGCAGGAACTGAACTTCGCCCTCGACCTGGGGCGGCTGGGGCGGTTCCGGGTCAACGCCTTCCGCCAGCGCCAGCACATCGGGATGGTGGTCCGGCGCATCACCGGCGACATTCCCTCCTTCGACGACCTCGGCCTTCCCCCGCTGCTGGGCGACCTGGCGCTGGCGCGGCGGGGGCTGATCGTGGTGACCGGCGCCACCGGGTCCGGCAAGTCGACGACGCTGGCGGCGATGCTCGATCACCGCAACGCCAGCCTGCCCGGCCACATCGTCACCATTGAAGACCCCATCGAATTCGTCCACACCCACAAACAGAGCCTGGTCACCCAGCGCGAGGTCGGGGTCGACACCGCCTCGTTCGCGGCGGCACTGAAAAACGTGCTGCGCCAGAAGCCCGACGTCATCCTGCTGGGCGAAATCCGCGATGCCGAGGTCATGGATCATGCCGTGGCGATGGCCGAGACGGGGCATCTGGTCATGGCCTCGCTGCACGCCAACAACGCCAACCAGGCCATCGAGCGGATGCTGAACTTCTTCGACGAAAGCCGGCACCGGCATGTGCTGCTCAACCTGTCGCTGAACCTGCGGGCGGTGGTGGCGCAGCGCCTCGTCGCCACCGTCGACGGCGGCCGCGTCCCGGCGCTGGAGGTGCTGCTGAACGAGGGCCTGGCCGTCGAGCAGATACGCGGCGGCGCCATCGGCGAGTTGAAGAAGACGATGACCGCCAACAGCGAACGCGGAATGCAATGCTTTGACCAGGCGCTGTTCGACCTCGCCCGCGATGGCACCATCGATGAGGCGGTGGCATTGGCCGAGGCGGACCAGCCCGCCGATCTGAAGCTCCGCCTGCAACAGGCGCGCCTGGGCGGCGGCGACGGCCTCACCGGCGTCGACACCTCGAAACTGTCGCTGTAGCCCCCTACACCGCCGCCTCGGCGGCGTTGATCTCGGCCAGGAAGGCGCGTTCGAGGGTGGCGGCGCCGTGGGATTCGATCAGTGTGCGCGGCGGGCCCAGGAACACCAGGCGGCCGCCGTGCAGAATGCCGACCCGGTCGCAGATCTCCTCGATGTCGGCGAGGATGTGGGAACTGAAGAAGACGGTATGGCCGGCGGCGCGGCAATCGACCAGCCGATCCTTCAGGCGGATGCGGGCGCGGGGGTCGAGGCCGCTCATCGGTTCGTCGAGAATCAGCAGCGGTTGTCCGGTCAGCAGCGTCGCCACCAGCCCCAGTTTCTGCGCCATGCCCTTGGACAGGGTGCGCACCGGCCGCCCCAGGGCCTTGGCGTCGAGGTCCAGCCCCTCGGCGCGTTCGGCGGCGGCGGCACGGTCCAGCCGGCGGCGGTAATAGGCCAGGGTCAGCGACAGGAACTGCCAGCCGGTGAGCATCGGCGAGGGCTGGAATCGCTCGGGCAGATAGGCCAGCCGGGCGCGGCTGTTCGGCCGGGCGTGATCGACGCCGAAAATCTCCACCCGGCCGTCGATCGGCCCCAGCCCCAGCACGCCCTTGATGAGCGTCGTCTTGCCCACGCCGTTGAGGCCAATGAGGCCGAAAACCTCGCCCGGCGCCAGGGCCAGGGAGACGCCTTCGAAAACGGGCACGCGCCCGTGGGCGGCGGCGGCCCCCTCGATGCGCAGCGGCGGCGCGGCCGGGTCCGACACCTCAGCGCCCCTCCACCACCGCGCCGATGTCGCGGCGATAGGTCTGATGCGGTTCCAGCCGCACGCGCTTGCCGGCGGGTTCGGTCAGGATGAGGTCGACACGGCCGGGAGCGACGCGGTCGACCAGGAAATGTTGCGTGGCCGCGCCGGGCGTCACCGGGCGGCCGTTGACCCACGCCGTCCACTCGTCGGGGGACAGATAAACCAGCGACGACAGATGGAGATCGGGCGGCGGCGGCGCCTTCTCCGCGGCGCCGTCCTCGGCGGTGATGTCGACCGCCCCGCCGTCGCCGCCCTGGCGCCCCGCCAGCGCCGCGCGCACCGCCTCGATCTGTTCCGGCGTGAACATCAGCGACGGCGGGCCATCGTCCCACGCGGCGGCGGCCACCGCCGGCGTCGACGCCAGCAGCGCCAGCACGAGCGCGAGGCGCCGGGGGCTCATCGCCCGCCCCCGCCGCCGGCCACCGCCTCTTCCGGCAGCAGCGCCATCCAGTCGACCTCGATCTCGCCCGCCACCAGGGACGGCCGCGCCCCCATCCGCGCCGCCTCCAGCATCTCCTCGATGTCGCGGCGCCGCTCCAGCCGCAGGCCGACCAGGCGCACGGCCCCCGGCATCGCCGCCAGCGCCTCGGCCCAATATCCCAGCACGTCGATGTCCAGCCGTCCCGATACCTGGAGCGCGACGCGCGTCGCCGCCACGGC
>JAWLGJ010000016.1:0-63212 GCA_041685145.1 Magnetospirillaceae bacterium | reverse complement strand
GCGGCGGCGACTGGAAGCTGGCCAACTGATCGCGCTTTGGTGGCGCCCGCCCGTCACGGGCGGGCGCCACTGCGCGCGGTTCTTGTCCACCTCTGGCATGTGACGGGCGATGTTCGGCGAGTTTATGCAATACCTGGTCTCGGGCCTGACGATCGGCGCGATCTACGCGCTGGCGGCCCTGGGCTTCTCGATCATTTACAACGCCAGCCACGTGATCAATTTCGCCCAGGGCGAATTCATCATGATCGGCGGCATGGCGACGGTGTTTTTCTACGGCCTGGGCCTGCCGATGTTCGTGGCCATCCTGCTGGCCATCGCGGTGACGGTGCTGGTGGGCGTGGCCCTGGAAAAACTCGCCGTGGAGCCCGCCCGCGATGCATCGGTGGTAACCATCATCATCATCACCATCGGCGCCTCGATCCTGCTGCGCGGCGTGGTGCAGGTGGTGCTGGGCAAGGACTACCACGCCCTGCCGGCGTTCTCGGGTGACGAGCCCATCCGCCTCCTGGGGGCGGTGGTGCAGCCCCAATCCCTGTGGGTGTTGGGGGTGACGGTGGTCCTGATCGCGCTCCTGGCGCTGTTCTTCAATCGGACCATGCACGGCAAGGCCATGCTGGCGGCGTCGTACAACCGCCTGGCTGCGCAGCTTGTCGGCGTCAACGTCAAGGGCATCCTTACCCTGGCCTTCGCGCTCTCGGCCTTTCTGGGCGCGATGGGCGGCGCCGTCGTCACCCCGATCACCTTCACCTCCTACGAGGCGGGGATCATGCTGGGCCTGAAGGGCTTCTCGGCGGCGGTGCTGGGCGGCCTCGGCAACGGCACCGGCGCCATCATCGGCGGCGTCATCGTCGGCATCGCCGAGGCGATGGGCGCCGGCTACATATCCTCGGCCTACAAGGACGCCATCGCCTTCATCATCATCCTGTTCGTGCTGTTTTTCATGCCCAACGGCCTGTTCGGCCGGCGGGGAACGGAGCGGGTGTAGCCGATGCCGTGGTTGTTCAATCCCCGCATGGGCGGTTTCGCGACGCTGGCGCTGTTCCTGGCCGTGCTGCCGCTGTTCATGCCGAACGCCTATTTCTATGAGATTGCCATCATCGCTGGCCTCAACGCCGTGGTGTGCGTGGGGCTCAACCTGCTGGTCGGCTATGCCGGGCAGATCAGCCTGGGCCATGCCGGCTTTTTCGGCCTGGGGGCCTACGGGTCAGTGATCCTCGCCAGCCGCTACGGCATTCACCCGGCCCTGGGAATGGTTGCAACCGCCGTCGGCGTCGCTTTGCTGTCCTGGCTGGTGGCGCGCCCGATCCTGCGGCTGAAGGGCCATTACCTGGCGATGGCGACGCTGGGCATCGGCATCATCATCAGCATCGCCCTCAACACCGAATCCTGGTTGACCGGCGGCCCCGATGGCCTGATCACCGTGCCGCTGACCATCGGCGGCGACCCGGTCTACAGCGAAAAAGTCTGGTACTGGATCGTCGCCGGCGCGCTGCTGCTGACGGTGTGGCTGTCGCTGAACCTCATCGATTCGCCCATCGGGCGGGCGCTGCGGGCGCTGCACGGCTCGGAGGTCGGGGCGCAGGTGGTCGGTGTCGACACGGCGCGCTACAAGGTGATGGTGTTCGTGGTTTCCGCCGTCGTCGCCTCGCTGGCCGGCAGCCTGTTCGGTCATTACACGACGCTGATCTCGCCCGGCGAGGCCAGTTTCTTCCGTTCCATCGAGTTCGTGACCATGGTGGTGTTCGGCGGCATGGCCTCCACCTTCGGGGCCGTCGTCGGCGCTGGTCTGCTGACGGCGCTGCCACAGGTTCTGGTCGTGCTGCACGACTACGAGGCCATTTTCCTGGGCGGCATCATGATGGGCACGATGATCTTCATGCCCCGTGGACTGGTGCCGACCCTGGTCGGGGCGCTCAAGCGATGGGGGCAGGCGTGAGTTTGCTGCGTGTCGAAAACCTGTCGATGGAGTTCGGCGGTGTGCACGCCATCGCCGACCTGTCCTTCGAGATCGAGCCCGGAACCATCCACTCGATCATCGGGCCCAACGGGGCGGGCAAGACGACCCTGTTCAACATGATCACCGGAGTCTACACGCCGACGGCGGGACGCATCCTGCTGGAGGACGAGGACGTCACCGGCCGCGAGCCGCATCAACTGGCGGCGCTGGGCATGTCGCGCACCTTCCAGAACCTGCAGGTGTTCTTCAACATGTCGGCGCTTGAGAACGTGATGGTTGGCCATCACCTGCACCTCGACCGGCGCTTCCTGCCGGCGGTGCTGCGCCTGCCGACGCTGCGCCGCCACGAGCGCAAATGCCGCGACTTCTGCCTGGAGCTGATGGAGTTCGTCGGCGTCGCCAAATACCGCGACACGCCCGCCTCGTCGATGCCCTACGGCGCGCTGAAGCGGCTGGAAATCGCCCGCGCCCTGGCGGCGCGCCCGACGCTGCTGCTGCTGGACGAGCCGGCGGCGGGCCTCAACGACACCGAAAGCCGAGAGATCGACGAGGTCATCAAGAAGGTCGCCGGCACCGGCGTCACCGTCCTGCTGGTCGAGCATGACATGAAGATGGTCATGGGCATCTCCGACCATGTGCTGGCGATCGACTACGGGCGCAAGCTGGCCGAGGGCACGCCCCGCGAGGTCAGCGCCAATCCCGAGGTGGTCGCGGCCTATCTGGGCGCGGCGGTGGAGGAGGCGTGATGCTGCTCGAAATCGACAATCTCGTCAGCCGCTACGGCCGCATCGAGGCGCTGCACGGCGTCGGCCTCAAGGTGAAGGAAGGCGAGTTGGTGGCGCTTGTCGGCGCCAACGGTGCCGGCAAGACCACCCTCCTGCGCGCCATTTCCGGCGTGCAGCCGGCGGCGGCGGGCACCATCCGCTTCGAAGGGCAGGACATCACCCGAATGCCGGCCGAGAAGCGGGTGGCGCTGGGTATCCTTCAGGTGCCCGAGGGACGCCAGGTCTTCGGGCCGATGTCGGTCGAGGACAATCTGCGCCTCGGCGCCTATCGCCGCCGCAAATCGCCCCCCGACGACCTCGAGCGCGTCTACACGATGTTTCCCATCCTCAAGGACAAGCGCCACGAGGCCGCCGGCACCCTGTCGGGCGGGCAGCAGCAGATGCTGGCCATCGGCCGCGCCTTGATGGGCAATCCGCGCCTGCTGCTGCTGGACGAGCCCAGCATGGGCCTGGCGCCGCTGCTGGCGGCCGAGATCATCGCGGCCGTGGACGCGCTGAAGCAGGGCGGCACCACGGTGTTCCTGGTCGAACAGAACGCCTATGCGGCGCTGTCCATCGCCGACCGCGGCTATGTGCTGGAAACCGGCCATATCGTGCTGGAGGACCGGGGCCCCAGCCTGCTGGAGAACGCCCGCGTCAAGGAAGCCTATCTGGGGGTGTGATCGCTGCGTGGTGCCATGAGCTCCGACCCGATCCTCTTTGAGGCGACCGACGGCATCGCCACCGTCACCCTGAACCGGCCGGCGGCCTTGAACGCCCTCACGGCCCGGATGCACGAGGATCTGGCGGCGGCGCTGGCGCGGGCGGCGGCAGACGATGCCGTGCGCTGCCTCTTTCTCACCGGCGCTGGGCGCGGCTTCTGCGCCGGGCAGGATCTTACCGAAAGAGCCGTTTCCGGGGACGAGGCGCCGGTCGATCTCGGCGACTCGCTGGACAAGCGCTACAACCCTGTCGTCCGCGCCATCGTCGGCATGGACAAGCCGGTGGTGTGCGCGGTCAACGGCATCGCCGCCGGCGCTGGCGCCAATCTGGCGCTGGCCTGCGACATCGTGCTGGCGGCGCGCGGCGCGGCCTTCGTGCAGTCTTTCTCCCGCCTGGGGCTGGTGCCCGACAGCGGCGGCACCTGGTTGCTGCCGCGCCTTGCCGGTCGCGGGCGCGCGGCGGCGCTGGCGATGCTGGGCGATGCGGTGCCGGCCGAACAGGCGGCGGCCTGGGGCATGATCTGGCGCGCCGTCGAGGACGCGGCGCTGATGGAGGAGGCGGGCGCCGTCGCCCATCGGCTCGCCGCCCTGCCCGCCGCCGGTCTGGCCCGAATCAAGCGCGCCTTGCGGGCCAGTTGGCACAACAGCCTCGACGCCCAACTTGACCTGGAGCGCGACCTGCAGTCGCTAGCGGGGCGCGACCCGGCCTATCGCGACGGCGTCGCCGCCTTCCTGGCCAAGCGGGGCTCCCGGGCATGAGCGCCCTGCCGGCATCGGCGGCGGTGGGGGTGATCGGCGCCGGCACGATGGGCGCCGGCATCGCCCAGGTCGCCGCGCAGGCCGGGCATCCGGTGCTGCTCTACGACGCCGCCGAGGGCGCCGCCGAACGCGGCCGCGCCGGCATCAAGGCGGCGCTGGACCGCCGCGTCGCCAAGGGGCGCCTGGCGGCGGCGGACGCCGACGCCGTGCTCGCCCGCATCGCCCTGGCCGGGCGGCCGGAAGACCTGGCCCCGGCGCGCCTGGTCATCGAGGCGGTGGTCGAGCGCCTGGACGTCAAGCAGGCGGTGCTGGGCCGGGTCGAGGCGGCGGCGGGTGACGAAATCATCCTGGCCTCCAACACCTCGTCGCTGTCGATCACCGCCATCGCCGCCGGTCTGCGCCGGCCGCGGCGGCTGGTGGGAATGCATTTCTTCAACCCGGCGCCGGTCATGGAACTGGTCGAGGTGGTTTCCGGCGCCGCCACCGATCCCGGCGTCGCCGCCACCGTTCACGCCACCGCCGCCGCCTGGGGCAAGGCGCCGGTCCACGCCCGCTCGACCCCCGGCTTTATCGTCAACCGCGTCGCCCGACCGTTCTACGCCGAGGCGCTGCGTGTCGTGCAGGAAGGCGCCGCCGACCCCGCCACGGTCGATGCGGTGATGACCGAGTGCGGCGGCTTCCGCATGGGGCCGTTCGCGCTCATGGATCTCATCGGCCACGACGTCAACTATGCTGTCACCGCCTCGGTGTTCGCGGCCTTCCACCACGACCGCCGCTATGCGCCGTCGCTGGTGCAAAAGGAACTGGTCGAGGCGGGATGGCTGGGACGCAAGAGCGGCCGGGGTTTCTATTCCTATGCCGAGGGCGCGTCGGCGCCGCCGCCCGCCACCGCGCCGGCCGCGCCGCCGCCGGGAGCGGTGGTGGTTCACGGGGCGACGCCCCTTGACGAGCGGATCGCGGCGAGCGGGCTGGCCCCGGATCGCGCGGCCGGAGACGGCGCCATCCGTGTCGACGGCGTGCTGCTGCGCCCCAGCGACGGCCGCATGGCCACCGAGGTTGCCGCCGCCCAAGGGTGCGCCGACGTCGCGGTCTATGACCTGGCGCTGGACATGGCCGGCGCGCGGCGGATAGCCGTGGCGGTCGCCGAGCAGTCGGCGCCCGGGACGGCGGCGAAGGCGGCGGGTTTCTTTCAGGGCCTGGGACTCGATGTGTCGCCGGTCGCCGACACCCCCGGCCTGATCGTGACCCGCACGGTCGCCGCGCTGGCCAACGAGGCGGCGGAGGCGGTGCTGCACGGCGTGGCAACACCCGCCGATATCGATCTGGCGATGACCAAGGGGGTCAACTACCCGCGCGGGCCGCTGGCCTGGGCCGAGGAGATCGGCCTTGCCAAACTGCTGGCGGTGCTGGAAAACCTGTTCGCCGCCACCCGGGACGAGCGTTACCGTCCCAGCCTGCTGCTGCGGCGCAAGGCGCTGGGCGGCACCCGATTCCACGGCTGATTGATTAAGGGGACACCCATGCCGGAAGCCTTTGTCTGCGACGCCATCCGCACGCCCATCGGCCGCTATGGCGGCGCGCTTGCGCGGGTGCGCACCGACGATCTGGCCACCGTGCCGCTCAAGGCGTTGGTGGATCGCAACGGCGGCGTCGACTGGCAGGCGGTCGATGACGTCATCCTCGGCTGCGCCAACCAGGCCGGCGAGGACAACCGCAACGTCGCCCGCATGGCGGCGCTGCTGGCGCGGTTGCCGGTCGAGGTGCCGGGCGCGACCGTCAATCGGCTGTGCGGTTCGGGCATGGACGCGGTCGGCGGCGCGGCGCGGGCGATCCGCACCGGCGAGGCGGCGCTGATGATCGCCGGCGGCGTCGAGAGCATGAGCCGCGCCCCCTTCGTGATGCCCAAGGCGCAGACCGCCTTTGCCCGCGACAACGCCGTCTATGACACCACCATCGGCTGGCGCTTCGTCAACAAGCTGATGCAGCAGCAATACGGCATCGATTCGATGCCCGAGACGGCCGAGAACGTCGCCGAGGACTTCAAGATCGCGCGCGACGACCAGGATGCCTTCGCCCTGCGCAGCCAGCAGCGCACCCAGGCGGCGGTGGCGGCGGGGCGCTTCTCCGACGAGATCGTGCCGGTGACCATTCCGCAGCGCAAGGGCGACCCCGTCGTGGTCGATGCCGATGAGCACCCGCGCCCCGACACCACCCTGGACAGCCTCGCCAAGCTGCCGGCGCCCTTCCGGCAGGGCGGCACGGTGACGGCGGGCAACGCCTCGGGCGTCAACGACGGCGCGGCGGCGCTGCTGCTGGCCTCGGAGGAGGCGGCGGCGCGGCATTCCCTGACGCCGCGGGCGCGGGTGGTCGGCATGGCCACCGCCGGGGTGCCGCCGCGCGTCATGGGCATCGGGCCGGTGCCCGCCACCCGCAAGCTGCTGGCGCGGACCGGATTGCGGCTGGACCAGATGGACGTCATCGAACTCAACGAGGCCTTCGCCGCCCAGGCGCTGGCGGTGTTGCGCGAACTGGGGCTGCCCGACGACGCCGAGCACGTTAACCCCAATGGCGGCGCCATCGCCCTGGGCCATCCGCTGGGCATGAGCGGCGCGCGGCTGGTGGGCACCGCCGTCCATGAACTGCACCGCCGCCAGGGGCGTTACGCCCTGTGCACCATGTGCATCGGCGTCGGCCAGGGCATCGCCATGATCCTGGAGCGGGTTTAGCTCTTGCCGCCGAGGTCGTGGCCCAGGGCGTCGCGAACATAGAGCAGGCGCACCGCCACCAGAACGGCGACGGTCAGCGGGGTGGCGAAGACCACCCCCACAAGCCCGAACAGCAGCGCGAAGGCCGTGGTGTTGGCGATGGTCAGCGCCGGCGGCAGGGCCACCGCCCACCGCTGGATCAGCGGCAACAGCAGATAGCTTTCGATCTGCTGAATGACAATGTAGGCCAGCGCCACCCACAGCGCCGTGGCGGCGCCCTGCGTCAGCCCGACCAGCACGGCCGGAATCGCCGCCAGCCACGGCCCCAGGATGGGCACGAATTCCAGCAGCCCCGCCAGCAGCCCCAAGGCCAGCGCCATCGGCACCCCGAGCAGCATCAGCGCGGCGGTGATCAGCACGCCGACCACCAGCATGGTGATGAACTGGCCGATCATCCAGCGCCACAGCGCGTCGCCCATCGCGTCCAGGGCCTCCGTCGCCTGCTCCTGCCGCTGTTGCGGCAGCAACAACAGGATGCCGCGCCGGTACAAGTCGGGATTGACGGCCAGATAGATGCCGATGAACAGGATGATCAGGGTGCCCGCCGCCAGTTCCACCAGCAGCGTCGCCGCCCCCGTCACCTGGGACACCAGACCGCCGGCCAGCATCCGCCCCGCCTCGCCGATCTGTGTGCGCAGCCCGCCGAGGCCGGCTTTGCCGAGAACGTCGTTCAGTCGTTCGACGCCTTCGGCAAGGCGATCGAGCAGTTCGCCGAACTGGCCGGCAATCTGCTGACCGAACAGCACCCCGCTGCCGACGACTACGGCGGCCAAGACCGTGGTGACGATGGTCAACGCCCAGCGCCGCGGCAGGCGCGCATAGGCGCCCAACAGGCCCGCCAGGCGCGCGAGCACCACCGCGAGCAGAACGCCGCCGAAGACGAACAACAACAGTTGCGCCAAGCGCCAGGCGGCGAGGACGAGGACAACCACCAGCACGACCAGCAGCACCTGCCGCGCTAGGCTGACCAGTTCCCGCCGTTCGCCCTCCGGCAGCATCACCGCCCCTTCGTGCCCTACACGCCAGCGAACAGCCCAACCGCGGCCGCGGTTCTGGCACCCTAAAGGCGCCGCAACCGTTCCACCGCCGGGCCCGACAGCACCTCGCCCTCGGCGGTGAAGCGCGAGCCGTGGCAGGGACAGTCCCAGCTCGCTTCGGCGCCGTTCCACACCACCTTGCAGCCCATGTGCGGACAGGCGGGTGCGAACAGGTGCAGCGTGCCGGCCTGGTCGCGGTAACCGGCGGCGTCCTTGCCGGCGGCGCGGACGATGCCGCCGTCACCGGCGGCCAGTGCCTCGGCGTCGCGCTCAGCGGTCGACCCGATGCGGTCCCGGCCCCAGGTGACGGCGACGTGCAGGTTCTTCTCCAGCAGACGGCGGCCGGAGGCGCGCGGCTTGAGGCGGGTGGCGTCGTAGAACCGCGCCCAGGGGTTGGGGCGGCCCAGCACGGCGTCGGTGAGGATCATCGCCGCCGCGGTGCCGCTGGTGATGCCCCAGGCATTGAAGCCGGTGGCCACCCGGATGTGGCGCGACGTCGGCAGCAGCCGGCCGACATAGGGGACGCGGTCGGCGGCGTAATAATCCTGGTTGCCCCAGCGATAGGGGAACTCGGTGACGCCGAAATGCCGCGAGGCGAAGCTTTGCAGGTCGGCGAGGCGCCGCGAGGCGTCGCCGTGGCCGGTGGGGAATGCCTCGCCGATCACCGCCAGCAGCCGTCCGCCCTCGTGCGCCACGGTGCGGAACGATCGCGTGGGCTCGTCGACGCCCAGAAACATGCCGTCGGGGGCGGCGCCGTCGGCCACGGGTCCGGCCACGGCCATGTGCCGGTAGGGAAAGGCCTTGGCGAAGAAGCCGCCGCGGTCGAGGAAAGGAATGTTGGTGGCCACGATGACGTCGCGGGCGCTGACCGAGCCGCGGTCGGTGGCAAGGCGGCAGGGGCGGCCCTCGCGAACGTCCAGAACCCGCGTGTTTTCATGGATGCGCCCGCCGGCGGCCTGGAAGGCGTCGGCGAGGGCGGCGAGATACTTGATTGGGTGGAACTGCGCCTGGCCGTCGAAGCTGAGGGCGCCGCTGACGGGGTATGGCAACGCCAGCCCCTCGTGGAACCGCACCGGCAGACCCAGTTGGGCGCAGGCCTCCGCCTCGCGCTCCAGGTCCGCCACCCGCCGCGATTCGCGTGTGTAGAGGTGGCTGGCGCGGGTTTCGAAATCGCAGGCGATGGCATGGGCCCGCACCTCCTCGGCGATCCAGTCGAGGCCGGCGAGATTGGATTCGGCGTAGACGCGCGCCCCGTCGGTGCCGAAGCGCTCGATCAGGTGGCGGTAGATCAGGCCGTGCTGCACCGTCACCTTGGCGGTGGTGCCACCGGTCACCTGGCGGCCCACCTGCCGCGCCTCCAGCACGACCACCGAGCGCCCGGCGCGCACCAGCATCAGCGCGGTGGTGATGCCGACCAGCCCCGCGCCGATCACCGCCACATCCGCCTCGACGCCGCCCCCCGGCAGGGGCGGCAGGTCGATCGCCGGCACGGTGCCGGTCCAACAGGATTCCGATGTCGTCACGGCCGCCATGCCAGGGCCTCCGGCTGCGAAGCATGGGCGGCATGTGTGGGCGCGGCGGCGGCGGCGTAACCGCCCGTCCGGACAGCCCCGCCGGCGCGTTGGTGGCGAGACGCGGCCCGGCGGCCCTCAGTGGTCGTCGGCGGTCTCGGGGTCGTCGCCCGCCTCGACGTCCACCGGCACCCCCGGCTCGTGCTTGGAGGTGCGGATGGCCAGGGCCGACTTGACGTGGCTGATATTGGGGGCGGCGGTCAGCCGCGTGGTCAGGAAGCGCTGGTAGTCGTCCCAGTCATGCGCCACCACCTTGAGCAAGAAGTCGGTCTCCCCCGCCAGCATGTGGCATTCGCGCACCTCCGGCCACTGGCGCACCAGTTCCTCGAAGGCGCGCAGATCGGCGTCGGCCTGGCTGTTGAGGCCCACATGCGCGAACACGGTGACGTTGTAGCCCATCGCCACCGGGTCGACCTCGGCGTGGTAGCCGCGGATGAAGCCCGTCTCCTCCAGGGCGCGCACGCGCCGCAGGCAGGGCGGCGCCGAGATGCCGGCGCGGCGGGCCAACTCGACATTGGTGATGCGCCCGTCCGCCTGGAGGTCGGCCAGGATGCGGCGGTCGATGCGGTCGAGCTTGACCCGTTGCACGGATTGGTCTCCCAGGCCCAGGATTGCGCAACAATATTACTCGGAACCGCCGCCGGGCGCCAAGCCCGCAATGACACCGTATGCCGAGGGCGGCATGGCGGCAGCGGCCATGCGAGACTTACCATGAACTTACAGGTTATGTTGTAAACATTCCATCTTGCGTGTGGAGCGGACCACCATTAAATTCGCTTACGCCGCCGGGAGCCAAGGCGTATTCCCGGCTCAGGGTTTTAGTGTCGCGAGAGGACTTTGCAATGAGCGAGAGCAATAACTTCAGCCAGACGGTGCTTGTGGGGCGCAATGCGCCGGATTTTACCGCTCCCGCCGTCATGCCGGACGACGAAATCAACGAGACCTTTAACCTGAACGCATATCTGAACGACAGTTACGGGGTCGTTTTCTTCTATCCCCTCGATTTTACTTTTGTGTGCCCCTCCGAAATCATCGCCCATGACAACCGCTACGGCGAATTCGCCGACCGCAAGGTCAAGCTGGTGGCGGTGAGCGTGGACTCGCACTTCACGCATCTGGCCTGGAAGACCACCCCGCGCGAGAAGGGCGGCCTGGGCGGCCTCAAATTCCCGATGGTCGCCGATCTCACCAAGCAGATCGCCCGCGACTATGGCGTGTTGGTCAACGGCAGCGTCGCGCTGCGCGGCACCTTCCTGATCGACCGCGCCGGCATCGTGCGCCATCAGGTGGTCAACGACCTGCCGCTGGGCCGTAATGTCGACGAAACCCTGCGCATGGTCGACGCCCTGCAATTCCACGAGCAGCACGGCGAGGTCTGCCCGGCGGGCTGGAATCGCGGCCAGCAGGGCATGAAGGCGACGCCGGAGGGCGTGGCCAGCTACCTGGGCAGCGAAGCCGACCGGCTTTGAGCGACGGCGGCGCGGCGGGCGTCGACCCGCCGCCGCCATCCTTGCTTGCGGCCTTGCGGCCGGATTCCTATTGTACCACGCAGTCACGACGAAAATCCGTCCCTGAGAGGGGGAGGCACAATGGCCACGCATCACACCAAGGTTCTCATCCTGGGCTCCGGCCCGGCCGGCTGCACCGCCGCCGTCTACGCGGCGCGGGCCAACCTCGCCCCGATCATGGTCGCCGGGCTGCAACCCGGCGGGCAGCTCACCATCACCACCGAGGTTGAAAACTATCCCGGCTTCGCCGATCCCATTCAGGGGCCGTGGCTGATGGAGCAGATGCAGAAGCAGGCCGAGAACGTCGGCACCACACTCATCCACGACATCATCGTCAAGGTCGATTTGTCGCGGCGCCCCTTCACCTGCTGGGGCGATTCCGGCGACGTCTACACCGGCGACACGCTGATCATCTCCACCGGCGCCTCGGCGCGCTGGCTGGGCCTGGAGAGCGAGCGGCGCTACCAGGGTTTCGGCGTCTCCGCCTGCGCCACCTGCGACGGGTTCTTCTTCCGTGGCAAGGAGGTCGCGGTGGTGGGCGGCGGCAATTCGGCGGTGGAAGAGGCGATCTATCTGACCAACCACGCCAGCAAGGTGACGCTGATTCATCGCCGCGACAGCCTGCGCGCCGAAAAGATCATGCAGGACCGCCTGTTCGCCAATCCCAAGATCGAGGTGGTCTGGAACAAGGTCGTCGAGGAGGTGCTGGGCGCGGACAACCCGCCCGGCGTTACCGGGCTGCGCCTGAAGGACACCCAGAGCGGCGCGCTGTCGGAGTTGGAGGTCGACGGGGTGTTCGTCGCCATCGGCCACGACCCCAACACCGGCATCTTCCGGGGCCAATTGGAGATGGATTCCGAGGGCTACATCCTCACCGCCGCCGACAGCACCGCCACCAATGTCGCCGGCGTGTTCGCGGCCGGGGATGTGCAGGACAAGATCTACCGGCAGGCGGTGACCGCCGCCGGGACGGGCTGCATGGCGGCGCTGGAGGCGGACCGCTTCCTTGTGCATCACGGCGTGGCGGAACCGGCGGCGGCGACTTAGCGGCCGCCGGGCGCGGCCTGTAACGGGGGGAGGTAAGGATGCCGCGCTCGGCCGGTGGTGCCATGGACTGGGACAAGCTGCGCATCTTCCACGCCGTGGCGGAGGCGGGCAGCTTCACCCATGCCGGCGACATCCTCAATCTCAGCCAGTCGGCGGTCAGCCGGCAGATCAGCGCCCTGGAGGAATCGCTGCGCGCGCCGCTGTTCCACCGGCACGCCCGCGGCCTCATCCTCACCGAGCAGGGCGAGTTGCTGTACCGCACCGTCCACGACGTTTTCGCCAAGCTGGCGATGGTGGAGGCGCGGCTGACCGAGAGCAAGGACCGCCCGCAGGGGCCGCTGAAGATCACCACCACGGTTGCCTTCGGCTCGCTGTGGCTGACGCCGCGCGTCCGCGAGTTTCTTGACCTCTACCCCGACATCAGCGTCGAGCTTATTCTCGACGACGAGGAACTCGACCTGTCGATGCGCGAGGCCGACGTCGCCATCCGCATGATGCCGCCGCGCCAGCCCGACCTGGTGCAGCGCCACCTGGTCACCATGCGCTATCACGTCTATGCGGCGCCGGAATATCTGAAGAAGCACGGGATGCCGAAGGCGGTCGAAGACCTCGACCGCCACCGCATCATCGTGTTCGGTGACGAGGCCTCGGCGCCGGTGGCGCGGGTGAACTGGCTGGGAGAGGTCGGCGCCCGGCCCGGCAGCCCGCGGCGCGCCGTGCTGAAGATCAACAACATCTACGGCATCTTCCGGGCGGTGCAAAGCGGCCTGGGCATCGCCGCGCTGCCCGATTACCTCAGCCGCGAGGCCTCCAATCTGGTCGAGATCCTGCCGGAACTGCGCGGCCCCAGCCTCGACGCCTATTTCGTCTACCCCGAGGAATTGCGCCATTCCAAGCGCATCAACGTCTTCCGCGATTTCCTTATCCGCAAGGTGTCGGAAAGCCTGCTCTGAGGCCGGTCGGCGCCGCCCCGGCGAGTCATGCGCTGGACGCATATCCGATTTGACATGTTTCTTGTGGATTTTGGCGCCGCGATTCCCTACATTAGTAATCGCTGAATGGTGCGTCGCAGCATATGTGGCTAATGCCTTCCGGCGATGCGCTTTTGGGTCCTCGGACCCCTCGTCTCCCAGACGTGAAGCCTCCCTGTTCGTACTGGCCCCGCCCTTGTGGCGGGGCCTTTTTCTTCGGCCGTCAGTCGTCCGGCAGCAGCGCCAGAATGTAGAGCGGCGGCCACAGGAAGAAGGTCCACGGCGCGATGGCGAGGCCGGCGAGCGCCGCCGCCTTTGCCGCCGCCTGCGGCGAGGGCAGGGGCGCGGCCGCGCTGTTGCCGGGCGGGCGGGGGATCACGTCGGGGTCGTAACGCATGGCGGCCAAACTCCGTTGACGCGGACGCCCCCTCGGCGCGCGGCGGTGGAGGGGGCAGGCACAAAATAGGCATTGCGCCCTTCGAGCGCCAGGGCGGCCGCCGCCGGCGGCGACTTCGGCCGCCGGCGTTCCCATCTTTGCCGCCATGATCGACCCCACCGTTCCGCCGCGCACCTCACGGGTGCTGCGCGAGTTCGCCGAGACCATCGAGGGCGAGCGCGTGCGCCTGCGCGACATCGACGCCGCCATGCAGGAGCGCGCATTCGGCCTGTTGATGCTGGTGCTCGCGCTGCCCAATGTGCTGCCGGTGACGCTGCCGGGCGTGTCGACGCTGCTGGGCGTGCCCCTGATGCTGTTGGCGGCCCAGCTTATCGCCGGCTACCGCAAGCCGTGGCTGCCGAACTGGATCGGGGGGCGATCGTTTTCGCGGCGCGACTTCCTGCGCTTCCTGCGGCACGCGCTGCCGTGGCTGCAACGGCTGGAGGCGATGCTGCGGCCACGGCTGGCGGCGCTGACCAGCCGCCGGGCGGAGCGTTTCCTCGTCGGGGGGCTGGCGCTGGTGCTCTCCTGCGTGATGATCCTGCCGATCCCGCTCGGCAACATGCTGCCGGCGGTGGCGATGGTGATGCTGGCCCTGGGCCTGCTGGAGCAGGACGGATTGGCGGTGCTGGCCGGCGTGGCGGTAGGGGTGGCCGGCCTAGGCCTCGCGGGCGGTGTTGTCGCCGGCGCGCTGGCCGGCGCCGTCGCCGCGGTCTCCGCCCTCCTCGGCTGACTCCGACATCCGTCGCAGGAACGCCGCCAGAGCCTCGAAATCATCGGCCCGGGGCGCCGAGTGCCGCCACACCAGCGCCAGGCGCCGCGGCGGCGCCCCGCCGGCCAGCGGCCGCGCCACCAGCCCCGTGCCCCGCAGCAGCCCCGCCGCCAGTGCCAGGCGCGGCAGCAGCGTCACGCCGATGCCGTTGGCCACCATCTGCACCAGGGTCGGCAGGCTGGTGCCGCTGAAGGCGGCGTTGTGGCGGCGCGGGTCGAGGCGGCAGGCCGACAGCGCGTGTTCGCGCAGGCAGTGGCCTTCCTCCAGCAACAGCAGATCCTGCCGCGCCACGGCGTCCAACGGCACGGCTCCGCCCGTTGCCAGCGGGTGGTCCGGCGGGCACACCAGCACGAAGTCGTCGCGGCCGATCTCGGCCTGCGCCAGGTTGTCCAGCGGATAGGGCAGGGCGATCAGGGCGGCGTCGAGGTCGCCCGCGCCCAGTGCCTCCAACAGGCGGGCGGTCAAGGCTTCGCGCAGATACAGCTTCAGCCCGGGATGGGCCCGGCGCAGCGCCGGCAAGGCGCGCGGCAGCAGGAACGGCCCCACCGTCGGAATGGCGCCCAGGCGCAGCGGCCCGGTCAGCGGCGCCGCCCTCGCCTGCGCCAGTTCCACGATGTCGCCGGCGTCGCGCAACAGCCGCCGCGCCCGGTGGGCCACCTCCTCGCCCAGGGGCGTCATCATCACCCGCCGGCGGGTGCGCTCGACCAGCACCGCGCCCAGCAGGCTCTCCAGATCCTGCAAGCCCGCCGAGAGGGTGGACTGGGTGACGTGGCAGCTTTCGGCGGCGCGGCCGAAATGGCGGTGCTCGTCCAGGGCGACCAGATAGGCGAGCTGGCGCAGCCGGGGCAGATGGACGGACTTATCGAAATGCCCGATCACAGTAGGAGAAATAACTCATTGGAACGATTTTTCAAGCCTCGCTATGTCTGGGGGGCGCCAAGACGTGGCAACCCAAGCAAGGAGCGACAAGAGAGATGCTGACCATCGGCGACCGTTTCCCCGATTTCCGTCTCAAGGCGGTGGAGGGCACCGACATTCCCGAGCAGTTTCCCGAGGTGACATCGGAAAGCTGGCGGGGCAAGTGGAAGGTGTACTTTTTCTGGCCGAAGGATTTCACCTTCGTCTGCCCGACGGAGATTCTCGCCTTCGCCGAACTCGACGGCGATTTCCGCGACCGTGACGCGCAGCTTGTCGGCGCGTCCACCGACACGGATTTCGTGCACCTCGCCTGGCGGCGGTCGCGCGAGGATCTGGCGGCGGTTCCCTATCCGTGGCTGTCCGACGTGAAGAAGGAACTCGCCGGGGCGCTGGGCATCCTCGACAAGGAGGAAGGGGTGGCGCTGCGGGCGACCTTCATCGTCGACCCCGACGACGTCATCCGTTTCGTCTCGGTCAACGACCTCAGCGTCGGTCGCAATCCGCAAGAGGTTCTGCGGGTGCTCGACGCCCTACAGACCGACGAGTTGTGCCCCTGCAACTGGGAGCAGGGCGCCGAAACCATCAAGGCGGCGTAGCCCCCCGACGGCGCGGCGGCCCACGGCGCCGCCGCGCCCCCACCCGAGGAGGAGAAGCATGTCCATCGAGACCCTGAAAAACGCCCTGCCCGAACACGCCCGCGACCTGAAGCTGAACCTGTCCAGCCTCGCGCGGGAGCCGGGGCTGAGCGAGCAGCAGCGTTGGGGCGTGATGCTGGCCAGCGCCGTCGCCACCCGCCAGCCGGCGGTGATCGCCGCCGTGCAGGCCGAGGCCGAGGGTCGTCTGGCGCCCGAAGCGGTGAACGCCGCCAAGGCCGCCGCCGCCATCATGGGCATGAACAACGTCTATTACCGCTTCAGCCATCTGGTCGGGGGCGACTACAAGACCATGCCGCCGCGGCTGCGCATGAACGTCATCGGCCGCCCCGGCATCGACAAGCTCGACTTCGAACTGTTCTCGCTGGCGGTGTCGGCGATCAACGGCTGCGGCGCCTGCATGCAGGCCCACGAGCACCAGGTCCGCCAAGGCGGCCTGTCGGCGGCGGCCGTGCAGGCGGCGGTGCGCATCGCCGCAGTCGTCAACGGCGTCGCCGTCGCCCTGGACGGCGCCTTTGTCGGCCAACGCGGGGAATCCGTCGCCGCCGCCTGATCGTTTAGCGCGCCTCGGGCGGGTCCCCCCGGGGCGGCGGCAGCGACCACACCCTCAACCACCACAGCCGCGTTTTGCGGATGTCCACCGCCAGCACCTCGAGCCCCAGCACCCCGACGCGGATGCGCAGGTCGAGCGGCAACACCACGGTAACATTGCCCTCGACCGCAAGCGTTTCGGGGCGGGTGCCGGGCGCGCAGGCGGCGGCCGGGCATGGTTTCCTTTGGGCGGTTGCGACCGCCGGTTGCCTGAGGCATCATCGCGCCGGCGACGGACGGTTAGGCGGTGAAGACCATGACGATCCTCGTGACCGGCGCCGCCGGATTCATCGGCAATCATGTGGCCCTCGCCCTGCTGCGCCGGGGCGAGGCGGTGGTGGGGGTCGACAACCTGTCGCCCTATTACGACGTGACGCTGAAGCGCGACCGCCTGAAGCGGCTGGATTCCCACCCCGGTTACCGCGACGCCCGCGTCGACCTTGCCGACCGCGCGGCGGTGGCGGCGCTGTTTGCGGCCGAACGACCCCGGCGGGTGGTGCATCTCGCCGCCCAGGCCGGCGTCCGCTACAGCCTGGAGGAGCCGCATTCCTACGCCGACGCCAATCTGGTCGGCTTTCTCAACGTGCTGGAGGGCTGCCGCGCCGTCGGGGTGCGGCATCTGGTGTTCGCCTCGACGAGTTCCGTCTATGGCGCCGACCACGCCACGCCGTTCCGCGAGAACCATCCCGCCGACCATCCCGTCAGCCTATACGCCGCCACCAAGAAGGCCAACGAGGCGATGGCGCACGCCTACGCCCATCTGTTCGACATCCCGGCGACGGGCTTGCGCTTCTTCACCGTCTACGGTCCCTGGGGGCGGCCCGATATGGCGCTGTTCCGGTTCACCAAGGCGATCCTGGAGGGGCAGCCCATCGAGGTCTACAACCACGGCGACATGCAGCGCGACTTCACCTATATCGACGACATCGTCGAGGGGGTGGTGCGCGTGCTGGACCGAGTGCCGGCGCCCGACCCGGCCTGGAACGCCGACCGGCCCCGGCCCGATTCCTCGGGCGTGGCGCCGTATCGCCTGTTCAACATCGGCAAGGGCCGCCCGGAGAGGCTGACCCGCTATATCGAGGTGCTGGAGGCGGCCCTCGGGCGCGTCGCCGACAAGCGCCTGCTGCCCATGCAGCCGGGTGACGTTCCCATCACCTGGGCCGACACCGCCGCCCTCGAAGCCGCCGTCGGTTACCGCCCCGCCACCCCCATCGAGGAGGGCGTGGGGCGGTTCGTCGCGTGGTACCGGGACTACTACGGGGTCTAGGCGTGTCTATTATGGCCCTCGCCGGGCGCACGTTGCGCGCCGGCCTCAGCCGAAACGCACGTCGACGATTTCGTAGGAACGGCCGCCGCCGGGGGTGTTGACCTCGACGGTGTCGCCGATGTGCTTGCCGATCAGGGCGCGGGCCAGCGGCGAGTGCACCGACAGGCGGCCGGACTTGATGTCGGCCTCGTGGGCGCCGACGATCTGATAAACCGCCTCTTCGTCGCTTTCCTCGTCGGCCAGGGTGACGGTGGCGCCGAAGCGCACCTGGTCGCCGTCCAGGTGCTGGACGTCGATGACCTGGGCGCGGCTGATGATGTCCTCAAGCTCGGCGAGGCGGCCTTCGATGAAGCTCTGGCGCTCGCGCGCGGCGTGGTATTCGGCGTTCTCGGACAGGTCGCCGTGCTCGCGCGCGTCGGCGATGGCGCGGATGACCGCCGGGCGCTCCACCGACTTCAGCGTCTTCAATTCCTCCTGCAGCCGGGCGAGCCCGTCCGGCGTCATAGGTATCTTTTCCATCCGGAAGACCTCTTTCGACAACGAAAGGGGGCGGACCACCGGTCCGCCCCGGCGTAACTTCAGAACGCGCTACCAAAATACGACTGCGGCGGGGCGACATCAAGTCAGCGCCGGCGGCCTGTCTGTCTCCAGCTATCAGGGCGACTCCTTCTGCGTCTTTCGCGCGCGTGTGCCATGTGATAACCTAACAAAACGGGAAAGGGTGGGGCAGATGTACGCTAACTTTGCCAAAGCTGTCGTGACGGCCATCATGACGGGGTTTCCCGCAGCTCTTATTGTGCTCGCCTCTGATGCCAACTCCTTTTTGTCCGAAACACAACAGGAGGCCGTGATAATAGTCGCGGTTGCACTGTTTCTTCCCTTTGTATCGACGGTGTCTTATCTTAAAAACCCGATAAGCAAGGTCCATAAGCAGCTCAATATAATAAATGAGCGAAGTTTAAATAAATTTGTCGCCCCCCTTGCGAAGAGGGCGGGTTTGGATGAAACAAAGATAAGTGTAGGTGTTTTCGAAAGCCCGTATTCAAACGCTTTTGCAATATCCTCCTTCTTTCCTAGACGTCATATAGTAGCATTTTCTACACAGCTAATTTCTGCGGCGAGCGAAAAAGAGTTAAAAGCAATATCTTATCACGAGCTAGGTCATATAGCCAATGGCGATTCCTTGAACAAGGCATACATACTAGCGATGCACTCGGCGTTGCTAATTTATCCAGCAATATTCTGCACTTTCGTGGGCGAGTTCGGTATCCGGATATTGAGTGCTGCTGCCCCTTTCGCATTACTCGGTGCGTTGGTTATGTGGTTATTTGACCATGTAAGCGCCGCCCTCATTATACTATCTGCCATAATATTTTATGGGGTTATGTTCACCCTAATTTTCTATTTACCAAATGCACTAAGGTATGCGTTTTCATTTGTTGCGGCGGCACATAGCAGACGCCAGGAATTTGAGGCAGATCTGTTTGCTGGCAGGCTCGCCGGACGCGAAGCAATTCTGAGTGCTCTTGAACTGGTTGATGCCGACGGTCCAGTTGATTTCACCTCCCCTCTAGATACGCATCCCCCGATCGAGAAGCGGGTTGCCGCTCTAAATGCCATGCAGTGGGAGCGGCTCTAGGTTTCACACCGCCTTCCCTTGCCGTAGAAGGAACCTGAAAAGTAGGCCTGCAGCGGCGCCACATCAAGCGCACCCGCCTTGAGGGCCTCGATAGCACCGACCGCCGCGCGCGCGCCCGCCACCGTGGTGTAGTGGGGAATGTTGTGGGTGAGCGCCGTGCGGCGGATGGAGAAGCTGTCCTTGACCGCCTGCGCGCCCTCGGTGGTGTTGACCACCATCTGCACCGTGCCGTTTATCATGGCGTCGACGCAGTGGGGCTGGCCCTCCAGCACCTTGTTGACGCCGGCGACCTCGATGCCCTGCTCGCGCAGGTATTGCGCCGTGCCGTGGGTGGCCAGTACCGAGAAGCCCATGCTCACCAGCCGCCGCGACAGCGGCACCATCGCCGCCTTGTCGGAATCCTTGACCGACAGGAAGACGGTGCCGCTCTCGGGCAGGCGCACGCCGCTGGCAAGCTGCGACTTCGCGAAGGCCCGCGAGAAGTCGGAATCGATGCCCATGACCTCGCCGGTGGACTTCATCTCCGGGCCCAGGATGATGTCGACATTGGCGAAGCGGTTGAAGGGAAACACCGCCTCCTTGACCGCGATATGCGCGAAGCGGCGCTCGCTCAGGCCGAAGGTTGCCAGCTTCTCGCCGGCCATCACCCGCGCGGCGATCTTGGCGATGGGCACGCCGGTGGCCTTGGCGACGAAGGGCACGGTGCGGCTGGCGCGCGGGTTGACCTCCAGAATATAGATGTCGCCGCCCTTGATGGCGTACTGCACGTTCATCAGCCCGATGACGTCGAGGCCCTGGGCCAGCAGGCGGGTCTGGCGCTTCAATTCGGCGATGACGGCGTCGCTCAGCGAGTGCGGCGGCAGCGAGCAGGCGGAGTCGCCGGAATGGATGCCCGCCTCCTCGATGTGCTGCATGATGCCGGCGACATAGACCTCGCTGCCGTCGGCAATGGCGTCCACGTCGACCTCGACGGCGTCCTTCAGGTACTGGTCGATCAGCAGCGGGCATTCGTCGTTGATCAGCAGGTCGGTGGCGCCGCGCAGCTTCTCGGCGACAAGCAGGTTCAGCCAGCCGTCGAAGTCGTCGTCGTCGTGGACGATCTGCATGGCGCGCCCGCCCAGCACATAGGACGGCCGCACCACCACCGGATAGCCGATCTGGCGGGCGATTTCCTTGGCGGCCTCGGGCGAGGCGGCGGTGGCGTTGGCCGGCTGCTTGAGGTCCAGGCGCCGCAGCACCTCCTGGAACCGCTTGCGGTCCTCGGCGAGGTCGATGGCGTCGGGCGAGGTGCCCAGGATGGGAATCTTCGCCTGCTCCAGCGCCTTGGCCAGCTTCAGCGGCGTCTGCCCGCCGAACTGCACGATCACGCCCTGCACGCTGCCCTTGCGCTGCTCGGCGCGCACCAGTTCGATCACCGTCTCGGCGGTCAGCGGCTCGAAATACAGGCGGTCGGAGGTGTCGTAGTCGGTGGAGACGGTCTCGGGGTTGCAGTTGACCATGATGGTCTCCTTGCCAACCTCCGACAGCGCATAGGCGGCGTGAACGCAGCAATAGTCGAATTCGATGCCCTGGCCGATGCGGTTGGGGCCGCCGCCTAGGATGACCACCTTCTCGGCGTCGCTGGGGTCGGCCTCGCAGTCCGGCGCGGTGACGCCGTCGCCCTCATAGGCGGAATACATGTAGGGGGTCTGCGACGGGAACTCGGCGGCGCAGGTGTCGATGCGCTTGAAGGTGGGGTGCACGTCCAGCACCTCGCGCCGGAAGGCCACCTCGGACAGTGTCTTGCCCGACAGGTCCGCCAGGCGCTGGTCGGAGAAACCCAGCTTCTTGAGGCGGAGCAGGCCCGGCGCGTCCGGCGGCAGGCCGCGTTGGCGCAGTTCCTCCTCGACGGCGACGATGTCCCTGATCTGGCGCAGGAACCAGCGGTCATAGCGGCAGGCGGCGTGGACCTCGTCCACCGTCAGGCCATAGCGGAACGCCTGGGCGATGACCAGCAGGCGGTCGGGGCGCGGCTGCGCCAGGGCGGCGCGCACGGCGTCGCGGTCCTCGCCGCCGCGGGCGCCGGGGATGTCGACCGGGTTTAGCCCCGTCAGCCCCGTCTCCATCGAGCGCAGGCCCTTTTGCAGGCTTTCGGCGAAGGTGCGGCCGATGGCCATCGCCTCGCCCACCGACTTCATCGCCGTGGTCAGCATCGGGTCGGCGCCGGGGAACTTCTCGAAGGTGAAGCGGGGGATCTTGGTGACGACATAGTCGATGGTGGGCTCGAACGAGGCCGGCGTGACGCCGGTGATCTCGTTGGTCAGTTCGTCCAGGGTGTAGCCCACCGCCAGCTTGGCGGCAACCTTGGCGATGGGAAAGCCGGTGGCCTTGGAGGCCAGCGCCGAGGAGCGCGACACCCGCGGGTTCATCTCGATCACGACCATGCGCCCGTCGTCGGGATTGACGGCGAACTGCACGTTCGAGCCGCCGGTGTCCACCCCGATCTCGCGCAGCACCGCGATCGAGGCGTTGCGCATGATCTGGTATTCCTTGTCGGTCAGCGTCAGCGCCGGCGCCACGGTGATCGAATCGCCGGTGTGGACGCCCATCGGGTCTATGTTTTCGATCGAGCAGATGATGATGCAGTTGTCGGCGCGGTCGCGCACGACCTCCATCTCGTATTCCTTCCAGCCGATCACCGACTCTTCCACCAGCACCTGGCGAACCGGCGAGGCCTTCAGGCCCTCGGAAACGATGCGCTCGTAGTCCTCGACATTGTAGGCGACGCCGCCGCCGGTGCCGCCCAGGGTGAAGGAGGGGCGGATGATCACCGGCAGGCCGATCGCCTCCATCGCCTCGCGCGCCTCGGCCATGTCGTGCACCAGCCGCGAGCGGGGCGATTCCAGGCCGATGCTGTCCATCGCCTCGCGGAAAAGCTGGCGGTCCTCGGCCTTGGCGATGACCTCCTTCTTGGCGGCGATCATCTCGACGCCGTACTTCTCCAGGGTGCCGTCCTCGGCCAGCGCCATCGCCGTGTTCAGCGCCGTCTGCCCGCCCATCGTCGGCAGCAGCGCGCTCGGGCGCTCCTTCTCGATGATGCGCGCCACCATCTCGGGCGTGATCGGCTCGATATAGGTGGCGTCGGCAAGGTTGGGGTCGGTCATGATGGTGGCGGGATTGGAGTTCACCAGGATGACCCGGTAGCCCTCCTGCTTCAGCGCCTTGCAGGCCTGCACCCCGGAGTAATCGAACTCGCAGGCCTGACCGATGATGATCGGCCCGGCGCCGATGATGAGGATGGAGTCGATGTCGGTGCGTTTGGGCATATCCGGCTGCTTCTAACGAATGTGATCCACCACGAAGGCACGAAGGACACGAAGAATTACAAGACAAATCTTCGAATGCCGTCCTTCAGCCGCTCGGAACAGAAGTTCATCAACAATCCCGTCCGTATCCCGGAAAGGCGCAAATAGGTCAAAAGCTGCGCTTCATGGATTGGCAAGAGGCGTTCAACTGCCTTGATTTCGACAACGACGCAATTCTCGATGACCAGATCCATGCGGTACGCGCAGTCCAGCTTGACCGTCTTGTAGGTGATCGGCAAGGGCACCTGGCGCGTGAAAGCAAGGCCGTTCTCCTTGAGGTCATGGCACAGGCACTCTTCGTAAGCGGATTCCAGTAATCCCGGTCCTAAGGCGCGGTGGACATCAATGGCCAGTCCAATAACCCGTCGGGTGACTTCATCGAACTCCACCTTCGTGTCCTTCGTGCCTTCGTGGTGCACTCACTTGTTGCGTGCCGCCTCGATCATCGCCACGAACCGCTCGAACAGATAGAAGCTGTCCTGCGGGCCGGGGCTGGCCTCGGGGTGGTACTGCACCGAGAACACCGGCCGCTCCTCGACCCGCAGCCCCTCCAGCGAACCGTCGAACAGCGAGCGGTGGGTGGCGACGACGCCGGCGGGCAGGCTGGCCTCGTCGACCACGAAGCCGTGGTTCTGGCTGGTGATCTCGACCTTGCCGGTGGCCAGATCCTTGACCGGGTGGTTGGCGCCGCGGTGGCCGATGTCCATTTTGCGGGTCGTCGCCCCCAGCGCCCGCGCCAGGATCTGGTGGCCCAGGCAGATGCCGAAGGTGGGGATGTTCCGCTCCAGGATGCCCTTGACCACCGGCACGGCGTATTCGCCGGTGGCGGCGGGGTCGCCGGGGCCGTTGGAGAGGAAGACGCCGTCGGGTTCGTGGCGCAGCACGTCGTCGAGGCCGGCGGTGGCGGGCACCACCGTCACACGGCAGCCGACCTCGGCCAGGCAGCGCAGGATGTTGTGCTTGGCGCCGTAGTCGATGGCGACGACGTGGAAGCGCGGCGCGGCCAGCCGCCCGTAGCCCTGGCCCAGGCGCCACAGGCTTTGATCCCAGGCATAGGTCTGGCGGCAGGTGACCTCCTGGGCCAGGTCCATGCCCACCAGCCCCGGCCAGGCGCGGGCGCGCTCCAGCGCCGCCGGCAGGTCGAACGCGCCGTCGGGGGCGTGGACGATGACGCCGTTTGGGGCGCCGCCGTCGCGGATGCGGCGCGTCAGCCGGCGGGTGTCGACCCCGGCCATGCCGACGATGCCGTTGCTTTTCATCCAGGCGTCGAGGTGGCGCGCGGCGCGCCAGTTCGACGGTTCGGTGACGTCGGCGCGCAGCACCGCCCCGCGCGCGGCGGGGCTGAGGGTTTCGACGTCCTCGGCGTTGGTGCCGACATTGCCGATATGGGGAAAGGTGAAGGTGATGATCTGGGCGGCGTAGGAGGGGTCGGTCAGCACCTCCTGATAGCCGCTCATGGCGGTGTTGAACACCACCTCGCCGACGGCGGCGCCGGCGGCGCCCAGACCCTGCCCCCAGATCACCGTCCCGTCCGCCAGCACCAGGGCGGCCGTGCTCCCCGGAGGACGAGGGCCGTCAAGCTTCGACTCCGGCATACGCTGTTCCATCGCCATCGGAAAGACCTTGCGTCGAGCCCACCGCCCGCGCAGCGACCACCGGCGCATCGCCGAGGCGAGGCGCCAGCCGGGGCGGCATCTGGGGGCGGGCAAATTGGGCGATAGATAGGCAAATCGCCGCGGCGCGTCAAGAATTCCCCGAGACGATTGACAAAACCGCGGCCACGGTCGATATGCGTGCCGCCCCCGGCGCAAGTCCTTTGCGGTGGCGGGGCGATTCGTTTAGTCTTCAACGTTTGCCCGCCGGCGCCGAACGCCGGCGCCAGGGAAGGAAGGGGTTGCGTCAATGCTGCGCTCGCGCCTCAACGACGCCCTCAAGGCCGCCATGCTGGCCAAGGACGCCCGCACCGTCTCGACGCTGCGGCTGATCCTGGCGGCGCTCAAGGACCGCGACATCGCCGCCCGGTCGCGCGGCGCCACCGAGGGCATTTCCGACGACGACATTTTGCAGATGCTGCAATCGATGGTGAAGCAGCGCCGCGAGAGCATCGCCATGTACGAGCAGGGCGGGCGCCTGGAATTGGCCGAGCAGGAGGCCGAGGAGATCAAGATCATCGAGGGCTTCCTGCCCCGCCAGATGACCGAGGACGAGATGCGCCAGGCGGTGAACGCCGTGGTGACCGAGATCGGCGCCGCCGGCCTCAAGGACATGGGGCGTGTCATGGCGCTGCTGCGCGAACGCCACGCCGGGCGCATGGACTTCGCCAAGGCCAGCGCGATCGTGAAGGAACAGTTGGGCTAGCCGGCCGCGCCGGGGCGCGCCGTGCCGCGCCCCTCCGGCCGCCCATTCCGACGCTGCGGACAAGAAGGTGCCGATGGCGTTTCCGCCGCAATTCCTCGACGAGCTTCGCGCCCGCCTGTCGCTGCCCGAGGTGATCGGCCGGCGGGTGCGTCTGGTGCGCCGGGGGCGGGAGTATCAGGGCCTGTGCCCCTTTCACAACGAGAAGACCCCGTCCTTCACCGTCAACGAGGACAAGGGCTTCTTCCACTGTTTTGGCTGCGGCGCGCATGGCGACGTCATCGGCTTCGAGATGCGCGCCGCCAATCTGGCCTTTCCCGAGGCGGTGGAGCGGCTGGCGGCGGAGGCGGGGCTGGAGGTGCCGCGCCCCGACCCCCAGGCCCGCGAGAAGGCGCGGCGGCAGACCACCCTGGCCGAGGCCAACGAGGCCGCCTGTCGCTGGTTCGAGGCGGCCCTCAGGGCGCCGCAGGGCCGCGACGCCCTGGCTTACCTCAAGGGGAGGGGGCTCGCCGATGAAACCATCGCCCGCTTCCGTCTGGGGTATGCCCCGGCCTCGCGCGAGGCGCTCAAACGCGCCCTGACGGCGCAGAACATCCCGGAAGGGGTACTCGTTGAGGCCGGACTGCTTATCAAACCCGACTCCGGGAACCCCTACGACCGCTTTCGCGGCCGCGTGATTTTCCCGATCACCGACCGGCGGGGACGGGTGATCGGTTTCGGGGGGCGCGTGCTCGACGACGGGCAGCCGAAATACCTGAACTCTCCCGACACGCCGTTGTTCCACAAGAGAGAGGTTCTTTACGGCCTCGCCCAGGCCAGGCAGCCCGCCCGGGAAACCGGCCTGCTGGTGGCGGTGGAGGGCTATATGGACGTGATCGCCCTGGCGCAGGGCGGTCTGCCGGGGGCGGTGGCGCCCCTGGGGACGGCCCTGACCGAGCGACAGATCGAGGAGATGTGGCGCCTGGCGCCCGAGCCGGTGCTGTGCTTCGACGGCGACGCCGCCGGCGGCCGCGCGGCGGCGCGCGCCGCCGAACGCGCCCTGCCGCTGCTGAAGCCGGGCCACAGCCTGCGCTTCGCCATGCTGCCGCCCGGCGACGACCCCGACAGCCTGGTGCGCTCGCGCGGCGCCGGGGCGGTGCGGGCGGTACTGGAGGCCGCCAGCCCGCTGTCGGAGATGCTGTGGCGCCGGCTGACCGAGGGCCACAGGCTCGACACCCCCGAGCGCGTCGCGGGGCTGGAGCGCGAAATGCGCCAGGCGGTCGCCGCCATCGCCGACGCCTCGGTGCGCCAGCACTACGAGCGGGCGCTGCGCGAGCGGCTGTGGCAGGCCCTGAAGGCCCGGCGGCCGCGCGCGCAGGTGCGTGCCCACCGTGGTGCCGCGCCGCCCGCGGCGGGGGACATGCGCTATCGTGGACCCGACGGGCGCCTGCGAGGGGCCCAGGCGCCGGTGCGTCCGGCAACGGCGGCGGCGGCGCGGCGCGAGGGCCTGTTGCTGGGCCTGATCCTGCGCCATCCCTGGCTGTTGGACGAGGTCGGCGAGCCGCTGGGCGAGATGGCCTTCGGGGATGCCGAACTTGACAATCTGCGGCAGGAAGTCTTAAAGCACCTGGGCAATTGCGCCAGCCTTGACTCCGCGGAATGGCGGGACCACCTACTTTCGTGCGGGTTCGGCGGGGCCGTTCACCGGGCACTCGATTCCGGGATAGGTAGCTCCTTGGGAAAATCAACCGCATCACGCGCGACGGTGCTCGCGGCCTGGGGGGACATCCACCGGCGCCATCAAGAGGTCGAGCGGCGCCGCGAGGGACGCGAGGCGGTCGAGGACTTTGCCCAGGAACCGACGGTGCGGAGTTATCGGCGCATCCTAGCATTGACGGACGTAAACGAGTCTCCCGTGGCGGGAGACGAGGAATGGTCGCGCGCGCCCGGGCCCGAAGCGGACGATTGAGCCCACGGGACGGCGCGCGTGGGGTGATGGAGTAGGGGAGCGGTTTTCCGAATGGCAAGCAAGGCATCCAACGCGGCGGAAGTCAGCGACACCCAGGACGAAAGCGTGGACGGGCCGCTGCTCGACACCTTGGGCAGTTCTGTCAAGCGCATGATCACGCGCGGCAAGGAACGCGGCTATGTCACCTATGACGAGCTGAACCAGGCGTTGCCGCCCGACGAGGTGTCCTCGGAACAGATCGAGGACACGATGGCGACGCTGTCCGAAATGGGCATCAACGTCGTCGAGAGTGAGGAGGACGGCGAGGAAACCCCCGAGGCGGCCGCCCCCGACGGCGCCGACAGCGAACAAAGCGCCAGCGGCAATGTCGACGAGGACGAGCTGGGCCGCACCGACGACCCGGTGCGCATGTATCTGCGCGAGATGGGCTCGGTGGAACTGCTGTCGCGCGAGGGCGAAATCGCCATCGCCAAGCGCATCGAGGCCGGCCGCGAAATGATGATCGGGGGCATCATCGAAAGCCCCATGACCATCCGCGCCCTGTTGCTGTGGCACGACGCCCTGCTTGAGGGGCGGATGTTGCTGCGCGACATCATCGACCTCGACGCCACCCTGGACGCGGTGCCCAACCCCGATGCCGAGGCCGAGGGCGAGGGCGAGGCCAGTGATGGCGCGGGCGGCGGCGGCGGCGACGGCGCCGAGGGCAATGCCGACGAGGCGCAGGCGGGCGCCGACGGCGAGGACGGCGACGAAGAGGGCGGCGACGGCGACGGCGACGGCGAGGTCAGCATGTCGCTGTCGGCGATGGAGCAGACCCTGATGCCGGTGGTCGTCGAGACCTTCGAGCACATCGCCGAGATGTACACCCAGCTCAAGAAGGTTCAGGACCAGCGCTTCGACGCCCTGCAGAAGGGCAAGAAGCCGTCCGGCGCGGTCGAGAAGAAGTACGACAAGATCAAGGACGAGCTGGTCGGCCTCATGGAGGGCGTCCAACTCAACACGGCGCGCATCGATTTCCTGGTCGAACAGCTCAACAAGCTCAACCGCCGCCTGGTCGAGCTGGAGGGGCGGCTGCTGCGGCTGGCGACCGGCTGCGGCGTCAAGCGCGAGGACTTCCTCGCCGCCTATTTCGGCAACGAGCTTGACCCCAACTGGCTGGAAAAGGTCTGCGAGCGCGGCAAGGGCTGGGCGGCCTTCGCCGAGCGTCATGTCGAGGAGGTGGGTCGCATCCGCGACGAGATCGCCGTCATCTCCAGCGAGGCCGGCCTGCCCATCGGCGAGATGCGCCGCGTCGTCGCCACGGTGCAGAAGGGCGAACGCGAGGCCAGCAAGGCCAAGAAGGAGATGATCGAGGCCAATCTGCGCCTGGTGATCTCGATCGCCAAGAAATACACCAACCGCGGCTTGCAGTTCCTGGACCTGATCCAGGAAGGCAACATCGGCCTGATGAAGGCGGTGGACAAGTTCGAGTACCGGCGCGGCTACAAGTTCTCGACCTACGCCACCTGGTGGATTCGGCAGGCGATCACGCGCTCCATCGCCGACCAGGCGCGCACCATCCGCATTCCGGTGCACATGATCGAGACCATCAACAAGCTGGTGCGCACCTCGCGGCAGATGCTTCACGAGATCGGGCGCGAGCCGACGCCCGAGGAACTGGCGACGAAGCTCAACATGCCGCTGGAGAAGGTGCGCAAGGTGCTCAAGATCGCCAAGGAGCCGATCAGCCTCGAAACCCCCATCGGTGACGAGGAGGATTCGCACCTCGGCGACTTCATCGAGGACAAGAACGCCGTGCTGCCGCTGGATGCCGCCATTCAGGCCAATCTGCGCGAGACGACGACGCGGGTGCTCTCCTCGCTGACTCCGCGCGAGGAGCGGGTGCTGCGGATGCGCTTCGGCATCGGCATGAACACCGACCACACCCTGGAGGAGGTCGGCCAGCAATTCTCGGTCACCCGCGAGCGCATCCGCCAGATCGAGGCCAAGGCGCTGCGCAAGCTCAAGCACCCCAGCCGCAGCCGCAAGCTGCGCAGCTTCCTGGATACCTGAGGCGGTAGCCTCGCGAACGCTTACAAGGGGCGGGAGCCATTCCCGCCCCTTGACGCATCCGCCCCCGGCGCTATCGTCCATTCCCCGGTGGGGCCTGTAGCTCAATTGGTCAGAGCAGGCCGCTCATAACGGTCGGGTTGCAGGTTCGAGTCCTGCCAGGCCCACCACCCCTTTGCAATGCGATGTCGCGCCGGTTGGGATAGGCCGGGGGGCGCGGTCTTGAAGCGCCGTCGACGGCGGGCGACGTCTTGCCCGTGGTGGCGTGGCAAGAATCCGGGGATGGCTGCCGTTACACCGGCAGCCTGCCCCATGACCTCGATGGCGGCATCGCCTGGCGGGCGGCGCTCGGCCTGATTGCGCTGGGCAGCGATCAGGTGATCGAGCGCGACCTGCGTCGCCTGGTTTGCGGCGACGGCGTCGCCGTGTTCACGACGCGCCTGGCCAACGAGGGCGTGGCGACGCTGGGCTCGCTGCGGGCGCTGGAACCGGGCCTCGCCGCGGCCGCGGCCGCCATCCTGCCCGGCGAGGCCCTGACCGCCATCGCCTTTGGCTGCACATCGGGGACGATCCTTATTGGCGAGGCGCGGGTGCGGGCGCGCGTACAGGCGGTGCGGCCGGGGGTGCCCGTGGCCACGCCCATCGAAGCCGCTCGCGCCGCCCTGGCGGCGCTGGGGGTGCGGCGGGTGGCGGTGTTGTCGCCCTATCTCCCGGCGATCAACCGGCGCCTGAGGGCGGATCTGGAACGGCATGGCCTGAGGGTGGCGGCGCTGGGAAGCCTGGCCGAGGCCGACGACCGGCGTGCCTGCCGCATTACGCCCGACAGCCTGTTGCGGGCAACGCTGGCGGTGGGCCGGGCGGCCCCGGCCGACGGCGTCTTCGTCTCCTGCACCAGCCTGCGCGCCGCCGAGATCGTGACGGCCGCCGAGGACGAGCTTGGTATGCCGGTCACCACCTCCAACCATGCCCTTGCCTGGATGCTGCGCCGTCTGGCTGGGGTTGGGGCGCCGTGCGCCGGGCAGGGGCGGCTGTTCGCCGAACGCGCCGCAGGCCGCGCGGTGGGGGAATTGCCGCGCCGCGGCGACTGATTACATCTGAGGGGCAAAGCGAGGCCGGTGGGGATTCCCTATGGATTTCTTCCGCACCCTTTTGAATCCGGAGGCGGAGGAACACGAGTTCCCCGAACGGCTGGAGATCGCCAGCGCCGCCAACATCCTCGACATCGGCGAGTTCCAGATTCTGGAGATGGCGTACCGCGACTGGTTCGGGCGCGATATGCCGCCGGCGGTGGTGGACAGCATCTTTCGCCAGTACATGTATCGCTCGATCGTGCCGCATTGGGCCCGCCATTATGCCCGGCGCATCATCGCCCAGGCGCAGCGGGGCGAGCTGATGCCGGCCCCGGCCATTGGGCGGCCACCGCCGCTGCCTCCCGGCGACCGCCAGGAGGCGCTGCGGCGCCTTGTTTACATCGCCGCGCTGCTGCTGGCGGTGGTGATCGTCAGCGTCCTGGTGTCACGGGGGCAGGCCAGCCGCGTGATGTCGGTCCTGCCGCCCTTCTTCTCGGCGGACGAACTGGCCGTGCGGCCGCATCCGGCGCCCTGAGGCGCCCCCCGGCGCATCGGATGCCGGTTGCGGCAGGGGGCGGATGCGGCTAGGTTTCGTCCATGCCTGAGGACGGTTCCAGCCTGGGAAACCTCGTCAATCTCGTTTTCCTCATCGTGACCGGGGCGGTGGCCTATCACGGGCTCACCTACCGCAACGAGGACGGCGAGCGCGATTTCGTGCGCCTGCTGTTCGGCTGTATCGCCCTGGTGTTCTTCTTCATGGTGCTGTTGCAGGACGTCCTGGGCATCGCCCGCTTCGGTTGACCGCGCCACCGCCGACGCGGCATTTGCCGTTCCCAATACTTCGAAAATTCCGGAAATGTCGTTGAAAGCTGGCGTGCCCCGTGGCACAAAGTGGACATGGACACGCAGACCGCAGCCCGAATGCTGGCCGAACTCGGCCATCCCACCCGGCTGGAAATCCACCGCCTGTTGGTGCGGGCGGGGCCTGACGGCCTGCCCGTTGGAGCCTTGCAGCAGTTGCTGGGCCTGCCGGCCTCCACGCTCTCCCATCACATCCTGCGTCTGGTGAACGCGGGCCTGGTGACGCAGGAGCGCGTCTCCCGCCAGCTTATCTGCCGCCCGCGCCCGGCGCGGTTACAGGCACTTCTGGACTATGTGCGCGAGGAGTGCTGTGCCGGCATACCCGGCGTGACCGACACCGCCGCCGCCGCGCCGCGGGGCGATGCTGGAAGGACGGAATGAACGAAACCGCGCCAACCGAGACCGGCTGCTGTGGTCCGCCCTCACCCCGGCGGCGCCTGCCGCCGCGTCTGGCGCGCTTCGACCGCGTGGTGCTGGCTATCCTGTTGCTGTGGGGCGCCATTGCCGTCCTGGCGCCGGCGCAGGCCGTGCCAAGCCTGGTTTTCTTGCTGGAGAGCCTGGCGGACATCGCACCTTTCCTCTTGCTGTCGGTGGGCCTTGCCGCTTATGCCAAGGCCAGCGGGGCCGATGGGCAGATCGCCCGCGCCTTCACCGGCCGTCCCGTCCGCATGGTGGTGGTGGCGGCGTTGTTCGGTGCCGTGTCGCCCTTCTGTTCCTGCGGGGTGGTGCCGGTCATCGCCGCCTTGCTGGTCGCCGGGGTGCCGCTGGCGCCGGTGATGGCATTCTGGTTGGCGTCGCCCATCATGGCGCCGGACATGTTCGTCATCACCGCCGCCGAACTGGGCCCGGGCTTCGCGGTCGCCAAGACATTGGCGGCCTTCGGGTTGGGCCTGTTGGGCGGTTTCGCCACGCACCGGATGGCCGGCACCGCCGCACTGGCCGCGCCGCTGCGTCCGGCCGTCGGCCCCAGCCGCTGCGGCGCCCGCCAGGCGCTGGCGGCCGAGAGGCCGGAATGGCGCTTCTGGCGCCAAGGCGAGCGCCGCGCCGTCTTTGCCGCCACCGCCGGCTCGACGGCCTGGTTCCTGGGCCGCTGGCTGGCCCTGGCTTTCCTGGTCGAGAGCCTGATGCTGGCCTATGTGCCGGCGGAGGCGGTGGGCGCGTGGCTGAGCGACGGCGCCCTTGCGGTGCCGATGGGCGTGCTGGCCGGCATCCCGGCCTATCTCAACGGCTATGCCGCCGTGCCGCTGATGGGCGGGCTGGTTGACATGGGCTTGGCCCCCGGCGCGGCGATGGCCTTCATGGTCGCCGGCGGCGTCACCAGCATCCCGGCGGCGATGGCGGTGTTCGCGCTGGTGCGGCCGCCGGTGTTCGGCTGGTACCTCGCTCTGGCGGTCGTCGGGTCGCTGCTCGCCGGTTATGCCTATCAGTTTAGCCTTTGATCGCCCGTCGGCCGGTGCGGAACGCATTTTGCAGGGCTTTCCGCGCCACGGCCACGGGGAGGGTACCATGATCGACGACATTGCGGCCATTGCCGCCGGGGCGGGCAAGCCCCTCGCCGGCGCGCGGAGCGGCGCCAGAGGCACGGATTTCGCCGCGCTTCTGGCCGGCGCGGGCGTGGCGCGCCCCGATGCCGCCGCCGCCGACGCCCTGGGGCGGGCCCCGGCGATGGACCTGGACCCGCGCCGACTGACGGAAGAAACTGCCGCCTTGGGGAAAGATCTGACCAGCCGCTTGCGGGCGCTGGGGGTGGACACCTCGATCCCCATCGACCTGGAGATCGCCGGCGACGGCAGCATCAGGGTGCGCGGCGATCACCCCAACAAGGCCCGGATCGAGGAGCTTTTCGCCGCCGACAAGGAACTGGCCAACCGCTACCGCATGATCGCGGCGCGCCAGACCCTGCTGGCCATCGTCCGCATCGCCGCCGAATTCCACGCCCGCTGGGACGACGTCGAGGACGAGGAGGAGCGGCGCTATCTGTGGCAGGACTTCCGCGAGCGCATCCGGCAGGTGTCCGCCAACAGCGGCAACATGACCCTGGCCGGCGGCACCCTGGCGCCGTCGCCGCCGGCCTAGGGCGTGATCCGCTCGCACGCGGTCATGCCCCAGCCGCCGTTGAGGCGGCGGCCAAGCGAGCGGAGCGAGCGCCCGGCGAGGGCAACCACCGGGGCTGGTTCCATGTGAATGGAAACGGCCCTAGCCGCGGCTTTCAGCGCCAGTAGCCGTCGGGGTCGACGCGGCGCAGGGCCGCCATTTCGGCCTCGGTCGGCGGCGGCGTCCCGGCCATGCCGGGCATGGCCTTCAACTCCCAGCCGGTGTGGGCCGCGACCTCGGCGAAGTCCTGGCCGGGGTGCAGCGAGGCAAGGTGCAACTCGTTCTCGGGCCCGTGCGGACGCAGCACGCACCGGTCGGTGATCACCGCCGCCGGACCGCCCCAGGTCAGGCCGGCGCGGTGCCGCGACTCGCCGCCGTCGAGATAGCCGGCCGAGGTGACATAGCTCACGCGCGGCACCAGACGGTGCTTCTCGTGACTCATGATCGCCAGCAGCCGCCGCGACATGGCGGCGATGTCGGCGGCGCCGCCCGAGCCCGGCAGCTTGACGCGCGGCTTCGTCCAGCCGCCGATATAGGATGTGTTGATGTTGCCGAAGCGGTCGATCTCGGCGCCGCCGATGAAGCCGGCATCGACGCGCCCCGCCTGCAACAGGCCCATCACCGCCACCGTGCCGGTGGCCCACACGGCGCCGATCTGGTTGGGCGGATCCCCCATCGTGTGGATCATGCCCTGCGCCGGTTCGTGCCGGGCCAGGCCGCATTCGTACAGGCCGACGGCGTTGGGGGCGTGGGTCTGGCGGGCCACGCCATAGGCCGCCATCGGCAGGCGCATTCCGACGAATACCACCTCGCCGTCGCGGATTTCCCGCGCCGCCGCCACGATCATCAGTTCGCGTGTGGAATAGTCGTGGTGCATCCTTACTCCGCCGCGTAGTTCGTCGGCGCCGCCAGCGCCTTGCCACGGATGCGCAGGGAGTCGATGCGCTCGTCCAGCCTGGCGCGATAGCCGGCGTGGCCGTTGACCCCCAGCACCCACTCCTCCAGCCACTCCTGGAATCCCTCGGGCGTGCGCGAACGGTCGTGATAGGCGTTGAAGAAGGCGGTGTCGCGCCGCCAGACGCCGGTCATCGGCGAGGGATGGCAGGCGGCGGTCGCTTCCACCACCGCCGCGACCCGGAAGGGCGGAAAGGGCACCCGGTTGGGGTCCGAGGCGATGACCTCGGGCGCCACGATCTCCTCGGCCAGCAGGATGACCCGCTCCGCCGCCAGCCCCGCCTCGCGCATCACCCCCTCGCTGCCCCAGTGGTGGCAGCCGCCGCCGGGGTCGGCGCGCTGGACGCAGAACACCGCCACGTCGGGCCGCAGCGGCGGCACCAGCACCACCGGGTCGTCCTGGTCGCGCACGAAGGGATTGCGCTCCACCCGGAAAGCGGGGTTGGAGCGCAGGATATCGGAGCCCAGCAGCGAGCGCAGCGGCATGTAGGGAATGCCGTAGGCGCCGGCGGTCAGCGCCATCCCCAGCGAGAAGTTGGAATGGTCGTTGACGCGCAGGCGCCCGCGGGCCGCGCCCTCCATGATGCGGCGGTAGTTGTGGCCCAACCCCGCCGAGACGTTGCCCACCCAGGCGCCGGTCACCGCCCCCACGCAGCCCGCCCCGATCAGCATGTCGGTGGACGCATCCGAGATCGGCGCCACCACCTCAAGCTCGCGTTTGCCCTGGCGGATGATCTCGTGGGTGGCGGCAAAGGGAATGTCGCTCTCCAGGCAGGCCCCCATGACGATGGAGTCGCCGTCGCGGATCAGATCCGCCACCGCCTGTTCCAGCGAAAGCCGTTTGTCCTTCATGCCGCGCCCCAAGCCGTCGTGCCACGTCCGAGCATACCCACCATCCGGGACCGATGCCAGTTCATGCGACGCCGCGCATTTACGCCAGCCGGAACGGCGCCGGCGCGGAATCGGACGGTGGTCCCTTCAGTTCCACGGTATTGCCGTCGGGGTCGCGGATGTAGAGGGAGGGTCCGTAGCCGTCGGCGCCGTAGCGGCGCTCGACGGTGCCGGGCTCGATGCCGTGGGCGCGCAGGTGCCGGGCCAGCGCCTCGGCGTCGAAGGCGCGCAGGCGCAGGGCCAGATGGTCCATGTTGCGCCCCCGCGCCCCCGGCGGGTCGTCGGCCGCCGGCACCAGGTCGATGAGGGCGGCGCCGGCCCGAAGCTGCACCAGCCCGATGCCGTCGACGCGCCGTTCCTCGCGGCAGCCGAGCACGCCGCAATAGAAGGCCAGCGCCCGCCCCATGTCGGCGACGCGCAGCACGACGTGGTCGAGGCCGCCGATGGTGACGGGAGGCGCGCCGCCGCTCATGTCGGCTGGTCGTAGCGCGGCTTGCCCCGCGCCTCGTGCTTGGCGATCAGCTTCAGGAGGGAATCGCGGTAGCGACCCTCCTCGCTGTCGGGGTCGGCCTCGCGCAGTCGTTCGACCTCCTCAAGCGCGCGGCTGTACTCCTCCGGCGTCTCGATGCACTCGATCCAGTTGGCCATGCCCGTCTCCGCCTCAGCCGCCGCAGAATTTCAGGCCCTGCTTCCGGTAATAGCCCTGGTGGTAATCCTCGGCCGGCCAGAAGCGCCCCGCGGGGGCGATCTCGGTGACGATGGGGCGGCGGAACCGCCCCTGCGCGCGCGCCATGACCGCGGCGGCGGTGGATTCCTGCTCGTGGTCGTGGACGAAGATGGCCGAGCGGTATTGCGTGCCGACGTCGGGGCCCTGGCGGTTGTGCTGGGTGGGGTCGTGGATCCGGAAGAACATTTCGACCAGTTGCGCATAACTGACCGTGGCCGGGTCGAAGTCGATCTCCACCGCCTCGGCGTGGCCGGTGCGGCCGCTGCAAACGTCCTCATAGGTGGGGTGGTCGGCGCCGCCCCCGGTGTAGCCGACGGTCGCATCCACTACGCCCGGCACCTGCCGGAACTGGTGCTCGACGCCCCAGAAGCAGCCGGCCGCAAAGGTCGCTTTCGCCATGTTGTCCTCCGTGCCTACTCCATCCAGATGGGAACGGCGCCGCCGCCGCGAAAGATGGGCGCCGGTGCCAGTATAGGCTTTTGGAGGGCCTTGTCGCGGCGGGGCGGCGGGGCTTAACGTCGCCGGAAGGCGCAATCCCAGGAACGAGGAGGGCATTCGCTCATGAAGATCGGGTTCATCGGGTTGGGCATCATGGGCCGGCCGATGGCCGGGCATCTGCAAAGAGCCGGGCACACGCTGTTTCTTTGCCGCCACCGTGCATCGCTGCCGGCGGAACTGGTCGAGGGCGGCGCGGTAGAGTGCGCCTCGTTCAAGGAGGTGGCGGAAAAGGCCGAGGTCATCATCCTCATCGTTCCCGACACTCCCGACGTCGAATCGGCGCTGTTCAAGCCCAATGGCGTCGCCGAGGGGCTGGCGCCGGGCAAAATCGTCGTGGACATGAGTTCGATCTCGCCCACCGCCACGGTGGAGTTCGCCCGCCGCATCGAGGAGAAGGGCTGTCGCTACCTGGACGCCCCGGTGTCCGGCGGCCAGGTGGGGGCCGAGAACGCCGCGCTGACCATCATGGTCGGTGGCCCCGAGGACACCTTCGAGACCGTGCGGCCGCTGTTCGAAGTCATGGGCAAGAACATCACCCTGGTCGGCGGCAACGGCGCCGGCCAGACCTGCAAGGTCGCCAACCAGATCATCGTGGCGCTGAACATCGAGGCGGTGGGCGAGGCGCTGCTGTTCGCCTCCAAGGCCGGCGCCGACCCCGCCAAGGTGCGCCAGGCGCTGATGGGGGGCTTCGCCTCGTCGAAGATCCTGGAGGTCCACGGCGAGCGCATGATCAAGCGCACCTTCGATCCCGGCTTCCGCATCGAACTGCACCAGAAGGATCTCAACCTGGCCTTGCAGTCGGCCCGCGAACTGGGGGTCAGCCTGCCCAACACCGCCACGGCGCAGGAACTGTTCAACGCCTGCAAGGCCGCCGGCGGCGCCGGCTGGGACCATTCGGCGATGGTGCGGGCGCTGGAGCGTCTGGCCGCCCACGAGGTCGCCGGGGACGGCTGAGGCCGCGAGGGCGGGGCGTGCTTGAGGTCAGCGAAGACGGCCTGCGGGCGGACACGGTCATGACCTGCCCCGCCTGCGGCGCCCGCCATGCCGAGCGCATGGGCGGCAGCCTGTCCGTGTGGGCGTGCCCTTCGTGCCGGGCCCGGGTCGCCACCCCGACTGGGGCGTGCTGCGTGTGGTGCGCCTATGCGCTGACGCCCTGCCCGGCGGGCCAACGCGCCGCCGCGAGCTGCTGCGGCGGCGACTGAGGTTGCAGGCGGTCAGGGCGCGCTCGGCGCCGCCTCCGTCTCGGCGTCGACGGCGGCGGGAAGCAGCATCTCATCGTTGAAGGCCATGCAGCGGTTGCGCCCCCGGTTCTTGGCCTCGTACATGCGCCGGTCGGCCAGTTCCACCAGTTCCCGCCAGTCCGGCGCCGCGTCGGCGCGGCGTTCCGCAAGGCCGATGCTGGCCGTCAGCGGCGCGCCCTCGGGACGCCGGCCGAGGCCGTGGTCGAGGATGCGCTGCACGACCAGCTTGGTGCCGTCGGCGTCGGTGCCGGGCAGCACCAGCACGAATTCCTCGCCGCCCCAGCGTATCAGCAGGTCGCTGCGGCGCAGCAGGTGGCGCAGGGTTTCGGCGGCGCCGCGCAGGGCCTCGTCACCGGCCTCGTGGCCGTGGTCGTCGTTGAGGGGCTTGAAGCGGTCGAGGTCGAGGAAGGCCAGCGCGAAGGGCTGGTCGTGCTGCAGGGAAATGTGGAAATACAGGTCGATGATCTCGATGCCGCTGCGCCGCGTCACCGCGCCGGTCAGCACGTCCTGGTTCAGGCGGTGCACCAGCGCCATCATGTAGTGGACCTGGATGACCCCGGCCAGGACGTAGACACTGGCGATCAGCAGCATCACCCACGCCGCCGGCACCGCCGCCTGCAGGTCCAGGGTGCCGGCCAGGGCCGGTGCCGCCAGGGTCGCCGCGAACACCGCCAGGCCGTAGGCGACCGCCTCGGCCGCCACCAGCGGGAACACCGACAGCCCGGCGAGGGCGATGAAGGGCAGGTACTCGTACAGCGCCGCGACAATGACGGTCAGCGTCGCGCCGTCGGTGCGGCCGACGAACAGGAACTCGGCGGCGATGAAAAAGGCCATCGGGTTGGCCAGCATCACCGCCAGCATCGCGCGCGCCCGCCGCAGGTCGCTGGGGCCGCGCCGCGGCAGCGCCAGGGCGACGAACACGGCACAGGAAACCAGCCGCAACACCACCAGCGGCGCCCACACCTCCTCGGCGAAGGTCAGCAGGTCGACGCCGATCCACACCGCCGTCAGCACCGCGAAGGCCGCCGACACCAGCCGCACCCGGTCGATGATGACTTCGGCGCGATGGCGGCGCAGATACAGGCCGTGGCCGCCGGCGAAGGCAAGCTCCTTCAGGTGGTCGGCGGGCAGGGCGGCGCGCAAAATGCGTCGCCAGGCCAGGCGATGCCGCGGCATGGGGCTCTCCCGGTCCGGGGTCTCGATGCCATGAGCATAGGACGGGGCTCCCGTCATTGGAATGATTCCTTGCTCGAAGGGGGAAGCCCTCGCCGCGACATCGCGCCGCGCGCCTGGCCGCCGCAAAGTTTGACCGCATGGGAAGCTTCGTCCAGTATAATACCAACGGATCAACAATCGACGCGCGCGGGGCATGAGGGTTCTTCTGGCCGACGACCACTCGATCATCCGCAAGGCCCTGCGCCATGTGGTCGGCGACATCAATCCACAAGCCGAGGTTGTCGAGACCAGCTCCTTCGCCGGTCTGGAGCAGCTGCTGGGCGGCACCTTCGACCTAGTGGTGCTGGATCTGCGGATGCCGGGCTATGAGGGCCACGATCAGGTGCGGCGCATCGTCGAGGCGATGGCGCCGCGCCCGGTGGCCATCTTCTCGATGTGCGAAGACGTCCAGGAGATGCAGGCCCTGATGAGCCTGGGGGTGCGGGCCTTTATTCCCAAATCCACCGACTACGCGGTGCTCGGGGGCGTGCTGCGCATCGTGCTGGCCGGCGGCACCTATGTACCGCCGGCATTGGGGCTGGCCGCCCTCGGCGCCTCGTCCGCCATGCCGGTGTCGGCGGCGGCGATGGCGGCCGGCGACGGCGACGGCGAGGACGCCGCGCTGGAGGCGGGGGACGGGGCCCTGGCGCGCCTGACGCGGCGCCAGCGCGAGGTCATGGAACTGCTGGGCGAGGGACTGTCCAACAACGAGATCTGCGCGCGCCTTGGCCTCAATCTGTCGACGGTCAAGGCGCATGTGTCGGGGGTGCTGAAGGCCCTGGGGGTCGACAGCCGCACCCAGGCGGCGCTGCGCATCAGGGAGATGGCGCGGCAGCAGTGACCTTGGCCGCGGCTTCCGGCTCGGCGCGGGCGCAGGTGACGGTGAAGGTGCTGCCGCGGCCGGGGGCCGATTGCACCGCGATACGATGGCCGAGCAGGCGGCACAGCCGCTCGACGATCGACAGCCCCAGGCCCAGGCCTTCGTCCCGGTCCCGCTCCACCTGCGGCAGTTGCTCGAATTCCTCGAAGATGCGGTCGATGTCCTCGGCGGCGATGCCGCAGCCGGAATCCGTCACCTGCACGACCACCTCGTCGCCGCGCACCCGGCAGCCGACAACGATGCCGCCGGCGCGGGTGTAGCGCACGGCGTTGCCGACCAGATTGCCGACGATGCGCTCCATCAGCACCGAGTCGGTGCGCACCCAGGCCGTGCACGGAACGACGTTGAGGCGCAGTTCCTTTTCCAGCGCCGCGCCCCCGAAATGGCTGGCCACCGCATCCAGGATGGGCGCCATCGGCGTCGGCTGCACGTTGGGCCGCACCACGCCGGCCTCCAGCTTGGACACGTCGAGCACCGAGCGCACGAGATGCTCCAGCGAGCGCTGCGTGCGGCGCAATTCGTCGAGAACCTCGCGCCCGCGCGGGGTGACTTCGCGGCTCAACATGCCGGCGAACATCTGCCCCGCCTCCAGCGGTTGCAGCATGTCGTGGCCGGCGGCGGCCAGGAAACGGGACTTGGAAAGATTGGCCATCTCCGCCGCCGCCTTGGCCTCGGCCAGTTCGCGGGTGCGCTCGGCCACCCGCGCCTCAAGGCGCTCGTTGGCCCGGCGCAGCTTGCGCCAGATGCTCTGGATATGGTCGAACTGCGCCTGCATCCGGCTGACCATCGGCCGGAAGATGAACAGCGCCTCCAGCAGCAGCGTGACCAGGGTCAGCGACAGCACGGCGTATTCCCAGCGCCGCAGCACCGCCAGCGCGTCCTCGCCGTCGCTCTGATACTGGAAGACCACCGCGTCCAACTGCTCCAGCAACGGCCCCGGCCCGGAGCGCAGCACATGGCGCACCGCCGGCTGGGCCAGGGACAGGCTTTCCGGCGGCGCGGCGGCGACGTCAAGCGCGGCGCTGACATAGTCACGCACCTGCTGGTCGAGCGAACGCCGGCCCTCGAAATACATGCGCTCAACGGTGACGCTGGTCGGGCCCGGAATGTTCAGCCGCTTGCTGCCGCGCGAAAGTCCGTTGTGGGCGGTCTCGAACTCATCGACGGCGTCATGCAGAATTTCGACGCAGGCCGAGCGTATGGGGCAATCGTCCTCGGCCAGGCGGGTGACATAGAGGGCGATGCGCTGCGAGAGCATCCGCTGCCGGCCGCTGATGTTCACCAGCGACAGGGTGCGCTCGTGCTCCTGCACCAGCATCTGAAAGGTGACGAAGGCGGCAACGGCGAGCACGGCGATGGTCGCCAGCGCCAGCACATACCGCCGCGTCATCCACGCCGACGGCCGCTGCAAAAAATTCCACCGAGTCGGGGAATCGGCAATCTGTTCGCTGGAGTTGTCCATGCCGCGGCACCGCAGTCCTTTGGTGCTGTGAATGGTTGACGTTGGTCAAACCATTATCCCAGTAACGCAGTCAAACAATACTTAAGTATTGATTCAAGGCGTCGGTTTTCCGTTTTTGCAGCCAATACTGTGTGATACATAGGTACGCATCATTTCCGGAGCGGACGGTCCCAATGCCGCAAGGCAAGGTTAGCTCCTCCACGGTCGAGAGTCGACGGAGCCTGTTCCGTCGCCTGGCCGGCCGGCACGAGACGGCGATCAGGCCGCCTTGGGCGGTGGCGGAGGCGGCGTTCATCGACCGATGCGATCGCTGCGGCGCCTGCGCCGACGCCTGCGAGGACGGCCTGATAGGCTTCGTCCGTGGTTATCCGGAAATGTCCTTTCACTCCGGCGGCTGCACATTCTGCGGCGCGTGCGTGCGGGTCTGCGCCAGGGGGGCGCTGGATGCCGCCGCGCTCGCCGCCGGCCGGCGCCCCTGGGCGCTGGCGGCACGCATAGGGGAGGCGTGCCTGTCTGCCGCGGGGGTGGTGTGCCGGGTCTGCGGCGAGCAGTGCGAGGCGGGGGCCATCCGCTTCCGCCTGGCGCCGGGCGGCCGCAGCCGGCCCGAGGTCGGACCGGGGTGTACGGGGTGCGGCGCGTGCGTGGCGCCCTGTCCGGTCGCCGCCGTCGGCATGACGGCGGACGCAAGGGGGAGGCTGGAAGAGCAATGCGCGTAAAGGAGTTCGTGGCCGGCGACGTGCCGTCGTCCGGTCTGGTCAACATCTGCGGCGTTCTGGTGCATGTGCGCGCCGACAGATGCGATGAGGTGAGCCGCCGCCTGGCCGACCTGCCGGGGGTGGAGGTTCACCATGCCGAGCCCGACGGGCGTCTGGTGGTGACGGTGGAGGACACCCAGACGACCGCGGCGGGCGAGGTGATGCACCGCTTTTACGACGTCGACGGCGTGATGTCGGCGGCGTTGGTCTACCACTACCACGACGATGTTCAAGGGGATCTGCGAGGAGGGGAGGTATGAAGCTCTCAAGACGCGAGTTCGTAAAGGCGAACGCGGTGGCCGCCACGGCCGCCGCCGCCGGGCTGTCTCTGCCGGCCGCCGCCACGGCGCAAGGGGCGGACAGGATTCGGTGGGACAAGGGCGTGTGCCGCTTCTGCGGCACCGGCTGCGGGGTGCTGGTCGGCACCCGCGACGGCCGCGTGGTGGCCACCCAGGGCGACCCCGACGCGCCGGTCAACCGCGGCCTCAACTGCATCAAGGGCTATTTCCTGGCCAAGATCATGTACGGCAAGGACCGGCTGACGAAGCCGATGCTGCGCATGAGCCGCGGCCAGTACGACAAGAACGGCCGCTTCGAGGAGGTTTCCTGGGACGAAGCCTTCGACGTCATGGCCGAGCAGTGGAAGAAGGTGCTGAAGGAAAAGGGCCCCAAGGCCATCGGCATGTTCGGGTCCGGCCAGTGGACGATCTGGGAGGGCTATGCCGCCGCCAAGCTGATGAAGGCTGGCTTCCGCTCCAACAACATCGACCCCAACGCCCGCCACTGCATGGCCTCGGCGGTGGCGGGCTTCATCCGCACCTTCGGCATCGACGAGCCGATGGGCTGCTATGACGACCTGGAGCACGCCGACGCCTTCGTGCTGTGGGGCTCGAACATGGCCGAGATGCACCCCATCCTGTGGTCGCGCCTCACCGACCGGCGCCTGACCCACGAGGGCTGCAAGGTGGCGGTGCTGTCGACCTTCGAGAACCGCAATTTCGAATTGGCCGACCTTCCGATCGTCTTTGCGCCGCAAAGCGATCTGGCGATCCTCAACTTCATCGCCAACTACATCATCCAGAACGACCGGGTGAACTGGGACTTCGTCAACAAGCACGTCAATTTCCGCAAAGGCAACACCGACATCGGTTATGGCCTGCGCCCCACGCACGCGCTGGAGCAGAAGGCCGCCAACGCCGCCAAGGCCGGCGGCTCGTCGGAAATCTCCTTCGACGAGTTCAAGACCTTCGTCGCCGAATACACGGTGGAGAAGGCCAGCGAAATCTCGGGCGTGCCCCAGGACAAGCTGATCGAACTGGCGGAACTGTACGCCGAGCCCGGCCGCAAGGTGGTCTCGTACTGGACGATGGGCTTCAACCAGCACACCCGCGGCACCTGGGTGAACAACCTCGTCTACAACATCCACCTGCTGACCGGGAAGATCTCCGAGCCGGGCAATGGCCCGTTCTCGCTTACCGGCCAGCCCTCGGCCTGTGGCACGGCCCGCGAGGTGGGCACCTTCGCCCATCGCCTGCCCGCCGACATGGTGGTGATGAACCCCGACCACCGCAAATACGCCGAGAAGGTCTGGAAACTGCCCGAGGGCACGGTGCCCGACTGGGTCGGCGCCCATGCGGTGCTGCAGAACCGCAAGCTCAAGGACGGCGAGATCAACGCCTATTGGGTGCAGTGCACCAACAACATGCAGGCGGCGCCGAACCTCAACGAGGAGACCTATCCGGGCTACCGCAACCCGGAAAACTTCATCGTCGTGTCCGATCCCTATCCGACGGTCACGGCGCTGTCGGCCGACCTGATCCTGCCCACCGCGATGTGGATGGAGAAGGAGGGCGCCTACGGCAACGCCGAGCGTCGCACCCAGTTCTGGCGTCAGCAGGTGCAGCCGCCGGGCGAGGCGCGTTCGGACATGTGGCAGGTGATGGAGTTCTCCAAGCGCTTCACCACCGACGAGGTCTGGCCGGCGGAACTGCTCGACCAGATGCCTGAATACAAGGGCAAGACCCTGTTCGAGGTGCTGTACGCCAACGGCCAGGTCGACAAATTCGGCCTCGACGAACTGCAGCCGGGCTTCGAGAACGACGAATCGAAGGACTTCGGCTTCTACGTCCAGAAGGGCCTGTTCGAGGAATACGCCACGTTCGGGCGCGGCAAGGCCCACGACCTGGGTCCGTTCGAGCTGTACCACCGCGCCCGCGGGCTGCGCTGGCCGGTGGTGGACAACCAGGAAACCCTGTGGCGCTTCCGCGAGGGCTACGACCCCTATGTCAAGGAAGGCGAGGGCGTAAAGTTCTACGGCAAGCCCGACGGCAAGGCGGTGATCTTCGCGCTGCCCTACGAGCCGGCGGCCGAAAGCCCCGACGACGAGTACCCGCTGTGGCTGTGCACCGGCCGCGTGCTGGAGCACTGGCATTCCGGCTCGATGACCCGGCGCGTGCCCGAACTGCACCGCTCCTACCCCCACGCCGTCGTCTACATGCATCCCGACGACGCCCGTGAGATGGGGCTGCGGCGCGGGCGTGACGTCAAGCTGGTGACGCGGCGCGGCGAGGTGGTCACCCGCCTGGAGACGCGGGGGCGCAACAAGCCGCCGCGCGGGCTGGTGTTCATCCCGTGGTTCGACGAGAACCAGCTCGTCAACAAGCTCACCCTCGACGCCACCTGTCCGATCTCGAAGGAGACGGACTTCAAGAAGTGCGCCGTCAGGGTGGAAGCGGTGTAGCGCCGCGCGACGGCCGCCGCCCCGCGGGGGGCGGCGGCCGCACCCGGCGCCTATCCGTGACAAGGGCTTCGGACAGGCCGCGATCATGGCTCAAGGCGATCACAGACAGGGCAGGGGCGCGGGCTCCAGCCGGCGGGAGTTTCTCGCCGACACCGCCCGGGCCGTCGGCGGAATCGGCGTCTGCGCGCTGGTTCTGGGCCTGATCGGCCGTCAGGCCGCCAGCCGGCCGGCGACGACGCTGCGCCCGCCGGGGGCGCTGGCGGAGGCCGATTTCCTCGCCGCCTGCTCGCGCTGCGGCCTGTGCGTGCGCGACTGCCCGTTCGACACCCTGCGGCTGGCCGACCTGGGCGAGGGGCCGGCGCAGGGCACGCCGTTTTTCATCGCCCGCGAGATTCCTTGCGAGATGTGCGACGACATCCCGTGCGTCGTGGCCTGCCCCACCGGGGCGCTGGACCACGGGCTGACCGACATCGACGACGCCAAGATGGGGGTGGCGGTGCTGGTGAGCACCGAGACCTGCCTCAACTTCCTCGGCCTGCGCTGCGACGTCTGCTACCGGGTGTGCCCGCTGATCGACGAGGCCATCAGCCTGGTGCAGCAGCACAACGCGCGCACCGACCGCCACTCCATCTTCGTCCCCACCGTCCACAGCGACCGCTGCACCGGCTGCGGCAAGTGCGAGAAGGCCTGCGTGCTGGAGGAGGCGGCGATCAAGGTGCTGCCGGCGGAACTGGCGCTCGGCCGCCTGGGCGGCCACTACCGCCTGGGCTGGGAAGAGAAGCGCAAGCACGGCGAGGCGCTGATCGACGACATCATCGACCTGCCCGACCGCGGCTATGACGGCGGCGCCATAAGCGCGCCGCGCCGCCCCGACGGCGGTCTGGAGGAGTTCAAGCCATGAGCCATCCCAGGCGCCGTCCGGGCGCGGCGGCGGTGGCCGCCAGGGGCTGGTTCCAGGCCCACAAATGGCTGCTGGCGCGGCGCGCCTCGCAGGTGTTCTTCCTGGTGCTGTTCCTGGCCGGGCCGCTGGCCGGCATCTGGATCGTCAAGGGCACCCTGGCCTCCAGCCTCACCCTGGGGATGCTGCCCCTGACCGATCCCTTGGTGGCGTTGCAGGCCCTGCTGGCCGGGCATGTTCTGGAGACGGCGGGGATCGTCGGCGCGCTGCTGGTGCTGGGCGGCTACCTGCTGATCGGCGGGCGCGCCTACTGCTCGTGGGTCTGTCCGCTGAACCCGGTGACCGACCTCGCCCACTGGCTGCGCGCCCGCCTGGGCCTGCGCGAGGGAGTGGCGATCAACCGCCGGGCGCGGCTGTGGATTCTGGGCGGGGCGCTGCTGGCCTCGGCGGCCTTTGGCACCCTGGCCTGGGAGCTATTGAACCCGGTGACCATCCTGCACCGGGGGCTGGTGTTCGGGGCGGCGCTGGGGGGCGCCTGGCTCGTGACGCTGGTGGTTTTCTTTTTCGATCTCGGCGTGTCGCGACGCGGCTGGTGTGGGCATCTGTGTCCGGTGGGGGCGTTCTACGGCCTTATCGGCCGCGTCAGCCTGACCCGCGTCAGCGCCCGCGGCCGCGCCGCCTGCGACGACTGCATGGATTGTTACGGGGTGTGTCCCGAACCCCACGTCCTCACCCCGGCACTGAAGGGCGGGGCCGAGGGGATCGGGCCCGTGGTGCTGTCGGGGGACTGCACCAATTGCGGCCGATGCATCGACGTGTGTCCGCTCGACATCTTCGTCTTCGCGCACCGTTTCGACCGGCGGGAACGCCCTTCGCCGTCGGCGGAACGGGGGACGGGCCCGCGCGAGGCCGCATGAGCACCAGTGAGCGCCGCCACCACGGCGGTAACGGTTCTGTCAGAGAAGGGGGAGGTATGCCGTGAAAACCATCTTCAGCTTCCTATTCGCCAGCGTGCTGGCATTTGGCCTGTTGGCCGATCCGGTGCCGGCCGGCGCCTTCGACGGCGTCGAGGGCATCCGGAAGAAGGACGTCAGCCAGCCCGACGAGGCGCCGGGCTATTTCGACCTCATGGAAGACGTCACCTTCGGCCGGTCCTACCGCGAGGCGCCGCCCCTGGTGCCGCACGCGGTCGACAAATACCAGATCGACATCAAGAACAACGAATGCCTGAAGTGCCACGACTGGCCGCAATACATCGAGGAGAACGCCCCGAAGGTCAGCGAAACCCACTATCGTGACCGCGACGGCAATCCGACGACCGGAATCTCGGGTGGCCGCTGGTTCTGCAACCAGTGCCACGCGCCGCAGTTCGACGCGGAGCCCCTCGTCGAGAGCACCTTCCGCAACATGCTTAACGAGTAGCCATGAGTAACGATCCGAACCAGGGGGGCCGGGGCGGCCCGGCCCTCGACGGCGACAGCAACGGCTCCCGGCGCGGTCTGCGGGCCGCGCTGGGTGTCCTCGTCCTCGGCATCGTCCTCGGTGTCGGCGGCTGGGGTGGCTTCAACTGGGCCATGGAGCTGACCAACACCGAGACCTTTTGCCTGAGCTGCCACGAGATGGAGCAGAACGTGTACCGCGAGTACCAAGGCTCGGTGCACGACGTCAACGGCAGCGGCGTGCGGGCCACCTGTCCCGACTGTCATGTGCCGCGCGAATGGGTGCACAAGGTGGCGCGCAAGATCCAGGCCACCAACGAGCTGTGGCATCACTTCCGGGGCACCATCGACACCCGCGACAAGTTCGAGGCCAAGCGCCTGGAACTGGCCAAGAACGTCTGGGCGTCGATGGAACGCACCGACTCGCGCGAGTGCCGCAACTGCCACGACTTCATGTCCATGGACGTGGTCGTGCAGGGCAAGCGGGCCCGCGAGCGCCACATCGAGGCCGAAAAGACGGGGGCAACCTGCATCGACTGCCACAAGGGCGTCGCCCACGAACTGCCGGCGGGGATGGACGACACCACCGCCTGGCACAACACCGGCGGCGGCGGCGAGGGCTGACGGAGGGGCGGGCCGCCGAGCGGCCCGCCCGCCGCCCCTGGCCGATGGTCAGGATCCGGTCGGCTTCATTCGCTCGGCTTCACCTGCGGCCCGCCGGCGGCGCGGTCGCGCAGGCGTCGGGTAACGCTGGCGGGGGCGTTCTTCTCGGGCGTGCTGAAGCGGAAGCGGCCGTGCATGACGCAGCCCTTCATGCCGGGGTCGCAGGCGTGCCCGGCCACCTTCAGGCAGGTGCCCCGATCCTCGTGCGGGCATCCCCAACCGCTGCTCATCATCCCTCCGCACGTCGTCCGGTATGGTCGTGATAGCATGGCCGGTCCGGCTTTGCCCATTCCCTTTGCGGCCGCAAACTGGCACAGAATGGGGCCATGACCGCGCCCCATGATCGCCTGCCCCGCCACGGCGGCGGCCTCGCCGAAGCCACGCGCCGCTTCGGCGCGCCGCCGGGGGGCTGGCTGGACCTGTCGACGGGGATCAACCGGCGCCCCTGGCCGCTGCCAGCCCTTCCCGCCGACGCCTGGACACGCCTGCCCGACGCGGATGCGGTCGCGGGGTTGCGCCGCGCGGCGGCGGCCTATATGGGCGTCGGCGATCCGGCGGTGGTCGTGCCGGTGCCGGGGACGCAGGCCGTCATCCAGGCGCTGCCGCGCCTGTCGCGCCCACGGCGGGTGGCGGTGCTGGGCCCGACCTATGGCGAGCACGCCCTGGCGTGGCGCGCGGCGGGACACGAGGTCGCCGTGGTTGCCGAGGCGCCCCCCGCCGGGGCGGCCGATGTCGTGGTGGTCGTCAACCCCAACAACCCCGACGGACGGCTGTCGGCGCCGGCGAATCTTCTCGTCCTCGCCGAGTCGCTGGCCGCCCGCGGCGGCCTGTTGGTGGTGGACGAGGCCTTCGCCGATGCCACGCCCGACGTCAGCCTCGCCACCGCGCTGCCGCGGCCGGGCGTGGTGGTGCTGCGCTCGTTCGGCAAGTTCTTCGGATTGGCGGGGCTGCGGCTGGGGCTGGCGCTGGCGCCGCCGGAACTGGCGGCGCGGCTGGAGGCGGCGCTGGGGCCGTGGGCGGTCAGCGGCCCGGCCCTGCACATCGGCGCCCACGCCTACGCCGACGCCGCCTGGATCGCCGAGACGCGGCGGTGGTTGGGCGCGCAAACGGCGGCCGTCGACGCGGTGCTGGGGGGCGCGGGGCTGGCGGTGGTGGGCGGCACGCCGCTGTTCCGCCTGGTCCGGGCCGTCGACGCCTGGGCCCTATACGAGCGCTTGGCGGCGCGCGGGGTGCTGACCCGTCCCTTTGCGCATGATCGTGGCCTGCTGCGGGTGGGAATTCCGGGCTCTGTGGCCGAATTGCAACGCCTGCAAAGCGTTCTGGCATCGCAATGACATTGGCGAATTGGCCTTATTGGTTACACCGATAAGAAATGGTAAAGTATTGCGTCGAGAGGACTCCAGGCGGGCCCGGGGCGTGACCAGTTGTCCGGGCTGAAGCGGCGACCGCGGGCGCCGCTCGGAGGAAACGACCGGAGGGCAGATGCAGATTGATCCCTTGGACTGTCCGCGCACGGGCTGTCGCGCTTTCGAGGTGCAGCTTTACAATCAAGTGGTCCGCGCCTTGGTGAAGGAAAATCGCGAACACCGCGACTTCGACGACCGTTGGGCGGACCTTAATCGGCAAATGGTTCAGGCCCACGACGCCGACGAGGCGCGCCGAATTGCTTCGCGGCGCTACCCTCCCGAGGAAGGGTTCGTCATCGAAGTCGTCGTGGCCCGGTAAGGGGCCCGGTAAAGGGTCAGGAACCTTCTTCCGGCGGCGGCGGCAGGGGCAGGCCCGCCTCGAAGTGACGATGGGCGTCGAGGCCGTCGAGCAGGACGCCGTCGAAACCGAGATCCATCGCCGCCTTGAAGTGTTGGCCCAGCAATTCCTTCCATTCCTCCCGCCAAAACAGCGGCCGGGTGGCGCCGGGCCGCTGCTCGTGCGGCGCGCCCAGCCATTCGGGATCGCCGGGACGCCAATCGTCCTTCCAATAAGGCATGTGGTCGTCCGCCCGCGCCACCGGCACCACCGCCAACACCATCCGCCGCGAGCCCAGGCGCTTGTGCTTGAGGGCCGCGACCTGTGCCGGGGTCAGGACGGTGCCGTCCGGGAAGGCGTCGATGATCAACAGATCGTGGTTGGTTTCCGCCAGCGCCAGCAGCCAGTCCTCGACATTGCGGTCGGCCTTCAGCACCGGCAACAGTGTCCGCACCTGGTCGAGGCGGCGCACCGGCGCGGCGTTTTCGCCGGACGGGCGTCGCTCGGGGATGCGCCGCAGGAACGGACCCGGCGCATCGGCGGCATGGACGGGTAGCGGCGGCGCCTCCCCCGCCCTGGCGGCCCGGGCGCTGGTCTCGGCGCGGCAGTGATCGATGGCGAGGACGGTGCCCTGCGCCGCCGCCACCATCTCGGCGAAGTGCCGCAGCGCGGCGCGGTCGGAGTCGGGAGTGGCGGTGTCGAAGGCGCGGCGGCCGCAGTTCCAGCCGTCGATCACCACCCCGTCGACGGCGCGCAGATAGGGCCGCACCGGCGCGCCCGCCGCGCCGACCTCGGCGCCGGCCAGTTGCGCCCAACGCGCCTCGCGGGTGCCGACATGCAGCAGATCGAGGCCGCCGCGCGCCACCAGGACGAAGTCCGGATCACGCGCATGGGCGTAGCGGGCCAACTCCAGCACGATGTCGCGCAGCATCTGGCGGTGGTTGGGAATGTCGTCGATGGGCACGGCCGGCGGCTCCTCGGCCACGAAGGCGGCCGCCGCCCCGCCGTCGCCCTTCGGCGGCGGTTCCACCGTGGCGGGGCGGTCGTAGGACAGCGCCAGCGGGTCGGGCAGGGCCAGCAGGCCGTCGCCCCCGGCCGCCGCGCCGCCGGCCGCCGATGCGACGAGACCGGCAAGCAGCAGGGGTGACAGGAAGCGCGAGAGTCTCACCGCGTGATCCGGGTGATTTTCGAGCCTTCGAGGGTGAGGTTATACATCAGGCCCTTGTTGCTGATGACGAAGCCGACGACGGGATTGTTGAAGTTCTGGGTGTTGATGTCGACACCCTTGCCCCATTCCACCACCGCCACCGAGCCGTCGACGCCGACCTCCCAGCCCTCGGAGTTGCGGAATTTCTCCAGCGCCCCCGGCTCCAGGAACACCAGGAACACCGCCTTTTGCTGCGCCCCAAGCTGCAAGCCGATGGAGGCGGCGGCGGTGTTGTAATAGGCCACCGTCCGGCCGCCGACCCGCAGCGCGCCCTCGCCGTATTCGCCGCCGATGCCGAAGCCGGCCTTGATGACGTCGGGGAAGACCAGGACACCCTGGGCCTCGTTCAGGAAGCGGCGTCCGCCCTTCACCTCGTCGACGAACTGGTCGAGGGCGGCGTCGACCTTGATGTCGATCTCGCGGGCCGAGGCCGCCGCCGCCGGACCGGCGGGGGCGAGCAGCGCCAGAACCAGCGCAGCCGCGACGGCGCGCAACAGCTTGGGCATAACCGCTCTCCGTGCTGGTTTGCCTGTCGGACGAAATGGTAGCAACGATCGCCGCGGGCCGCCATTGCCGTCGCGCCCTACGCCCGGCGGACGGGGTGGCCGAATCGGCTGCTTGACCGATGGCGGCGGCGGCGCCAGCCTCATGGGCGTTGGCAATGGCCGGGAGCAACGGGCATGGATCTGGGACTGCGGGGCCGGAAGGCCCTGGTGATGGGGGCGTCGCGCGGATTGGGGCGCGGCATTGCGCTGGCGCTGGCGCGCGAGGGCTGCGAGGTGGTGATGGCGGCGCGCTCCGAGGCGCCCCTGGCCGAGGCGGTGCGCGAGGCGGAGGCCCTGGGCGCCAGCGCGCGGGCCCAGCGGCTGGACCTGTTCGATCCCCAGTCGGTCGAGGACTGCCTTGCCGCCGTCGAGGAGGGGGGCGGCGTCGACATCCTGGTCAACAATTCCGGCGGCCCGCCGCCCTCGGGCGCCCTGGGGGTGCCGGTGGCGGAGTGGCAGCGCCAGTTCCAGGCGATGGTTCTGAGCCTGATGACCGCCACCGAACGCCTGCTGCCGCCGATGCGGCGCCAGGGCTGGGGGCGAATCCTGACGGTGGCCTCGGCGGGGGTGCAACAGCCGATTCCGACGCTGGGCATGTCCAACACCCTGCGCTCGGGGCTGGTGGCCTGGCTGAAGACGCTGGCCGGCGAGGTCGCCGCCGACGGCGTGACCGTCAATGTGCTGCTGCCGGGGCGCATCGCCACCGACCGCACGCGCCAGATCGATGAAGCGGCGGCCACGGCGCGCGGCGCGGCCGTCGACGAGGTGCGCCGGCAGTCCGAGGCGCTGATTCCCGCCGGGCGCTATGGCAGGGTGGAGGAATTCGCCGATGTCGCCGCTTTCCTGGCCAGCGAGCGTGCCAGCTATGTCACCGGCAGCATGGTGCGCGTCGACGGCGGCCTGGTCCGCGCGCCATGAGCGGCCAGACCCCGCCGCCCGGCCCGGTGGCCGGAATCCTGCTGGCCGGCGGCCTTGGCCGGCGCATGGGCGGCGGCGACAAGCCCCTGCGGACGCTGGGCGGGCGGCGCCTCATCGACTGGAGTATCGAGCGCGCCCGCGCCCAGACCGATGTGCTGGTGTTGAACGCCAACGGCGACCCCGTCCGCTTCGCCGAATTCGGCCTGCCGGTGGTGGCCGACGCGGTGCCCGACTATGCCGGCCCGCTGGCCGGGGTGCTGGCGGGCATGGAGTGGGCGCGGATCCAGGGGCCGGAATGGCGGTGGATCGCCACCTTCGCCACCGACGCGCCCTTCGTGCCCCTGGATCTGGTCGCGCGCCTGGCGGCGGCGGTGGCGGAGGAGGGGGCCGATATCGGGCGCGCCGCCTCCGGCGGGCGGGCGCATCCGGTTTTCGCGCTGTGGCCGGTGCGGCTGGCCGACGATTTGCGGCGGGCGATGGTCGAGGAGGAGATGCGCAAGATCGACGCCTGGACGGCGCGCTATGGCGTCGTCGACGTGGAATGGCCGGTCGATCCGCTGGACCCGTTCTTCAACGTCAACCGCCCCGATGATTTGGCCGCCGCCGAGGCGGCGCTGCCGCTCATGCGCTGAGGGCAAGGCTGGCCGGGTGGCGGTTGGCGGCAAGGGCGTGGGCGGCAAGGTCGTTGGCGCGCTCATAGGCGGCGGCGCCGTCCTCGGCGGCGGCCGGCGCCGGTCCACCGTCGGTGTCGGCGGGATCGGTCGCGTCGTCCTGGCCTTCCTCGCGCTCCTGCTCCGCCAGATCGGCGCGGGCCTCGGCGATCAGCGCGCGGGCGCGGCCGGCCACGGCGCGGTCCTGGGGTGAGGGGTCGGCGGGCGCCAGGGCGGCGGCGATCACCTGTTCCAATTGCCGGATGCGCTCCTCGGGCTCGCCGCCCGATGGAACCTGGATGGAAACCTCGCCCGAGACGGCATAGAGCTGCCCGTCCGGCCCGCGCTGGTACTGATAGGTGGCGGGCCCGGTGAGGTTGCCGCCGGCGGCGCGATGCGCCTGCTCATGCTGGCGCACCTGGCGGTCGACGTCCTGGAGCTTGCGCAGTTCCGCCTCGCCTTCCGCCGACAGTCTGGCCTTGGCGTGGCCCCCGGCGGCCGCGGCATGGGCGCCGCTCTGTTCCTGCTCGGCGGCGTGCGCCGCCTTTGCCGTCGGCTCGCTTGCGCCGCCGGGTGCGGCGGCCGGCCGTGGCGGCGCCTCGATGCGGCCCGGCTGGGCTGCCCCGGTATCCACTGCGGCCAACATGATCCGACCTTTCCAGGATGGCCATTCCCTTAAGGGTCATGTAACCACGAAGACGGATCGGCGCAAAGGGTATCGGCTATATCGATAGGATGGGAGCGGCGGTGCAGACCCGGTTGCGGCCGCCGCGCTTGGCCTCGTAGAGCGCGTCGTCGGCCGCCTTGAGCAGGCCGTCGGCGTTGGCGGTGCCGTGGTCGGGATAGGTGGCGAGGCCGACGCTGATGGTCACGCGGTGGCCGGCGATGTCGGTCTCGGCGACGGCCATGCGCAGGCGCTCGGCGACGGCGCGGGCATTCTCCAGCGGCGTGCTGGGCAGGATGACCACGAACTCCTCGCCGCCGTAGCGGCAGGTGACGTCGGCGGCGCGGCATTGCGCGCGCGTCACCTCGGCCAGGCCGCGCAGCACGCGGTCGCCGGTGTCGTGGCCGAAGGTGTCGTTGAAACTCTTGAAGTGGTCGACGTCGAACAGGAAAAGCGACATCGGCCGGTTGTGGCGCCGGGCGATGGCCAATTCCTCGACCAGCCGGGCGTCGAAGTAACGGCGGTTGTTGAGCCCGGTCAGCCCGTCGGTGATGGCGTCGCGCTCCAGTTCCTTCTGCAGGCGCCATTCCTCGGTGAAGTCGCGCATGAGCGCCGCCGAGCCGATCACCTCCTTGCCCTCGGCGCGGATGCGGGCGACATGCACGCTGAGGATGCGGTCGTTGTAGGAAATCAACTCCGGCGGCGTGTCGGCGTCGCGACGGGCCAGCCGTCGCCGCATGGCCTTGGGGTCGTCGAACAGGTGGTCGAAGCCCTGGGCGACGATATCCTCGGCCGTCTTGCCCAGCAGCGCCTCGGCGGCGGGATTGACCAGCACCACACGCTGGCCGCCGTCGGTGACCACGATGCCCTCGCGCGCGCCCCGGATGATGGTGTTCAGCTTGTTCTTCTCGTATTGCAGGCCCGAATAGATGCGCCGCAGCTCGCCGATCATGTGGTTGAAGCTGTGGGCCATGCGGCCGAGTTCATCGTCGGACGGCACCGGCACCGTGCGGGTCAGATTGCCGCCGACGGCGCGGACCACCCCCCGCGTCACCACGCGGATCGGGTCCAGGATGCTGCGCTTCACCATGACATGGATGAAGGCCATGATCAGGGCGACGGTGACTGCCAGCGCCACTCCGGCGATGATGCGCGTGCGGCGGATGTCGCGCTCCAGATGCGTCAGCGACGTCACCAGTTCAACGACGCCCTGGACGGCGCCGACGCGGACGCCGGCGTGGCAAGCCTGGCATTCCTCCTGCGCGGCGACCGGCGCCAGCAGGGTCAGGTGCCGCTCACCGTCGAGGCTTTCGCTGTAGAAGGTCTCGATCCGGCCGGTCCTCACCACACGTTGCAGGCGCCGGTCGGAGGCCGGCAGCACCTGTACCGGAAGCGACTTCGGCCGCGGCGGGAAGGCCTCGTGGCCCAACTGGCGATTGACCGCGGCGACGGTGGCGTTGTCGCGGAAAGCCTCGGTGCCGTTGGGGCGCAGGGTGCGCAGGTCGATGACGTCGGCGACCGAGCGCACCCGCCGGGCCATTTCCATGCCGATATCGGCATGGCCGGCCAGCATGACCGTCTTGATGCCCTGGATGATGCTTTGGGTGACCGTGGTCAGGTTGCGCTCGTTCTGCGCCAGGATGATGCTTTCCTGGCGCTGGACGTGAAGCATGGTCAGCGCCAGCAGCGCCACCAGCACCACGGCGCCGACCACTCCGATGATGCGGCCGCCGATGCGGTTGAACAGGGCGAGGCGCTTCACCGGGCCGCCTCCGGTTCCGAAGGTGCCGCCGCCAGGATCACCCGGTTGCGCCCGGCGCGCTTGCCGTAATAGAGCGCCTCGTCGGCGGCCTCCAGCAGCCGGCGCCCGTCCTTCAGGCCCAGCGCCCCCAGTTCGGCGACGCCGACGGTGACGGTCACCTCCAGCCCGTCGATGGGGGTATCGGCGATGGCGACCCGCAGCCGCTCGCCCAGCGTCAGCGCGCCCTCGGCGTCGGTCGAGGGCATGATCGCCACGAACTCCTCGCCGCCGTAGCGGCAGGGGATGTCGCTGACCCGCACCACCGCGCGCAGGCGCTCGGCAACGCCCTTCAGCACCGTGTCGCCGCGATCATGGCCGTAGGTGTCATTGAGCCGCTTGAAGTGATCGATGTCGAAGATCATCACCGACAGCGCCGTGCCGTATCGCAGCGCGCGGGCCACCTCGCGCTTCAACTCCGAATCGAGATAGCGGCGATTGCCGAGGCCGGTGAGGCCGTCGGTGATCGACAGCCGCCGCAGTTCCTCTTCCAGGCGCTTTTCCTCGGTGACGTCGCGCAGCAGCGCCGAGGTGCCCACGGCCGTGCCGTCGGGGGCGGTGATCGTGGTCACCGAGACGGCCAGAATGCGCCCCTTGTAGGTGACGGTCGCCGTCGCCGGTTCGCCGTCGTCGGCGTCGTCCAGCCAGCCGCGCATCTGCTCGGGGTCGTCCAGAAGGCTGAGGAAGCCGTCGCGCAGCACGTCGGCCAGCGACTTGTCGAGCAGGCGCTGCGCGGCGGGATTGACCAGGACGACGTTCATGCGGTCGTCGGTCACCACGATGCCTTCCAGCGCCGCCAGGATGATGGTGGTCAGCTTGTTCTGCTCTTCCTGCAGGCCGCCATACACGCGCAGCAGCTTCGCCGTCATGCGGTTGAAGGCCCGCGCCACCAGCCCCGCCTCGTCATGCCGGAGGACCGGAACCTCCTGATTGAGGTTGCCGTCGGCCACCTGCGCCATCGCCTGCGATACCACCCCCAGCGGCCCCACCACCGAACGGCGGATGAGGTAGCGGGTCACCACCATGATCAGGACCAGCCAGCCGGCGGCAACGCCGGCCGCCATCAGCCAGGTGCGCCGCACCTCGCGGTGCACCGGCTCCAGCGAGGTGGTCAGCTTGATGACGCCGTGCACCGGCTGACCGGGATCGTGGCAGGCGGTGCAGGCCTCGTCGTCGATGATCGGCGCCATGAAGGTCAGCGTGCCGGGGCCGTCGCCGCCCTCGTAGACCGTCTGCATCCGGCGGTCGTCGACGGCGGCGCGCAGGCGTGGGTCGCCGGGGGGCAGCACCTTGACCGACTGCGCGTCGGGGCGCGGGGTGAACAGGGTGTCGCCACGGCGGGAATTGACGGCGTGGATGGTCCGGTTGTCGCGGAAGGCTTCGGTGCCGTCGGCGCGCAGGATGCGGAATTCCATCACGTCCGGAATCGCCTTCAGGCGGTCGGCGAAGTCCTTGGCAATGTCGGCATAGCCCGCCAGCATCACCGTTTGCAGGCTTTGGCTGACGCTTTCGGCGAGATTGCGCATCGTGCGCTCGTTCTGCTGCACGATGTGGCGCTGTTGCAGGCCGGTGAAAAAGACGGTCAGGCCGGCCACCCCGACGGCCACCGCCAGGGCCACCGCCAGCATGAGCTTGGCCTGTACGCTGGTCGCTAGACTGCCGCGCAGCAGGTCGACAACGGACCGGGGCGCGGCGCCGTCGCGCCGCCGCTCCCTTTCCCCCCTCATTGCTCCTCCATCGCCTTCCCGGTCGCCCACAACGCCCGGTCAGGGTATTCCCCAATCCCATTCGACCACAGAACAGCGGCAAATGCCACCCGCCAGGGTGGTCACCGTTCACTGTAAAACCAACTCGTCGGCGTCAGGCGCGGGCGGCCAGCAGTCGGGCGGCCTCGACGGCGGCATAGGTCAGGATGCCGTCGGCGCCGGCGCGGCGGAAGGCAAGCAGGCTTTCCAGCACCACGGCATCATTGTCCAGCCAACCCTTGGCGGCGGCGGCCTTCAGCATGGCGTATTCGCCGCTGACCTGATAGGCGAAGGTGGGGACGCGGAAACGTTCCTTGATGCGGCGCACCACGTCCAGATAGGGCATGCCGGGCTTGACCATCACCATGTCGGCGCCCTCGTCGAGGTCGAGCGCGACCTCGCGCAGGGCCTCGTCGGTGTTGGCGGGGTCCATCTGGTAGGTGCGCTTGTCTCCGGCCCCCAGGGCCGCCTTGGAGCCGACGGCGTCCCGGAAGGGGCCGTAGAAGGCCGAGGCGTATTTGGCGGCATAGGACATGAGCTGAACCTCGGCGTGCCCGGCCTCGTCGAGCGCGGCGCGCACCGTGCCGATGCGCCCGTCCATCATGTCCGAGGGGGCGTTGACGTCGCAGCCGGCGTCGGCCTGCACCACCGCCTGGCGGCACAGCACCTCCAGGGTGCGGTCGTTGTCGACGCGTCCGTCGATGACGAGGCCGTCATGGCCGAGGCTGTTGTAAGGGTCCAGCGCCACGTCGCAGATCACCCCCAGGTCGGGCAGGCGCTGCTTGACGGCCCGGACGGCCCGGCAGACGAGGTTGTCGGGGTTGACCGCCTCGCGCGCGTCGGGGGCCTTCAGCTTGGGGTCCACGCAGGGAAACACCGCCACGGCCGGGATGCCCAGGTCATGCGCCTCGGCGACGACGTCGACCAGCCGGTCGATGGAGTGGCGGAAAATGCCCGGCATCGAGGGAACGGGCTCGCGATGGCCGGTGCCCTCGACGACGAAGACGGGCCAAATCAGGTCCGCCGCCGCGAGGCGGTTCTCGGCCACCAACCGCCGCGACCATTCGGCGCGGCGGTTGCGGCGCATACGGGTGCGGGGAAAGCTTCCTGTGACGACGCTGTTCATGATCGAAAGTCCCGGCTACGGCCACCTGTCCGGCTCGGGAAGATTGCACAGAACCGGCGCCCGTGCCAGAGCGAAGGCGGCGTCCCGGACCGCGCGCGGCGGTCCGGGGGCCGCGCGCCCCGTGCCGGCAGCCACCGCAGGCGGCGGCGAGGGCCTGTTTGAGGTCGGCGAGGATGTCGTCGGGATGCTCGATGCCCACCGACAGGCGCACATAGCCTTCGGACACGCCGGCGGCCAGCCGGTCTTCCTCGGCAAGCTGCTGGTGGGTGGTGGTGGCCGGATGGATGGCCAGGCTGCGGGCATCGCCGATATTGGCGACGTGGTAGAAAAGCTTCAGCGCATCGATGAAGCGCCGCCCCGCCTCCTTGCCGTCCGTCAGTTCAAAGCCCACCAGTCCGCCGAAGCCGCCGGAGAGATAGGCGTCGGCGCGCCGGCGTTCCTCGCCCGATTGCCGCCCCGGATAGATGACGTGGCTGACCTTGGGGTGGTTGGCGAGGAATTCGGCGACCTTGGCGCCGTTTTCGCAGTGCTGGCGCATACGCAGCGCCACGGTCTCGATGCCCTGGATCACCTGGAAGGCGTTGAACGGGCTCAAGGCGGCGCCGACGTCGCGCAGCAACACCACCCGCGCCCGGATGGCGAAGGCGATGGGGCCCAGCGGCTTTACCGCCTGGGTCCAGACGGCGCCGTGATAGCTGGGGTCGGGCTGGTTCAGGGTGGGAAAGCGCTCGGCGTGCTTCTCCCAGTCGAAATTGCCGCCGTCGACCATTAGCCCGCCGACGGTGGTGCCATGCCCGCCCAGATACTTGGTGGCTGAGTAGACCACCACGGCGGCGCCGTGCTCGATCGGCCGGCACAGCACCGGCGCGGCGGTGTTGTCCATGATCAAGGGCACGCCCAGTTCGCGGCCGATGCCGGCCACCTCGGCGATGGGGAACACCTCCAGCTTGGGATTGGGCAGCGTTTCGGCGTAATAGGCGCGGGTGCGCTCGTCGGTGGCGCGACGGAAGTTCTCGGGATCGCCGGGATCCACGAAACGCGCCTCGATGCCCATCTGCTTCATGGTGTTGGCGAACAGGTTCCAGGTGCCGCCGTACAGATGCGTCGAGGTGACGAAATTGTCGCCCGCCTGGCAAAGGTTGAGAATCGAGTAGGTCGACGCCGCCTGCCCGGAGGCCAGCGCCAGCGCCGCCACGCCGCCCTCCATCGCCGCGATGCGCTGTTCCAGCACGTCGCAGGTGGGGTTCATGATGCGGGTGTAGATGTTGCCCAGCTCCTGCAGGGCGAACAGATTGGCGGCGTGCTCGGTGTCGCGGAACTGGTAGGAGGTGGTCTGGTAGATCGGCACCGCGACGGCGCCGGTGGCGCTGTCGGCGCGATAGCCGGCGTGCAGGGCCAAGGTTTCCGGGTGTTTGGAATCGATGCTCATTGGTGGTCCCCTTTCGCTCGAGGCGGGGCCCACGAGGCTGGCCTCGTGGCGCTTTAGCGGTTGGTGACGCGGCGCAAGCTGCCCCTCAAATTGCCGCGGACTCCGCCGCCGTCAACGGCGGAACCGGCCTGAAGTAACACCACCCCCGCCGGTGCTGTCAACCCGGCGAACCGGCCGAATGGTGAAATTCCGGCTTATACGCAAACGTCTTGTGCAATGCCGATGGCGGATGGGGTGTCGCCCGCCGGTTCGGGGCGTCGGCAAGCGGAAAAGACTGGAACGGCGGGGGCTGGGCGGGCAAATATTAACGGTGACGCGGAACCACGGGTGCCCGATGCGGGAAATCCTTTACGAGTTTGTCATGCGCGGGAATTCGGTCAAGGTCTCGGCCATCGATCCCGATACCAATACCGAGGTCTGCATCGTCGGCCATGCCAATGTCGGCGAGGTCGTTTTGAAGCGTCTTGCCGCGCGCAAGCTGCGCTATGTGCTGGACAAACGCAGGGCGCACAACGCCAGGGCCGCGCGGGGGCGCGGCATCGTCGTCTGATCGCCGCCCGTCGGGCGGCCCGCCCGGTTTATTTGCCCGCCTTACGGCCCAGACCGATCTTCTTGGCGAAGTCCGAACGCTGCTTGGCGTAGTTCGGCGCCACCATCGGATAGTCGGCGGCAAGGCCCCACTTCGCCCGGTATTCGTCGGGAGTCATGTTGTAGGTGGTGCGAAGATGGCGCTTGAGCATCTTCAGCTTTTTCCCGTCTTCCAGGCAGATGATGTAGTCGGGGGTCACCGACTTCCGCACCGGCACCGCCGGGCGCGGCGCCTCGGCCTTGGCGTCCGCGGCGCCGTTGCCAAGACCACGCAACGAGACGAACACCGTTTGAATCACCTCGGGGATTTGACCCGCGGGCAACGGGTTCTTGCTTACATAGGCGGAGACGACGTCAACGGCCATGCGAAGCAGGTCATCCCGGGCAATGGTTTCGGTAGAATTCTCGCTCATCGACCAACTTCCAAGTCATCCATACGCGCATGGAACCGAATAGACGCATGGATCATCTTTTGTGTCAATTCCGAAATCGAATTGCGCAATAAAGAGTGTTTTGAGCGCGGCCCGAAAGCAATAAAACAGCCGGTACCTAGGGCCTGTTGTTGGTTGGGCGTTCATGTGCACGGCCGCGGGCTCCGTCGCGGCGGCGGCTTTGCTTTTGCGCGCGTGACAGGAAAAACCTTCGAGGGGCGCCCGCGCGCTCCGGGGCGATGCCTAGTGGTGGATTGGCAATCGACGCCGATATATGGTAGTAGTCCGCGCGACCGGCATCCATTGCTATCGGGTCTTCCGCCATGTCCGCCAACGACGTCGTCGCCATCGCCTCCGACCACGGGGGCTATGAGCTGAAGAGCATCCTCAAGGAGGAGTTGGTCGCCCGCGACCTCGGCGTTCTCGATCTCGGCACCGACGGTCCCGGCTCGGTGGATTATCCCGATTTCGCCGCCGCGATGGCCGAGGCGATCCGCGGCGGCGAGGCCGGGCGGGGCGTGCTGATCTGCGGCACCGGCATCGGCATCAGCATCGCCGCCAACCGCCATCCCGAGATTCGCGCGGCGCTGGTGCACGATGCCTTCACGGCGCGCATGTGCCGGCTGCACAACGACGCCAATGTGCTGTGCTTCGGCGGGCGCACCATCGGCGTCGAGATCGCGAAGGACTGCCTCGGCATTTTCCTCGACACCGCGTTCGAGGGCGGACGCCACGCCCGCCGGGTCGAGAAGCTTTCGCGGCTGCGCTGAACCGGCGCGCCGTGTCTCTGCGTTTTTTTCGGCAACACGAGGAAAGACACCGACACATGGCCAGCACCGACAGCTTCTTCACGACGCGTCTGCGCGACGGGGATCCCGATGTCTTTGCCGCCATCGGCGACGAGTTGCGCCGCCAGCGCGACCAGATCGAGATGATCGCCTCGGAGAACATCGTGTCGCGGGCGGTGCTGGAGGCGCAGGGCTCGGTGCTGACCAACAAGTACGCCGAGGGCTATCCCGGCCGGCGCTATTACGGCGGCTGCGAGTATGTCGACGTCGCCGAGCAGTTGGCCATCGAGCGCGCCAAGAGCCTGTTCAACTGCGGCTACGTCAATGTGCAGCCCCACGCCGGCGCCCAGGCCAACGAGGGCGTCTTCCTGGCCCTGGTCAAACCCGGCGAGACCATCATGGGCATGTCGCTGGCCGCCGGCGGGCACCTGACCCACGGCGCCGCCCCCAACATCTCGGGCAAGTGGTTCAACGCCGTGCAGTACGGCGTGCGCCGCGAGGACGCCCGCATCGACTTCGACGAGGTCGAGCGCCTGGCCGAGGAGCACAAGCCGCGGCTGATCATTGCCGGCGGCTCGGCCTATCCGCGCATCATCGACTTCGCCCGCTTCCGCGCCATTGCCGACCGGGTGGGGGCGCTGTTCATGGTCGACATGGCGCATTTCGCCGGGCTGGTGGCCGGCGGCGTCCACCCCAACCCGCTGGAGGTCGCCGACGTCGTCACCACCACCACCCACAAGACGCTGCGCGGCCCGCGCGGCGGCATGATCCTTTCCAACGACGCCGACATCGGCAAGAAGATCAATTCGGCCATTTTCCCCGGCCTGCAGGGCGGGCCGCTGATGCACGTCATTGCCGCCAAGGCGGTGGCCTTTGGCGAGGCGCTGCGGCCGGAGTTCAAGGACTACGCCGCCCGTGTGGTCGCCAACGCCCGCGTCCTGGCCGACACCCTGGTCGAGCGCGGTCTGGACATCGTCTCGGGGGGCACCGACACGCATCTGATGCTGGTCGACCTGCGCCCCAAGGGGCTGAAGGGCAATCTGGCCGAGCAGAGCCTGGAACGCGCCGGCATCACCTGTAACAAGAACGGCATACCGTTCGACCCGGAAAAGCCCACCGTCACCTCCGGCGTCCGCCTGGGCACCCCGGCGGGAACAACGCGGGGCTTCGGCACCGAGGAGTTCGCGCGCCTTGGCCAGCTTATCGGCGACGTGCTCGACGGCCTGGCCGCCAATCCCGACGACAACGGCGCCGTCGAGCGCCGGGTGCGGGCGGAGGTCGAGGAGCTGTGCCGGCGCTTTCCCGTCTATCCCGAGGTGGGCTGAGGCGGCCATGAGGGGGACTGACCATGCGTTGCCCGTTCTGCGGACATGAGGACACCCAGGTAAAGGACTCGCGGCCGACGGAGGACAACTCCGCCATCCGCCGCCGGCGGCTGTGCCCCGACTGCGGCTCGCGCTTCACCACCTTCGAGCGCGTGCAACTGCGCGAACTGGTGGTGGTGAAGCGGAACGGCCAGCGCGCCCCCTTCGACCGCGAGAAGCTCGCCCGCTCCATCGCCATCGCCGTGCGCAAGCGCCCCGTCGACGAAGAGCGGGTCGAGCGCATCGTCAACGGCATCCAGCGCCGCCTGGAAAGCAGCGGCGAGACCGAGATACCCTCGACCATGATCGGCGAGTTGGTGATGGACGCCCTCTACGCCCTCGACCAGGTCGCCTATGTCCGCTTCGCCTCGGTCTACCGCAATTTCCGCGAGGCCAAGGATTTCGAGGATTTCGTGGGCAAACTCGGCGCCGAGCAGAACTGAAGCCGTGCGCCTTTGCGGGGATCCGGGTGGCGGCGCATGATTCCTGACGACGTCGATCAACAGCACATGCAAGCCGCGCTGGCGTTGGCGCGGCGGGGACTGGGGAATGTGGCGCCCAACCCTGCCGTCGGCTGCGTCCTGGTGAAGGACGGCCGCGTCGTCGGGCGCGGCTGGACCCAGCCGGGCGGGCGCCCCCATGCCGAGACCGAGGCCCTGGCCCGCGCCGGCGCGGCGGCGCGCGGCGCCACGGCCTATGTCTCGCTGGAGACCTGCTGCCACAACGGGCGCACGCCGCCCTGCACCGAGGCGCGG
>JAWLGJ010000069.1:0-10865 GCA_041685145.1 Magnetospirillaceae bacterium | reverse complement strand
TCTACTATCTTTTCGCCATCCTCTATCTGGACGGCTTTGACCTGCGCGCCGCGCCGCTGGAGGCGCGCAAGGTGGTGCTGCGGGAACTGGTCGGCGACGACGGGCCGGTGCGCTATTCCGACCACTTCGACGGCCGCGGGCCCGAGGTGCGCCGGCGCGCCTGCGGCTTTGCGCTGGAGGGCATCGTCTCCAAGCGCCGCGACCGGCCCTATCGGCCGGGGCGCGGCAGGGACTGGCTGAAAAGCAAGTGCCTCAGCCGCCAGGAATTCGTCATCGCCGGCTGGACGCCGCCGCAGGGGGCGCGCAGCGGCCTGGGGGCGCTGCTGCTTGGCTGCCACGACCACGCCGGCCGCTTCACCTACGCCGGCAAGGTCGGCACCGGCTTCGGCGAACGCAGCGCCGCCGACCTGCTGGCGCGGCTGCGCCCCCTCGCCCGGTCCGACGCCCCTTTCGCGCAGCCGCCGCAGGAACGGCGGGTGCAATGGGTGGCGCCGCGCCTGGTGGCCGAGGTGGAGTTCAGCAACTGGACCCGCGACGGCCGCCTGCGCCACCCGTCCTTCAAGGGATTGCGGCTGGACAAGGACGCCGCCGAGGTGGTGCGCGAGGCGGCCCTGCCCACCGGCGCCGCCGACGAGGAGATCGAACGGCGCATCGCCGAGGCGCGGCTGACCAGCCCCGACAAGGTGCTCTATGCGCGGCAGGGCATCACCAAGCGCGCGCTGGCGGTCTATTACCTGGAGATCGCCGACTGGATCCTGCCCCACATCGCCCAACGGCCGCTGACCCTGGTTCGCTGCCCCGACGGCCACGGCGGCGAGTGCTTCTACCAGCGCCACGCCGCCAAGGGCATGCCCAGGGGCATCCACGGCCGCACCGTCCCGGGGCGCGAGAAGGACGGCCCTTATGTCTATGTCCAGGACATCGACGGCCTGCTGGGGCTGGTGCAGATGGGGGTGCTGGAGATCCACACCTGGGGCAGCCGCCAGGACCGGCCCGACCGCCCCGACCTGCTGGTCTTCGACCTCGACCCCGACCCCGAACTGGACTGGGCCGAGGTCGCCGCCGGCGCGCGCGAGATACGCCTCTTTCTGCACGACATGGGGCTGCGGAGCTTCCTGGAGACCACCGGCGGCAAGGGGCTGCATGTGGTGGTGCCTGTGCTGCGCCGCCACCCCTGGAACGAGGCCAAGGCCTTCACCGCCGCCGTGGCGCAGGCGCTGCTGCGCGCCCGCCCCGAGCGCTACGCCGCCAACATGAGCAAGGCGCGGCGGCGCGGGAAGATCTATCTCGACATTCTGCGCAACCAGCCCGCCGCCACCTTCATCGCCCCCTACTCCACCCGCGCCCGCCCGGGGGCGCCGGTGGCGGTGCCGCTGGCGTGGGAGGAACTCGACGCCGGCCTGCGCTCCGACCATTTCACCCTGGAGACCATCCGCCGCCGCCTGGCGGGGCTGCGGGAGGATCCCTGGGCCGATATCGGCACGGTGCGGCAGTCCATCACCAAGGACATGCGCCGGGCGGTGGGCCTGGAGGAATGAAGGCTCGCATCGAACGGACAGGAGGCCGCGATGGCAGCGCCGCGTCCCTATTGGAAAGGCCAGATGCGCCTGTCGCTGGTCAGCTTCGGGGTGCGCCTGTACCCGGCGATCAGCAGCGCCAACCGCATCTCCTTCCACCAGATCGACCGCAAGAGCGGCCAGCGCGTCCGCGAGCGCCGGGTGCGCGAGGGCGAGGAGAGCGAGGTCGAGCGCGAGGACATCGCCAAGGGCTATGAGTATGAAAAGGGCCGCTATGTGCTGCTTGAGGACGAGGACTTCGAGCGCATCAAGCTGGAAACCCGCCGCGCCGTCGAACTGATCCAGTTCTTCGACCACGCCGACATGGACCCGATCTATATTGACAAGCCCTATTACGTCGCCCCCGACGGGCCGGTGGCCGAGGAGGCGTTCGCGGTGGTGCGCACGGCGCTGGAGCGCACCGGCAAAATGGCCCTGGGCCGGGTGGTGCTGGCGGGGCGCGAGCGGCTGGTAGCGCTGACCTGCCGCGACCGCGGCTTCATCATGTACACCCTGCACGCCTATGACACGGTGCGCAAACCGCAGTCGGTGTTCGAGGACGTGTCGGTGCCCGAGGTCGATGAGGACGAGGTGGCGGTGGCCGAACAGCTTGTCGCCCGCAAGACCTCTCCCTTCGACCCCACCCGCTTCGTCGACCGCTATCAGGAGGCGCTGAAGGCGCTGGTCAAGGAAAAGCTGGCCGGCGCCGAGCCGCGGGTGGTGGCGCCCGAGCCGGCGCGCGGCAAGGTTGTCAACCTGATGGACGCGCTGCGCCGTTCGCTGGAACAGCCCGAGGAGGAGGGCGGCGCCCCGGCGCCAGCGACCCAGAAGAAAAAGGCCCGCGCCACCGGCGGCCGCAAGCGCCAGGCCAAGTCACGCCCGCCCCCGCGCCGGGGCGGCGGCTCAGGTCTCGGCGGTGCCGGGGTCGCCGGCCGGCGGCGGCGTGGCCTCGCGCTCGGCCTCGGGATGGATGCGGCGGATGATGATGTCGCCGTTCTCGTTGATCTCGGGCAGGGAATATTGCGGCACCGAGTCCGCCATACGCTCCAGCGCCCGCATCACCTTCCGCGCCGCCTCGTCCAGCAGGCGGCCGGGCGCCTCCGCCTCCGCCTCCGCCTCGGCCCAGGCCGGCGCCGCCGCCAGGGCGGCCGCGACGGCAATGATCAGCACGCGATGTCGCACCGTTTTCCTCCACTGGCCGCCCCGCCTGCCGCGCAGGCGGGGTGTTCTCAGGCGTGCGCGGCGACGATTGAACGCTGAGCCGTCACCAGCATGTCGACGACCGCGTCGACGTCGTCAAGGCGGTCGGTGTTGACGGTAAGGTCGAAGGTGGCGGGCTCGTTGAGCCGCGCCCCAAAGGTGTCCCAGACGAACTTGCCGCGCTCGTGGTTCATGGCGTCGACGCGCTTGCGCGCCGCGGCCTCGTCCAGGCCCTCCTCGGCCGCCACCCGCCGCACCAGGCAGTCGGTGGTGCCGACCAGCCGCGCCCGCAGCGCGGCCTGGCGGGCCAGCACCACATGCGCGCCGCGGCCGACGATGACCCCGCCCATGCGCCCCAGCCCCAGCAGCACGTTCACCAGATGGCGGCGATAGGTGTCGCGGCTGAGATCCTGGCCGGTGAGCAGGGAATACAGCCACATCGAGCGGGCCTTCTCGGCGCTTTCGTCCAGGGCCTTCATCGCTTCGGGGTCGGCGTGAGCCCGTTCGGCGATCAGCCCGACGATGTGGGAGTCGTAAAGCTCAAGGCCAAGGCGCTCGGCCAGCCGGCTGGCGACGGCGTCACCGCCGCTGCCGTAATCGCGCGAGATGCAGATCACCGGCCGCGCCGGGGCGGGCGCGGGCTCGCGCTCGGCGGCGCGCAGGGACTGAATCATCGCCTGAATCGCCTTGTGGACGTCGGGCATGTCGGGCTCCGCTTCGTCGATGGTCTTCCGATCCGCTGCGGGGGCAGCATATAGCATCGCGGGCGAGCGCACCACGCCCGCCGGTGCCGAATAGGGGGATCAGGCGCTGGCGGCGGCCTGCGCGGCGCCGCCGCCCACCGCCTCGCGCCCCGCCTCGAAGGCGCGGCGGTTGAGGTCGGCCAGATGCGGCTTGCGGCTGCCGAAGCGCTCCAGCAGCGCCCGCAGCAGCGCCTCGGCGCCGAAGGGCAGATGGTCGGCCACCGCGCCCAGCATCACCGTGTTGGCCAGCCGCGGCTCGCCCAGCGCCAGGGCGATGCGGGTGCCGTCGACGGGGTGGACGTCGGCGCCGGTCGCCAGCATCTGCGCCACCGGATCGTCGGGATAGCTGAACAGGCCGCTGGAGACGACCGGCGGCAGCACCCGCTGGGTGTTGACCACCGCCCTGCCGCCCTTGCGCAGGAAGGGCAGGCAGCGCAGGCCCTCGGCAACCTCGAAGGCCAGCAGCAGATCGGCGCTGCCCGGCGCGATGGCCGGCGCCATCACCTTCTCGCCGAAGCGCAGATGCGAGGTGACCATGCCGCCGCGCTGCGCCATGCCGGCGACCTCGGTCTTCTTGACGTCGAAGCCCTGGGCGATGGCCGCCTGGGCCAGAATCTCCGAGGCCGTCAGCACGCCCTGGCCGCCGATGCCGGCCAGCAGGATGTCGGTGGTCGGAAAGGCGGTGCCGCTCATGCCCGGGAATCCTCCTTCGCCGACGCCCCGGCCGGCACGATGGCGCCGGGGCCGCAGGTTTTCACGCAGATGGTGCAGCCGGTACAGAAGACGGTGTCGATGGTGACGAACTTCAATTCGCGCTCGCGGCCGCGACGGGTCTCGGTTTCGGTGCGGGTGACCGAGATGGCCGGGCAGCCGACGCGCAGGCAGTTGCTGCACCCGTTGCACTGGTCGTCGATGACCCGGAAGGGCTCGCGCGGCTTGAAGCGGTCGATCAGCACGCAGGGCTGGTTGGTGATGATCACCGACGGCTCCGGCGTGGCGATTTCCTGGCGGATGGTCTTGGCCATCGTCGGCAGTTCGTAGGGATCGACGACATGGATGCGCTCGGGCCGCACCCCCAGCGCCGCCACCAGCTTGGCGAAGTCGACCTGCGGCGCCTCGGCGCCGTGGATGTCGCGGCCGGTGCCGGGATGGTCCTGGCCGCCGGTCATGCCGACGGCGCGGTTGTCCAGCAGCAGCACGGTGACGTTGCCGCCGGTGTAGACGATGTCCAGCAGCCCCTGCATCCCCATGTGCAGGAAGGTGGAATCGCCGATCACGCCCACCACCGCCTTGTCCTTGTCGGCCTCGGCGGCGGCCTTCGACAGGCCCAGCGCCATGCCCATCGAGGAACCCATGCAGATGGTGGTGTCGAGCGCGTTCCAGGGATGGCCGAAACCCAGGGTGTAGCAGCCGATGTCGCCGGCGATGATGACCTGCTTGCGAATCTTCGACAGCACGTAATAGGGCGACAGATGCGGGCAGCCGACACACATGGTCGGCGGGCGCGGAAAGACCTGCGCGGCCGGGGCGACCGGCCCCTCGGCGGCGCCGGAGCCGTCGTCCTCGCCCAGCAGGCGCGCCACCGCCGGGCGCAGCACCACATAGGACAACTCGCCGCTGCGCGGCAGCACGTCCTTGCCGTGACAGGCGATCCCGGCGGCCTTCAGCTCCTGCTCGACCAGGGGCTCGACCTCCTCGACGACCAGCAGGCGCTCCACCTGCCCGGCCAGTTCACGGACCCGTTCCAGCGGCAGGGGATGGGTCATGCCCAGCTTGAGCAGCGGCGCGTCGGGGAAGGTCTCGCGCACCGCCAGGGCGGCGGGGCCGGAGGCGACGAAACCGACGCGGCTGTCGGCGCCCGGCAGCAGTTGCGTCATTTCGAAGGTTTCGGAATGCGCCGCCAGCGCCGTTTCGCGGCTGAACAGGGTGCCCAGGCGGTTGCGGGCGTTGGCCGGCACCAGCACCCAGCGCCCCGGATCGGACTCGAAGCCGGTGGCCGGGCGCGGCGTGCGCGCGCCCACCTCGCACAGCGCCTTGACGTGGCAGACCCGCGTGGTCAGCCGCAGCAGCACCGGCGTTTCGAACTCCTCGGAGAGTTCGAAGGCCAGCTTGGTCATCTCGTAGGCTTCCTGGGAGTCGGCGGGCTCCAACACCGGAATGTGGGCGAAGCGCCCCCAGAAACGCGAATCCTGCTCGTTCTGCGACGACGACAGGCCGACATCGTCGGCGACCGCGATGACCAGTCCGCCGCGGGCGCCGGCCAGGGTCTGGGACATGAGGGCGTCGGCGGCGACGTTGACGCCGACATGCTTCATGGCGCAGAAGGCGCGCGCGCCGCCGATCGAGGCGCCGATGGCCACCTCCAGCGACACCTTCTCGTTCACCGCCCAATGGGTGTCGACGTCGGGGAAGCCGGCCAGCACCTCCAGGATTTCGGTCGACGGCGTACCGGGATAGGCGGCGGCGACGATGGTGCCGGCTTCCCACACGGCGCGGGCAATGGCCTCGTTGCCCGACAGCAACAACCGGCTCGACGCCGGCGCCTCGGTCAGTGCGTTCACGCTATCCCTCTCTTCAGCCTCCGCCGTCCCCACCGGCGGGGCCGGCGTTCCTCCGGTCCTTCGTTCCGTGCCTTGTGGGCAACGCACCCGCCCTTTCGGGGAGGAGCCGCAATGAAGCCACGAACGTCGCGGCGATTTCAACCGTGATTTGGCGGTGCGGCGGGTTCAACCGAACAGCTTGTCGATGTCGTCCTGCGAGATGCCCTGGTTCTCCAGTTGCGGGCCGTTGAGCAGCTTGGCCTCCTCGCTCTCGTCCACCTCGGTCGGCTTCCGCAGGTCGGCGAAGGTGTCGGCGCCCCAGATGTCGATCATGGCGTTGATGCGGTCCTCGATGAATTTCAACGTGTTGACGACCTTGGTGATGCGCTGGCCGGTGATATCCTGGAAATTGCAGGCCTCGAAGATGGAGATGATCGACTCGCGCACCTCGTCGGCCAGGTGCCGGATGTGGGAGTCCTTTTCCTGGGACTGGATGGTGTCGGCGAGGTTGTCGATGTGCTCGGCGGCGTCGAGGATGTTCTGCGTGGCGCTTTCGGTCGAGGTGACGATGGCGTCGAGCTCATTGGCGACCACCATCAGGCGGTCGTCGTCGCCACCCGGCGGCCGCAGCGACGCGATCTCGGCCTTGGTCTGCTCGATGCACACCGCCAGGGCGCGCAGTTCGGTCTTGAGGATGTTGATCTCGGCCTTCTGCTGGTCGAGGGCTTCGCGTTCGACGGCGTTCTGCTCCGCCACCTGGGCGGCGTGCTCTTCCGGCATCACCTGGCGGCGCAGTTCGCGCATCTCCGCCTGCAGCGCCTGGATCGCCTCCAGCAGGATTTCGGTGCCGGGCGCCGCCGGCCCGGCGCCGGCCGCCGCCGGCGTCGCCGCCGGCTCCTCCGACAGGCCGCGGCGGCGCAGGCGCTGGCGTTCCGCCGTGTAAAGCTTCCGTCCCGAAACCGTCATCGTCCCCCCTCGGCACGTGTCTGGCAGCCGGTGGCCCCCAACCATTGGAGGGCGGAGTTTACCACTCCGCGACAGCCGGTGAAAATCCCACAAAACTGGCTGTCATTTGCAGGCATTGCGAAGCAAGGGCGCCGGTTCCATGATGCAGGGGACCCGGCCACCGCACGCGCCCAGAGGCCCGCATGTCCCGCCGCCTGCGCATCGCCACCTTCAATCTGGAGAACCTGGACGACCGCAGCCGCGAGGGCATCGACTTCGCCGACCGCCTGGCGGTGCTGCGGCCGCAGATCGAGCGCCTGCGCGCCGACATCCTGTGCCTGCAGGAGGTCAACGCCCGCCGCACGCCGCACGCGGCCGAACGCCGCGCCGAGGCGCTGGAGCGGCTGCTGGAGGGCACCGACTACGCCGCCCACCATCGCGTCGTCAGCCGCGGCCCCGGCGGCGAGCGTCCTGCCGACCGCCACAACCTGGCGGTGCTGTCGCGCCCGCCGGTGCTGGCCTGGCGCCAGGTGCGCCACGATCTGGTGCCGCCGCCGCTGTGCCGCCCCAGCGGCCCCGACGGCGCCGCCGCCGACCCGGTGCCGGTGGAGTGGGAGCGCCCCCTGCTGCATGTGACGCTGGACGTCGACGGCGTGCCGCTGCATGTCCTCAACCTGCATCTGCGGGCGCCGCGGGCGGCGCATCTGCCGGGGCACAAGCGCGGCCGGGTGTGGCAAAGCGTCGCCGGCTGGGCGGAGGGATTTTTCCACGCCACCGTCAAGCGCGCCGGCCAGGCGCTTGAGGCGCGGCTGGTCGTCGACCAGATCTTCGAGAATGACCCCGGCGCGCTGATCGCGGTGTGCGGGGACTTCAACGCCGACGACCACGAGACGCCCGTGCGCACCATCCGCGGCGACGAGGAAGACACCGGCAACGGCCATCTGGCCGGCCGGGTGCTGGTGGCCACCGGGCGCAGCCTGTCGGAGTCGCAACGCTATTCCGTCATCCACCACGGGCGCCGGGTGATGCTGGACCACGTCCTGGTGTCGCGGCCGCTGATGGGCCGCTTCGTGGCCGCCGAGATCCACAACGAGACCCTGGGCGACGAGTTGGTGTCGCCGGTGCTGGTGCGCGGCACCCCCGAGACCTATCACGCGCCGGTGGTGGCCGAGTTCGCCCTGCCCGACCGCCCACCGGGGGGAACGACGCCATGATCCCCGCCCCCGACCAGTTCGCCGGCTGTCTGATCGGCCAAGGCGTCGGCGATGCCCTGGGCTTTCCCGTCGAGGGGGCCGCCCCGGCCGTCTGCGCCGCCTATGCCCGCGAGGTGGTGCTGGCCCGGCGCCCGCCGCGCCCGGCGCCGGACGGTTTTGCCTTCGGACAGTATTTCGACGATACCCAGCTCGCGCGCGAACTGATGCAAAGCCTGGTGGCGCGCCGCGGCTTCGACCCCGACGACTATGGCCGGCGCATCGCCCGCCTGTTCACCGAGGACCGCGTCGTCGGCCGCGGCCGCAGCACCAATGCCGCCGCCCAGCGCCTGGCGGCCGGGGTGCCGTGGCACCGCGCCGGCACGCCGCCGCCCGCCGCCGGCAACGGCAGCGCCATGCGGGCGGCGCCGGTGGGGCTGGTGTTCGGCCACGATGCCGCGGCGATGCGGCGGGTGGCCCGCGACCAGGGCCGCATCACCCACGCCGACGAACGCTGCTCCGCCGGGGCGGTGGCCGTCGCCGGCGCCGTCGCGCTGGCGGCGCGGCGCCCGCGCCTCGACCCCCCGCAGTTCCTGGAGGCGCTGCGCGAGCAGGTGCAGAACATCGAGCCGTCGATGGCCACCACCCTGCGCCAGCTTCAGGACTGGCTGGAGTTGCCCGAGGACGCGGCGGCGGAACGGATCAGCCGCGCCGGCCTGCCGCCGGGGGTGGACAGCCACTGGCGGGGCGGCATCTCGGCCTTTGTCGTCGCCAGCGTGCTGTGGGCGCTGTACGCCTTCCTGCGCAGCCCCGACGACTATGTCCGCACCGTCGCCACCGCCATCGCACCGGGCGGCGACGTCGACACCACCGCCGCGATGGCGGGGGCGATGGCCGGGGCGCGGTTGGGGCTGGCGGCGGTGCCGGAGCCCTTTGCGCGGGCGCTGAATGACCGGGGCGCGTGGCGCCGCGATGACCTGTGCCGGCTTGCCGCCGAGGCCCACGCGCTGGCGACGGAACTGGCCGCCCCGCACTCCTAAACATTACACCTTCCGGAACTTGCGACTGATTCGCTGCTCGGCTTAATTGAGAGTCGTGCCTGTGATTTACAGCTCGTTACACATTAGACGAATGCAAGAATTTAGGATCAACACCATGCAATGGTTCAACAACCTGCGAATCGGAACACGCATCAGCATTGCCGTGATATTCCCGCTATTCGGTTTGTTGTATTTGGCCGGGGCCGCCGTTCTGGACGCGCGGAGCACGGCGTCCGACATGGTGCGCCTGAAGCGCCTGGTCGACCTGGCGCCGGTGGTCAGCGTTCTGGTCGGCAACCTGCAAGACGAGCGCGGCATGTCGGCGGCCTTCGTGACCTCGAACGGCCAGGCCTACATGGACGAGCTGCCGCAACAGCGCACCGTCACCGACCAAGGCGTCGCCGCCTATCGCGAGGCGCTGGCGCGCTTCGACGCCTCGGCCTATGGCGACACCTTCGCCGCGTTGGTGGCGACCGCCGACGAGACCCTGGAGCGGCTGGGGAACAATCGCGACGTCACCGACACCATCCTGGTCTCGGCGACCAACGTCGCGGAATATTACACCGAGGCCGTTGCGCAATTCCTGGAGATCATCGACCATATGGCGGTGGTCAGCGGCGACGCCGGCGTCAGCCGCGCCATCGTCGCCTATACCAGCGTCCTGCACGCCAAGGAGCAGGCCGGACGGGAACTTGCCATCGGGGCCGCCGGGTTCAGCGCCGGCTCGTTCACGCCCTATAATTACCAGACGTTTCTCAAGCTGACGGCCGCCCAGGACACCTATTTCGCCGTCTTCGAGCGCTACGCAACCGCCGCGCAGCGCGACCGCTACCAGGAGATCGCCGCCAGCCCCGAGGCGGAAACGGTCGCCGAACTGCGCAACGCCGCCTATCGCAGCACGATGACCGACATCGACGTCGGCGCCGGCGAATGGTACGACGCCATCACCGCCAAGATCCGCCTGATCAAGGGCCTGGAGGACAGCGTCACCGGCACGCTGGACGAGGTCATCGAGGCCACCCACGCGGCGGCGGAAGCCCGCTTCGTCCGCACCCTGACGGTCATGGTGGTTCTACTGGTCCTGACGGTGGGCCTTGCCGTCGTCGTTATCCGCAGCATCGCCCGCGGCATCGTCGAACCGGTCAACCGCATGACCGAGGTGATGACCGCCCTGGCCGAGGGCGATCGCGGCGTCGAGGTGCCGGCCACCGCCCGCAAGGACGAGATCGGCCGGATGGTGCGGGCGGTGCAGGTGTTCAAGGACGGGCTGATCGAGGCCGACCGGCTGGCCGAGGAGCGGCGCCGGCAGGAGCAAGGCCGCCTGCAGCGCCAGGAGCGCATGGAGGCGCTGGTGTCGAGCTTCGAGCGCGACATCGCCGATGTGTTGGAGGCCGTCGGCGAGGCGACGCGGCAGATGGAGTCCACCGCCGACACCATGTCGGCGACCGCCGAGCAGGCCAGCCGCCAGGCGACGGCGGTGTCGGCGGCCTCGGAGCAGGCGGCGACCAATGTTGAGACGGTGGCCTCGGCGGCGGAGGAGCTGGCGGCGTCAGTGGCCGAGATCGGCCGCCAGGCGGCGCATTCCTCGGAGGTGTCGCGCCAGGCGGTGGAGAAGGTCGAGCAGGCCGACAGCCAGGTGCAGAGCCTGGCG
>JAWLGJ010000015.1:6445-64087 GCA_041685145.1 Magnetospirillaceae bacterium | reverse complement strand
CGCGAGAGCCGAAAGCCGTGGGTGGTCGAGGCGTAGGCGGCGGCCGCCGCCGCGGCGCCGGAGGTGAAGGAGAAGCTGGGCCTGGAGGGCACCGTCAACCTGCTGCTGCTGGCCGGCGTCGTCGCCTCGGTGCTCATCAGCGGCGTGTGGAAGCCGGGCGTCACCTTCACGATCTACCATGTGCCCGTCGAACTGCAGAACGTGGCGCGCGACCTTCTGCTGCTGGGCATCGCGGCGGCGTCGTGGTGGCTGACCAGCTATGAGAACCGCCAGGCCAACGCCTTCACCTGGTTTCCCATCGTCGAGGTGGCGAAGCTGTTCGCCGGCATCTTCATAACCATCATCCCCGCCATCGCCATCCTGCGCGCCGGCGAGGCCGGTGCCCTGGCGCCGGTGGTCAACGCAGTCAGCGCCGATGGCCAGCCGGTGAACTTCATGTATTTCTGGGCCACCGGCGTTCTGTCGAGCTTTCTCGACAACGCCCCCACCTATCTGGTGTTCTTCAACACCGCCGGGGGCGACCCGCAGACGCTGATGACCACGCACGCGCCGACGCTGCTGGCGATCTCGGCCGGCGCCGTGTTCATGGGCGCCAACACCTATATCGGCAACGCCCCCAATTTCATGGTGCGCTCCATCGCCGAGGAGCGCGGCATCCGGATGCCCAGCTTCTTCGGCTACATGGCCTGGTCGATGGTCTTCCTGGTGCCGGTGTTCGTCCTCGACACCTTCCTGTTCTTCCTTTAGTTCAGCGCGGCAGCGAATCCAGGCATCCCTGCAGGATGTAGGCGGCGGCCATCTTGTCGACCACCTGGGCGCGGCGGCGGCGCGAGGTGTCCGCTTCCAGCAAGGTGCGGGTGACGGCGGCGGTGGACAGGCGTTCGTCCCAGAAGGCCACGGGCAGCTCGCGCCGCTTCAGCAGGTTGGCGGCGAAGGCGCGGGTGGACTGGGCGCGCGGCCCCTCGTGGCCGTCCATCTGCACCGGCAGGCCGATGACCAGCCCGCCGACGTCGTGCGCGTCGACCAGGGCCAGCAGCGCCTCGGCGTCGACGCCGAAACGGGTGCGGCGGATCGTCTGCAACGGCGTCGCCACCGTGCGGCTGACGTCGGACAGCGCCAGCCCGATGGTCTTGGTGCCCAGGTCGAGGCCCATGAGGCGCTGGTGGCGCCCCAGGAGGGCGGGCAACTGGGCGGGGGCGAGGACGGGCATGGCCGATGCTTTAGCACGCCGCGCGCCGGCGGCAAAGGCGCCGGGCAGGGGCGTGCCGGCGGTGGCGGGGGCGGGCGCGGCCTGCTAGGTTCGCGGGTGCCCTCACGACAGCAGGAGGAAAGCGGCATGGCAGGCTATCGCATCGCGGTCATCCCCGGCGACGGCATCGGCAAGGAAGTGGTGCCGGAAGGCATCCGCGTGCTGGAGGCGGTGGGGAGCCGCTTCGGGATTTCCTTCCAGTGGGAACACTTTGACTGGAGCTGCGAGACCTACCGGAAGACCGGCCGCATGATGCCCGCCGACGGCATCGAGCGCCTGCGCCCCTTCGACGCCATTTTCCTGGGGGCGGTGGGGTTCCCGGGCGTGCCCGATCATGTGTCGCTGTGGGGGCTGCTGATTCCGCTGCGCCGCGAGTTCCGCCAACACGTCAATCTGCGCCCGGTGCGCCTGTTCGAGGGCGTGCCCTGCCCACTGGCGGGGCGGGCGCCGGGCGACATCGACATGATGATCGTGCGCGAGAACAACGAGGGCGAATACTCCGAGATCGGTGGCCGCCTCTATGGCGGCACCGATGACGAGACCGTGGTGCAGGAAAGCATCTTCACCCGCAAGGGCGTCGACCGCATCCTGCGCTACGCCTTCGACCTGGCGCAGAGCCGCCCGCGCAAGCACCTGACCAGCGCCACCAAGTCCAACGGCATCATCCACACCATGCCGTTCTGGGACGACCGCTTCCAGGCGATGGCGGCCAAGTACCCCGAGGTCACCACCGATCAGTTCCATATCGATATCCTGACGGCGCATTTCGTGCGCAACCCGCACTGGTTCGACGTGGTGGTGGGCTCCAACCTGTTCGGCGACATCCTTTCCGACCTCGGCCCCGCCTGCACCGGCACCATCGCCATCGCGCCCTCGGCCAACCTCAACCCCGAGCGCGACTACCCCTCGATGTTCGAGCCGGTCCACGGCTCGGCCCCGGACATCGCCGGCAAGGGCATCGCCAACCCCATCGGCCAGATCTGGTCGGGCGCGATGATGCTGGACCATTTCGGCGAGGCGGAGGCCGGCGCCGCCGTGGTGCGCGCCATCGAGGCGGTGCTCAAGGACGGCGGCGTGCGCACCCCCGACATGGGCGGCAAGGCCGACACCAGGGCGCTGGGCGAGGCCATCGCGGCGGCGGTGGCCAGCGCCTAGCACCCATCTTCCGTGGACGCCGCCTCACAGCCGTGCGGCCGGCGGCCTGTCCGATTGGCAAGCCGGCCCCTTTCGGCTACCGTTGCAAAACACGGTCCTGTTGGGGACGGGCGCCATTTCGGACAGCATCACGGCAAGGCGGGGGCGCGAGGTTCTGATCGTTGAGCAGAACCAGCTTGCCGCCGGGGTACTGAAAACCAAGCTGACGGCCTGGGGCTACAAGGTGCGCGCGCAGGCCCGCGCCCGCGACGGCTTGCAGGAATTCCGCGCCGCGCCCGCGCGCATCGTCTTCCTGGGCGCCGATATCGACGGCGTGGCGGATCTGTGCACCTCGCTGCGCCAGATACGCACCGCCGGCTACACCTATGTCATCGGCGTCGGCGCCGGCACCGACGACCTGGTGAGGGTGCTGGAGGCGGGCGCCGATGAATTCATCCGCCGGCCCATCAATGTGCAGGAACTGCGCCTGCGCCTGCGCAACGCCGAGCGGCTGCTGTCCCTGGACGACACGCTGTTCCGCGGCGGCGGCGTCGACCCCTCCACCGGCCGCGTCACCCGCGGCGCCTTCGAGACCTTCCTGCGCGCCATCCTGGCGCAGGCGCGGCGCGCGGGGTCGAAATGCGCGCTGCTCTTCGTGCGCCTTCCCGACCATCAGGCCATCCTCGACGCCCACGGCTTCGACATCGCCCATAAGGCGGTGGTCGAGGTGTCGGGCCAGCTTGCCGGCGTGCATCGCGACAGCGACGTGGTCGCCAAGATCGACGACGACGAATTCTGCCTGCTGCTGCAGGACACCGAATGGGACATCTGCCGGCCGGTGGTGGAGCGCATCCTGGAACGCACCGCCGGCATTGCCGTGCCCATCGGCCCGCGCGAAAGCCGCCGCCTGCGGGTGGTGGTCGAAACCATCAATGTCCCGGTGGATTACGACGGCGACGTCGCCCGCCTGCTGGACGACCACGGCCTGCGGGTGCCCTCGGGCAGCAACGAGGCCGCCTAGGCACCTTGCCTCCCCCCGGCGGCGGTGCTAATTTCCGCGCCACTCCGAGCCGGTTTTCAGAACCGGGCCGTTCGGCCCTTCCATGAGCGGAGACATCCGACCCATGTCGCTTGACAAGGCCACCGTCCGCAGCATCGCCACGCTGGCGCGCATCGACGTGCCGGACGAGGATCTGGAGCCGCTTGCCGGCGAGTTGTCGGCGATCCTCGACTGGATCGAACAGCTTGGCGAGGTGGACACCGAGGGCGTGCCGCCCATGACCTCGGTCGCCGAGATGACGCTGCCGCGCCGCGCCGACGAGGTCACCGACGGCAACTGTCCCGACAAGGTGCTGGCCAACGCGCCGGAGAGCCAGGACGGCTTTTTCCTGGTGCCCAAGGTGGTGGAGTAGGGCGATGGCGAGCTTGACGACGCTGACGCTGGCCGAGGCCCGCGAGGGGCTGGCGAAGGGCGACTTCACCGCCAAGGAACTGGTCGAGGCGCATCTGCGCGCCGTCGAGGCGGGGCGCGATCTCAACGCCTTCGTCACCGAGACGCCCGATGTGGCCATCGACGCCGCCGCCGTGGCCGACGAGCGCATCCGCACCGGCCGCGCCGGGCCGCTGGAGGGCCTGCCGATCGCGGTGAAGGATCTGTTCTGCACCGAGGGCGTGCGCACCACCGCCGCCTCGCGCATCCTGCACAACTTCGTGCCGCCCTATGAATCGACCGTCACCGCCAAGCTGAAGCAGGCGGGGGCGGTGATGCTGGGCAAGGCCAATCTGGACGAGTTCGCGATGGGCTCGTCCAACGAAACCAGCCATTTCGGCGGCGCCGTCAATCCCTGGCGGCGCAAGGGCGAGCCGAAGGCGAAACTGGTGCCCGGCGGTTCCTCGGGCGGCTCGGCGGCCGCCGTGGCGGCGCGGCTGGCGCTGGCGGCGACGGGCACCGACACCGGCGGTTCCATCCGCCAGCCGGCCTCGTTCTGCGGCATCGTCGGGATGAAGCCGACCTATGGCCGCTGCTCGCGCTGGGGCATCGTCGCGTTCGCCTCGTCGCTGGACCAGGCGGGCCCGATGACCCGCAGCGTGCGCGACGCCGCCATCATGCTGGGCGCCATGTGCGGCCACGACCCCAAGGACTCGACCTCGGCGCCGATGGCGGTGCCGGATTTCGAGGCGGCCCTGACCGGCGACATTCGCGGCCTCAGGGTCGGCATCCCGCGCGAGTACCGCCGCGACGACGTGCCCGAGGAAATCGCGCGGCTGTGGGATCAGGGGGTGGCGTGGCTTCGGGACGCCGGCGCCGAGCCGGTGGAGATCAGCCTGCCGCATACCAAATACGCCCTGCCGGCCTATTACATCATCGCCCCGGCCGAGGCGTCGTCGAATCTGGCGCGCTATGACGGCGTGCGCTATGGCCTGCGGGTGGAGGGGGACAGCCTCGACGCCATGTACCGCAACACCCGCGCCGCCGGCTTCGGCCGCGAGGTCAAGCGCCGCATCCTCATCGGCACCTACGCGCTCTCGGCGGGCTATTACGACGCCTACTACGCCAAGGCCCAGAAGGTGCGCAGCCTGATCGCCCGCGACTTCAGGGACGCCTTCGGCCATGTCGATGTCATCCTGACGCCCACGGCGCCCTCGGCGGCTTTCCCGCTGGGCGAGAAGGTCGACGACCCGGTGACCATGTACCTGAACGACGTCTTCACCGTCCCCACCAGCCTGGCGGGCCTGCCGGGCATTTCGGTGCCGGCGGGGCTGGACGGGCAGGGGCTGCCGCTGGGCCTGCAACTCATCGGCCGGCCCTTCGACGAGGAAACGGTGCTGCGCGCCGCCGAGGTGATGGAAACGGCCGCCGGCTTCACCGCCGCGCCGGCCGGCGTGGAGGGCTGAGGTCATGGCGTATCTGATCGAGGGCGACAGCGGCAACTGGGAGGTGGTCATCGGCATGGAGATCCATGCCCAGGTGATCTCCAAGGCCAAGCTGTTCTCGGGCGCCGCCACCGATTTCGGCGCCGCGCCCAACAGCCAGGTCAGCTTCGTCGATGCCGCCATGCCCGGGATGCTGCCGGTGATCAACGACTTCGTCGTCGAGCAGGCGGTGCGCACCGGCCTGGGGCTGAAGGCGGCCATCAACCTGACCAGCGTCTTCGCGCGCAAGAACTACTTCTACGCCGACCTGCCGCAGGGCTACCAGATCAGCCAGTACGAGAGCCCCATCGTCGGCAATGGTGAAATCGTGCTCGACATGCCCGACGGTTCCACCCGCACCGTGGGCATCGAGCGGCTGCACCTGGAGCAGGACGCGGGCAAGAGCCTGCACGACCAGCACCCCAGCAAGTCGTTCATCGACCTCAACCGCTCGGGCGTGGCGCTGATGGAGATCGTCTCCAAGCCCGACATGCGCTCGCCCGAGGAGGCCGGTGCCTTCCTGAAGAAGCTGCGCTCGATCCTGCGCTATCTGGGCACCTGCGACGGCAACATGGAGGAAGGCTCCATGCGCTGCGACGTCAATGTCTCGGTGCGCCCGGAAGGATCGGACGAGCTGCGCACGCGCTGCGAGATCAAGAACGTCAACTCGGTGCGCTTCGTGCAGCAGGCGATCGAATTCGAGGCCCGGCGCCACATCGACCTGTACGAGAACGGCGAGGCGCCGGTGCAGGAAACCCGCCTGTTCGATTCGCGCAAGGGCGAGACCCGCTCCATGCGCGGCAAGGAGGAGGCGCACGACTACCGCTACTTCCCCGACCCCGACCTGCTGCCGCTGGTCCTCGACGAGGCCTATGTCCAGCGCATCCGCGACTCGCTGCCGGAACTGCCCGACGACAAGAAGGCGCGCTTCATCGCCGATTTCGGCCTGTCGCCCTACGACGCCAGCGTGCTGGTCGCCGACCGCGCCACCGCCGATTTCTACGAGCAGGTGGCCAAGGGCCGCGATGCCAAGATGGCCGCGAACTGGGTGATGGGCGATTTCTTCGCCGCCATGAACAAGACCGGGCGCGGCATCGACGACCCGCCCGTGACGGCCGAAAACCTCGGCGCGCTCATCGACCTCATCGCCGACGACACCATCTCGGGGCGCATCGCCAAGGAGGTGTTCGAGGCGATGGTCGACACCGGCAAGGCCCCCGGCGTCATCGTCGAGGAAAAGGGCCTGAAGCAGGTCACCGACACCGGCGCCATCGAGGGCATGATCGACGAGGTGCTGGCCAACAACCCCGACAAGGTGGCGGAGTACCAGGGCGGCAAGGACAAGCTGTTCGGCTTCTTCGTCGGCCAGGTGATGAAGGCCACCCAGGGCAAGGCCAACCCCAAGCTGGTCAACGAGATCCTGGCGAAAAAGCTGAAGAGCTGAGGCCAAGCCCCACTCGTCACCCCCGCGAAGGCGGGGGTCCAGGGGTTGCCGACGGCTGGATGCCCGCGTGCGCGGGCATGACGGGGAGGCGGCGGCGCCGTTTCCCCCCGTGCCATGTCGTCACCCCCGCGAACGCCGTCCCCCCGTTACCACTCGTCACCCCCGCGAAGGCGGGGGTCCAGGGGCCGCCGACGGCTGGATGCCCGCCTGCGCGGGCATGACGGGGAGGGGGCGGTGGCGTTTCCCCCGTTTCCACTCGTCACCCCGCGAAGGCGGGGGTCCAGGGCCGTTGACGGCTGGATGCCCGCCCGTGCCTTGCCTCAGTCCTGTGCCTCCTCTTCGGCGGGCGCGGCCTCGTCCGCGGGGGTGGCGGCGACGCCGGGGGCCTCGTCGCGCGGGCCCACGGGCATCATGACATGGGCGTAGGGCGTTCCCTCCCACATCACATAGGGCTCGCCGCTCTGGTGGTCGGCGGCGAGGTCGGGCATGGCGTCCTGGGGCGCCAGGATCATGACGTGCGGCCCCTCGCTGAGGGTGTCGCCGCCGGCGTCGGCGGTGGCGAAGGGATCGGTGAGGCTGACGGCCTGGGAGTGGCCGTCCAGCATGTAGGCCAGGCCGATTTGATCGGGGGCCTCGTAATCCTCGCGCTGTTCGGCGTGGGCCTGCGCCCATTCGGCGAAGACCTCGTCGCCGCACAGGGCACCGAAGCTCAGCACCGTGCAGCGGACATTGCCCTCGGCCTCCTGAAGGGTGGTGCCGTCGGGGCGCATCACCCCGGCGCGGTCGCGCAACTGTTCCGGGGCCGCCTGGAGGGCGGTTTCGATGAATTGCTCGTCGCTCATCTCCTGGCCGGCGGCCTGCGGCTCCTGCTGCTGGGCGGCGGCGGGGACGGCGAGCATCGCGGCGGCGGCGACGGCGCCGCTGGTGCGACGGATGAAGCTGGGCATGGTGTGGCCTCCTGACCGATGTGTTGGCACCCTGCCAACACCCCGGCGGCGGCGCGGGTTCGCGGGGCGTTAGCCGGTGCGGGCGGTGCGCCCCTGATAGGCCCGCTGCCATTCGGCGATGGCGTCGATGCCCTTGCCGATCTCCAGGCGCCCGAACCAGTCGAGGAAGCGGTCGACGTTCTCGCCCGCCAGCAGCGAGCCCTTTTGCGGCGCGATGATCTTGACGCCCAGCGAGCGCACCAGCGCGATCCAGGCGTCGCGCGCCCGCTCCGCGCCCATCGCCCGGCGGTGCCAGGCCTCCATGAAGCGGGTGTGGGCGGCGAAGTCGCGCACCCAGGGAAAGCCGTCATAGTCGTCGGGAATGACCGAGGCGGCGATGTCGCCGGTGAACAGCACCCCGGCGCGGGCGTCGAGGACGCAGAAATTGCCCGGCGCGTGCAGGAAATGCGCCGGCACCAGTTCCAGCGCCAGGCTCCCCACCGTCACCGTGCCGCCGGAATCGGGCAGGGCGGTCAGGCGGGCGTCGTTGTCGAAATGCGACACGAAGCTGGTCCACACGTCGGCGACATGGACGGTCATGTCCGGGTTGCAGACCTCGCGCCACAGCGGCAGCGACGAGCCCACGTCGGGATCCTGGTGCGAGAGCACGATGTGGTCGACCGCCTCGACGGCCACATGCTCGCTGAGGGCGGCCAGAACCTGGGGGAAGATCTCCAGCCCGCCGGGGTCGATCAGCGCCGCGCGCCCCTCCGATTCGACCACATACTGGTTGGTGTCGATGACGTTGGCGGGGCGGTCGGCGTCGTGGCCGAACAGGTGCCAGCGATGCTCGCCGTTCTCGTGGAATGTCAGGGTGCGCAAGGTGGTGCCTCCCTTCGGCTCAGGCGGCGCGGGACAGGGCGGCGCCCAGGGTCATGGCCTCGCCCACCCAGCCACGGGCGTCGGTGCTCATGTCCTCAAGGCGCCGGGCATAGGTGCGCATGGTCTCCGCCACCGATGCGAAATGCTGGCCATAGCCGCCGTGCCAGGTGGCCTCGATGGCAATGTTGACGGCGATGGTCTTCGACTGGGTGGTGATGGTGGTGACGGTGCGGGTGTGCTCGGTGAGCGCGGACGCCGCCGCCACCACCGCGCGCACATTGGCGACGGCGCGCGCCGAGGCCCGCTCGCGCGCCGCCCGCACGGCCGGCGAGGACGACAGGCCGGCCGAGCGCTCCAGCAGCCGCAGGCGGTGGAACTCCTTGAGGCTGGCGGCCCCGGCGGCGAAGGTCTGGGATTCCAGGGCGTCGAGGGCGTCGTAGACCTGCTTCAGATGCGTCACCAGCTCGCGGGTGTATTGCGTCAGCACCCGAATGGCGCGGCCGCCGTCGCCGGTGCGCCCGGCCAACAATTCGGCGTTCAGCGACAGGATGCGCAAATCCTCGGCCAGATCCTCCAGGGCGGCAAACGAGCGGTAGGCGCGGATGCAGCGGTTGATGAGCCCGGCAACCCCGTGCCGCGCCTTCTCGCGCCCCGCACTCCCCTCCGCCGCGTGCTCGACCTCGTCCCGCATGGCGCCCGGCCTGCCTCCACCACAAAAGATGTACGCATGATACATGTTTGCGGGGGAGGGTCAATGGTGCGGTGCGGGAGGCGGGTCGTACCGATCACTTGGGCGAGGTCAGGGTACGACTAAGCAAGAGTGGCAGGCTGGTTGTTAGCGCCAGCTATCGCAAAACGCTTGTGAGTAGGACGGTTCTTGATGCCCCGCCATCCTGGCGCTGCTGAACGACGAACCGGGGGCCGAGGCGGTGAAGGCCCGACTGGGCGATGCCTTGGTCTGTACGGTGAACCTGTCGGAGGTGGCGGCGGTGCTGGTGTCGCTTGGGATGCCACTGGACGAGGCTCGCGCGGGTGCTCACGTCGCTGCCGCTCGATGTCGTCCCGTTCAGCGAAGATCTGGCCTATGCCGCCGCAGCCCTGCCCGAAGACCAAGGCCGCCGGCCTGTCGCTGGGCGACCGCGCCTGCCTCGCCCTGGCCGAACGCCTCGATTGCCCCCGCCCTGACGGCTGATGGGGCGTGGGCCGGCCTGGAACTGGGGATTGCGGTATAATTGGCACGGTAATGAACTTCAGACGTTAACCCCAAGTGACGGAGGCCGGAATCCACATAACAACCTGCGCCTCAGACTTCCCGGTCTCGTCCTGTTCCTGCTCCAGAAGCCGCTTTCGGAGGTCCGCCTCAGATGCAGCCCAAGTTAGATGGTCTGCAAGACCATCAAGTCCGGGAAACAGTGTAGCGCAGTTCATGCCGTAGAGATCAATATCGCGCCGAAGTTGGTGAACATAACTGCTGTCAATACGAATTTTTACCACATCACCATCATCGCCGGTTTCCGACACGGCTGCTTCTGGCGGTGTGTGTATGGTAAACATGCCTCCCTGACGGGCGATTCGTGGGGAAAAGGCATGTGGCCTGTAATGGGCTATTTTTGCCTTCATCGCGAAGGGCGAGCGGCCAAGAGCCTCGTCATCAATCCTCACTTTTGGCCGAAAGGCAAACAGCAGGGCGTCGCCTTCAACTTCATTATCAACGACGGCAAAAAATGCTGCGACAAGCGGGTTGTTCGTCCAGTCTAATAGCCGAGTAGGCAACCCATGATGCTGGGCAACAGCCAGCCAATCCCATTCGGTAGCGGGCATCGACGAAACAAATTCCACGGCGCGGCGTTTTCACGCCTTGAAGAAGTCTTGGTCGTTCCTTTGCCAGAATTTACTTCTACCTGCCTTAGGTTTTAGGTTCCACTGAGGACTGCGGTGCCCACGAAAAATCCACCGCCGATCTCCTTGGAACCTCAAGAAAGCACCATGAAGCTCCGCAAAAGATGTGACGATATAATCACTCACTGCTTACCCACGGTTTGCATTTCCCTCAACTACACCCGCTCGTCGCCCCGCAGGTGTCGCACTTCAGGCACGTTCCGTTTCGCACCAGCGTGAAGTTGCCGCACTCCCCGCAGGCGTCGCCTTCGTAGCCTTTCATGCGGGCTTCGCGGATGCGTTCGGCGCGGGTGTCGAATTCGTGCAGGATCGCTTCGGGGTCGGCGTCGACTTCCAGGGCGACGGCGGTGGCCGAGGTGCCGGCGGCGGCGAGGGCGTAGTCGCCGTGGTGGCCGCCGTTGCCATTGCCGTTGCCGTTGCCGTTGCCGCCGCGCACGAAGAACAGGTTGCTGCGCACATAGCCGCGGCTGGTGACGCGCTCGACCATCTGTTCCACCACGGCGTTGATGCGCGCCGCCTCGCCGGGCTCGGCGCCGGCGTCGTCCTGGGCCTGCGCCTTGAACGCCGCGCCCAGGCCATCGGGGGCGACGTCGGTGGGGTCGACATGCGCCAGGTCGTGGCGGCCCAGATAGCTCACCGCCAGCTCGCGGAAGATGTAGTCGAGGATCGAGGTCGCCATCTTGATGGTGTCGTTGCCCTCGACGATGCCGTTGGGCTCGAAGCGGGTGAAGGTGAAGCTCTCGACGAACTCCTCCAGCGGCACGCCGTATTGCAGGCCGATGGAGATGGCGATGGCGAAGTTGTTCATCAGGCTGCGGAAGGCGGCGCCCTCCTTGTGCATGTCGATGAAGATCTCGCCGATGGAGCCGTCCTCGTATTCGCCGGTGCGCAAGTACACCTTGTGCCCGCCGACGATGGCCTTCTGGGTGTAGCCCTTGCGCCGGTGCGGCAGCTTGCGCCGCTGCGCCATCATGCGCTCGACCACCTTCTCGGCCATGATCTCGGCCCTGGCGGCCAGGGGCTCGTCGGCCAGTTCCTCGGCCAGCCCGGCGGCGTCCTCGTCCAGCAGCGCCGCGGCCAGCGGCTGGCTTAGCTTGGAGCCGTCGCGGTACAGCGCGTTGGCCTTCAGCCCCAGCTTCCAGGACAGCATATAGGCGTTCATGCAGTCCTCGACGGTGGCGCTGTTGGGCATGTTGATGGTCTTGGAGATGGCGCCGGTGATGAAGGGCTGGGCGGCGGCCATCATGCGGATGTGCGCCTCCACCGACAGATAACGCGTGCCCTTGCGCCCGCAGGGACTGGCGCAGTCGAACACGGCCAGATGCTCGGGCTTCAGATAGGGCGCCCCCTCCAGGGTCATGGCGCCGCAGCAATAGGCGTTGGCGGCGTCGATCTGCTCGCGCCCGAAGCCCAGCGCCGCCAGCATGTCGAAGGAGAGGTCGTCAAGCTGCTCGGGCCGCAGGCCCAGCGTGCCGGTGCAGAAGCTTTCGCCCAGGGTGTATTTGTTGAAGGCGAACTTGATGTCGAAGGCGTTGCCCAGCGACGCCTCGATCTTGTCCAGCGCCGCGTCGTCGAAGCCCTTGGCGCGCAGGGCCTCGTGGTCGATGCCCGGCGCGCCGTTGAGGGTGCCGTGGCCGACGGCGTAGCGCACCATCTCCTCGATCTGCGCCTCGGCATAGCCCAGGGTGCGCAGGGCCTGGGGCACCATGCGGTTGATGATCTTGAAATAGCCGCCGCCGGCCAGCTTCTTGAACTTCACCAGGGCGAAGTCGGGCTCGATGCCGGTGGTGTCGCAGTCCATCACCAGCCCGATGGTGCCGGTGGGGGCGATCACCGACACCTGGGCGTTGCGCCAGCCGTGCTTCTCGCCCAGGCTCAGCGCCTGGTCCCAGGCGGCGCGGGCGGCCTCGACCAGCCCCTGCTGCGGGCAGTTGGCGGCGTCCAGCGGCACCGGCGGCACGCTCAGCGCCTCATAGCCGTGGCCGGCGCCCTCGGCGGCGCGGCGGTGGTTGCGGATCACCCGCAGCATGGCGTCGCGGTTGGGCGCGAAGCCGGGGAAGGCCCCCAGTTCCTTGGCCATCTCGGCCGAGGTGGCATAGCTGGTGCCGGTCATCAGCGCGGTGATGGCGGCGCACAGGGCGCGCCCGGCGTCGGAGTCGTAGGGCAGGCCGGCGGCCATCAGCAGCCCGCCGATATTGGCGTAGCCGAGCCCCAGGGTGCGGTACTCGTAGGAAAGCTGGGCGATGCGCTCGGACGGGAACTGCGCCATCAGCACCGAAATCTCCAGCACCACCGTCCACAGGCGCACCGCGTGGCTGAAGGCCTCGATGTCGAAGCCGCCGTCCTCGTCCAGGAAGGACAGCAGGTTCAGCGAGGCGAGATTGCACGCCGTGTCGTCCAGGAACATGTATTCCGAGCACGGATTCGAGGCGTTGATGCGCCCCGAGGCCGGGCAGGTGTGCCACTCGTTGATGGTGGTGTCGTATTGCAGGCCCGGGTCGGCGCACTGCCACGCCGCCTCGCCGATGCGTCGCCACAGGTCGCGGGCCTTCACCGTCGCCTTCACCTGGCCGTCGGTGCGCCGCAGCAGCGCCCAGTCGCCGTCCTTCTCCACCGCCTCCAGGAAGGCGTTGGTGATGCGCACGCTGTTGTTGGAGTTCTGGCCCGAAACGGTCAGATAGGCCTCGGAGTCCCAGTCGGTGGTGTAGATGGGAAAGTCGATGGCCGTGTAGCCCTGGCGCGCGAACTGGATGACGCGCTGGACGTAGTTCTCGGGCAGCATCGCCTTGCGGGCGGCGATGATCGCCTTTTTCAGGCCCTTGTTGACCTTGGGGTCGAAACGCCCTTCCTCGGTGCCGTCCCAGGCGTGGCAGGCGGCGATGACGGCGTTCAGGTGCTCGTTGGCCAGCTTCGAGCCCGCCACCAGCGCGGCGACCTTCTGCTCCTCGTGCACCTTCCAGTCGATATAGGTTTCGATGTCGGGGTGGTCGATGTCGACGACGCACATCTTGGCGGCGCGCCGGGTGGTGCCGCCCGACTTGATGGCGCCGGCGGCGCGGTCGCCGATCTTCAGGAAGCTCATCAGCCCCGACGAGCGCCCGCCGCCCGACAAGGGCTCGCCCTCGCCGCGCAGGCGCGAGAAATTGGTGCCGGTGCCCGAGCCGTATTTGAACAGGCGCGCCTCGCGCACCCACAGGTCCATGATGCCGCCCTCGTTCACCAGGTCGTCGTTGATCGACTGGATGAAGCAGGCGTGCGGCTGCGGGTGCTCGTAGGCCGAGGTCGAGCGGGTCAACTCGCCGCTGTCGTGATCGACGTAGTAATGCCCCTGGCCGGGGCCGTCGATGCCATAGGCCCAGTGCAGCCCGGTGTTGAACCACTGCGGGCTGTTGGGCGCCCCCATCTGGCGGCACAGCATGTGGCGCATCTCGTCGTGGAAGGCGCGGGCGTCGGCCTCGGCGTCGAAATAGCCGCCCTTCCAGCCCCAATAGGTCCAGGCGCCGGCCATGCGGTCGAACACCTGCTTGGCCGAGGTCTCTGCGACGGTGGCGGCGTCGTCCTCGGGCTCGTGGCGCCACAGCCATTCCGGCACGCCGTCCTCGGGCACGGGACGCAGCTTCGCGGGCACGCCGGCCTTGCGGAAATACTTCTGCGCCAGCACGTCGCAGGCCACCTGCGACCAGTCGGCCGGCACCTCGATGTCGCTGGCGCTGAAGACCACGGAGCCGTCGGGGTTGCGGATTTCGCTGGCGGTGCTGCGGAAGGCGATGCCCTCATAAGGCGATTTCTTGCTCTTGGTGAAGTACCGCTTGATCCGCATTCTTTCGACCCTCCCGTGGACTTGTCGATACGTCACGCCATATGTTGTGGCCAGGGCGCCGCAACCGGCACAGGTTATGCCCGTTGCCGGGGCCTCGCAACTACAATTTGGGCCGTTCCGCAGGCGAAACACACCATATGGTGTGCGGCCGCGGGAAGGTCGGCGGGGCTGGACGGGCGCGGCGGCTTCTGCGATAGTCCCGGCGCGGCAAACGCGGCCCTGTGGGGTTGGAGCTTCGAGGCGAAGAACCATGCACATCTGGACGCGCATCATGACCTGGCGCCACGGCGAGTTCGTGGGCAGCGATGGCTATGGCAACCACTACTATCAGGAGCGCAAGGTGCCCCAGGGGCGCCGGCGCAAGCGATGGGTGGTGTATGCGGGCGCGCCGGAGGCCTCGGCGGTGCCGGCGGAGTGGCACGCCTGGCTGACCTATCTGAGCGATCAGCCGCTGCAGTCCGGCGGCACGCCGGAGAAGCCGTGGATCAAGCCCCATGTCGCCAATCTCACCGGCACGCCCGAGGCTTACCTGCCGCAGGGCCACGACCTCAGCGGCGGCCACCGCGCCGCCTCCAGTTCGGACTATGAGCCCTGGCGGCCGTGACGCCGGCGGGGCCGGCGGACTGACGCGGGCGCGCAGGCCGTGAGCGGATTTCGACCCCACGAGGTGCTCATCGGGGCGGTTCTGGTCGTCCTGGTGGCCGAAATGATCGTCGCCGCCTATATCGGCGGCGGCAGCGAGCGCCATGCCGGTTACGAGATCGTGGCCGGCTTCGCCGGTGTCGATGGGCTCGCCGAGGGCAGCGACGTGCGCATGTCCGGGGTCGGCGTCGGCGAGGTGGCGCACCTGCGCCTTGACGAGCACCTGCGGCCGGTCGCGGTGCTGCGCATCGACGATGGCGTGAAGCTGCCGCGCGACACCTCGGCCGCCATTCACACCGACGGGCTGTTGGGCGAGAAATTCGTCGCGCTGGAGCCGGGCGGGGACGAGCGGATGATGGCGCCGGGCGAGCGGGTCGACTACACCCAGCCGGCGGTGGTGCTGGAGGACCTGCTGGAACTCATCGTGGCGCGGGCCCAGGCCGGACGCGAGGGGGCGCCGGATGCGCAATAACCTCATCGAAACCATCATGGGCGCCGTGGTGCTGGTGGTGGCGGGCATGTTTCTGGCCTTCGCGCTGGCCCAGACCGATATCGGCACCGACACCGGCTATACCTTGCGCGCCACCTTCACCAGCACCGGCGGGCTGCGGCCCGGCAACGAAGTGCGCATCAACGGCGTCAAGGTGGGCAATGTCGTGGGCCAGTCGCTGGACCCCGACACCTACGAGGCGGTGGTGGTGATGACGGTGGAAGGCCCCATCCGCCTGCCCGCCGACACCGAGGCGTCGATCGCCGGCAACGGCCTCATGGGCGACAAATACATCCGCCTCGCCCCCGGCAGCAGCGAGGAGACCATTGCTCCCGGCGGGGTGGTGACCCAGACCAAGGACTACCGCTCCTTGGAAGAGATGATTGGCGACATCATCTTCTTGAACAGCAACGGCGCCCCCGGTGGGGGCGGCGGCATGGGCGATGTGCCGGACTGGTAGGGCGCGAGGATGCCGAGACGGCTGATGGCGGCGACGATGACGGGCCTGCTGGCGGCGGCGCCGGCGGCGGCCGAGACGCTGGTCATGGACACGGCGGTGCTGCGCGGCCTCGACAAGGTCACCGGGCGCGTGCGCACCATCGAGGCCCCGGTCGGCGAACGGGTGCGCTTCGGCAGCCTGGAACTGCTGGTGCAGGCCTGCCGCCAGCGCCCGCCCGAGGAGCCGCCGGAAAGTGCCGCCTTCGTCTATGCCTGGGAACATCCCCCGGACCGCCCCGCGCACGAGGTTTTCGTGGGTTGGATGTTCGCATCCAGCCCGGCCCTTCACGCGATGGAGCACCCGGTCTATGACGTCTGGGTGCTGTCCTGCGACGATCCCGGTTCGGCGCCGGACTGATCCCCTGCGTCCTCGGCGCGGTCCGCCTCCGGATCGGCCTCGGCCTCGGCCTCGGCCTCGGGCTCCGCTTCGGCGGCGCCAGCGGCGGCCTCCGCGTTTAAATCTTCCTCGCGCCAGAGGGCCTCGAACAGGGGCTGCGGCTCGGCGATGCCCTTCAGCGGCATCGCCCCGCGCGACTTGAAGCGGCGGCCGGCGCCGGTGGACAAATCGCGCACCACGCTGGTCACGAAGATTTCCTCGGCGCCCGCCTTGTCGCAGACACGGGCGGCAAGCTGGACGGTGCTGCCGAACAGGTCGTCCTCTTCCTCAAGGGGCTCGCCGGCATTGATGCCGATGCGCAGGCGCAGCGGCAGGTCGGGGCGCAGATGGTTGTCGCGCGCAACCATGTGCTGGATGGCGACGGCGGCGTCGACGGCCTCGCCGGCACTGGGGAACGACGCCATGATGCCGTCGCCGGTGTGCTTGACCTCGTGGCCGCCGTGGGTGCTGAGCGCCTGGCGCACGATGGCGTTGTGGCGGCGCACGACTTCCTGGGCGCCAAGATCGCCATAGCGTTGGGTGATGTCGGTGGAACCGACCATGTCCGTGAACAGCACCGCGACGATGCGCTGGCCGGCCTGGGCCGGCGTCGGCCGGTTCCAGGCGGCGAGGGCATGGCCCAGCTTCTCCAGCGGCCGCTCCTCGCCGGCGACGTAGTGGCTCAGACTGTCGCGGCCGGCGCGCACCATGTCCAGGTAGCGCGCCTCCAACAGATAGGATTCGTAGCCATCGGCAAAGGATCTGGCCATCTCCGGCGGCGCGCCGAGGACGCCGACCACCTCGCGCAGCAGGCTCCGCTGGTGACGGGGCGATAGCTCCGCCATGTCACCCAGCCCTTCGACCGCGCCGGCCATCGCCAGGTGCAGCCCGAACCGGGTGTAGCTGTCCAACTGGGACTTGTCGCCTTTCAGCGAAGCGACGACCTCGCCCAGGAAACGCAGTGCCGTCAGGCGGGCCTTTTCGCGCGCCGCGGCCTGGGCCTCGTCCTCGTCCTCCTCGTCCTCTTCTTCCTCTTCCTCGTCGGCTTTGCCCTGCGCATCGTCGATGTCCGCGAGGCCCAGCTCGTCGTCGAGGTCGAAGCTGTCGTCGCCGCCATCGTCGACCGCCGCCGCTTCGCCGCCGTTGGGTGGCGCCGGCGGTTCATCATCGGCATCGGCGGCGCCCGCCGGTTCGTCGTCGGGAAGGTCCGGCAGATCCTCGGCCGCCGGGGGCGGGGGCGGCGCCGGTGGCCGGCGGCGGCGGGCCGCTCTTCGGGGTGCGGCTGTGTCGCCCGCATCGCGCAGGAAGTACAGGCTCAATGGCATCGCCGTGAACAGAAAGCCGGCGATGAACATGACGAAAATGACCTTGCCGTACGTCTCCTGGGCGATGGCGATTCCCAGACTTTCCAATTGGACCATCGCCACCGACGCCATGCCGACGACGAAAATGGACACCGACAAGGCGACCGCGACGACCAGCAGAATGCGGAAGGTCAACTGAATGCCGGACGGCGGCGGCGGAATGGCGCCGGCGGTCGCGGGCACGCGGCGTCGCAACGGCGGGGCGCCGCCCCAGCCGGCCATTGCGGGCTGCGGCGCCGGTGTCCGCCGGACCGCCTGCCGCGCCGTCAGATACACCACGGCCTCGTCGGCGGTGTTGGTGTCGGGGTGATAGGTCTCGCGGACGACCTTTACCGGGCTCCCCAGGCGGCGTTCGGCCGCCTGCGCCTCGGCGATGGCGACGTCGCGCTCGCGCTCGCGGAATCGCATCTGCAAGGTCCAGCGCCCTTTTTCCTGGACGTAGACCTCGTAATTTATGATTGCCGCCGAATGTTCCATGCTACCGATGCAGTCCGCAAAACCGCACCAGCATAGGCGTTTCCGAGGTCTTCTGTCAGCATCCTCCTCGCCGTCAGGCGCCGCTGCTGTGGAGATCCTCTCCCGGCAGCGTCGCCAGGAAGGGCGGCATCTGCACGTCGCCAAGGCCGAAGGCGTTCATGGCCATGAAGTCATAGGGCAGGGGCCGCAGGCGCACCGTCACCAGCGGCACGATGTCGGGGCCGGGGCGACCGGCGAAACCGAGTCCGACATGGGTGTAGTCGACGAACAGGTCGTCCGCGTCGGCGCGCGGAAAGAACTGGCGCACCGCCGCAAGAACGGCGGCGAAGGCATCGGGGTCGTGGCCCATCTTGTTGCCGATGATGCGGCAGCCGTCACCGGTGCAGGCGCAGGAGGAGTCGTCGCAGGTGACGGTGAATCCCGGCAGCACCCCCAGCGTCAGGTTCGTGCCCGGATGCAGCCCGCTATCGCTGACGGCGTTGTAGGATGTTATCGCCGTGGCGACGGGGTCGGATTCCACGGCAAGCCGCACCCCGTTGCGGGTTCCCGCCTCGGCGGCGTTGTAGGTCCACATGGCGACGGCAAGCTCGATGATGCCGAAGGTCATGCCCAGCAGCAGCATCACCACCAGCGTGAACTCGACGATGGCGGCGCCGCCGCCGTCGAAGGCGAAACGGCGCCAGGGGGCCTGTCTAGTCACCGAAATGCACCTCCTCGTGCTCGGCGATGAGTTGCAGGGGGTTGGAAAGGATGAGGGACAAAAAGCCCAGATCCTCGTAGGGCACGGCCGCCTCCATGCGGATGACCGGCATTTCGAAGCTGACGGGGTTGCCGCCGGAATCGGTGTAGGTGACGGTTCGCATGGTTGGCCCCTCGATGGTGATGGTGCCGTAAGTGTCGCTCGTCCAGTACGACACCAGCGGCGAGCCCGATGCGTCGGGTGTGCCATAGGCGGCAAGATTGCGCGCAGTGTCGGCCTCGGCGGCGGGGTCGGGAACGCGGCTGAGGTAACGTGTGGCGTTGCGCAGCGCCATCTCGATGACATGGTGGTGGTATAGGGCGCGCCCGAACTCGCTCACCCCGGCCAGGAGCGAGAACAGCAGCGGCAGCATCAGCGTGAACTCGACAATGGCGGCGCCGTCGCAACGGCGCATCCTTGCCCGCCACGAACCCCGATTCCGCATCGCCGTCACCTCCGGTAAATCTGCACGACGTCGTGGACCAGCGCGTCCACCGCCCCGCCGTCCAGCGGCCCCAGGACTTCGATGAACAGTTCCGTTTTTCCGCTGGAGTTGGGGGGCGTTGCCGGTTCGGTCAGGAAGGTGAACAGGAATTCCGGGGGGCGGAAGCTGAATGTGCCGCTGGGATTGCCCAGTGCGTTGCAGTTCGCCATCGCCACCGGCATCAACCGCCGGTCATTGAGAAGCTGCAGGTCGCGCTTCATATCGTCGAAATAGCTGTAGTCGTTGCTGGGGGCGGGGCCGTTGTAGCAGCCGGGGCCGCCGTCCTCGATGGTGCTGTCGACAAGGTTGCCGTGCTCGTCGTGGATGTCCTGGCCGGGGGCAACGATGGCGTCATATTCGATCTCGTAGCGATAAACCTCGTAGCGCGTCACACTGGCGGGGTCGATGGGCAGGCCCCAGGTGGCGGGGCTCTGGCCTTCGTGATTGATGCGGAAATACTCGTCGCGGTCCCAGTCGCCGTCGCCGACGCGGCCGCCGCAGGAATCGTCGGCGAAGCAGGCGTCGCGCCCCAGCCCCGTCGCATTGGCGAGGGCGCTCCCTTCGGTGTCGTTGCAGGTGCTGGGGTTGCGCCCTTGGGTGACGTTGACCGCCGGCGCAAAGGTGGGGTCGCTGCGCCACGCGTTTTCCCCCTGCGGTTGCCAGATGTCGAATCGGGTGTTGAGGCCGGCGCGCACCTTTTGTGTGTTGACGCCGGTCTTGGTGGTCATGCTCCAGCGCGATACGCAGGTGCCGTGCTGCGAGGCAAGGTATTCGCTGACGGTGTTGGCGCCGCAGTTGGTCTGGTCCTCCGTGCCCGAGGGGCACAGAAGACCGAAGTTGCCGGGCGTGTACGAGCCGCCGCCGCCCTGGATGAACGACCGAATCTGTTTCCCCTCCAGCGCCGCCATGTCGACGGGGTATTCCGGATTGAGGTTGCCCGCCGGCTCGCTGGGGTTGCACATGAACATCGGCGGCACCGAACAGACCAGCGAGTCGTTGCCGGCGACGGCGCGGGCCGAGAGGCCGGCACTGTCGCCGCCGCCGAAGGCGGCCATGAAGGTGGCGGTCATGGTGTGCGCCGCCACCCGCACCTCGATGAAACGGGCGTCGGAATCGTCGGTGGTTTCATAGCCGGTGGTGATGGGATCGGAATCGGAGTCGGGCAGTCCCCACAGGAAACGCACGCAGTCGGTGTCGCCGCCATCGCCGCCGCAGAGGCGTTCGGAAACGCTGATCTGATTGGGGCCGCCGTCGGCGAAATCCTGGTGATTGGCCAGCGCCTGGGCGGCGGCGGCTGCGGCGCGGTCGATGGCCCCCGCGGTGCCGATCAATTCCCGCGCCCCCGCCAGCGCGGCGGCGTCGGCGGCGTTCTGCAACTGGTCGCGCAGGGTGAGGGTGCGGGGTATGTCCACCGCCAGGACGCCGCCGCCGACCAGCAGCGACAACAGCACGCCTACATACACCAGCACCGCGCCGCGCTGATCCCTGAATAGTGCAGCAAGCATCGGCCTCGTCTCCCTCATGCCGCGAACAGGGGCAGGTTGGGCATGGCGGCGATGGCGCCGGCCGCCACCGCGACCCCATAGGGAACCGGCGCGCCCGGCCGTAGCGCCCGCAGGCGTTGCGCCATCACCACCAGGGGGAACACCCGGCGCGCCGCCAGCAGCCCCACGCCCAGGGCTCCGCCGAACATCCCCACCAGCAGCGCCGTGACCGGCAGTCCGGCCAGGCCCACCCACAACGCCACCGCCGCCAGCAGTTTGGCGTCGCCGCCGCCGATCCAGCCGCGCAGGAAGGCAAGGAACACCGCCGCGAAGGTCAGGCCGCCGGCGGCCAGATGGCTGCCCCAGGCCACCGGCTGCGGCGCCATCAACGCCGCCGGAATGAAGGCCAGCGCCAGCGTCAGCGTCACCAGATTGGGGATGCGGTAGGTGAGGGCGTCGAGGACCGCCGCCACCAGCAGGGGCCCGGCGAACAGCGCCGCCGGCAGCGCGGCGGCGAGGGAAAACTCGGCCGGGGTCATCGTGCCTCGCCCTCCGGGGCGTGGTCGAGCAGCGAGAGCGGCGGCCCCGCCGCCAGCCTGTCGTCGTCGCTGACGACGGCTGGAGGGGCTTCCGCTTCCTGGATATCCGGGCGGTGCAGGTCGCGGACATGGGCGAGGTTGAGCGCGGCGGGGGCGAAGTGTTTAGGGCTGGCTTCCATGGCCTGCACGAACAAACCCTCGGCGGCGGTGTGGTCGCCGCGCAGCAACGCGATATAGCCGACGTCGTTGAGCACCCGCGGCCGTGCGTCCGCCGACGCCCCCAGCGTCGCCTCGCGGTACTGGCCCTGCCAGGCGAGCGCCAGGCGCAGATTGGCGCGGATGCGCCGGTTCTGCGGTGCCTGCCGCAGCGCCTGGGTCAGCACCTCGGCTGCCTCGGCGTAACGCCCCTGCAGCAGCAGGGAATAGCCTTGGTTGTTGAGGACGACGGCGCTTTCGGGCCGCAGGTCGAGGGCGCGTTCATAGCTGGCCGCGGCCTGCCGCCATTCCTCGCGCGCGTCATGGAGCAGGCCCAGGGCATTCCATGCCCGCCACAGGTCGGGCCTGGTCTTGACGGCGCGCCGCAAGGCCACCTCGGCCTCGTCCATGGCCTCGCGACGCAGGCGGGCCAGCCCCTGGCCCTGGAAGGCGCGGGCGGCCGTGGCCGGCGGCAGGTCGCCGGCGCGCTCCGCCAGGCCGTCGAACAGGCGCTCGGCATCACGCAGCCGGCCGTTGGCCAAGTGTATCTCCGCCAGGCCAAGACGCGCCCCCGCGTGCTCGGGCTCATGTTCCAGCACCAGCCGATAATGCGCCTGGGCGTCCGCAAGAGCGCCGGCGGCGCGGGATTCATCGGCCAGGGCGAGCAGCCGTTCGCTGTCAACCGGCGGCGGCGTGACGGCGGTTTCGGCATCGGGCGGCGTCGCACAGGCGGCGAGCGTGGCGCCCGCCAACAGAATTGCGCCGAAACGAAGGCGGAACAACCTCATAACCGCGACTCCTTCTGTCGTTCCTGTCGCACCCGCGCCCGCCACAGCGAGCGGTCGAATTCCAGCAGATCGGCGCCGAGCAGCAGGCGTAGCGGCACCGTCTGCTCGGGTGTCGCGCGCATCTCCACGTCGGCGGGCAGTCGCTCGGCCAGCGCCCGCGCCGCCGTCGCGTGGGCGGGCCGGTACAAGATCAGCGAACGGCGGTGGCTGAAATGGGCGGCGTTGGTCAGGCGCTCGACGGTCACCTCCCGGGCGCGCAGATGCGCGGCCATGCGTGCCGCCATCCCGGCGCGGCCGGTGCCGTTGCTGACTTCCACGGTGGCGGGGGCGGAAACCGCCGTCGCCGGCGTGGGCAGCGGCAGCGCCTCGGCGCGGGTGGGCAGCGCCAGGCGATGTTCGCGCCGGCTCAGGCGTTCGAGGCGCACGTCGTCGGGCGGCGTGTCCATCGCCGTCACCGTCCGCTCGCCGCGCGCGGCCGCGCGCCGCGCTTCGACATGCCGCAGATTGCCGGCGATGCTGGTCGCGGCGCGGGTGTCGGTGGCGGCGGCGGCGCGGGCGCGCTGAAGGTAGAAGGCGGCAAGATCGTCGCGGCCGCGCAGATAGTGGGACCAGCCCTTGTTGTTCAGCACCACGGCGTTGCCGGGGGCAAGCGCCAGCGCCTGCCGGTAATGCCTGTCGGCGAGGTCGAAGCGGCCCAGGCGGTCATAGGCGACGCCCAGGGCGCTGAGGGCGCGGACGTCGGACGCGTCACGCGCCACCGCGATCTGCAGGGCGTGCACCGCCAGGCCCGGCCGGCCCGCCCGCAAATGGGCCTTGCCCTGTTCATAGGGGTCTTCCGGCGCCGACTGGGCGGCGTCGGCGGAGGAGACCATCATCACCGGCCTTACCTCGGGGGCCGAGGAACAGGCGGCGGCGAGGATCAGCAGGGCCCCGGCAATCAGGAAACGTGGCATTCGGCGCATGGTTTGCCTCGCGCTCAGATCTTCAGCAGCACACGGAAGATGCGCAGCATCACCGGCATCATCAGCACCAGCATGAAGCTGGGCAGCAGGAACAGCGCCAGCGGCAACGCCATCATCACCGGCAGCCGTTGCGCCTTCTCCTCGGCGCGCAACAGCCGCCGCGCGCGCATGTCGTCGGCATAGACGCGCAAGGCCTCGGCGACGCTGGTGCCAAGCTGGTCGGACTGGATGAGGAGGGTGGCGAAGGCGGCGACCTCGTCGACCCCGGTGCGGGCGGCGAGGTTGCGCAGGGCATCCTCGCGGGCGCGGCCGGCCCGCAGCTCCAGGCTGCTCAGGATGAGTTCCTCGGCGACAACGAGGTTGGAGCCCTCCATCTCGCGGGCGACGCGCACGATGGTCTCGTCCAGGCCGAGTCCGGCCTCGACGCACACCACCATCAGGTCCAGCGCCTCGGGAAAGCCCTCGCGGATCAGGCGCTGGCGCTGCCGGGCGCGCAGGGTCACGACGACGACCGGGACCAGGTAGCCCAGCAGCCCCAGCATCGCCGCCACCATCACCATCTCGGCGATGTCGAGGTGGCGCGACAGCAGGGGCACCGCCGGCAACAGCAGGGCCGGAAGGACGATGGCCAACAGCAGGCGCAGGCCGACATAAGCCGACACCGCCGACGGGTGGCGGAAGCCCGCCCGCGCCAGGTCGAGTCGGATGCGGGTGCGGGCCGTCTCGTCGTCGGGGAGCGCGTGACGGGCCAAGCGCCGCATCACGGGCGAGGACTGCAGCGCCTCGTTGATGCGCCGTCCCGCGCTGCCCGGGGCTCCGCCGTGTCCGCTCGGCATGAAATCGCGGCGCCGGCTGCCCCGCGCGGCGGCGACGCCTCCCATCGCCAAGAGCGTGGCCCCGACCACCGCCAGGAAGAACAGCAGGCCGGCGAGCGTCGCCTCCGGCGCCGCCGTCAGCCTCGCCAAGACCCCTGTTATCGTGTTGAAGATGTCCATCGGGGCCTCGCTAGAACCGGAAATTGACCAGGCGGAACACCACGAAGATGCCGGTGGCCAAGAGCCCGCCGGCGATCATGAGGCCGATGGGGAAGAAGGGGTCGTCCGCCACTTCGCTGAAATAGGTCGGGCGCATCAACACGATGGCGCCGGTAACCACGAAAGGCAGCGCCGAGAGCACCCACGCCGAGGCCCGCCCCTCCGCCGACAGGGCCTGGATCTTCTTGACCATGCGGCGGCGGTCGCGAATCAGCCGCGCCAGGCTGCCCAGAACCTCGGCCAGATTGCCGCCCGAGCGGTGCTGGATGCGGATGGCCACGACCATGAAGCGCAGGTGCTCGGAGTCGATGCGCTCCGCCAGGTGCTGCAAGGCTTCGCGCAGTTCCAGGCCGAAGGTCATCTCGTCCACCGCCAGCCCCAGCTCGGTGCCCATCGGATCCGGCATCTGGTTGGCGACCAGGCGCATGGCGGCGGTAACGGGGTGGCCGGCGCGCAGGCTGCGCACCAGCATGTCGAGGGCGTCGGGAAGCTGCTCGTCGAAGCGGCGGAAACGCGCCCGCCGCTTGAGGGCGAGTCCCGCCAGCGGCACGCCGACGCAAAGCGCCGCCGCCAGCAGCCAGGCCGGCACCGATTGCAGCATCAGCAACTCGTCGAGGGCCAGGCCGACGATGACGGTCGCGCTGGCCATCGCCGTCAACAGCGCGCGCACCCCGACCGACACCCCGGCCTGCAAGGCAAGGCGCTGCAAGCGCCCCACGGGGCCGGGCCGGTGCTCGCCGCGCGGGTCGTCGATCTGCCGTCGCAGCAGTTTCTCCGCCACTCGGCGCGAGCCGCGCCCCTTGGCGAGCAGGCGCAGCCGCCGGTTGGCGGCACGGGTGATGGAGCCGCGGCCGAAATAGGCTTGCAGGGCGTCGAACAGGAACAGCACCGCCAGGAACAGCGATCCGTAGAGCAGAATTTCCTGCGAGAAGGTCATCGCCGCGCCCCCAGCGGATGGTCGGGGGAGAACAGCGCGGGGTCGATCTCCAGGCCCTTCGCCTGCAAATCGTCAAGGAAGTTCGGCCGCACCCCCGAAGCCCAGAAGCGACCGTGAACGGTGCCGTCGCCGTCGGTGGTGTCGCGGCGGAAGCGGAAGATCTCCTGCATGGTCACCACCTCGCCCTCCATGCCGGTGATTTCGTGCAGGCTGATGAGGCGGCGGCGGCCGTCGCTCATGCGCTGAAGCTGAAGGACAACGTCGATGGCCGAGGCGATCTGGGCGCGCATACTCCGCGTCGGCAAATCCAGCCCCGCCATGCCGATCATCTGCTCCAGGCGCGACAGCGCATCGCGGCAAGTGTTGGCGTGAATGGTGGTCATCGAGCCGTCGTGGCCGGTGTTCATGGCCTGCAGCATGTCGAAGGCTTCACCGGCGCGGCACTCGCCGACGATGATGCGGTCGGGGCGCATCCGCAGGGCGTTCTTGACCAGTTCGCGCTGGGCGATTTCGCCGCGCCCCTCGACGTTCGGCGGGCGCGTCTCCATGCGGGCGACGTGGGGCTGTTGCAGCCGCAGCTCCGCGGTGTCCTCGATGGTGACGATGCGCTCGCGGTGGTCGATGTGGGCCGACATGGCGTTGAGCATGGTGGTCTTGCCGCTGCCGGTGCCGCCGGAAATCAGCACGTTCAGGCGCCCGCGCACGATGGCCCGCAGCAGGAAGGCCATCTCCTCGGTGAGGGCGTCCAGCCCCACCAGGCGCTCCAGCGTGAACGGCATGTCGGAGAACTTGCGAATCGACAGCAACGGCCCGTCCACTGCTACCGGCGCGGTGACGGCGTTGACCCGCGAGCCGTCGGGCAGGCGCGCGTCCACCATCGGCTGGCTTTCGTCGACGCGCCGCCCCACCGCCGCGACGATCTTGTTGATGATGCGCAGCAGGTGGCGGTCGTCCTTGAAGCGCACGGCGGTCGCTTCCAGCCGGCCGCCGCGCTCGACGTAAACGTGGCGCCAGGTGTTGCAGAGGATGTCGCTGACGGTTGGATCCTTCAGCAGCGGCTCGATGGGCCCCAGGCCGAGCAGTTCGTCGAGGATGTCGGCGACCAGCCCGTCGCGTTCCTGCTGGTTGAGGGGCACCTGCTCCTGCCCCAGCAATTCCCGGACCGCCGAGGCGGCTTCGAGGCGGAAGGTCTCGGGCTCCACCTTGTCGATGGCGGAGAGGTTGATGACGTCGAGCAGCTTCTGGTGCATCCGCACCTTCAGCTCCACCATGTCGAAGCCGGGCTTGCCCTCGCCGGCGCCGGGCTTGGGCGGCGCCTGGGCGGCGGCGCTGGGAGCCGCGGGCGCCTCGGGCGGGGCCTGACGCCGCGAGAAGCGGCCAAAGCCGAGGAAACGGCCGGTTTCGTTGCCGGAGTTGATGTTGCGCTCGAACATACAAAAGGTCTCCTCAGGCTCGTCGGGCAGCGGGCGCGGGCGCCACCGCGTCGGCGAGGCGGGCGATCGCCTTGCGCACGGGGCGCGCCGCACCGGCCTCGTGCAGGGTGCGTCCGGCGTTCAGGGCGGCCGAGACGGCGGCATAGTCGCTGGGCACCAGATGGACGATCTTGCGCTCCAGCACCTTCTCGGCCTCGGCGGCCAGGGGGTTGCGGCGCAGGAAGCCGCGGTGTTCGCGGTTGGCCACCGGCACCACCGGAACGTGCCCCAGCCCTTCCTCGCCCAGGGTCCGTATCTGGCGCAGGGCATGGCGGACGGAGGGGACGGTCAGCGACGTCACCAGGATCACCGCGTCACTGGCGGCGAGCACGGCGCGGGTCCAGGGCGTCCAAACCCCCGGCAGATCAACCAGCACGGTTTCGAAGCTCTGGGTGGCGAGGGTGATCAGCGCCTCGGCGGCCTCGGGCATCACCACGTCCACGGGCACGACCTCGGTGGGCGCCGCCAGCACCTGGATGCCGGAGGGGTGCGTGGTGATGCCGGCGCGCAGCATCTCGATGTCGAGGCGGGACGGCTCGGCGAGCAGGTCGAGCACCCCCAGCTTAGGATTGAGGTCAAGGTGCAGCGCGACGCTGCCGAACTGCACGTCGAGGTCGACCAGCAGTGCCGGGTCGCCGCCTTTGCCTCGCCGCGCCAGATGGTCCGCCAGGTTGACGGCGAGGGTCGTCGCCCCGGCGCCGCCGCAGGCCTTCAGGACGCTGATGCAGCGCCCCCTGCGTTGCTGTCCGTCGCGGCCGTCGAGGGGGGGCAGCTTCTCCAGGGTGGCGTCCACGGCGGCGGCGAGGTCGGGGGCGGCGAAGGGCGGCGCCACCAGATCGGCGACGCCCAGGCGCATCAGCGCCCGCATGGCCTCGACCCCCGGCGGCGGGCAGGCGACGATCGTCGGCGGCGGTTGCCGGCCGTGCAGGCCCTCGCGCAGGGCATCGATGTCGGCGGCATCGTCGGGATCGATTTCGGCCAGCAGCAGGTCGCCGCCGCCCTCGGCCACGGCCGTCGCCACTTCGGCGGCGGTCGGCGCCACGCGCAGCGCCAGCCGCAGGCCCGGCCGCGCGGGCAGCGCCTGGCTGACGGCGCGGCCGGTTTCCGGCGTGCGCATGACCGCGAGTAGGGTGATGTTCCGCTGCGGCGGCAGGACGGTCATTGGCTCGGCCTGTTCCTAGTCGCGAAGGATGGTGGTGGTTTCGGGGGTATCCATCATCTCGCCGCCGCCGGCCCGGTAGCGGGCGGTGGCGTCGGCCGCCCGCGCGCCCCATGTCGGGGCCACTGCGGTGGGATGGTCGGGCGAGGGGTCGATGGTGTGGACGGCCATGTTCTGGCGCACCGCGTCGCCAAAATCGTCGGAAAGCGGGGCGCGGTGGTTTTCGCAGCCGGCGAGCGCCAAGGCGGCGGCGGCGGCGGTGACGGCGGCGGCAATGCGCATCCTGCGGGCCTCCTGGCTTATTCGATGATGTGTCCGTAGCGGCCGGTCATCCCGCCCCCCGGCTGGGCGGCGAGGGCGCTGGCGGCCGGGCGCGGCGCCGACGGGCCTTCCGCCCGGCCCAGCAGCACCATCTCGGCGAAGTGGGGCGGGGTGAAGGTGTCGGTTGGCGCCGCCAGGGCCTGGGGCGCCGCCGGCTGCACCAGATAGGGCGTGACGATGATCACCAGTTCGGTCTCGCGCCGCTCGAAGGCGGAACTGCGCAGCAGGGCGCCGAGAACCGGGATGTCGCCAAGGCCCGGAATCTGCCGCACCTGGTCCTGGAAGTTGTTCTGGATCAGGCCGGCGATGGCGAAGCTTTCGCCGTTGCGCAACTCGACGGTGGTGTTGGCGCGCCGCGTCGACAGCCCCGGGATGCTGATGCCCGAGACGGTGACCGAGGTGGTGGGATCGATCTGGCTGACCTCGGGGCTGACCCGCAGATTGATGACGTCGTTATCCAGCACCGTCGGCGTGAAGGCGAGGCTGACGCCGAACTGCTTGAACTCGACGGTGATGGTGCCGCGGCCGACATCGTCGAAGTCCTGGGCGACCGGGATGGGGAATTCGCCCCCGGCAAGGAAGGTGGCGGTGTCGCCCGACAGCGCGATCAGGTTGGGCTCGGCCAGTATCTTGACGACGCCCTTTTCCTCCAGCGCGTCGATGAGGCCGTCGATGGTGACGTCGCCGATCTCGGCGTCGAAGGACAGGAAGGCATAGCGGGCGAGGTCGAGGGGGTCGATGGTTTGGAGATTGACGTCGCCGTTGATGAGCAGGCTGGGCTTGATGCCCAGCTCGCGCACCAGCGAGCGCGTCACCTCGGCCACCCGCACCGAGACCATAACCTGCTGGCTGCCGCTGACGCTGAGCAGATTGGTCACCGGGCCGGGCACCGATTGTTCGGCGATGGCCAGGGCGCGGTCGACGACGCCGGCGTTGGAGACGGTGCCGCTGAGCAGGACGGCGCCGTTGGCGGCCCTGACCTCGATGGGCTCGTCGGGCAGCATCTCGTTGAGCCGGTCGCGCAGGCTGGCGACGTCCTGGCCCACCGAAAGGTCGAGCACCGCCAGCAGCCGCCGATTGGGCCCATAGACGGTCAGCGTCGTGGTGCCGAATTCGCGGCCGAGGACATAGATGGAGCGATCCGTCATCGCCATGACGTCGACGATGTCGGGATCGGCCACCAGCAGGTCGGCGAAGGGCTGATCGACGCGAAGGATGCGGGACTGGCTGATCGGCACTTCCAGGCGGCCGGCGTGCACGTCGTCGCCGATGGCGAGGCGCGTCTGCTCCTGCGCCTCGGCGTTCGACAGCACGCCAAGCAGCACGAGAAGCGCCGCGGCCAGAAATGTCAGCCCGCGCGACAACGTCGCGGCGAGGCAGGGAATGGGGACCGGTGCGGGGTGGAACATGGTTTGCGGCCTCTAATCGACGGTGGTAATGCGGGCGCCTTGCCCGAGGACGTTCGAGCGTTCCTCATCGACGCGATAGCTGGCGGTGTTGGTGCCGCGATAGACGCGCACCTGCGTGCCGGGGTCGCGCGGCTTGGCGATGATCCGGGTGCGCGGCTTTTCCTTGACTGTCTTCTCGGTGTCGTTGGCCTCGCCGATGTTGAGGTCGGCCAGGGTCACCACGCCCACGTCGCTGGCGGCGATGTTGGTCATGTTGCGCAGGGCCAGGCTGAGCGACCCCACCGTGGAGGCGAGGGTGAGCTTCTGGGCCTGCTCCGGCGTCACCTCCAGGGTGACGGACCGGGCCACCACCGGCTGGTCCTTGTTCTCGTTGGCGATCTGGTCGACGCCCAGCACCTTGATGTTCTGCAGCAGGATGCCGGTCTTGGGCGTGTCGCTGCGGCGGTCGCGGGTCAGCAGCACGTCGACGCGGTCGCCGGGCAGCACGAAGCCGGCGACGCCGTTGACGTCGTTCACCCGGATGGTCATGGCGCGCATGTTCTTCTCGATGACCGCTGAGAGGCTGGCGCGGCCGCCGGGACCGGAAATCTTGCCCTTCAGGATGGGCTCGCCCGGTTCGATGGGCCGCAGGGCCACGCGCTCCTCGCCGCCCTCGCCCAACAGCTCCTCGATGCTGCCGAAGGTTCCCTCGGGCACGGTCTCCGCCGGCCATTCGATCTCGCGCAGGTTCTCGATGTTGAGGCGGTTGCCGAAGCTAAGCGGCACGCGCGCGACGACCACCCGCTGCACGGGCGTGTCGGGCTCTTGGGCGACGACGTTGCGGCTGTCGATGAGGCGCTGCGCCATCACCACGGCGAAGGCGCCGAGGCCGAGCGCCAGGAGCAGCATTACCACGGGGCGCATGGAATATTATCCTTTGCTGCCGGTGCCGAAGGAGGGGCGCGCGCGGCGGCCGATCGCCGCCACGCGCGCCAAAACGGGGCGGCCTAGGTGAGGTTGGCCTCGAGGTTCGTCCACTGGTTGCCCACCCAGTCGCCGACCAGGCCGATGGTGACGACGACCACCACGGTGATCAGCCCGATGAGGAGCGAATACTCGATCATCGTGGCGCCGCTTTCGTCGCGGCCGAGGCGCTTGAGGGTTTGCAGGGCTCGCTTCATTTCTTTCCTCCATCAGGTTTCAAATGGCACTGGGGTGTGCGCATGACGAATATGGAACACGAAGCGACACCTACTAAGAGAGCGCCGGTGTGAAGAAGAAGATTATTGGGGTTATCGTTGTCTATCCTTTTTAATTTAAGTGATCAAATTGATGAGTGGTAATAACAACTCGCCATACATGCCGAGTATGCTTGTATGGATGGGGCGGTATCCGGAATTGCAGGGGTTACGGACTGTGACGTTTTGGCCGGCCCTTGGTCGGTGCTGGGTGCCTGCCGGACGGCCAGGGCGGGCGGCGCACCTCTGCCAAAGGGAAGACGCCCCGCCCATCCGCGTCATTGAAACCGGCGCGCGCGCGCGCACATGGCAGCAGGCGGTGGGGACGCCGGACGCGAGCAGACGCGGAGGAAAATGCATGACGTTCATGAAGCCAGTGCTGGCCCTGGTCGGCCTTGCAATGACCGTGACCCCGGCGGCGGCGCAGACCCAGGCGACGCCGGAGGCGGAAGCGACCGCCGCCGAGGAGGAGACGGCGGCCACCGCGGCCGCGGACTACGAGATCACCGGCGACCCGGCGCAGGGCGAGCGGGTGTTTACCCGCTGCCGCGCCTGTCACTCGGTGGAACCCGACCAGAACCTGGTGGGGCCGACGCTGAACAACGTCCTCGGTCGTGAGGCCGGTGCCGTCGAGGGCTTCAACTATTCGCCGGTCATGGCCGAGGCCGATCTGGTCTGGTCGCCGGAAAACCTCCACGCCTATCTGGAGGCCCCCAACGAGTTCCTGCCCGGAAACCGCATGATCTTTCCCGGCCTGCCCAGCGAGGAGGACCGGGCGAATGTCATCGCCTTCCTGGCCCAGCACTCGCAGGTGGCCGAGGAACCGGGCGCGGCGGAGGATTCGCCGGCAAGCGACTGAAGGGACGACGGCCGCCTACAGAAAAACCCTGATTTTTTCGTGGCGATGTGCTAAACGGATACCGTGGCAAGACGGTGCCGGTCGGCACCTGATCGCTGCTCCCCGAGTCGCCGTCTTCGCTCCCCCCAGACGAGTAAGACGGTGGCAGGATCGGCCCCGCTCCGGCAACTCCGGGACGGGGCCGCTCCCTTTCAGGGCAGCGCCGCCTCCCAGCCGATGTCGGCCTCGGCATTGAAAACGGCGCGGCTTTCCACCGCCCGCGCAAGCAGCCTGAGATAGTCGTGCCGGGGTATTTCCCGGGCGCCGAACCGCTCCAGATGCTCGGTGACGAACTGGGTGTCCAGCAGCAGGTAGCCGCTGCGCCGCAGCCGCGCGACCAGGTGCACCAGCGTCACCTTCGAGGCGTCGGACGCCCGCGAAAACATGCTCTCGCCGAAAAACGCGGCGCCCAGCGACAAACCGTAGAGCCCGCCCAGCAGACGGCCGTCGCGCCAGGATTCGACGCTGTGGGCAAGGCCGAGGTGGTGCAGTTCCAGGAATAGGCGGATGATCTCTTCGTTGATCCAGCTTTCCGGCCGGTCGGGGGTGGGCTCGGCGCAGGCACGCATCACCGCCTCGAAGGCGGTGTTGCAGCGCACCTGGAAGCGCCCCCTGCGCAGGGTCTTCTTGAGGCTGCGGGGAATGTGGAAGGCGTCCAGCGGGATGATGCCGCGCTGGTCGGGGTCGATCCAGTAAAGTTTGGCATCATGGCGCGAACGCGCCATCGGGAAGATGCCCGTGGCGTAGGCCCTGAGAAGCATCTCCGCCGTCAGGGGAAACATGGGCGCACCCCCTCCGCCGTCGGGCCGGAACGCGGCGCTACGTTTCCTTCACGACGAACCGTTCCAGCCAATGGATGGTGTAGTCGCCGTTGATGAAGGCGGCGTCGTTGACGATGCGTTCGTGCAGCGGGATGGTGGTCGGCAGCCCCTCGACCACGAACTCTTCCAGCGCCCGGCGCAGGCGCATCAGGCATTCGTTGCGGCTGTTGCCGTGCACGATCAGCTTGGCGATCATGCTGTCGTAGTGGGGCGGCACGCGATAGCCGGCATACAGCGCCGAATCCACGCGCACCCCCAGCCCGCCGGGGGCGTGATAGCCTTCGATCCGTCCCGGCCGTGGCATGAAGGTTTCGGGATCCTCGGCGTTGATGCGGCATTCGATCGCGTGGCCGGTGAAGCGGATGTCGTCTTGGCTGTACCCGAGGGGCGCCCCGCCGGCAACGCGGATCTGCTCCCTCACCACATCGATGCCGGTGATCATCTCGGTCACCGGGTGCTCGACCTGCAGGCGCGTGTTCATCTCGATGAAATAGAACTCGCCGTCCTCGAAAAGGAATTCAAGGGTGCCGGCGTTGCGGTAGTTCATCGCGGCGACCGCGTCGCGGGCCAGCGCCCCCAGGCGCCGGCGCTGGTCGTCGTTGAGGGCCGGGGAGGGCGCCTCCTCCAGCACCTTCTGGTGCTTGCGCTGCAACGAGCAGTCGCGCTCGCCGAGATGCAGCACGTTGCCGAAATTGTCCGCCAGCACCTGCACCTCGATGTGGCGGGGGCGTCCGAGATACTTCTCCAGATACACCTCGGCATTGCCGAAGGCGGCCTGGGCCTCCTGGCGCGCCAGCCGGAAGGCCTCGCGCAGGCCGTCGAGATCCTGGGCGACCTTCATGCCGCGTCCGCCGCCGCCGGCCGAGGCCTTGACCAGCACCGGAAAGCCGATCTCCGCGCCGACGGCCACCGCCTCGTCCTCGCTGGCGACGGCGCCTTCCGAGCCCGGGACCACCGGCAGGCCGGCGGCGCGGGCCGTCTTCTTGGCGGTGACCTTGTCGCCCATCAGGCGGATATGGTCGGCGGTGGGGCCGATAAAGGTGAAGCCGTGTTCCTCGACCATCTGCGCGAAGTCGGCGTTCTCGGACAGGAAGCCGTAGCCGGGATGGATGGCGTCGGTGCCGGTGATGGTGGCCGCCGACAGGATGGCGGCCTTGTTCAGGTAGCTGTCGCGGGCCGCCGGCGGGCCGATGCACACCGCCTCGTCGGCCAGCCGCACATGCATGGCGTCGGCGTCGGCGGTCGAATGCACGGCGACGGTGCGGATGCCCATCTCGCGGCAGGCGCGGTGGATGCGCAGCGCGATTTCGCCCCTGTTGGCGATCAGAACCTTCTCGAACATTGGCCTATTCGATGATCAAGAGCGCCTCGCCGAACTCGACGGGGGCGCCGTCGCCGATCAGCACCTGGGCCACCTTGCCGGCGCGCGGCGCGTGGATGGGGTTGAAGGTCTTCATCGCCTCGATCAGCAGCACCGTCTGGCCTTCGGTCACCTCGTCGCCGACGCGCACGAAAGGCTGGGCGCCCGGCTCCGGCGCCAGATAGGCGACCCCGACCATCGGCGACACCAGCGCGCCGGGATGGCTGGCGGCATCGGCCGGCGGCGTACGTGGGGCGCTTCCCGCGGCGGCCGTTTCCGCCGGTGCCGGCGGCGGCGCCGGGGTGGCGACGGCCGCCGTCGCCTGGCGGGCGACGCGCAGGCGCAGGCCCTCGGCCTCGTATTCGATCTCGGTGAGGCTGGTTTCGTCCAGCAACGCCGCGAGGGCGCGGATCAACTCGTCGTCGATGCGATTCTTCTTGTCGGCCATTATCGGTTCTTCGCAGCGGTGGCGGTGGAAGGGTGTCGGGACGGCAACAGGCCGGCCACGGCGTCCAGCGCCAGCGGATAGCCCTGGGCGCCGAAGCCGCAGATCAGCCCTTGTGCCGCGGCGGTGACGTAGGAGTGGCGGCGGAACGACTCCCGCCGGAACAGATTGGAGAGGTGCACCTCCACCACCGGCTTGCCACAGGCCAGCAGGGCGTCGAGCAGCGCCACCGAGGTGTGGCTGTAGGCGCCGGCATTGACGATGATGCCCGCGTGGCGCGCGCGGGCCTCCTGCACCCAGTCGACCAGCGTGCCTTCGTGGTTGCTCTGGCGGAAGTCCACCTCAAGACCCAGGTGGGCGGCGTGGCGGCGGCATAGGGCCTCGACGTCGGCCAGGGTGTCGCGGCCGTAGATTTCGGGTTCCCGCGTGCCCAGAAGGTTGAGATTCGGCCCGTTGAGGATGAGAATTTTCGGGAGGCTGCGGCTGGGTCGCTCGTCCGTCATAGTGGGTGGTTATAGCACGGGCGGCGGCCCGCGCAATGGCGATGTTCGATCGGATCCGGCGAATGCTTGTCAAGCTGTTCCTGGTGTTTTCTGCCGCTCCCTCGGTGCTGTTTCTCCTGGTGCTGCGGGAGGCCGAGCGTGCCGAGGGTTGGGGGGCATGGGCGGCGGCCGTGGCGCTGCGGCCGGTCATTTGGCTCAGTGTCGGCCTCGGTGTGGCCGGCGTCGCGCTGTGCTGGCGTCGCTACCGCCGGCGCGAGCCGCTGGCGGGCGCCGTGGTGGGAACCGCCCTCGGCGGGTGGATCGGCGCCTGGCATGGCCTGTGGCTGCTGTTCGCCTGAACCCCGCCCGGATGCTGTTGAAAGCGCCGGCCGTCCGCCTCATACTGCCGCACGAGTTGGTTATGTCTTTGACCCAGCAACGGACTCAATCGACATGCGTGTGAGCATCAACGGCGATGAGCGCGAGCTTTCCGCGCCCCTGTCCCTGGACGTTCTGCTTCAGGAATTGAACCTGGACCCGGCCAAGGTGGCGGTGGAGCGCAACCTGGAAATCGTGCCCCGCTCGAGCTATGGCGAAACCACGGTGCGCGACGGCGACCGCCTCGAAATCGTCCACTTCATCGGCGGCGGCAACGCGGCGGAGGCGGACAACGACCCGCTGGAGATCGCCGGGCGGCGTTTCCAGTCCCGCCTGCTGGTGGGGACGGGCAAGTACAAGGACTTCGACGAGACCGCGCGGGCCATCGCGGCGTCGGGGGCCGAGATCGTCACCGTGGCGGTGCGGCGGGTGAATGTCAGCGATCCCTCACAGCCGATGCTGGTCGATTATGTCAGCCCGCAGACCTATACCTATCTGCCCAACACCGCCGGCTGCTACACCGCCGAGGACGCGGTGCGCACCCTGCGCCTGGCGCGGGAGGCGGGCGGCTGGGATCTGGTCAAGCTGGAGGTGCTGGGCGACCAGAAGACGCTCTATCCCGATATGGTCGAGACCCTGAAGGCGGCCGAAACGCTCATCGCCGACGGCTTCAAGGTGATGGTCTATTGCACTGACGACGTCATCATGGCCAAGCGTCTGGAGGAGATGGGCTGCGTCGCCATCATGCCGTTGGCGGCGCCGATCGGCTCGGGTCTGGGCATCCAGAATCCGGTCAACATCCGCCTGATCATCGAACAGGCGCGGGTGCCGGTGCTGGTCGACGCCGGGGTGGGCACGGCCTCGGACGCCGCCATCGCGATGGAACTGGGCTGCGACGGCGTGCTCATGAACACCGCCATCGCCGAAGCGGCGGACCCGGTGCGCATGGCGCGGGCGATGCGCCTGGCGGTGGAGGCGGGGCGCCTAGCCTATCGGGCGGGCCGGATGCCCAAGAAGTCCTATGCCGACCCCAGTTCGCCCCTGGCCGGCCTGATCTGATCCGGGCGCCGAAACGGCGCCTTGCCGCGCTTTCCAGCCGCGTCCTCCCCTCGGTCTAGGCCGGCCAGACCATTGGGGGGCTCCGGTTTGGGTTATCGCGCGGGTGCTCCCGTCGGGGTAGTTCTAAGGGGTGAATATGGCCGGGGCGGTACCTCGCCTGCCTTGGTCGCCTCCAATGAAGAAGCATCCATAATTGCGCGGGGGAATGCATGATCTTCGGCCAATGAGCTTGTCGCAAGGAAACGTTTTGGCGCGGCCCGCGCAGGTTCCGTTTGGCGAACCGCTGGATGCCGATGTCGAGCGCCTGCGCAGCCTGCTGGAGTGGACCTCCGACTGGATCTGGGAGATCGACGCCGACTGCCGCTATGTCTATTCCAATCCACGGGTCGCCGACATCCTCGGCTACGCCCCCGAGGAGGTCATCGGCCGCACGCCCTTCGATTTCATGCCGGCGTCCGAGGCGCAGCGGGTCCGCGATCACCTGGTCGACGTCTTCCATCGCCGGATCCCGATCGCGCGCCTGGAGAACATCAATATCCGCAAGGACGGCCGCACGGTGGTGCTGGAGACCAGCGCCGTGCCTGTCATCGATGCCCAGGGCTTTTTCCGGGGCTACCGGGGCATCGACCGCGATATCACCGAAAGTCACCGCGCCCAGACGGCGGTGGCCGAGGCGCGCCAGTTCCTCGAACACCGCGTCCGCGAGCGCACCCGCGCACTCGCAATCGCCAACACCCGCCTCGAAAGCATGTTGGCGGCGCACCAGCGCGTCGTCGCCGAGTTGAGGCGCGCCGAACGCAGCAAGAGCCACTTCCTCGCCGCCGCCAGCCACGACCTGCGCCAGCCCTACCAGGCGGCGCTGCTGCTGATCGAGGCGCTGCGGGTGCGCGTGAACGATCCCGCCGAGCGAATGCTGGCGGAGCGGGCCGTCGAGGCCCTGGAGGCTGGGCGCGAGGTGCTGGACGTTCTGGCGCGGGCGGCGGCGCTGGACGCGGGCATCGTCACGGTGCGCCAGAAGGCATCCTCGGTCGCCGATCTCATTGATGGCCCGGTGCGTGAACAGACGGCCGTGGCCGCCGCCAAGGGGGTGGCGCTGCGCCGGGTGCCGTCGTCGCTGCCGGTGCTCACCGATGCCGGCCTGGCGCGCCTGGCGGTGGCGCAGTACATTTCCAACGCGCTGCACCACGCGCGGCCGTCGCGGGTGCTGGTGGGGTGCCGGCGGCATGGCCCCAAGGCCCGCATCGAGGTCTGGGACAATGGCTGTGGCTTGGCCGAGCGCGAGTTGGAGACCGTGTTCGACGACTTCGTGCAGTTCAACAACCCCGAGCGCGACCGACGCAAGGGCCTGGGGCTGGGGCTGGGCATTGTCAGCCGCGTCGGCCGCCTTCTCGGCCACGAGGTGGGGGCCGAATCCTGGCCCGGCCGGGGGTCGCTTTTCTACATCACGGTGCCGCTGGCCGACCCCGACGCTCAGTCCAGGAGTTCGCACCACACCGGCGTGTGATCCGAGCATTTGTCGCGGCCGCGGGGCTCGCTGTCGATGCCGGCGGCGGCGAGGCGGTCCGCGGCCTTCGGCGACAACAGCAAATGATCGATGCGCAGGCCGTGCCCCTGCTGCCAGGCCCCGGCGCGGTAATCCCACCAGGTGAAGGCACCCGGCTGGGGATGCAGCGCCCTATAGGCGTCGGTCAGGCCGGCGAACAGCAGCCGCCGCAGCCGCCGGCGTTCCTCGGGATGAAACAAGACCCGGCCTTCCATCGCCGCGGCGTCATAGATATCAATGGCTTCCGGCGCGACATTGAAGTCGCCGCCGAAGACAAACGCCTCTTCGGCGGTCAGCAGCGTGCGGGCGCGGCTTTCCACCGCCTCCAGGAAACGCAGCTTGAAGGGAAAGCGGTCCGAGTGCGGCGACTGCCCCATCGGCACATACACCGACGCCACCCGCAGCCCTCCCTCCAGAACCGCCTCGATGTGGCGCGCCTCGCCGCCCTCGGGGTCGCCGGGCAGGCCGCGCACGACGTCGCGGATGGGCCGGCGGGAGATCACCGCCACGCCGTTGTAGGTCTTCTGGCCGTGGGTGGCTATGTGAAGGCCGCGCGCCTCGAACTCCAGGCGCGGAAACTCTCCGTCGGTGCATTTGGTCTCCTGCAGCAGCAGGACGTCCGGCCGGGCGCGGTCCAGCCAGTCCATGACATTGGGCAGGCGGGCCTTGATGGAATTGACGTTCCAGGTGGCTATCCTCACGCCGACCTCCGGAGGGTTGTGGCGCCGTCGGGGCCAGGAGTAACCTTGCGGCGGCGGATTGGCAACGGGAGAGGTCGACGGGTGCGGTGCGCGGCGATTACCCTGGTCGCCCTGCTGGGCACCGCCGGCGCGGCGGCGGCCGCCTGCCCGGCGCCGGACGAAGACCCGCGGGTGCGGGTGGTGATCCGGGCCCCCGAGACCGAGTACCGCCGCGACCAGGACCGCGCCAGCCTGACGACGATGGGCCGCGACGATCTGGTGCTGTCGCATCATCAGCAGGCCCTGGGCCTGACGGTGTCGGGCTTCGTCAGCCGCATCGAGGTGCAAAGCTGGGTGTCGCCCCGGCCCGACGGCGGCGTCTGCGCCGGCGTGCAGTCGGTGGACGCCGTTCTGGAAATTCCCGAGATGACCGTCTTTGTCGCCTCGGAATACCGCCGCGGGAGTTGCCAGTCGCGCGCCATCACCGGTCACGAGAACCAGCACGTCACGCGGACGCGCGGCCTGTTGCGGCCGCACGGGCGCCGGCTGAAACGCGGCCTGGCGGAGGCGGCGGCCGCGGTCAGTCCGGTCGTGGCGGCGCATCCACGGCAGGCCGAGGATCGCATCCAAGCCAGCCTGCACGCGGCGCTGCAAACGGTGATGCGGGATCTCGACGCCGAGCGGCGGCGCGTCAACGCCGAAATCGACACCGACGACGCCTATCGCCGTGTGCTGCGAAGCTGCCGTAACTGGTAGGGGAGCGGCAGCTCAGACCGCGAAGGAACTGCCGCAGCCGCAGGTCGAGGCGGCATTGGGATTGCGTATCTGGAACGCCGCGCCCACCAGGCTTTCCACATAGTCGACGACGGACCCGTCCAGCAGGCCCAGCGACACCTCGTCGATGACCACGCCTACCCCGTGCTGCTCGAAGACAAGATCGTCGTCGGCGACGGTTTTGTCGAGCGAGAAGGCATACTGGAAGCCCGAGCAGCCGCCGCCGCTGACCGTCACCCGCAGCATGAGCGAGGAATCCTGCTCCATGTCCCGCAGCCGCTTGATGCGCGTGGCGGCGGACTCGCTTAGCACCAGACCGGGCGCGACGGCGCTTTCACTCATGGGATCTCCGGTGGCTCGATTGGACGCCTTCCAAACTATCTAAGCGGCGGGGCGCCGTTGGGCAAGTGCCGCTGTCCTCCCCGGCGTCCTATTGCGCGGCCTCGGCGTGGGCCGTTTCAACGGCGGGCGCCTCGGGGAGACGCGGCTCGCGCCGTCCGGTCCAGCGGTAGAGGGCGGGGACGACGAACAGCGTCAGCAGGGTTGCGAAGCTGATGCCGGTCAGCACGGCGACGCCGACCACGAAGCGGCTTTCCGAGCCGGCGCCCGAGCCCAGGACCAGCGGCACCGCCCCGGCGGCGGTGGAGATGGCGGTCATCAGCACCGGCCGCAGGCGCACCACCGCCGCTTCCACCGCCGCATGTGGCCCCGGCAAGCCCTGCCGCGAAAGCTGGTTGGCATACTCGACCAGCAGGATGCCGTTCTTCGCCGCCAGCCCCACCAGCATCACCACGCCGATCTGGCTGTAGATGTTCAACGACTGCCCCGTCAGCCACAGCCCGAACAGTGCGCCGGTGGTGGCGAAGGGCACGGTCATCATGATGAGGATGGGCAGGCGCAGGTTCTCGAATTGCGCCGCCAGCACCAGGAACACCACCGCCAGCGACAGCACGAAGGTGAAGTAGCCGGCCTCGGTGGCGCGCTGGTACTCGCCGCTTTCGCCGCGGAACTCGATGGCGGCGGTGGCGGGAAGTTCCTCAGCCGCCGCCTGGCGCAGGAAGGCCACCGCCTCGCCCAGCGGATAGCCGGGCGCCAGCCCCGCCGAGATCGTGATGGCGCGGCGGCGGTCGAAGCGGTTGTAGGTCGCGGCCGCCGCCTCCTCGTCGAGGGTGACGAGGTTGGACAGCGACACCAGATCGCCGGCGGCGGTGCGCACATACAAATCGGTGATGTCGCCGGGGCTGCGCCGATCGTCGTCGGCGGCCTGGACGATGACGTCGTATTCCTCGCCGCGGTCGACATAGGTGCCGACGGTGCGCGCCCCCAGCGCCGTCTGCAGGGTGCGCCCCACCTCGTCGGCGGGCACGCCCAGTTCGGCGGCGCGGTCGCGGTCCACGCGCACCAGGATCTGCAAGCGGCGCTCGTCGAAATCGGCGCTGGGGCTGACCAGGCGTTCGTTGGCCTCGAAGCGCGCCAGCATCCGGTCGCGCCATTCCGCCAGTTGCCCCCAGGTGGGACCGGTGATGACCAGTTGCACCGGCCGCCCGCCCGAACGTTGGCCAAGAGACGGCCGCGAGCGGGCGAAGGCCTCGACCCCCGGCAGGTTCGAGACCTCGCGGCTGACCTCATCCATGATGGTTTCGATGTGCTTGTCGCGCTCCGACCAGTCGGCCAGCGCGACGATGGCCACCGCCCGCGGCCGCGCCCCGCCCCAGACGCCGGTCATCGCCTGCACCGCCTCGCCGCTTTCCACGCGCGGCAGCAGGATCTTCTCCAGTTCCTGGGCGTAGGCGCGGGCGTATTCGAACGAGGCGCCCTCGGGCACCTGGGCGGTGACGTAGTAGCCGCCGCGGTCCTCGCGCGGCACCAGTTCCTGCGGCAGGGCGCGGAACAGCACCACCGCCGCCACCACCGCCGCCACCACCACCAGCACCAGCGGAACCGGCGAATGCAGGAACAGTCCCAGGGCGCGGCGGTACCCCCGCTCCAGGGCGGCGACGCCCCGGTCGACCAGCCGGATGAGAAGATTGGGCTGCTGATTCGACCCCAGCATCCGCCCCGCCAGCGCCGGCGCCAGTGTCAGCGCCACGAAGGTCGAGATGGCGACGGTGGCCGCCATCGTCAGCGCGAATTCGGCGAACAGGCGCCCGACATGCCCCTGCTGCAACGCCAGCGGCGCGAACACCGCCACCAGCACGGCGGTGGTGGCGATGACCGCGAAGCCGACGGTGCCGGCGCCGGCGATGGCGGCGTCACGGGCGCGCTCGCCCTTTTCAAAGCGGCGCCAGATCGCCTCGGTGACGACGATGGTGTCGTCGACCACCAGCCCGGCCGCCAGCACGAAGGCCAGCAGGGTCAGAACATTGATGCTGAAGCCCAGCAGCCAGATGGCCAGCAGGCCGCCGATGAGCGACAGCGGAATGGCGGTGATGGCGATGAAGGTGACGCGACCGCTGCCCAGGAACAGATAGATCACCGCCGTCACCAGCCCGATGGCGATGGCCAGGGTGGTCAGTACCTCGGTCAGCGCCGCGCTGACGAAGACCGAACTGTCATAGCTGACGCCGACATCCATGTCCCGCGGCAGGTCGACAAGGATACGGTCGAGTTCGTCGCGCACCCCCTGGCCAACCTCCAGCACGTTGGCGTCGGTCTGCGCGATGATGCCCAGCCCCAGGGAATGGCGGCCGTTGGCGCGGAAATAGCGGGTGGTGTCCTCGGGCGCGATCTCGATGCGGGCGAGTTCGCCCAGGCGCAGCACCTCGCCGTCGGCGGTGGTGCGTACGGGCAGGCGGGCGAAATCCTCGGGCGTGGCGTAGTCGCGCATGGTGCGCACGGTGAGATTCTGCGCCCGCCCTTCCAGGCGCCCCGCCGGCAACTCGACGTTCTCGCGCCGCAGCGCCGCCTCGATGTCGCCGACGGTCACCCCCCGGGCGGCGAGGGCGTGGCGGTCCAGCCACACACGCATGGCATAGCGCCGGTCGCCGCCGATATTGATCTGCGCCACCCCGTCGACGGCGATCAGCCGGTCGACGACGCGGCGCTGCACCAGGTCGGTCAACGCCATCGAATCCAGATGATCGCTGCGCAGGGTCAGCCACATCACCTCGTCGGCGTTCTCGTCGGCCTTGGCGACGCGCGGCGGGTCGATGTCGTCCGGCAGTTCCCGCAGCGCGCGGTTGACGCGGTCGCGCACGTCGTTGGCGGCGGCGTCGATGTCGCGGTCGAGGCGGAATTCGATGGTGATGCGGCTGCGGCCGTCGCCGCTGGACGAGGTGATGGTGTCGATGCCCTCGATGCCGGCCAGATAGTCCTCGATGATGCGGGTGACGCGGCTTTCCACCACCTCGGCGGCGGCGGCGCCATAATTGGTGCTGACGCTGACCAGGGGCGGGTTGATGTCGGGCGCCTCGCGCACCGACAACTGCGTCAGCGCGAACAGCCCGAAAACCAGGATAAGAAGGTTGGCGACGCTGGCGGCGATGGGGCGGCGCACGGAAAGGGTGGAAAGGCGCATCGCCGGTTGCCTCAGCTTTCCGACGCCGGCGTGCTGTCCAGCGCCACGGGCGGCACCACCCGTATGCGGTCGTCCTCGTCCAGCTTCGTCGCCCCTTCGACGACCAGCCGCTCGCCCAGCGCGAGGCCGTCGACGATCTCGACGCGACCGTCCTGGCGTTCGCCCAGGGTGACCACCCGGCGCCGGGCGCGGTTGTCTTCGTCGACGATGAAGGCGAAGTATTGCCGCCCCACGGCATAGACCGCGGTGCTGGGCACCAGCAGCGCGGGGCGTTCGCGCACGGCCACCTCGACGGTGACAAGCTGGCCGGCGCGCAGCACGCCGTCGCGGGTGTCGAGCAGGGCGCGCACCCGCACCTGCCGGGTGGCGGGGTCGATGCGCGAGCCGATATTGACCACCCGGCCGGCAAACGCCTGCCCCTGGTGCGCGACCGAGGTCACCGTCACTGGCTGTTCCACGGCCAGCACCGGCAGGTGCCGTTCCGGCACGCGGAAATCGACATAGACGGTGGTGATGTCGTCAAGCGTGGTGATGGCGCTTCCCGGTTCGACCCAGGCGCCGGGGCTGATCTCGCGCAGGCCCAGGCGTCCGGCGAAGGGCGCCCGCACCACGCGCTCGTCCAGCCGGGCCTCGGCCACGGCGACCTGGGCGCGGGCGGCTTCCAGTTCGGCGGCGGCCTGGTCGAGGGCCTGTTGTGATACCGCCCCGTCCCGTCGCAGTTCCACAGCGCGCTCGTGCGCCCGGCGGGCGGTCTCAAGCTCGGCCCGCGCCGCCGCCAGCTGAGCGCGTTCCTCGGCGTCCTCCAGGCGCACCAGCGGGGTGCCGGCCTCGACCGTGTCGCCGTGGTCGAAAAGGATGGCGCTGACGCTGCCCGCCGCCCGCACCGTCAGGGCCACGGCGTTGCGGGCGCTGACCGTGCCGACGGCGCGCAGTTCGTCCACGACGACCGACTCCGCCACCGGCGCCACCGCCACCGCGGTCGCCGGCCGTTCGCTCGACGCCGGCTCGCCGGCGACCTCGGTATCGCCGCCCGGCGACGGCAGCCATTCACGGGCGAGATACAAGCCCCCGGCAACGGCGGCCAGCAATATCAGGACGACGAATGCCCTCAGCACGGCGCGTCTTATCTCATAGCCATAACGCGAACGACCTAGCGAAGAGATGGAAACGTCCGCGCTCTATTGCGAGCTATAGGCGCCCCGCCGTGCGGTGGTCAAGACGCATCCCGCAGCGGGAACCTCCGGGCGCGGTCGGGTGTTGGAAGAGAGCGGCAAAAAAGCGGTGGTGCCATGACCGGACGAGCATGGAGCCTGCACAAGGGCGTGGCGATTCTGGCGGCGGTGCTGCCGCTGGCGGTGGGCGGGTGCGAGACCGGCGCGACCGGGCTCGGCCTGAATCTCGTTTCGCAGGAGCAGACCCAGGACATGGGCGTGGCGGCGTGGGAAGAGATCCGCGCCCAAACCCCGGTCACCCGCGACGTCGCCATGCAGCGGCGGGCGGAGCGGGTGGCGGAGCGCGTCCTGGTCGGCGCCGATGAAAACCCCGGTGATTGGGAGGTGGTCGTCTTCCGTGGGGGCGAGGTCAACGCCTTCGCGCTGCCGGGCAACAAGATCGGCGTCTATGAAGGCATGATGGACCTCGCGCGGAGCGACGACGAACTGGCGGCGGTGATCGCCCACGAAATCGCCCACAACGAGGCCGAGCACGCCCGCGAGCGGCTGAGTTCCCAGATGGCGACGCAATTGGGCATCGACCTTGCCAGCGCCGCGCTGGGCGCCGGCACCGGCGCCGATGCCAGCCTCGTGGCGGGGGTGCTCGGCGCGGGGGCCCAGTACGGAGTCATTCTGCCCTATTCCCGCAACCAGGAACTGGAGGCCGACCGGCTGGGCCTGCACCACATGGCCCGCGCCGGCTACGACCCCGGGGCCGCCATCGGGCTTTGGGAGAAGATGCGCGCCGATGGCGCCGCGGTGCCGACCTTCCTGTCCACCCACCCGGCGCCGGAGCAGCGCATCGAGCAGCTTCAGGCGCAGTTGCCGGAGGCGATGGAACTGTATCGCCGCAGTCAGTAGCCCGATGCCGCCTGGGGCCGCTGCCCCGTCAGCGCCGCCGCGCGCGGGCTCAGGCGCACGCCCAGCAGCGCCGCCATCGTCAGGCTGCCGGCGGCAATCCCGGTCCACATGCCGGCCGCGCCCGCATCCGCGCCGGTCACCAGCAGCATGGCGATGCCGAAGCCGGCGCCCCACTGACCGATCACCGACAACAGCATGGGCACCCGGGTATCGCGCTCGCCGCGCAGGATGCCGACGATGGCGGTGGCGGGGGCGTGGCCAAGCTCGCACAGGCCCAGCAACAGCAGCAACTCTCCGGCCAGGGCGGCAGCCTGGGCCGCGCCGGGGGCGCCCGGCGTCAGGAACGCCCACGGCAGCACCGGCGCGACGATCCCCAGCGCCGCCACATAGACAACTCCGACCAGGCAGCCGCCGGTCAGCACCCCGGCGCGGGCCCGCCGCAGGGCGGTGATGTCGCCGCGGCCGCGCGCGTGGGCGATGCGCACCGTCGCCGCCTGTCCCAGCCCCAGCACCGGGGCGTACAGCACGCCGGCGGTGCGCAGCACGATGGTATGGGCGACCAGGGCCTCGGGCGCGAAGGCGGCGACGACCAGGGTCGAGGACAGGAACACGCCCACCTCGGCAAAGCTGGCGACGCCGATCGGCACGCCCAGGCGCAGCATCTCCCACAATGTCGCCGGCCGCACCGCCGTCAGACGGCGGAAGAAGCGGTAACGCCGCAGCGAAGGCGTCCAGGCGACATAGGCGGTCAGCCCCGCCGCCACCGACATCGCCACCAGCAGCGAGGCGGCGGCGGCGCCGGCGATGCCCAGCGCCGGCAGACCGAAGGCTCCGAACATCAGCACCTGGTTGAGCACGGCGTTGAGGGGTAGGGCGGCGAGGGTGAACCACATCACCACCTCGGGCCGCCCCAGGGCGGTGAGGACGTGCCGCCACAACGCCAGCGGCAGCATCGCCGCCACCGTGCCGCTCATGATGCGGCAATAGGGCGTTCCCAGCGCCACCAGCTTCGCGTCCAGGCCCAGGGCCGCCAGCACCGCCGGCATATGCCACAGCAGCAGGGCGGCGACGACGGCGGCGGCGGCGGCGGCCCATAGGCCGTGCCGGACGGCGCGGCGGACGCCGGCGCCGTGGCCGGCGCCGCGGGCTTCGGCGACCAGCGGCGAGACCACGCAGACGACGCCGCCGGTCAGATAGAAAACGATGGAGTAGGCGTCGCTCATCACCGCCGCCGCCGCCAGTTCGGCGCCGCCCAGCCAGCCGATCATCACCACGTCGGTCAGCGACATGCCCATGTTGAGGAAGGCCACCGCCGAAATTGGCGCCGCCAGCCGCGCCAGCGCCCCGGCTTCGTCGAAGGCGGCGCGCGCCGGCGCCGCGATGGCCGCGAACGGCAACAGGGAAAGGATGCGCCTGGACATCGTTCACTCCGCCTCGATCAGGCGGCGGAACGTGCCGGAGGGGCTTCACCCGGCGCTCAACGGCGCCGTCACCGCGCAATGAAAAGCGCGGCGGCGCCGTTTTGACGCTGTTGATGGCTAGAAAACCGGGCGGGCGTCGGCGGCCAGCAGGCGGCGGATGGCGGCGGGGACGTCGCGAAAGCTGTCGACGAGGATGTCGGCGCCCAGGTCTGCCGGCGGCACCCGGCTGTAGCCGAAGCTGACGGCGATCACCGGCACGCCGGCCGCGTGGGCGGCGGCGACGTCGTTGGGGCTGTCGCCGACGGCGACGGCGCGGCGGGCGTCGGTGCCCAGGGCGGCGAGGGTGGCGGCGACGTGGCGAGGGTCCGGCTTGCGAACCGGCAGCGAATCGCCCCCCACCACGGCATCGAAATGCCGCTTCAGGTCCAGGGCCGCCAGCAGGTCGAGGGTGGGGCGGTGCGGCTTGTTGGTGCAGATGCCCAGGCGAAAACCCTCCGCCCGCAGGGTCTCCAGGGCCTCGACCACGTGCGGAAAGGGGCGCGTCTCCACCGCCACCATCGCCTCGTAGATATCCAGAAAGCCTTGCGTCAGGGCAGGGACATCGTCGCTGCGGGGCGCGCCGGTGGCGGCGAAGGCGCGCGCGACCAGCCGGGCCGCGCCGTCGCCGATCATCGGGCGCACCTCGGCGGGGGCGAGCGCCCGGCGCCCCTCCCGCGTCAACAGCCGGTTCACCGCCGCGCAGAGGTCGGGCAGCGAGTCGATGAGGGTGCCATCGAGGTCGAAAACGACCGCGGGCAGGCTGCAGGTGGGGGGCGGCATGGCGCCTGTTGTTTTGGCACCGCGCGATGGCGTGTGCAAGGCTGGCGGCGGTGCGCGCGCGTGCCTATACTCCCGGTCGCGCTCAACCCGTCGGCAAGGAGACGACAGCCATGCAGCTCAAGGATGCCAGCCTTTTGCGCGACAAGGCCTATATTGACGGCGCCTGGGTGGGGGCCGATTCCGGCAAGACCTTTGCCGTCACCAACCCCGCCGACGGCCGTGTGATCGTCGAAATTCCCGACATGGGCGCCGCGGAGACCCGCCGCGCCATCGAGGCCGCCAACGCCGCCTGGCCCGCCTGGCGCGCCAAGACGGCGAAGGAGCGCGCCAACATCCTGCGCAAATGGTTCAACCTCATCATGGAGAACCAGGAAGACCTGGCGGTGCTGATGACCAGCGAGCAGGGCAAGCCGCTGGCGGAATCGCGCGGCGAGGTCGCCTATGGCGCCGCCTTCGTGGAGTGGTTCGCCGAGGAGGCCAAGCGGGTCTACGGCGATACCATCCCCGAGCACTTGCCCGGCCGGCGCATCATCGTGCGCAAGGAGCCCATCGGCGTGGTGGCGGCGATCACGCCGTGGAACTTCCCCATCGCCATGATCACCCGCAAATGCGCCCCGGCGCTGGCGGCGGGCTGCCCGGTGGTTGCCAAGCCGGCCGGCGAGACGCCGCTGTGCGCCCTGGCCCTGGCGGACCTGGCCGAGCGCGCTGGGGTGCCCAAGGGCATCTTCAGCGTCGTCACCACGGCGCGCTCCTCGGAGGTGGGCGGCGAACTGACCGGCAATCCCATCGTGCGCAAGCTGTCCTTCACCGGCTCGACCGAGGTCGGCAAGCTGTTGATGCGCCAATGCGCCGACACGGTGAAGAAGGTGTCGTTCGAACTGGGCGGCAACGCGCCCTTCATCGTCTTCGACGACGCCGATCTGGACGCGGCGGTGCAGGGCGCCATCGCGTCGAAGTACCGCAACACCGGCCAGACCTGCGTCTGCGCCAACCGGCTTTATGTGCAGGACGGCGTCTATGACGCCTTCGCCGAGAAGCTGGCCGCGGCGGTGAACAAGCTCAAGGTCGGCCCCGGCCTGGAAGGCGACGTGCAGCAGGGGCCGCTGATCAATGTCAAGGCGGTGGAGAAGGTCGAGGAGCACATCGCCGACGCCCTGAAAAAGGGCGGGCGTATCGTCACCGGCGGCAAGCGCCATGAACTGGGCGGCACCTTCTTCGAGCCCACCATCATCGCCGACGCCAACATGGACATGCTGTGCGCCATCGAGGAGACCTTCGGGCCGGTGGCGCCGCTGTTCCGCTTCAAGACCGAGGCGGACGTGATCGGCCTTTCCAATGACACGCCCTTTGGCCTCGCGGCCTATTTCTACAGCCGCGACGTCGGCCGGGTGTTCCGGGTCGCCGAGGCGCTGGAATTCGGCATCGTCGGCATCAACGAGGGGATCATCTCGACCGAGGTGGCGCCCTTCGGCGGCGTCAAGGAATCCGGCATCGGCCGCGAAGGCTCGAAATACGGCATCGAGGACTTTGTCGAGATCAAATACATGTGCCTCGGCGGCATCTGAGGGGCCGGAAGCGACGCAATGAGCGAAAGCGAGTCGACCCGCGCGGCGGTTGCGCTGCCGGGCGCGCCGGCGGTGGTGCTGGTGCGTCCGCAACTGTCGGAAAACATCGGCACCACCGCGCGGGCGATGCTCAATTGCGGCCTTGCGGATCTGCGGCTGGTGCGCCCGCGGGAGAACTGGCTGTCGGAGAAGGCGGTCGCCGCCTCGTCCGGCGCGGCGGCGGTGCTGGAGGCGGCGCGCAGCTTCGACAGCACCGCCGAGGCCGTCGCCGACCTGCATCGCCTCTATGCCACCACCGCCCGCACCCGTGCGATGGAAAAGCCGGTGATGACGCCGCGCCAGGCCGCCGCCGATTTCCGAGCCGCCACCGCGGGCGGCGAGCGGGTGGGGGTGCTGTTCGGCCCCGAGCGCACCGGCCTCGACAACGACGACGTGGCCCTGGCCGACGCGGTGCTGATGGTGCCGCTCAACCCGGCCTATTCGTCGCTGAACCTGGCGCAGGCGGTGCTGCTCGTCGCCTATGAATGGTATCAGGGCGGCGTGGATGCGCCGCCGGCGGACATGAGCCGCGGCACCAGCCCGCGCGCCAGCAAGGCCCAACTGGTTGGCTTCTTCGAGCATCTGGAACGCGAGCTTGACGCCTGCGGGTTCCTGCGAGTGGCCGAGAAACGCCCGGCGATGGTGCGCAATATCCGCAACATGTTCCAGCGCACCGCGCTCACCGGGCAGGAGGTGCAGACCTTGCACGGCATCGTCCATGAATTGGTCACCTACCGCCATCGCAAGGGGGGCGGCGACGGATCGAACGGGGCGTAAGACAATGATACTACCGATTGCGCCCCGTTATCCGCATACTCGCTAATACAACAATTCAACGAGCGAGAGGGAGGACTGCCCCCATGCGCACCCCCATGCGCCTCCTGGCCGGAACGGCCGTCATTGCCGCGCTTGCCGCGGGGCCCGCATCCGCGAGCCTCGACGACGCGGAACTGCAACGTCTGGCCGCCGATGCCCGTGCGGTGTCGGAGAAGGTGATGGCCAACCTCAAGGGCGTGGTGCTGGAACAGCTTGCCGATCACGGCCCCATCGAGGCCGTGCAGGTGTGCAACGTCAAGGCCCCGAAGATGGCGGCCAAGGCCAGCGAGACCTTCGGCTGGAAGATCGCCCGCACCAGCGAGCGCAATCGCAATCCCAACGCGGCGCCGGATGCCTTCGAGGCCCGGGTGCTGGCCGACTTCGAGGCCCGCAAGGCCGCCGGCGAGGGGCTAGCGGAGATGGAGCATATCGAGGCGGTGGAGGAGGACGGCCGCACCGTCGTGCGCTACATGCGCCCCATCGGCACGCAGGAACTGTGCCTGACCTGCCACGGCAGCGACATCGAGGACGACCTGGCGGCGCGGCTGGACGAACTCTATCCCGACGACACCGCGCGCGGTTTCCAGGTCGGCGACATTCGCGGCGCCTTCACGTTCCGCAAGGTGATCGAGTAGTCGCCCCGCGCCTCTAACCGGGGCGGCGCAGCAGGGTTGCGTCGGCGGACGGCGGCCCCAGGGCCGCCGCCGCTCCGGCGTCGGCCGGATCGATGCGGACCTGGTTGCGGCCGCCGGCCTTGGCGGCGTACATCGCCCAATCGGCGCGGGCCACGGTCTCGGCGGGGCTTTCGTCGCGCCGCATCAGCGCGATGCCGATGGAGCACGTCATGGCCAGCGCGCGGGTGTGATCCACCCGCACCGGCAAGCGCGCCATCAGGCGGCGGATGCGCTCCAGGACGTGCCGGGCCTGGGCTGAGTCGGCGTTGGGCAGGCACAGCAGGAACTCCTCGCCGCCGAAGCGGTATAGGAGATCGTAGGGGCGCAGCCGCCGGCGCAGGAAGTGCGCGGCGGCACACAGCACCTTGTCGCCGGCGACGTGGCCGTAGGTGTCGTTGATGCGCTTGAAGTGGTCGAGGTCCAGCACCGCCACCGCGCAGGGCGAGTTGGTGCGCGCGGCCCGCGTCCACTCCCGCGTCAGGTCGCGCAGCATCCCCTGGCGGTTGTGGATGCCCGTCAAGGGGTCGGTTTCCGCCGCCTCCTGGCGCAGGGCCGCGTCGAGGCGGCGCACGGCGGCAGCCAGGGCCCCAGTCTCGGCCAGCAGCCGGTCATAGGCTCCGGGCGGCGGCGCGCCGCCATAATCCAGCAAGTCGGCGGCCAGGGCCTGAAGGGTGCGGGTGCGGCGGCGCAGCTCGGCGACGGCGGCGCGGCGCGCGGCGACCTCGGTTTCGCTGCCGGCGGCCTCGCACCAGTGTTCGAGCGCGGCGGGGACCGACAGGGGCGGGATGCCGGCCGCCGCGCCGCCAACCCAGGTCGCGGCGTGGACCGCGCGCAGCCAGCGGAACACATCGGCGGCAAGGCCGTCGAGCTGGCGCAGGGCCTCGTTTCGCGTGTCGCCGTACACGGACGCCTCCTCGCGACGGGTCACTCGACTATGTTCGCACGCGCCATGTGGATTTGGGGTGGGCGCTTTTGGGCAGGGGTGGGCGCAATGGGGAATACCCCGCGCGGGTAGCCGCCTATCCCCCGGCGGTGCCGAAGACCTCGTCGAAGCTGGCGCGCAGGGCCGCGTCGACGGCGGGGATGGTGGCGTCGACGCCCAGCGCCCGCAGCGACGTGACGCCATAGTCGCCGATGCCGCAGGGGACGATGCCGCCGAAATGCTCCAGATCGGGGGCGACGTTCAGCGCCACGCCGTGCAGGCTGACCCAGCGCCGCACGCGCACGCCGAGGGCGGCGATCTTGGCCTCGGAACCGCCGGTGCGCACCCAGATGCCGACGCGACCGGCGCGTCGCTCGCCGGTGACGTCAAAGCGCGCCAGGGTCAGGATCAGCCATTCCTCAAGGTCATGGACGAAGCGGCGCACGTCGCCGCCGCGCTGCTTCAGGTCCAGCATGACATAGGCGACGCGCTGACCGGGGCCGTGATAGGTGAAGCGCCCGCCGCGGCCGCTGCGGTAGACCGGGAAGCGCCCCGGCGCCAGCAGTTCCTCCTCGGCGGCACTGGTGCCGGCGGTGTAAAGCGGCGGGTGCTCCAACAGCCACACCAGTCCGGGCGCCGCGCCGGCGCGGATCGCCTCCACGCGCGCGTCCATCGCCGCCAGTGCGTCGGGATAGGAGACGGGCGAGGTGTCGATGCGCCATTCAATCATGGGAACCATATCTTGCACGAGCCGCTTGCACCCAGACGGGCGATTTGGTATTCCGGCCCAACCTGTGAGGCAAGCCCGGATTACAGGGCAAACCGACACAATATGCGGTCGTGGCGGAATTGGTAGACGCGCAGCGTTGAGGTCGCTGTGGGCGATAAGCCCGTGGAAGTTCGAGTCTTCTCGACCGCACCAATGCCTGGCCCGCCCGGATTACCCGAGCGGGCCTTTTGCTCGCCGAGTCGCGCCGGCGGCGCCGGCGCCGGCGCCCTAGCGTGACACGATGGAGGCGAAGCATGTCGGACGAGCTGCGGGACGGCGCGCTTGAGTACCACCGTCTTCCCACGCCTGGCAAAATAAGCGTTCAGCCCACCAAGCCCTTGGCCAACCAGCGCGATCTGGCGCTGGCCTACAGCCCCGGCGTCGCCGCCGCCTGCGAGGCCATTGTCGCCGACCCGCAGGAGGCCAGCACGGTGACCGCGCGCGCCAATCTGGTGGGGGTGGTGACCAACGGCACCGCGGTGCTGGGGCTGGGCGACATCGGCCCGCTGGCCTCGAAGCCGGTGATGGAGGGCAAGGGCGTCTTGTTCAAGAAGTTCGCCGGCATCGACGTCTTCGACATCGAGATCAAGGAGAACGACCCCGACCGCCTGGTCGACATCGTTGCCAGCCTGGAGCCCACCTTCGGGGGCATCAATCTGGAAGACATCAAGGCGCCGGAGTGCTTCGAGGTCGAGCGCCGACTGCGCGAGCGCATGAACATCCCCGTCTTCCACGACGATCAGCACGGCACCGCCATCATCGTCGGCGCCGCCGTGCTCAACGGCCTGCGGGTGGTGGAGAAGGACATCGCCGAGATCCGAGTCGCCTGCGCGGGGGCCGGGGCCGCGGCGCTGGCCTGCCTGGATTTGCTGGTCAAGCTGGGCGTGCGGCGGGAACACATCACCGTCGTCGACGTCGAGGGCGTCGTCTACGAGGGCCGCACGGAACTGATGGATGCCTACAAGGCCCGTTACGCCCGGCGCACCGAGGCCCGCACCCTGGCCGACGCCGTGGCGGGGGCGGATGTCTTCCTCGGGCTGTCGGCACCCGGCATCCTGAAGCCGGCGATGGTGGCGACGATGGCGGAACGCCCGCTGATCCTCGCCCTGGCCAATCCGGTGCCGGAGATCCTGCCCGAGGAGGCCCGCGCCGTCCGCCCCGATGCCGTCATCGCCACCGGGCGGTCCGACTATCCCAACCAGGTCAACAACGTCCTGTGCTTCCCCTACATGTTCCGGGGCGCGCTGGACGTGGGGGCGACCACCATCAACGACGCCATGAAGCAGGCGGCGGTGGAGGCCCTGGCCGAACTGGCCACCGCCGAGACCGACGAGCGCGTCGTCGCCGCCTACGGCGATCAGTCGCTGCGCTTCGGCCCCAATTACCTCATTCCCAAGCCCTTCGACCCGCGCCTGATCATCCGGCTGGCGCCGGCGGTGGCGAAGGCGGCGATGGACAGCGGCGTCGCCACCCGGCCCATCGCCGATTTCGACGCCTATATCGAGAAGCTGAAGCAGTTCGTCTTCGTCTCCGGCCTGGTGATGAAGCCGGTGTTCGACCGCGCCCGGCGCACCCGCACACGCATCGTCTATGCCGACGGCGAGGAACGCCGCGTGCTGCGCGCGGTGCAGGTGGTTCTGGACGAGGGCCTGGCCGAGCCCATCATCATCGGCCGCCGCGAGGTGGTCGAGAAACGCATCCGCGAACTCGACCTGCGCATCCGCATCGGCGAGAACGTCGAATTGTGCGACCCCGAAAGCGACCCGCGCTATCCGGAATACTGGCGCCTTTACCACGACATCATGCAGCGCAACGGCGTCTCGCCCGACCAGGCGCGGACCGTGGTGCGCACCCGCACGACGGTGATCGCGGCGCTGATGGTGAAGCGCGGCGAGGCGGACGCGATGATCTGCGGCACCATCGGCCGCTATGACCGCCATCTCCGCCATGTCATGGACGTCATCGGCACCCGGCCGCACGTGCGCGTACCTTCGGCGATGAACTTGCTGATTCTGCCCAAGGGCACCTATTTCCTGTGCGACACCTATGTCACGCACGAACCGACGCCCGAGCAGATATTCGAGATGACGCTGCTGGCGGCGGAAGAGGTGCGGCGTTTCGGAATCGAGCCGAAGGTGGCGCTGCTGTCGCATTCCAATTTCGGCAGCCGCGTCACTTCCACGGCCCAGCGAATGCGCGAGGCGCTGGCGCTGTTGCACGAACGGGCGCCGGAACTGGAGGCCGAGGGCGAGATGCACGCGGACGCGGCCATCGACGAGGCGATTCGCAAGCGGATCTTTCCTGGTTCGCGCCTGAAGGGGGAGGCGAACCTGCTGGTGATGCCGACCCTGGATGCCGCCAACATCGCCTTCAACCTGCTGAAGGTGCTGGGGCAGGGGCTGTCGATCGGCCCCATCCTGATGGGGGCGGCGCTGCCGGCGCATGTGCTGACGCCGTCGGTGACGGTGCGCGGCATCGTCAATATGACGGCGCTGGCGTCGGTGGATGCGCAGATGCACGCCGAGGCGGGGTAGCGCGTGGACGAGGCCAAGGCCGTCACGCCCGAACAGCTTGCGGCCGACGAGGTCTATGGCCTGCGGCCCGAGTTGGAGCGGGCGATCATGGAGGCGCTGGAGCAGCAGCGCCCCGAGGAGGTGCGCGCGCTCGTCCTGCCGCTGCACTATTCCGACACCGCCGATCTCATCGACCGCCTCGCCCCCGACGACCGCCGCAACCTGCTGGCGATCATCCGCAACGAGTTCGAACCCGAAACCCTGACCGAGCTGGACGAGCACGTCCGCGACGAGGTGATCGAGCAGCTTGGTTTCGCTAATTTCGCCAACGCCCTTACGGAGCTGGACTCCGACGACGCCGTCTACCTCATCGACCAGCTTGAGGCCGAGGAGCGCCAGCGCATCCTCGACGCCCTGCCGCCCGAGCGCCGCGCCATCGTCGAGGAGGGCCTGGCCTATCCGGAATACTCCGCCGGCCGCCTCATGCAGCGCGAGACGGTGGCGGTGCCGCTGTATTGGACGGTCGGCGAAACCATCGATTTCCTGCGCGTGTCGCGTTCGGTGCCCGAACAGTTCTATGACATCTTCGTCGTCGACCCCCGCCACCGCCCCCTGGGCCGCATCGGGCTGGCGCGGCTGCTGCGCAGCAAGCGGCCCACCCGCCTGCGCGAGATCATCGAGGCCGAGGTCTATCCCATCGGTGTGCTGACCGACCAGGAGGAGGTTGCCTTCCTGTTCCGCCAGCACAATCTGGTCTCCGCCCCGGTGGTCGACCCGGCCGGGCGGCTGGTGGGGCAGATCACCGTCGACGACGTCGTCGACGTTATCGACGAAGAGGCCGCCGACGACATGCTGCGCCTGGCCGGCGTCGCCCAGACCGACCTTTATCGCGACATCATCGACACCACCCGCGCCCGCTCGACCTGGCTGCTGGTCAATCTCGGCACGGCGGTGCTGGCGTCGATGGTCATTGGCGTCTTCCAGTCGAGCATCGAACAGGTGGTCGCGCTGGCGGTGCTCATGCCCATCGTTGCTTCGATGGGGGGCAACGCCGGCACCCAGACGCTGACGGTCGCGGTGCGGGCGCTGGCGATGAAGGAACTGGGCCGCAGCAACGCTTGGCGCATCATCGGCAAGGAATGTCTCGTCGGCCTGCTGAACGGCATTATTTTCGCCGTCATCAGCGGCATCGTCGCCTGGGTATGGTTCGGCCAGCCGATCATTGGGGTCGTGATCGGCATGGCGATGGTGGTCAATCTGGTGGTGGCGGGCTTCGCCGGCGCCATGCTGCCGGTGGCGCTGGAGCGCCTGGGGATCGACCCGGCCATCGCCTCCAGCGTCTTCCTGACCACGATAACCGACGTGATCGGCTTCTTCGCCTTCCTGGGGCTTGCAAGCTGGATCGTTCTGTAGGTTTCGAGACGGAGAAGCGCATGGACGCAGCCAATCCCGACTACGATACGGCCGTGCGCGCGGCCTTCGACCGTCAGCCCTTCATGGGCTTCATCGGCGCGCGGGTGGGCGCGGTGGCGCCGGGGCGGGTGGAGCTGCGCCTGCCCTTTCACGAGGGCGTCGGCCAGAACCACGGGTTCTTTCACGGCGGCGTCATCGGGGCCCTGGCCGACGTGGCCGGCGGTTTCGCGGGCTTCTCGCTGATGCCGCCGAACTCCAGCGTGCTGACCGCCGAATACAAGCTGTCGATCCTGGCGCCGGGGCTGGGCGAGGAGCTTATCGCCAGGGGCGAGGTGCTGCGCGCCGGCAAGACGCTGATCACCACCGAGATCAAGGTCTATGTCCGCCGTGATGGCCAGGAGCATATGTGCGCCATCGCCTTGCAGACCCTGCGCGGCCGCACCGGCGGCGCCGAGGTTCAGTTCTAGGCCGTGACTCCCGCCGCCCGCATCCAGGCCGCCATCGAACTGCTGGAGCAGATCGAGGCCGCCGACCGGCCCGCCGATGCCGTCGTCGCCGCCTATCTCCGCGCCCGGCGCTACATCGGCGCCAAGGACCGCCGCGCCCTTCTGGCGACGGTCTACGGCATCCTGCGCCGGCGGGCGCGGCTGGACTGGCATCTGCGGCGGGCGGGGCTGGAGCCGACGGCCCGGCGCTGGGCGATGGCGGAGCGTGCCCTCGACGGGGAAGCGCCGGCGGCGCTGTTCGACGGCTCGCGGCACGGGCCGGCACCGCCGACGGCCGCCGAGGCGCGGGCGATGACGGGCATGGCCGCGGCCGCTCTTGACGATCCCGCCATGCCGGCGTGGGTGCGCGGGGAGTACCCCGCGTGGCTGGAACCGGCGCTATGCGAATCGCTGGGCGACGGCCTGGGCGCGGAAATGGCGGCGATGGCGGCGGAAGCGCCCCTGGACCTGCGGGCGAACCTTCTGAAGGCCGACCGCGAGACGGCGCGGGCCGCCCTGGCGGCGGAAGGGGTGCGGGCCGAGCCCACGCCACTGTCGCCGTGGGGGCTGCGGATCGAGCGGCGGATAAACCTGGCGGCGCTGGCGGCGTTCCGGGACGGCCTCGTCGAGGTACAGGACGAGGGCTCGCAGATGGTTGCCCTGTTGGCGGACGTTCGGCCCGGCCAGGCGGTGCTGGATTATTGCGCCGGAGCCGGTGGCAAGACGCTGGCGCTGGCGGCGGGCATGGCCAACCGCGGCCGGCTGGTGGCCGTCGACACGGCGGCGGGACGTCTGCGCCGGGCCGGCGCGCGGCTGCGCCGGGCGGGGGTCCACAACGCGCGGCTGATGCCCCTCGACGTCGAAGGGCGGCGTTACCTCAAGCGCCATGCCGGCGGCTTCGACCGCGTGCTCGTCGACGCCCCTTGCAGCGGCACCGGCACCTGGCGGCGCAATCCCGACGCCAAATGGCGCCTGCGGCCCGACGACCTGGAGTCCCTGCGCCGCACCCAGCAGGCCGTCCTCGACGAGGCGGCGGCGCTGGTGCGCCCTGGCGGCCGGCTCGTCTATGCCACCTGTTCCTTGCTGGCGGCCGAAAACGAAGCGCAGGTGGGCGAGATGCTGGCGCGCCGTCCCGATTTCGTCGTCCTGCCCGCGCGCGCTGCCTGGGCGGGCGCACCGGCCACGGATGACATGCTGCGTCTGACGCCGGCGCGACATGGCACCGACGGCTTTTTCGTGGCGGTGCTGGAGCGGGTGGGGAATTGAGCGAGCGGCCGGGCGGGCCGGGTGAGGGGAAATCCTCACCCGGCCCTTGGTCCCGTC